>CAZDVO010000024.1:0-12306 GCA_964508905.1 uncultured bacterium
CGTTAGCTGTACGAGCGGAACGAAGAACCTCCCTGCTAAAAGTTGCGGCACATCTACGGGATTGATCTCAACCCCCTTATACGGCGAAACCCACCGGATCGCCCCGTTGGAAAACTCCAATCGTTCTCCATCCGGAAGCATCACCGAAGTCAATGTCATAAGCCGCTCAATGAAGTCCTCAGATTTTTTCACCTCGGAAACATCGTAAACGCGGCCATCGGACATCTTTACCGAACGGGGATACCCTGTGGCCGTCAGAAAAGAGAAATTTTCTGTGGTTCCCTGAGGGTTCCGTCGCGAGATCAACCTAGACCCGGAATAGGTTTCCTGTGTCCCATCTGGCTGGGTCCTGACAAACCCCGTAAGATTTTCCCCATTCCAGACCAGTTTCGTCAGGAAACTCCCATCTTCAAGATCGATCTGATCGAGTTTGAAGGCCGTGAGTTTTAGCTTTGTCCCATCGGCCATCTGAAGATCAGAAAGCTGTCCATCGGCTCCGAATACTTGTTCTAGAGGTTCATTCCCGGAAGAAAACACGAAGAATTGTTGCCCCCCGGAAACCAGAGACTCGATGTCATAGGAAATACCATCCTGTCCCATAAATGAAATAGGCATCCCATCGCGAAGCCCCAGAACCTCCCCGCGAATGGAGATGGCTTTCCGTATATTCCCTTCCACATCATATTCCGTCATCCTCGGGACATCCGCCTCCAAAACCGCAAGTATCCCGGCATAGTTCGCCGGATCAGTAAGGATCGTCTCCAGCGAAACCGGGGTCAAACTTCCAGCAGGGATAATAAAATCCAATTCGGAACGATAACCGGTTAATTGGATCCCCGTGGAAAGCGTTGAGACCTTGTAATGGAAGATATTCCCGGACTGATCGCGATAAGAAGTGAGGAATCCATCCGCATAGAGGATCTCCGCTCCATTTTCTTTTTTGATTCGAACCGGTTTTCCCTCTTCGTCGTAAAGACTTGTCGCCTCGGACTCAGAACTCAGAACCGCGATCACCCGGTCCAAAGGATCCAGCTGATAAGCAAACCGTATTTTTTTATTGTCCTTCGTCAGGACATACGCGACCGTTCCATCCTCGTTATACAGAGTTTTCTCTCCTGCCAAGCTCAGGCGACAAATAGGCTTTCCGTCCTGATAAACAAGCCTGTCCCCATTCGTAAAAAATATCACCCCGCTTGTAAGATCATTGTTCTCGTCAAAATCAGGGTAATAAAGCGTGTATTCCCCGGGGACCTCCAGGGCATAAGGCCATCCTTTCCAGTATTTCAATACAAAACCGTCCTGGGTCGTAAGCGACACGACATCCTCCGGCAAAGTCGGGGCCGTCGGAATCCCGGGAAAGGGTCTCTCTGGCTGGGGCCACGTCACGATATATTCGGAAAAAGTCGGTAAAGCTCCAAAAGAGATGCCCACCATCAACCGGTTTTCGCCGGGCTGAAGCCGCCATGTTTCTTGATGTTCAACCCCGTTCACGGTATACCGCAAAGAATAAAGAGAGGCGTCGGCTACGGGGGCGGATAGGAAATCAATGATGGGACGCTCCGGCGTTGTCATATAACGGATCGTGTCCGAAAACAACACGCTATTCCCAGCAGCATCCCGGAGTTCACACAGGACCTCTTTATCACCCTCCCCTTCACTCAAAACTAAAACTTTCTGCCCAACATAAGGCGCCCACGTAGTCCAGGTTTGGCCATGGTCCGTGGAAAAACGAGTGTCCTTCAACGGCGAACCATCCGACCCTTGAACCGAAAGTACCACCGATAGCGCATCCGTCTCCGAATCACCGCCATTCACCATCAAGTGACCCGAGGGCGGTATCCGGTCTAGCGTAACCGTCATTGATTTGGAAGAGCTGTTTCCAAAAATATCCGAAGCCTCCGCGGTAAGGACATTCTCCCCCTCATTCAACCGGCACATTTTTCGGTGCTCGATCCCGTCAACGGTATAGATCCATTCGTAATCGGATTGATTCGTAAAGACCGGCTCCTTCGAAGTCACGATCTGGGGAGGTGTCGTATCGAAAACCTGCCTGCCATCTATATAGAATTCCTCGACAGAACCTTCTTCATAGAGAAGCCGATAGCCCACAAGGAGGGTCCCGTCCGTAATGTTTTGGATCGTAGTGGGGATGGAAAAATTGCTCGCACGATCAAGCGCCGAGGTCAAGGCTTCGGGCAAAAACGAACCGCGGCCCTGAGAGGAAGATAACGCTTGAAGCGTGTAATCGCCCGTAAGCGGATTGATAAACAAAGGATTCGCCTTCAAATTGCCCGCTTGAAGCTTCTCAACCGAAAAAGGTGTCGCGCTTCCATAATATGTACCTTTCTCGGTATTTTTCCAAAAAGTATTGTTCTCCGCGGTGAGATAACCCCGGCTAGGCTGGCCTTTGGAATAAGCATCCCAGCTGAATTCGTAGATCGAGGAAAAGGTGCTTTCTGTAAAAATATTGTTCGCGAGGAGCGGCCTTGCCCCCATTAACACATTGACCGCGATATCACATCGAGCGAACGTGTTATAGCGTATCACTGTCGAATCTTTCGGAAGCTGAACCCCCACATGAGTCGCTTTGAAAAAATTTTGTTCGATCAGTGTGTTCGCCCCGGACCAAACATGGATCCCATAATCCTGGTTATCCACGATCCGATTCTTCCGGATCTTCACATCATCCCCGTCAACGCGGATCGCACTTGACGGCATCCCGCTATAAGGTCCACCCCCCGTGATCGTCAGCCCCTCGATCCGGTTACTGCCAAGCGCCCGGATCACGTGTCCTCCGGCCTGAGAGTCTCCATCAAGAAGGGTCGATTCCGCATCTTCCCCTTTCAGGCTCACGCCTTGCTTTAAGACTACGTGTTCGTGATAGGTCCCCGCATGAATAAAAACAGTGTCTCCTTCGACGGACTTCTCGATCACAGACTGTATGGTTTCACCGGCATAAACATGGCGGATCACATGCCCAGCTTGAGACAATTCTTCTCTTAGTTCACCCTCCATACCATAAGTCTCCAAGTCCACTCCCGGAGAGGAAAGAGACGAGAATGAAGCGGCCAGAAAATCCGTCGTCGTATTTGTGGGAAGTGGATCACTTGGAGTATTTCCAGAAGAGAACACTTCAGTGGACACCTGAGTCGGTACGGTTTGGTAAGATTCATAAGGCATTACCCCATCAGCAAGGAGTACCTGCTCACAGACAAAGATCCCGGTCGTGAGAATGGCGATCACTCTAAGCACGCTCAAGTTTTTCATAGCGCACCTAATCGAGCAAAGAAACGGTTAGCGAGGCTTCGCGCCGGGGGGCTTTGAGGGCGTCCATGACGATCTCGCGGACAAGGCCGGGGACGGTGAGGCGTTCGGCATCGGCCAGGTCACGGAGGGTCCGGTAGCGGCCGATATCGAGGGTGAAGGTGATCTGCATCCAGGACGAGCCCGAGGTGAAAGGTGTGTTGAAGGTTTCCGAGGCGTTCGTGCGTTCCATATTCCCCTCCTTTGAAAGCGGTTGGATATCCGGACGCTCAAGAACATAGTCCACGGACGAAACAAAGAAAACAGGAACGAGCGGGATTTTTTTACGATAACGAGTGGGAAGCGCTTTTTATCTATTGATGGTAGATATGGGGGCGTAAGGCCCACGGAACGGGGCAAGACGGTGGAAGTGAAAGTGAAAAGGCTATCCCTTGGCAAGGATCACGCCGCAGGATAAGAAGACGCCTAGAAGAGGCGGAAGCTGAAGTGGGCCGGGACGCGGATCTTCTCGGCCTCGAGGTAGCCCATGATCTCGTCGACATGGGCCTGGATGTGAGGCGGCGGCGCGCCGTCAAAAAGAAGGAAGAGATTCAGAAGGAAGCGTCGGACTTCCGTCGCGAGCTTTTTGTCCTTGATCCGGGATAACCGGTTCTCTAATTCTTCTGACGACATGCACCGTCTCCTGTTTTCTATTAGAAACCTAACACCCTATTTTTATATTTGCAAGTCAACCTTAAATTAAAACTAGCATTAACTAGCGATAATTATCTTTTAACGCGTTTGTATTCGAGAAAAAGGTTAAATAGCGCTGAAGAAAATCCTCCGCGGGTTCGATAATTCTGGGGAAGCGAGCATTCGGTCTCATCCATCACGTGTGTCTTATTTTGAAATGCGGCCCCGCGGGGTCTTTATCAACAGAAGACTAACAAGGAGTTTCCACTCATGATGAAGCAAGTCCTCGCCGTCGGGACCCTGATCGCCTTTACCGCCGTCGCCCCCTCTTCTGCTTTTGCCGTGGGCTCGGGCGGACTTGAAAACGCTTCGTTCAGCGCACAATCCCTTGCCATGGGCGATGCCGTCACCGCCACTCCTAACGAACCGGCCGCGATCTCCTATAACCCGGCCGGGATCGCGGATCTCCCGGGCGTTCAATTCCAGGGCAATAGCTCGTTCATCAGCATGTTCACCTGGAAGAAGAATAATGAAGCGGAGGGAAATACCCGAAGTTCCGGAACGATCAGCATGGTCCCAACGGGCTATCTCACCATCAATCCGGGCAAGATCTTCTGCGACCGCCTGGCTTTCGGTATCGGCATGGATTCTCCTTTCGGGCTTATGAATAAATACAAAGGAGGAGACGCCAGCGTTCACTACACGGGCTGGAGGAATTACCTCAAGATGTACTCCCTCAAACCCGCCATCGCCTATAAAATCACTGACAAATGGTCCATTGGCGGCGGCCCCATGTGGTATCGGGTCTATGATTTTGGCGGCATTCAGGGATATCCGAATTCTTTGGTCGGCACGCCTCTACCGGACGGACAACTCCGCCTGAACACCTCCGGGAACCATTGGGGATGGCAAATGGGCACCCTGCTCAAACTCACCCCGAAACATCGCCTGGGTTATTATTTCAGAAGCCCCGTGAACGTTAAAACAAGCGGGCTTGTCAAAGTCGAAGGGGCCTCGGTCGGGGGCCCGAGCAATTTTGAAACAGGAGCGCACACGAAGATCCCCCTCCCCATGAATATGACCTGGGCCTACGCGTACCAGCCAACGGAAAAAACCCATTATGAGGTCGATTTTACGTGGACCCGATGGTCTTCCCTGAAACGTTTGCGGATCGTCGCGGACCCAACTCCCTCAGTCTACGACAATGCCATCCTTGACGCGGTCGGCAACTCGAGCAGTTCCGACAAAGACTGGACCAGTGGCTTCGGGATCGAGCTCGGCGCAAGCCACAAGCTAACTGAAAAACTGACCCTCCGCGGAGGATCGTTTTTCTTCTGGACCCCTGTTCCCAAAGACCATTTCACTCCGTCCATCCCAGATTCAAATCACCTGGCTATTTGCTTGGGAGCCGGCTACAAGCTCAGCAAATACCTCACCGCAGATATTGCTTACTACAATTCATTTTATTTCAGGAGAAGGATTGATAACGCCATCGGCGAGAGCTCTTCTCTCTCAAACTCGTCAGTCGATGGGATCTACTACTCGTACCTCCAGTCCCTGACCGTGAGTTTAACGTTCCACTGGGATGATCTATTCCCACGAGTCTGCGCCACTCAACCCGAGGGCTCTCCCATCGACATAAAAACCGCGCCGTAGTCTGCGTGAACCGAAAAAGAAAAAACCCCGGTAGGGCCTAAAGCCTTACCGGGGTTTTTATCTTAATGGGGTCAGTCACCATTTCCCTAAAATGGTGACTGACCCCTTTTTTATTTCCGCTTGCAGGAAGAAAGCTCGAAGGCTTTCCATTCGTCGTAGGGAGTGCGCGACAAAAGCGTCGCCACGGCATCGGCAGGCGTTTTGTGCTTGAAGAGCATCCTGTAGACCTCGCGCAGGATCGGCATATCCACCCCTTCCCGCTCGCA
Organism: uncultured bacterium; assembly: GCA_964508905.1. Classification (GTDB taxonomy): domain Bacteria; phylum Omnitrophota; class Omnitrophia; order Omnitrophales; family Aquincolibacteriaceae; genus Aquincolibacterium. Next base: position 5,859 of record CAZDVO010000024.1, read on the forward strand.
AATCTGGTGAACGCTCAGTGCGGAGTCCACCCCTTCGGCCACCATCGCCATTCCGGCGAGGATGTCCTTGATCTTGCGTCCCTTGCCAAGCTCGCGCCCGACAAAAAGGTTACGCCCGTGCTTGGAGAAACATGTCGTCATCAGATCGCCGATCCCGGAAAGGCCGAAGAACGTATCCGGACGCGCGCCCAGTTTCACGCCGAGCCGCACCATTTCGTAGATCCCGCGCGTCAGGAGCCCTGACTTCGTGTTATCCCCGAATTTGAGCCCGTCACAGACCCCGGCCGCGATCGCGATCACGTTCTTCAACGCGCCGCCCAGCTCCACGCCCGGGACATCGTTCTGAACATATACGCGGAATTTCGGATCACGGAAATGCTCCTGCACGAATTTCGCGCTTGGGGCATCCTCAGAAGCCGCCACGACCAGCGTCGGGATATTGCGCGCCACTTCTTCGGCGTGCGACGGGCCGGACAGCACCACGATCGGGACTTTCTTACCCAGGAGTTCCCGGAGGATCTGGGTCGGACGCAGGCAGGTCTTTTTCTCAATCCCTTTGGCGGTGCTCACCAGGATCTTTTTCTGATACGGGAGGCCCTTCAGCTGGGCCACGACCCGGCGCAGGAACTGGGAAGGGATCGACAGCACGAGCACGTCCCCGAACGCAACGGCTTCTTTCAGATCGGAGGTGATACGAAGCGACGCGGGGAGTTTGATCCCCGGAAGGAATTTGACGTTCTCGCGCTTTTTTCTCAGGACTTCGGCGTATTCCGGGAACGCAGACCAAAGCATCACATCATTGCCGCGCCGCAGGTTCACGAGCGCCAGCGCCGTCCCCCAGCCGCCGTCTCCTAAAACGCTTACTCTAATTTTTCCCATCATTAAAAGATCCTCTAGCGAAGTAAGTTATCATCCTTCAGCACAACGCGAAAGACTTACGTTGAACGTTGCGCTTTGCGCGTTGAACGAAGGAGCGTGTGCACGGTCACTTTGCTCCGGATATCTTCCGGGATCCGGCAAGGCCGCATCGTCTTATCGACGAACACGTGCAAGGTATCGCCGGTGGTAATGACTTTCCCCGTCGCCTTCTGGATCACCTGGTACTGGAACTGGATACTGCTCGCGCCAAGGTGGCTGACGCTCGCCCGGATGATGAGCTCATCGTCGTATCGCGACGGCCCGAGATATTTCGCGTGGGCCTCGCCGACGGGAAGAAACAATCCTTTTTTCTCGCATTCCGTGTAGGGCAGGCCCAACTCCCGGAAATATTCGTTGCGGGCCGCCTCAAAGAACCGGAAATAATTCCCATAATAGGTCACGCCCATCTGGTCCGTGTCCGCGTAGATCACGCGGTAAGGATGATCAAAATAGTCCATTCTCGTTCCTTTGGATGACAGGTTTGAACGTTTTAAAAAAAACCTTTTTTCGCGCTGACCTTTTCCTTGCGCTCGGCCGCCAGCTTCTCCAACAGTTCGCGCTCGGACTTGGTCAGCTTGGTCGGGACCTCGATATCGACCTTCACGTATTCGTCCCCGCGCCGGTCCGTCGTCCCAAAAACAGTGATCCCCTCCCCTTTGATCTTGAGCACTTTCCCCGCAGGGGTTCCGCTCGCGATCTCAAGCCGGGTGCTCCCCGTCAACGTCGGCACTTCCACCTCGCCGCCCAGGGCCGCCACCGTGTACGGGATCAGCCGCTCGCAATAAATGTCCTGGCCTTGCCGCTCAAAAATCTTGTGTTTCTTCACGAGGATCTGGATATAAAGATCCCCTCGTCCCGCGCCGCCTTGCCCGGCTTCGCCTTCGCCGGTCACGCGCAGCCGCGAACCGTGCTCGATCCCGGCCGGGATCTTCACCTGAAGCTTACGAGTCTTGCGGACACGGCCTTCGCCCCGGCAGGCCTGGCAGGGTTTCTCGATCGACTCGCCTTCGCCCTGACAACGCGGACAGGTACGCCGCATCGTGAAAAACCCTTGGGAGATCCGGACTTCGCCCCGTCCACCGCAATCCGTGCAAACCTTCCGCTTGGAGCCTTTTTCGGCCCCGCTGCCGCCACACTCGCCACACGTTTCTTTACGCGGGATCTCAAGATCGTAGGTCTTGCTGGCCAGTACTTCGGCGAGTTCCATCTCCACGGTGTATTCAAGGTCGGAGCCCCGTTTCCCGCGCCCCCGGCGGCCATGCCCGGAACCCCCGCCGCCAAAGAACCCTTCGAAAAGATCGCCAAAGATATCATTGAACCCGCCGAAGGCGTCCTGAAAGCCTTCGAACCCGGAGAACCCGCCGCCGCCCATACTGTGGCCGAACTGATCGTAACGGGCGCGCTTCTCGGGATCGCTCAGCACCGCGTAAGCTTCCGCGGCTTCCTTGAACTTATCCTCCGCGGCCTTGTCGCCGGGATTGCGATCGGGATGATATTGAAGCGCCAACTTGCGATAACTTTTTTTAAGGGTCTCGCCGTCAGCGGTCCGTTCCACGCTCAACACTTCATAATAATCACGTTTGGTCATATCTTCCTGGGTATCGGATAGGGGATGGAGGATGGCGAAAAACAGGTTGGTCCGCCTTCCCCCCTCCGCTTTCCGTCATCCTGTTTTAGAGGTCTTCTTCCTGTTTCGCATCCGCGGCGGACGGCTGCTGAGGCGCCACACGGACACGGACCTTGGCCGCGCGCAAAAGGCGGTCATGGAGCATGTAGCCGGTTTGAAGTTCATCAACAATGTGATCTTCCTTGCCTTCTTCCTGAACGCGAGCCACGGCCTCGTGGAAATGAGGACTGAACGGCTGGCCATTCGTGTCGATCTTCTTGAGCCCGTGTGCGCGAAGCACGTCAAAAAGCTGCTTCTCAACGCGCTCCACCCCATCGATCAGGGTCTTGAGGCTCTGGCGCAACGCCTCTTCGCCCGAGGCTTTCGTGGAAGCCTCATTGGCGTGACTGACGGCCCGCTCAAAATTATCCAGGACCGGCAGGATCTCACGAAGGATCCTCTCCTGACTGAACCGGATAAAATCTTCTTTCTCCCGTTCGTTCCGTTTCTTGGCGTTCTCGTAATCAGCGGCGGAATGCAGCAACTTTTCACGCAGCCCTTCGAGTTCCACGACCTTCTGCTTCAGGGCCTCGTACTCCTGCGCGTCCACCTCGATCTTGGCGCCCTGCTTCGGCGTAGGAGACGTCACCTCTGGTTTTGCACCATCCTCCATCCGCTTCCCGCCATCCTGTTTTTCTTGATGATTTTTCTTCGAATGATTCTGTGTCATGATCAAAACTCCGTCGTTTTAAGAATAGTCCCCACTCGCACCGCAGCCCTAGCCACAAGCAGAATGACCCGGCGATAGGCCATCCGCTTCGGTCCCAGCACGGCCAGGACCCCCTGGCGGCCGTCTCCGGCGGTGTAACGCGCGGTCACGATCGCGCAATCTTCAAGCGCCTCATGGCCATGTTCCCGCCCCACGGACACCGAAACGTGGTCCGGATCGACATGCGTGAGGACCCAGTGCGTGAGTGCTGTTCGCTCTTCAAAAACACCCAGGAGATTCCGGACCTTGCGCACGTCCTGGAATTCCGGTTTTTCAAGGATGGAAGGAACCCCCTGCAGAGACCACTTCACGCGCCGGGGCAATTCATCTGCGGAAGGCGTTAAGGCCAATCCGACCTCTTGGGAAAACGAGGCCAGAAAAAGGGACACCTGATCCCAGAAAGCCTCCCTTTGATCTTCCCCCATCGGCGAAGCTAGCCCTTCATCCAGGTGCGCGGCTTCTTCGGTAGGATCCTCAAAGGCCGTATGGTCCAGATAATAACGATACCCGCGATCCGTAGGAAGACGCCCCGAGGAAGTATGCGGGTGCGTCAGATACCCCAGTTCCTCAAGCGTTCCCATTTCGTTACGGATGGTCGCCGGAGAAAAAGCAAAGGCATACTTTTCCGCGATCAGGCGTGAGCCGACCGGCTGGGTGGTCTCAATATGCGTCTCGATGACGCCCCGAAGAATGTTATTTTGTCTGGAGGATAAGGTCTGCATAGTCCTAATTCTTATTAATTTCCGCTTTTTGGAAATTAGGGCCATCCTTGTCGCCCTCTAGGAACAAAATCAAAGACAAGGATAGTCCTAATTCTTATTAATTTCCGCTTTTTGGAAATTAGGGCCATCCCAACTACCTTTTATGTAAAGGCATCTCAAGTTGGGATAGGCCGGGTATGATAGCAAAAAACGGCAGGAATGAGAAGCAGAGGGTTACGGCTAGAGCGGCTCCGGTACCGGGGGATCCCCGGCACCGGAACGCTGACGGTCTTTACTCTTTTTCAGGCGACGGCTCATCACCTTCGGGGCCTTCCCCGTTGGGGCCGTGATGCTTCCCCCACCGGCCGTGCTTCCCGGGGGCGCGGTCCTTAAAATGCGCCTGCATCTTGGCGAATTGCTCAGGCGTCAGGACCTCCTTCATGTCGAGGATCCCGTTGATATGTTGGGCAAAGAGATGCCCTTTCAACGTGTTGATCTCATCCACCAGCCCCTTCACCTGGGCCGGGTCCATGTTCGGTTTTCCGATCTCTTCGTGCAACGCCTGCATCTTGGCTTTCATCTGCTCCCGGACCTCCTTATTCTGGGTCCACTGAGCTTTGCGATGCGCTTCAAGTTTCGACTGTTGTTCCTGACTCAGGCCGAGTTCTTTAAAAAACGCCTTCGGCCCCGGGCCACGGCCTCTGCCCGGACCTTCCTCCGCCGCCTCCGGGCTTGCCGTCCCGGTCTCCGCCGCTACGGCCACAGAACCCGCGCCCATCAAGCCCGCCACCACGAACAACATCACCAACTTTTCCATTTTGTTTCTCATGTTGAGTCCCTCCCTTTTCTACAACTAAGACACCCAATCGTTCAAAAAAGTTCCGTCAAAGCGTGTTCCCCTCCAAAAAAGTTTCATACCCTTTCAGATCCCCGTTCAGAAGATCCGTATTCCCCGCGCCTAGCTCGCCCATAAAAGCCATCTGCTCCGACATGTAATTGTAGACGGGCTCCGCGTAACTGGACGGCCAGTTCACAAGCACCACCGCAAGCAGGATCAAGGCTCCGGCCACGGCCGTCCGCGTGACAGGCACCGGGGCCGGCAATCGCTCGAGCAAACGGTCCAAAGCCTTCCAGAACCCTCCGCTGCTTTGCACCTCTGCGGCCTCGATCCCGGCTTCGATCCGGTCCCACACGCGTGGATCCGGAACCATTTCCCCGGCATCCTTAAAAGGCGCCACCGCCGTGTTCCGCACGGTCTCCAGAAATGCCCGGCAATCGACACACCCCCCCAGATGCCCCTCGATCCGGGCCTTCTCCTTCGAGCCCAGCTGCCCATCCAGATAATCCGTCAAAAGTTTTTCTCGCACGCTTTTACATTGCATGATCCGCCACCTCCTCCTTCGTTCCAAGCTGTTGCCCGAGGGCCATCAACGCCTCACGAGCGCGTTTCAGCCTCGACCGTACCGTATTCAGGTTCACGCCGAGACTCCGCGCGATCTCCTGATAATCCAATCCTTCGATCTCCCGCGCGACAATGCACGCCCGCTGATCCGGGTTCAACTGGTCCAGAAGCGCTTTCAATTTTTGTTCCGTCTCGGCCGCTTCCAGCCCTTGGGCCGCCTCGGGCGGCGTCACCGTCGCGGGATCTTCAAAAACCTCTTCCACTTCGCGCGTCGTGACACGGCTTCTTTTCTTCGCGTGATTGATCGCCGTATTCACCGCGATCCGGTAAAGCCAGGTTTTGAACGAGGACTCAAATTTGAAAGAACGAAGGCTGTAATGGATCTTCAAGAACACGTCCTGCGTCGCCTCCTCGGCGTCATGCTTCGTCCCCACGACCCGGTACGCGAGCGTGTAGACGTAGCCGGAAGCCCGCGCGTAGATCTCGCGAAAAGCCAGCCTATCGCCTTCCCCCGCCTTCGTGATCAGTTCCCGCTCGATCTCTTGCACAGTCCTGATTCCTTTCAATTTCATGAAAATGAAATTGAGGCTGTCCTTGTCACCCTTTAAGAACAAAATCGAAAGACAAGGGTCGATAAGCCCTTTAGGCCCTCAACCGCTTAGACAGCCGCACCCTCTTAAAAGTTCCGCCTAAAATAAAAATGGCCCGGTCGCAAGGACCAGGCCATTTTCATCATTTCCAAGGAAAAGCGCAGACTAGAATCCGAGCTTCTTCTTCATGTCTTTGCCCGCTTTTTCGGCTTCCTTGGCGGCTTTTTCAGCTTCCCGTTTGGTACAAGCCGCTACACGATCGGCCTTATTCTTGGCCAGGATCTGGTTCTTCTCCATATCCTTCTTGCCCATCGTCGTCGCCCAATCCCACACCTTATCAAACCCTGTATCCTTCGTACAATCCGCGGCATAAGCAGCCACAGAAAGCCCGCCAAGCATGAGAGCAAGGGCAAAGAACGCGATCACGAGTTTACGCATGATAGTTTCTCCTTCGTTAGTTGA
>CAZDVO010000024.1:12406-29527 GCA_964508905.1 uncultured bacterium
AGCCAGGCGCCCTTGATCGACGGGATGAACGTCCCCGCTTTTTCTGAAAACAGAGGATAGGCCAGCTTGAGCCCGAGGCCCTGTTCCAACTGGTTGAACCCGTCGCCGTCCACTTTCAGGTCCAACGCATCGGCGCCCTTTTCCTTATATTTGTTCATCCGCAAATAGTTGTAACCCAGGGAGGTGAAAGGCGTTATTTCCAGGTTCCGCGTCTTCTCCGTCATAAAGGTGTACCCCGTTTCGAACTGCGTGCCGTACTGCTGGCCGTAATGATCGGCCTTCGCGATTCGCTTGTCGGAACCAATCCAGATCTCCCGGCGGCTGTCGTAATTATTCTGCGCAAAAGAAAGCATCCCATCCACGTACCAGAGCCGCTCCCGCTGATGGCGCACGGCCTCGCGGGAATATTTCCGCTGGCTCCGGGCTTCGCACAAGTCCACCGAATCGTAGCTCCCGTAAATCGTCCCCTGGAAACTATTGATACTGGTCGAGGGACTTCCCGGCGTCTTGGAATGGACCGACCCGAAGCCGTAGCCGCCCCCGGCGCCAAGCCGAAAATGCCGGTCGAGCACTCGATCGAACCCGATCATGGTCCCGAACGTATTGGCGCTGTAGCCCTGGATCCCGTCGCGCGCGTTCTGTTTCTGGTACCCGCCGACGCCCTGAGTCCAGAACCCCATCCCGTCGATCCCATCCCCGGAAGAAACACCGGATCCCGGACCGAAACCGCTCCGGGCATAGGCCAAGCGGTTATTGATCGCCGTTAAAAAGTGGCCGTTCAAGGACCGCGTTGCCTGCATCGTCCCGGAACTGGGATCGAGCATCATAGTCTGAAGCGATTTCGCGACCTCCGTGGAGGACATAGCGTCCAGCGCGTTCAACACCGTCAGCATATCCGCGCCCGGATTCGTCACGTTATCAAGGGCCCGGCCCACATTCGCGGCATTGGTATCCCCGCCTGCATCGCTCGCGAAACCATTCTCCGCGCGGCTCGCCGTCAGCGTCAAAATCCCGCCAGACTGCGAACCGGTAAATGTATAGTGAGAATAGGGTGTCAACACCGTAGCCGCGTCGTAAGTCAAACTACCATTTCCGTTGATGATCGCTAACGTGTCGTTATTCGCAAGGTAACCGCTCACGATCGGAGTGATCGTCCCCGTCACATTACCTCCGGTAGACGATATAGCCCCAAAATCACCGACAGAAGCCGAATTAACCGTAAAGGTCAACGTACCGGTCTGGTTATAAGCGCCTGCGCCAAGATTCAGCGCGGTGGTTCCGAGATCCAGGGTTCCACCATTCGCCACGGTTCCAGAACCCAGAGCCGACGCGTTACTCACCGCCAACGTCTTACCCGCATCGATTGTTGTCCCGCCTGAGTATAGGTTCGCGCTGCTAAGCGTCAGGATTCCACTGCCCGACTGCCGGAGCATCCCCGATCCGGAGATCACATTCGAAACCGTAACAGCATCGCTCCGGTTAAACACAAGCGCCGCGTGGTTCGTTACAGCACCTGTTCCCAACGCTCCCGTAGTCCCACCCGAACCTACCTGCAACGTCCCCGCACTGATCGTCGTCGTTCCAGAATAGGTATTGGCATTCGTGAGCGTGAAAACACCGGAGCCGGCTTTCGTCAGCCCGCCGGTCCCGCTGATAACACCGCCGTAGGCAGTATCATTTGAGTCACCCGTCGTGAGCGTGAAAGTCTGCAGGTTCACATTACCGCCCGTCGTCCCGCCTCCGGAAAGAGAGCCGATCGTCTCATTCGCGCCAAGCTTCAGGATAGCACCCGAAACATTCGCTAGGGAAACAGCTCCTGTATTGGCGATCGCGGACCCGCCGGAAAGCTCCAGCGTCCCGGCATTAATGGTCGTCGTGCCGGTGTAGTCGTTCGCGGCGGAAAGCGTCAGTGTCCCGCTCCCGTTCTTGACCAACCCTCCGGACCCCGTGATCTTCGTCGTCGAAACGGTCGTCGCGTTCGCCCCGTCAAAGGCCACATCAAATCCGCCGTTCGTGATCCCGCCCGTCAACGTCAGGCCACCCGCCCCGGACAACGTGATCGTGCTCGCGCTCCCCAGCGTCACCATCCCCGATAAACTCGCCGCGGAGGCGCTGCTATTCAGTAAAGCCCCGCCGCTGCTGACGCCGGTCCCGTTGATCGTGACCGCTTCGCCAACCACCGTCTGTCCGTTCAGATCCAACGCGCCGCCACTTGCCACCGTCGTGCCAGCCTCGGTCGTCCCGAGTCCCAGAGCATTCCCGAGTTTTACGGTCCCAACGTTGATCGCCGTCGCCCCGGAATAACTATTCGCCCCGCTCAAGGTCAGCGTGCCGGTTCCCGTTTTCGTGATACCCCCGGTCTCGGAGATGATCCCCGAGATCACCGTATCCCCGGCCCCGCTCACGGTCAGCGTATACCCGTCATTCGTCACATTTCCCGCAACGGTGAGATCGTTCGTCGTACTGTTATTGAGCCACGTCTGCGCTCCGCCTAACGTGACAGCGCTATTGATCGTCAGCGCGCCGGATCCGTCCACGAGCGTGATGCCCGCGTTGCCATTATCGCCATTGATCGTCAGCGTGTTACCGGCTACGATGGTCACCGCCCCTGTCCCGTTGTCCACCGTCAGCGTTCTGATCGTGAAATCTTGCCCCAGTGTCGTACTCACATCCCCGGCAACCCGATTATCAAACCAAACATTCGACGTCGTACCCGGGACCGCATTCGCCTCAGCACCGACTTCATTCTCCCAATTGGAGACACCTGCGTCCGAGAGAGTGTTCCACACGGTATCTGTCGTCCCCTGCCAGTAGATCGGTTGGGGCGGCGTATTCACCGCCCCCGTGTAGCTCAACACCAGGTCTGTACCCACCACACTGATGCTGAATGCACCGTCGGTACATCCTACCCCGGAACAAGACGTGTTATTGGTGAAACTGGGATCATCATCGATGGTGAACGTAGTGGCAGTAATACTGTTTCCGGGTCCGGAAACGCTGGCCAGGTTCCATGTGTAATTTGCGTACCGGTTAAAATCAGACACATCACCGGAGGCTCCTGCGCCTGTGAGACTTGTGATCTGAAACGTAAACGTCGGGTCAATGGTCAAATTTCCGGTAATGTCATGAAAATCCTGGTTCGCGGGATCGGCAATAACGCTATCGATCTCCCACACATACGTCCCGCCCGCAGCGTAGATCACATCTCCCACGGTGGACAATGTCCCGGGACTCGATCCGGGAGAAAGCGTGCTCCCGTCCCCGATCGTCAGATCGCCGGTCACGGTCCCTTTCCCCGTAAGCGTCTGTCCATCCGAAAGCGTTATGCCGCCGCCTTGAAGGCCCGTGGTATCCAGTTCCGCGCCTGAAGCGATCGTGATCGTGGATGGGCTCAAAATGCTATTGGTTGTCGTCCCGTCCGTCAGCACTAGGGAACCGGCCTTCACATCGATCTTGCCGGCAGCACCGCTTTCACCCGCGGTGGCCCCAGCGCTGAGGTCGATATTTCCCCCAACAGTGACTGTTCCTCCGTTTAACGTCAAATCGCCTCCGGAACCGCTCCCCTCAAGACCGTTACCGCCGACCGCACTGATCGAATCGATAGTTGCTGACGTAACATTGATTGTGACATTTCCGCCATTACCTCCGCCACCAGAACCCGCTCCTCCCCCTAAAGAAATCGCTCCGATACTAAAAGTACCGCCGGTCAGTGTAACGCTCCCGCCCTTCGAACCCGAACCAACATTCCCAGGAGAGCTGCCTCCCGCCGCCGAAACAGAACCAATATTTGCCGTAGTGGCGCAGCTTATGCTGACATCGCCGCCAGCACCTCCGTTATCGCTAGTACCGCCTCCATCGACACCGGCATCGCTGCCATTGGCCGCAATATCTCCGGCCTCGACTTCTCCTGTCGTGCTATTGAGCGTAACCGATCCGGCATCATGCCCACCGGCATTCAAGGTATCCGCCCCACCTGTTGTTGTAATATCGTTCGCCCCAAAATCAATATCCCCCGACACAGAGACCGACAGACTTCCCGCGTCATTGTCGTCGCCGCGCGTCGTGTTCACCGAGCCGCCGTTAAAGAACGTCCCGCCCGTTACCGTCAGTCCGCCGCCCGTTACCGTCGTATCGCCCGTGTACGTGTTCGCCCCGCTCAAGGTCAGCGTGCCGGTTCCCGTTTTCGTGAGCGCACCTCCAACCCCGCTGATCACACCGGCGTATGTGGTATCCGTGTTGGCATACCCGACCGTCAGCGTGTTCGCCTGAAGGTTGATGTTGCCGCCTGCCGCGCCGCCACCGGAAATGGATCCGACCTCTTCACTTGCATTCAGCTGAAGACCCGCGCCCACCGTGTTCGCGAGAACAACCGCTCCGGTATCTGCGATCGCGGAACCGCCTGACAACGCAAGAGTCCCCGCCGTCACTGTGGTCGTACCGGTGTAAGTGTTGGCACCGCTCAAAGTCACTGTTTCCCCCGCTGCGTTAACAGTGAAAGCGTTCGCGACCGCTCCGAGGTCATCATTGATATCCGTGGTGTTAAGGGCGATCACGCTATTGAGTTTGCCGCCGGCGGTGTTGATCCTTGTAAAAACATCGCCGTTCTGAATACCAAGGTTTCCGCGCGCGCCGCCGCTCCCGTTGCCAGCAACGATAGATCCGTTAATAATGAAGGACGGATCCGACAAATTGACAGTCCCATCGGCGCCCGTAAAGTCGATCGAACCGTTCAAGCTCCCTGAGGAATAATTCACGGTACCGGCGGCGTCAAAATCCATATCCCCGTTCAAAATCCCCATCATGCCGACCGTGCCCGTCGTGCTGATCGAAAGAGTATCGATCCAATTATCGTTTGCGATATCCACGGCTCCGTTCACACTCACTGCCGCAAAGTGATCGAGCTCAAGACCAATTGCGCCGCTCACGGACGATCCTTCCAGCATCACGAGAGTTCCTGAACCACCCAAAACCTGGCCGATCACCGCGTCCGCGATCGTGACAACAGAGCTCGCTCCTAGCGCCCCGATATTCCCCTCGACCGCTTTATTAAAAGTCACCGAAGATGCGCCGTTCACGTTGATGCTTCCGCTTGAAAAAACCTCTTCACTAAATATGGTATTGCTGGAATCGCCAATGACCTCCACGCCGCCGACATAGACATCCCCCGAAAACGTCGATTCGGCATTAATATTCATAGCCCCAAGCGCGTGTCCGGAACTTCCCACCGCGCCGGTGACGGAGGTATTCCCATCCAACTGGAGTGTTCCCGTGTTTTCCGCAAGAACCGCGCCGATCGATCCGCCGGTGAACGCAAGCGTCCCGTCCTGGGCAAAAGCCACATTGCCCTCGATCGCGTAGCTAAGGTTGACAGTATCGCCGGTATTGACCGTGAAATTAGCCGCTCCGTAATTCGTGTCAAAAGTCTCCGCCGCCAAAGCTTCCAGCGTCCAATTGCTGCTTGGGCTGAGTTCGTTGAGCTGATCTTGATCGACCACCCCTATCGTTCCGCCCTCCACGGTGAGAGAATTTAAGCTGATGGATGAATCATAAAATCTTGCCGTACCGGAGCCGACCGAAATGCCGTTCCCATAAACGCTTCCGTTAAAAATAGCCGTGCTCCCGGCACCGACATTAACACTGGCTATATTCGTCGCCTGATCAAAAGTCGTGGTGCCGGTAACATTCAAAATACTCATTTGGGCTGCCTGAGAGGCAACAACTCCCGTAAAGGTCACGTTCCCCGAAGTATTGATGGTGCCCGCCGCACCCGAGCTCACAAGGACTGAATTACCGTCTGTAGTCCCTATTGACAAGCCCACTCCGCCTGTGATCGAGATCGTGAAGTTATCGATAAACTGGATTCCCGTTGATCCGTCGTTATTCGCCGGGATGTTCTGCCCGTCCCCGGCCGTCCAATAGGCAAAACCGGGCATCGGCGCTGCTGAAAAAACGAGAGGGAGGGAGAGAAGAATGGAAAGCAGGCGGGCGGACGTCTTCAAAATAAGCCTCCTGTTGGAGTGATGAACAAAAAATGCGTTTTTAATCCATTCATAAAGAACGGCAGCCAAAAAAATGCTGAAGTGAAAAAATTTTAACTCTTTCCCATGACAGGAACAAGGATTATATCCTCATCGATCGTTTGGGATTGATCAACGCCTTCATATACCTGAATATTTCCGTATTGTTCGGCAAGCGCTACCGTATCCCCTGCTAGGCCAACGGTCGTGTTCCCTTTGTTCAGGAACGCCAGTTCAGCGCCAAACAGCATTCCGCTCTTCGCAGGCTTGGCCCCTATCCTATCAAATGAAGCCCCGCCCCCCATGAGGTGAGGCAAGGGATTGAGAGGGACCACTAGGCGTGGCCTAATTTCTCCCGGGCAAGCCGGAGGTTGGATGCGGCTTCTTTATAGTAGGGATTGATCCTGAGTGCCCCTTGAAACGCGTAGGCGGCTTCCTGGTAGTGCTCCATTCTTGCGTGGGTTACGCCGAGATTATTCCAGGCTTCATCAAAACGGGGGGCCATTTTGACAGCAGCTTCTCCATAGACCAAGGCGTTCCGGTAATCACCCACCAGCGCGTAGGCATAACCCAGGTTGCTATAAGCCTGATAGTTCTTCGGATCCGCCGCGATGGCTTTCAGATAAAGGGAGATCTCCTCCCGATAACGCCCCATCACCCCGTAAACCGCCCCCAGATTGGTATAGATCCTCCCGAGCGGTTCGCCCAAGGGAGGCCGGAGCCGGAGCGCCGTTTCATAGGCCGCGATCGCCTTCGTGTACTCCCCATGCTTCCGGTACACAAGCCCGAGATTGGTGTGAGATCGGAATTTATTCGGGGATTTAAGGGCCACGTCCTCCCAGAACTTGACCTCGTCCGCCCACAAGGCATTCCTCTGCCAGGTCAGGAACGAGAGAGAAAGCACCAGCCCGAACACTCCGACCAGGAACCCGCGAAAATTCCTGATAAGCCGGTATAGCCCGGCAAGCAACGCGATAAAAAATCCCACCGAAGGCAAATAAAGCCGGTGTTCCATGACCGCATCCTTTTGGGGAACGATGCTCGAACTTACAGAAAGCGTCAGGAAGAACCAGAGGATCCCAAAACTGATAAGCGGAAACCGGCGGGCGGAACGGAATGCCGCGACGATCAAAAGAATGACGACAAGCAAACTCGGTAGGGTCATCCCGTCGAACGGTCCCGTGGACCACGAAAGATCATGATCGAGATTCTGGGAGTACGGGAAAAACAGCAGACCGAAATACTTGAGGATCACACGGAACTGGGTTAGCAGATAGGTCGTGGCTGAAATCCCCATCTTCGCGTGCGTCGCGAAGATGCCGGGAAGATCCAGCGATCTCAGGGTGGAAACGAGCGCCGCCCCAAAAATGACCGCGACCAGCCAGCCCCAGCCGTTTGTCCAGATCGGCCCGACAGGCCGCCGGGAAACGCTGTTCGCGTCATTCTGACCATGCGCTTTCTTGCGAAAGCAAGAGCATGGGAAGAATCTCTCAAAAAACAGATCCTTCGCTACACCCCGGCTCAGGATGACGGGATCTTTCGGTCTATTGAAAGACCCACTGAAAAAGACCCACTCGATCAAAAATATTGCGCCGGGCAGCGTAAAGACGATTTCCTTCGAAAAGATCCCCAGACAGGCCGCCAACGCTGCGATCACGAAAAAAAGGGCCGCCCGGAACGGATCCCCGACGCTCATCCGCCCTTTCAAATAAGCACCGATTGAAAGGACATAAAATAAAGCCGCCAGGCACTCGAACCTCTGGCAGACATAGGTCACCGCCTGGGTCTGGATCGGGTGCGACATAAAAAGCCACGCTCCCAGGAATGCGAAAGGGTCAGCCCGTTCGGCGATGGAGGTCCCCTTCATCCGCGGTGTCCCAAGCAGTAGCGCGATGAGCCAGCCGACCAACAGCGCGGTCAAAAGATGGATCGCGATGTTGACGGCGTGGTAGCCTCGGACATCGAACCCGTGGAATTTGTAATTGAGCGCGAAGGAGTAGAAGGTCACGATGCGTTTGCGATAATCCGGATGTTTCCACAGCGCGGGGTCCGAAAGGTCCCGGATCACGGGGTTCTTGAGAATGGTCGCGTCATCGTCAAAATAAAAAGGGGCGTTCAGCGTGTGCGCGTAAAGGATCACGCCCCAGACGCAGAGCCCGGCGACGAGCAACGTTCTCAAGATCCTTTTTTTCAACATAAGAGCACCTTCAACGGCTCACGGCACCGACCCGAGTCTCAAACCAGTATCAGAATGGGCTCGGCGGGTTAGAACAGATTCACTTCTGGGGACAGGTCGATCCCGAAACGATCTTTGACGGATTTTTGGATCGCGGCGGCAAAGGCCAGGATGTCGCTTCCTTGAGCGCCGCCGTAATTAACGAGTACCAGCGCCTGGTCTTTATGACAGCCAACCGCTCCTTCGCGCTTCCCTTTCCAACCACAGGACTCGATCAACCAACCCGCCGGAACTTTGACGGTCCCATCGGCTTGAGGAAAATGAGGTATAGCCGGATATTGCTTCGCGAGAAGCTGATATTCTTTCGCGGGGATCGACGGGTTCTTGAAAAAACTGCCGGCATTCCCGAGCACCGCGGGGTCCGGAAGCTTGGTCCGACGGATCTGACAGATCGCGTCGCTGACCGCGCGCAGGGAAAGTTCCGAGACCTTCATCGCCTCAAGCGCCGCCTGAACGTTCCCGTATTCCGTCTTGTAGCGGTAGGTCACCCCCGGGGAAAGCTTCACGAGACGAAAGGACACGGAAGTGATCAAGCATTGGCCCTTCAGCTTGTGCTTAAAAACGCTGTCGCGATAACCGAACGCGCAATCCGGCTTAGAGAACCGGACTTTCTCTCCCGTCGCGATCAAAAGCGCTTCCAATCCCTCGAACGTGTCCTTCACCTCCGCGCCGTAGGCCCCGATATTCTGCACCGGCGCCGCGCCGACAAGCCCTGGGATCAGGGCAAGGTTCTCAAGCCCCGCATAATTCCGTTCCACGCACCACATCACCAGATCATGCCAGATCATCCCCGCCCCGGCACGCACGACCACGGCGGACGCTGTTTCCCCCGTCACGGCGATCCCCGGGATCGAGTTCTTGATCACGATCCCGTCCCGGTCTCCTGTCAGAAGGATATTGCTGCCGCCGCCGAGAATGCGCTTCTTCATTCCGGAAAAGGCCTCCTCGCGCAGAAGGTCTTGAAAGTCCTCGACAGAAAAAATCTCGGCAAAAGTTCCCGCGGACGCTTCGATCCCGAAGGTATTCAGCTTTTTGAGGGATTTATTTTTCTCGATCTTCATGAAAATCCTCTCAAGCGGAACGCCGTAAAAGGCGCCAAAGAAGCAGCCCCACCCCAGCGAGCCATATCCCCACGAGAAAGAAGCCCAGAATCTTGCCGGCAGGGATACGGAACATCTTCCGGGGCTCAGGCATCAGCACGCCAAGAACGAGCTGTCCTTTTTGTTTCTCAAGAGCCCGGACTTCCGCGCGCCATTTCCGTCCCTGAAAAGCGAATGTGAAATCACCCGTTTCGAAAAATTCCGGACGGTCTCGCTTGGCATCCCGCGCTAAAGTCTCCGCCACACCTTTCAGGGGTCCCTCCGGGAGCGACGGAAAAAGCAGGGTCCCGTCAGCCTTCGCGAGAAAGATCTTTCCCTGAGGTCCCGGATCGAGTTTGGAAACAAAATCAATGTAGTCCTTGAGGAGAACGTCGGCCGCTACAATGTGATCGACCCCCGTATCGTCCCGCCATCCCAGCGAGGCAGTGATCCCTTCCTGACGTTCGTTGAAAAAACGGTAAGGCGCGGTCCACGCAACGGTCAGTTTCCCGTCACTTTCCATTGCTTCTTTGCGGAACCAGGGCCGGGAACGAGGGTCGTACCCCGGAAGGGACTTCCGGATTTCGACAATCCGTCCGGCCAACCCAGGCACAAATTCCAGATCGACCGATGAGGGATCAATCCCGGTCAGTTCCAACGCCCACCGATCGCCTTTCCGGTTCAGGAAAAATTCTTTCCCAAGTCCCGTTGCGATCACGAGACCCGAAACCCGCTTGGATTCATCCAGTACCGGAAGGAATTTCGCACATAATCCCGGGATCCCCGCGCCGTCCAGTTCTCCTTCCATCCCCCATTTCGCGACGATGCGAAGCATCGCCTCGATCGCGTGGGTAAAACGCCCCAGTTCGGTTTCGGCTCTCACGGTCAACGCCGACAGGGCTTTCGAAGCGGCCGCTTCACGGGAGACAAAAAGCGCTTCATTCCGAACGCCCACAAGTCCCGTCACGCCAAGCGCGATCCAGATCAGCAAGAACCCTGTTATTTTTTTCCGTGCATGCATCAGCTTCGTCCCCGATGGAAGAATTTTCATGAGGATGCTAACAGGTGCCAGGAAGACAGGCAAAGGATTTTCCCGTTCCGGGCCCGCACAAAAAAAAGAGCCGGGAGGGATTCTCCCGGCTCTTATCATGCGAAGCCCTTGGCCTTATTTCTGAGGCTCCGCCGGCAGGATACTGCTCAGTTGCTGCTCGAGCGCTTCTTTGGCGGACTGAAGCGTGCAAGCACTGTAGATCTTGTCGCCGATCCTGATGTTCGGACCCTTGCCGCATTTCTCAAAACAGAAAGTGCCTTTGATCGCGACGAGGTCCTTCAGGTTCTCCTCGGCCACGTATTTCGCGAGACCGTGAAGAATGCTCTCGGAACCGCGCATGTGGCATCCGGTCCCGACGCAGACCTCCACGTTCACGTGATTCGACGCGTCCCCCTTGATCAGCGGAAGCCCCTTCGACGTAAAACGCCGGCGGCTCTGATACTTGGTATGGAGCAGGTGGTGGGCTTTTTCCCCGCCGACCGTTCCAAGATGTTCCGCGTAAAGCTTCGCGATCTCGGGATTCTCCTGCGACTTGTGAGCCTTCATCATTTTGTCGGCGTCGTAGAGGCCCTTCGCGCGTTTGCGCCGCGTATCTCCGCTCACCACGACCGGCTGACCGGCACCGCCCACGCATCCTCCCGGGCAGGCCATCACCTCGATGAGATGATACCGGCTGTTCCCGGCCTTCACCTGATCGCAGACCCGTTTGGCGTTCGCCAAGCCGTGAACGACCGCGAGATGAAAGGTCTTCCCGTTGATCATCACGCTTGCTTCCCGAAGCCCTTCCTCACCGCGCACCTCCCTGAACTCCACGTTGAGAAGCGGTTTCTCGGTCACCTTTTCGACCGCGTAACGGAGCACGGCTTCGGTCACGCCTCCGGAATTTCCGAAGATCACGCCCGCGCCGGTGGTTTCACCAAACGGGTGGTCAAAATCCTGCGCCTTCAACTGATCAAAACAGATCCCCCGCTCGCGGATCATCTGCGCGAGCTCCTGCGTCGTCAGCACATGATCGACGTCGGGATTTCCGGCCACCGCGAACTCGGGGCGTTTGGCCTCGAATTTCTTGGCCGTGCACGGCATCACGGAAACAACGACAAAATCCTTCCTCTCCACGCCGGCCGTTTTCACCAGCGCCTCTTTCGCTGCCGCCCCGAACATCTGCTGAGGCGAACGGCAGCTTGAAAGATTCTTGAAAAGTTCGGGGTAATACTGCTCCGTGAACTTGACCCAGGCCGGACAGCACGACGTGAATTGCGGGAACACCCCGCCTTCCGACGCCCTTTTAAGGAATTCCTCCGCCTCTTCAACGACGGTCAGATCGGCGGCAAAACAGGTGTCATAAACCGCGTCAAAGCCCATCATGCGGAGCGCGGTGACCATCTTCCCGGTCGAAAGACTTCCGGGTTCAAGCCCGAACTCTTCTCCCAGCGCCACCCGGACCGCCGGCGCGATCTGCGCCACGACCTTTTTCTTGGGATCATGCACATCCTTCCACACTTCGCTCACTTCTGAACGCGGCGTCAAAGCTCCCGTCGGACACACGCGCGCGCACTGACCGCAGTTCACGCACTCCACCTGAGCGAGGTCCTTGCCGAACGCGGGCATGACGCAGGCCTTGTGGCCGCGATGCGCGAAATCGATCGCGCCGATCCCCTGCACTTCTTCGCACATACGGACACAATCGCCGCAAAGAATACATTTGTTGGGATTACGCGTGATCGAAGGCGACGAAAGGTCCGGCGTGAGATCTTTGACGACCTGGCGGAAACGGACCTTCTCGATCCCGAAATTCTTCGACAAGGTCTGCAACTTGCAGACCGTGTTCTTGTAGCAGGTGGTGCAATTCTGTTCATGCCCGGCGAGCAGAAGCTCGAGCGCGACCTTCCGCATCCGGCGCACCTCCGCGGTGCTGGTGTGGACCTTGAGGCCCGCTTCCGGAAGCGTAGAGCACGAGGCCATGATCCCGCGACCTTCTACTTCCACGATGCAGAGACGGCACGCGCCGTAAATGCTCAGCTCGGAGTGATAACAAAAGGTCGGGATCTCGATCCCGCCTTTGCGGACCACTTCCAGCAGGTTCCGTTCCCCGTTGATCGGGAATTCCATCCCGTCGACCGTGATCGTCTTCGGCGTTTCCATTAGGACACCCCCACAACCGCGTTGAATTTACAGGTTTTCGCGCAGGCCCCGCATTTGATACAAACGGCCGCGTTGATCGAGTGAGCTTGTTTCTTTTCTCCCGAGATCGCGGACACCGGGCACACCTTGATGCACATCCCGCAGCCGCGGCATTTTTCCGCCACGATCTCCGGACGAGCGAGCGCCTTGCACTCCCCGGTCGGGCACCACTTATCGCGGACATGCTGTTCATACTCTTCGCGAAAATAGCGCATCGTCGAAAGCACCGGGCTCGGCGCTGTTTTCCCGAGACCACAAAGCGAACCCTTTTGCACCACCTCTGCCAATTCTTTCATCAGATCGAGCGTCTCGGGCGTCGCGCGGCCTTCGGTAACATCGTCCAGAAGCGAGAGCATCTGCTTCGTCCCCTCGCGGCACAGCACGCATTTGCCGCACGATTCATTCTGGGTGAATTGCATGAAATAACGCGCCACGCTGACCATACAGGTATCGCGGTTCATCACTACCAACCCGCCGGAACCGATCATGGCTCCGACCTTCCGGAGCGATTCATACTCGAGCGGCAGGTCCAGATGCTCCGCCGTCAAACAACCGCCGGAGGGCCCGCCGATCTGCACGGCCTTGAAACCGTCCTTCATGATCCGTCCCTTGGAATCGGTCACGCCGCCGCCGATATCAAAAATGATCTCACGCAGCGTCGTCCCGAACGGGACTTCGATGAGCCCGGTGTTCGCGACGTGCCCCGTCAACGCGAACGTCTTGGTCCCCGAGGAATTCGGCGCGCCGATCTTGCGGAACGCGTCCGGCCCCATCTTGAAGACAAGCGGCACGCTCGCAAGCGTCTCGACATTATTGATCGCCGTCGGTTTTCCCCACAGGCCCTGCTGGGCCGGGAAAGGCGGCTTCGGGCGCGGCATCCCGCGGCAGCCTTCCACCGACGCCATGAGCGCCGTCTCTTCGCCGCAGACAAAAGCGCCGGCGCCTTCGACGACCTTGCAATCGAAATGGAATTCCGTTCCGAAAAGTTTTTGCCCAAGCATCCCCGCCTTCTGGGCGCAGACGACAGCCTTGCGCATGTTCTCCACCGCGAGCGGATATTCCGCGCGGACATAAATGATCCCCTGCGAAGCGCCGATCGCGTAAGCGGCAATGATCATGCCTTCGAGCACGCTATGAGGATTTCCTTCCATCACGCTGCGGTCCATAAAAGCCCCCGGATCGCCTTCGTCCCCGTTGCAGATCAGATATTTAAGCGGCCCCGGCTGCACGCGTGTCAGGTCCCATTTTTTTCCCGTCGGAAAACCGCCGCCGCCCCGGCCGCGCAGACCGGATGCCAGCATTTCCTTACAAACCTGCTCGGGCGTCAGCGTGGTCAGCACGCGCTGGGCCGATTCGTAGCCGCCTTGCGCGAAATATTCTTCGATACTTTCCGGATCGATCTCACCGCATAGTTTCAGGACCGACCGCGTCTGTTTTTTATAGAACGGGATCTCATCCTGTTTCGGACATTTCACGCGCGTCGCCGGGTCGACATACAAAAGACGGTCGACCAGTTCTTTTTGCACGAGCGTCTTTTCCACGATCTCCGCGACATCCGATTCCTTCACCCGGACGTACAGGATCCCCTCCGGCTCCACCGTCACAAGCGGGCCCATTTGGCAGAATCCTTGACAGCCGCTCTTGGAGGTCCGGAACGTGTTTGAAAGGTCTTTTTTCTCCTGGGTCTCCGTGAAAGATTCCGCCACCTCAAAGCCGGCCTTCCGGATCGCCGTCACGAACGCCGCGTAAACCGTCATCGCACCGTTGGCGCGGCACGCCGTTCCGGCGCACACGGTCACTTTGCGGACCGGTTTGATCTCCCCCTGTTTTTTGATCGCGATACTAAGCTGCTGGTGCATTTTTTTCCTCCTTCGCGATCAACGAATCCACAAGCGCCGCGGATTTCTCAGGCGTCATTTGACCGTAAATATCACTATTCACCACCAGGACCGGCGCAAGGCCGCACGCGCCGAGACACGAGACGGTCTCGACGGTAAAAAGCATATCGTCGGTGGTGATCTTCGATTCACTGAGTCCCAATTTCTTGCGGAGAGCCTCGAGGATCCCCGTCGAACGTTTCACATGACAGGCCGTTCCGTCGCAAAGCCGGATCAGGTACTTCCCTTTCGGCTGCAACGTGAAATGAGAATAGAACGTCGCCACGCCGTAGATCTTCGCGGGCGGGATCTCGAGCATCTCGGCGATATAAAGCAGGACTTCTTCGGGAAGATAACGGTATTCGTCCTGCACTTTCTGCAGGATGGCGATCAGATTCGAAGCGTCATAATGATGGGCTTCGAGGATCTCGCCGACTTTCTGGAATTTCCGGAACAAAATAGCTTTAGGCATCAGGCAACCTCCTTCGCGGGATCTTCAGGAACATCCGGCACCGCCTTGGCCGCCTCGTCCAGGGACGCGTCCATCGCCTTCGATTTCGCGCGGCCCAGTTTCACGGAAAGCACCGCGAGCCCTTCCGCCAAGTCTTCGTTCTGGACCACGACACCTTCCGGAACGATCAATTTCACCGGCGCGAAATTCCAGATCCCGCGAATCCCCGCCTTGATCATCTTCTCGGCAACGGCCTGCGCCGCTTCCGCCGGCACCGCGAGGATCCCGATCTGGACCTTCATCCGCTCCGCCATCATCGGGAGTTCGTCGATTGAAAGCACATGCACTTCATTGATCGTTTGATGCGTCTTCGCGGGAGCCTCGTCGAACGCGAGCACGATCTTGACCCCGTACTGTTCAAAACCCCGGTAGCCCAAAAGCGCGGAACCGAGATTCCCCGTCCCGACCAGAAAGGCATCCGTGATGTTGTTCCAACCTAGATGATCTTCGATCGCCTTAATGAGTTCGTTAATGTCATAACCGACGCCGGATTTTCCGGTGATCGGAAGCGGATCAAAATCCTTACGCACCACGATCGGTTCAAAACCGAGAGCCTTGGCAAGGAGCGTCGCGGACACGGTTTTTTGTTCCGTCGCAACGAGGTCTTTGAGTATCCTTAAATAGGAAGGCATGCGACGGATGGACGGATAACTTAAGATCCTCTTGCTTCCAAGCGTCATATTCGGCTCCTTTGTGCTAAATTGTCTCAGTATTTAATTTGACAGGTATGCTTATATCGATATACTTGTATCGATATTTATATACTGAAGTATACAGGCTTCCATAATATTGTCAAGAGTCCATTTCATTTTTTTTAGGGCTCCCGCTACAATGGGGCCTCAACGGAAAGGATGCTCTCATGGAAAAAAACAAGAACGGAAAAACACTTTGGGAACTGCTCTGGGAATATGACCCGAACGGACTGCTCGTGGTCGACCTTGATATGCGTATCCGCCTGGTCAATCCGGCGCTGTGTTCCATGTTCGAAACGGTCCCCGAAAAGATCGTGGGGCGGCACGCGGCGGACCTGCGAGGCGATGTCGATGACTTGAAGACTGCGTGGGAAACCAACACCGTCATCCGCGCCAAGGGCAAGGATTATCCCGGCCACGGCCTCCACGTCCGCGAGGTGATCTTCCCGCTCAAAAGCCACGACCTGATCGCGTGCATCGTCGTCGATACCACGCATGAATGGAAACAACGCGAAGAACTGCACAAGATCAAAAGCCAGACGATCCAGCGCGTGAACGAGGTCGTCGACAAACAGATGAAGGTCGCGCAGGAGATCGCGAGCCTGCTCGGTGAGACCACAGCGAACACCAAGGTCAGCCTCTTGCAACTTCTCAAGACCCTGGAGCAGGAATAACCGATGGAACTTTTTTACGACGTCTTTGAAGCCAGCCTGAAAAAGACCGGCGAGGAACTTTGCGGCGACAAGGTGAAGATCCTCAAGGAAGCGGGCCGGACCATGATCGTCCTCTCCGACGGGCTCGGAAGCGGCGTCAAGGCGAACATCCTCGCCACGCTCACGACCGAGATCCTCACGACCATGCTCCATAACGATATTCCGCTCGAAGAGATCATCCGCACGATCCTCGGCACGCTCCCTACCTGCCAGGTCCGGAACCTCGCCTACGCCACTTTCACCGTGCTCGCGATCGACGAGCGGAGCAAGACTTTTGAAGTGATGAACGTCGACAATCCGCCGTTCTTTCATATCCGGGCCGGCAAAGTGCTGAGGCACGAGACCCAGACGACCGAGATCCTCGGTAAAAAGGTCACCGCCTACCGGGGGCCGATCGAAAAAGGCGATTTTCTCGGGATCATGTCGGACGGCGTGCTTTACGCGGGACTTGGCGACACCTTGAATTACGGCTGGGGCTGGGAGAATATCGCCGTCTTCCTCGAAGGGGTTTTCCAGAAAGAGATCACCTGCGCGTCCCAGGCGGTCAACCTCGTCATGGACCAGACCTCACGGCTCTACGGCGGCAAACTCGGCGATGACGCGACCTTCGTGGGAACGCTCGCGCGCGAAAGCTCGACTGTGAATATTTTTACCGGACCGCCGGTCCAGAAAAATTCCCAAGATTTTTACATCCACCAATTCCTCGACGCCCCGGGACGCAAGGTTATCTGCGGCGGCACCACCGCGAACCTGGTCGCGCAGGC
>CAZDVO010000025.1:0-29335 GCA_964508905.1 uncultured bacterium
CCCTTGCGGCTATTATATCCCGCAAGTGTTGCGTTAAATTACCGGAGCTACCTATATTTAAAACCCAGGATTTCTCCAGTGCTAACATTAAATTCTGGAATTTTAGTCAATAGCATATTCGTTTCCAGATCCTTTAGTAGCTTCATATGATTTCTGTTAGGATGAGAATCTCGAATGATTTTTACCACTTCCAGCTCGGCGACTCGATCCACATCACCTTCTGCCATCTTGCAAGCTATCTTTTCTATGATCGTGTCCCAAATCACATACTGTCCACCACTGCGCCCTGGCGGCAGCTTGTATTTAACTGCTAAACGATCAGCGACGCTTTTAACAAATTGTTCAAATATGTAGGTTGCACCCTCATGCCCCCGATAAATCATTTTCTTTCTTTTTCGGCTGTGATTACGCACCTGTCTCTGAAAAGCCTTGCAAAACAAATGAAGAAATAGCGGATTTTGGAATTCGGGTGTCAGAAGCGGGACTTCTGGTAAGCGGATTTTGAACAGACTAAAGAAGATAGTAATAGCGCGCCATTCCACATCCTTGAATCCATGATGACGCGTGATTATAAATTTATTGTTTTTTGTTTCTCTTAAAAACAATGATTCAAACCCATTGCGAATGCTTACAACAATGGCTATGTATTTATAGCGACATACTTTCTCGTGAAGCGAAGCAATAAGCTTTTTACCGGACTTTAAATGCAACATTTCGTTTGCCGCATCTAAAATAAATAACGCCTTACATCCGGCTTGTTTTCCAGCATCATTCAGACTTTGCCAAAATTTATCCTCGGACATCTTTGGCGTCTTTAGGCCAAATCGGCGAATTGCCTGAGGAATGATGTCCGCAACGCAATCAACCTGTTCCCCCAGAACCATTACTGCCGGAAGAATCGTTCCGTCAGCACCGAAGCGCGAGGAAATGAGATCGCATAAAAGATGCGTCTTCCCACTTCCTGCCTCGCCCAAAAGAATTAAGAAGGGGTCATTCGACAGTTTCGCTTTCACACCCTCAGAGTAGCTTTCAAAGAAGTATAATATTTTCTGAGCGTCGAAGATTGAGTGAGAAAGGAAATCGATTTTTTCCTTATCATCTTTGCTTGCAGCTTGAGTCTTTTTGGCCGTCGCAATGCTTAACAACTTAATACACAGATCTAGCAATTTTAATGTTTGATTATGAATAATCCCCCAATTGATGCGTTTAACATTAAATTCTTTAATTTCTGACAAACGTCCAACTAGAATTTTAGATTGTTTCTCAAACTCGGAAAATTCATCTTTATTTATACTAGCTCGATTTAGATCTCGAAGAATATTTTGAATGCATCGATTGAGCTTTCCGTATTGCTCTCTAATCTCACCATAGAATGATTTTGTCCTGCTAATTCCATCAAATATTTTTGATATCGGAAGTTCTACATTTAACAGAGGCGCGTAGCGAGGCCCGGCCAGTTGCTTGATTTGTTGAAGATGGTGATCGCACCATTTCTTGCTAAGAAACACATTTTTTGAAAATTTAGTCATTGGAATCTCACCGAAATATGCATATCGCCACTTATGGTAAAGCAAATACCCGAAAAACAATTCTATTGTTTCTCGAGAGACTTATTTGGAGGGAATTATACTCCCGTCGCAGAAAATGTAGCGGGCTTTTCTATAGCGAGTGCTTCTATGTCTTGGTCATAAACCGGCGCGAAGTGGGCATAGATTTGGGTCACTTTGATGTCAGAATGTCCCATCCACTTGCAAACCTTATAGAGGGAAATGCCGTGCTGAACCAGCCGAGATGCGAATGTGTGTCGAAATTAATGCCATCCCATCCGCTTCTTACCTTCGCGCACATTTGATTTCTCTATAATTCTCCGGATAGCGCGACGAGGACCTTCATGGTTGTAGGGATTGCCAGAGGGTCCGGGGAAACATAGCCCCTCTTTTTGGATATAGGGCAAGAGTTTGTCTCTTAGTTCTTCCGAGATCGGCACGACCCGAACCTGATAGTTTTTTACCGTGAAACCGGACGCCGTCCGCAGGGAGACGTTGATTTTCATCATTCCCTCTCTGCCTAGCTCATAGACTTCAGCTTATCGCCGGTAGCTTTGGGCTGGGGTCTGCAGTCGGTTGTCTTAACAGCTAAAGACTCTGCTCGTTCGCGGTTTTTTCAAACAGCTCTTTTCGCAACATGGCTTTCGAAAGCAAGCCAAAACATGCCCCCGGCGAGTCATTTTTTCCAGTATCGTTTATGGAGTTCGATCAACGGCTGAAGGTCTCCCGCTCCGTCTCGCGCGTGAACCACGTCGTGGCTTGATCGGTGATGCGGAAGGCGGGGCGCGGGGGTTCACCGGCAGGGTATTCATACGGCTTCGACGCGTCGAGGACGCGCTCGATCTTCGCCAGGGTCCCGGGCCTGGGACGCGTGATCCCCTTTTCGGTCTTGGCAATGTGCTGTTGGGTCATACCCCCTTTCGCGGCTAATGTCGCTTGGGTCATTTTTAAACCGCGCCGTCTGATCTTTAAAGATTCACCTGCTTTTTTTGCTTAGGGGATTTTGGGCTTTGCTTAGAATCTGACTATTCCTCTAACCCAAGCAGATCTTCCAAGCGCATTT
This sequence comes from uncultured bacterium, assembly GCA_964508905.1. GTDB lineage: Bacteria > Omnitrophota > Omnitrophia > Omnitrophales > Aquincolibacteriaceae > Aquincolibacterium. The sequence goes on from CAZDVO010000025.1 coordinate 2,611, forward strand.
GGATATTGGAGATGACCCGCTCAACCGGAGGAAGATCCGCGATCTGTTTGGCGAGTCTCATCTCCCAGCGACCTTTATAGGCCCGATCGCTCAAATGAGGTTTGAGCACCGCGAGAGACAACTCAAAACCATACTTCTGCTTAAATGCCTTCCGCATCTGGCCGAGGTTAAAATCAAATTGGTCGAGACGATCCAATAGAAACCAGATATCAAAAATGTCCCTCGGCTCCTTCCGTGTAGTATCCATCAGCAGTCCGAGTTTCCCGGCAAGAAGAGTGTTCAGGGTCATCACCGGAAAGGTTTCATGGCTATCCTTCAGATCGCTATAGGACGCAAAGAGCTTGCCATCTTCGGTATCGCCATAGAGATCCATGTCCATAGCGAGGTCGAGCCGGACTTCCTTCGGGGCCCCTATGATCTCATCGTATCCAGAATATTCTATAAAGATCTGTGTTCGTGTTCCCCCTGACAGGATCCGCTCAGGGTTGATAGTCAGAACCAGATTCGCGGCTTCTTCAGCTTTCTTTAGGCAATGGACCGTTTCGGAAACCAGAAAATCTTGCCCGAAGGTTTTACGGCTGATCAAATCGATGTCTTCGGAATACCGGTGATCTTCAAAGTGCATCCGTTTGATAGCGGTGCCCCCATAGAAGATAAAATCGTCCCTGAGCCTGCTTGCCGAGAGACACTTCAAGATCCAGCAAATCACATAATCCTTCTCGACAGTCTCCGCTGGGACCTTGTATTGTCCGGATCTTCTGTTGATCTCGGCTAAGAGGATCATCCCCAGACGCTCGCTTTCAATTCTTCGGGATCGAGATTGACCTGGACCCGCCATCTTTTCAAATGCTTTCCTTCTTTGAGGCCCTGAGGATCAAGGATCACATAATCCCTCGCCTGTCTGATCAGCTGGGTGAGGTCCGGAAGGAAGTCTGGCGCGATCTTCAAGGTTTCAAGGGCAAACCCTAGCCGCTTGACGGCGGCCTTGGTCCTAAAACGGGCCGCATACTGTCCGAGTTTTTTGAAATCGATTTTCTTTTGAGCCGCCCAGATCCCGCGCGCCACATCCGTAATGCCTCCGCAAAGTTCCGGGCGGTCAAAACCGTCAAGAAGGGTCCTTTCCGGATCGCTGACACTCGCTTGCTCATGTTTGGTGGCCCAGTATGTTGTAGCTCCCCAGAAATGTTCTCTTTTTGAGTAAATAAAATTGTAGCTGATACCACTCAAAGTCTTTTTGCTTTTCCTTTTAAGCGTGGTCAAAAAAACATTATTCAGCGGGTGCGTCGTCATTCCGTGAATCCGCATAGCACTGTAATGGGAAATAAAATAAGAATCTCCTCCGGCAAGCTCTCTGGCGATCACCGGCCAATTCCTGAGCTGTGTGTTCTCATTGCCTGTTTGCAAAAGCAGATAAACACCCGCTTTGATACGGGCGAGAATCCCTCGTTTCACGAGATCGCTTAAAAAATCCCCTGTGGCGTAACGATCTTTGCCATAAAGCTCCATGGCTTCTGCCGCCGAGAAAATGGTTTTTCCGCGCTGTTGCAAATGGGCAATAAACGTCGCACTGACGGGACCGACGGTTTTTGGAGGCGTTCTTTTGCTTATCATGGTTATATTCTATGCGCAAAATTAAGGGCGTCAACCGTAAAAACACACTTAAAACATAACTTCAGACTATCAATCGGGGTCTCCATCCGAGAGACGAAAGCATCAAAGCTCGCTGCCCCCCCTATACAGCTTAACCGCATGCACCCTACTGGGGTGTTTCTGCTAGGGGGAAAGCACCCTTTGCCTAGCATTTGCTTTCGATCGGGGGCTCGTATTCTGCATAAAGAACGATGGCGAAACTTCAGGCGGGATCATTTGAGGCCGGCTTCGGGCCTGTTGCCGCAGAAACGGGACGAGGCAATATTTTAAGGCCGAAAAATGCGCCCTTAAAGAGGACAGCGGCGCCCCATGGCGGGCAGTTATTTTTCGCGCCAGTATCGTTTATGGAGTTCGATCAACGGCTGAAGGTCTCCCTGATCCGCCTTACGCAAAGCGGCGATATAATCCTGCCTGACGGTTCCCTGAATGGTGGTCCGATCCTCCGGCCAAAGGATAAGCGACAGATCTTTTTTCCTCAGGTAGATATTGCCGGCCATTCTCGCCCAGCGGCCGTTCCCGCCCGAGAAAGGATGGATCCAGACCAGCCGGTAATGAAGCCGGACGGCGATCTCAAGCGGGTCCAGCTTATTCTCTTCCCACTGAAAGAGTCCGGCTTGCGCGGCATGAAGTTCGGAAGCGATCTTGCCGGGGGACACTCCGAGATTCAGTTCGTGCTGACGCAGTTTTCCCGCCCAATCCCAAACATCGCCGAACATTTCCTGATGGAGCTTCAGAAACCATTTGAAGTTAAAGGGTGCCGTATGGTCCGCCGGTCTTTTGAGGATATATTTTGGGAGGACTTTGTTGATATTCGCGAACTCAGCGCGATCGAGCGCTTCCCTTGAAAAGATATGTCCGGGGATCAGCCCGGAAAGATCCGACAGCGGGGTCTGGCCCGGCTCAGGAGGGTTTTCTTTCATCGTTTTCCCAGATCGATGAACTTCTCTTTTCGCGGATCCGGTACTGCATGGCCTTCACTTCCTGCTCGATGTAGCGGTCCTCCGGCATTTGCTTTTCCAGGCCCGCCGTCGATCGGGAGAGCCCCACCAGTTTGCGCGCGGCTTCGAGGCTTTGCCGGTCGAGGACTTTTTCGATCTCCTCTTCAGGAAGGAACCGGGCGATCAGGCCGCAACCCAATCCTTTTGCGAGCTTGCGAACCGTCGAGAGCCGGAGGTCGATCGAGTGGTCACTTTCGATGCGGGCAAGGACGTCCCGCCGGATCCCGCACCGTTTGGCCAATTGGACCTGGGTCATGCCAAGCGCGTCGCGGATAAGCTGGACCTGGCGGCCAAGGGGCAGTTCCCGGGCCAACCACTCAGGCGCCTGAGCCTTGCTACGGAATATCTCACTGATCTCAAATACAAAGGTTCCGCTTTTCATACACCAATAGTACCATTAATTAGCCACAAAATCAACTCTGGATTGTTGCTTTATTGCCACAATATTAACACAACTAGCTTATAGTATTATATTTACAATAGATATTATTAATTAAACAGAATCAAAAGGTACCGGGCACCGGAGGACGGCTTCTTTTGACTCGGATCGAACAGGTGGCGTTGCCCTCCCCTACTCCCTCACTCGAACCGCACTGATTCCTTGTGAATCAGTACCGCAGAGCCGGAGCACTGGGTCAGCTCCGCGCTCTGACAGCACTTGTACCTCATGTACAAGTACGGCCATGTCGAGATCTTGGTCAATCTCGTACACGGACCGCATGGCCTTCTTCAAGTAAGCGGTTGTTGAGATACTGTTGTTTCCCGGCTTTGTCCGTGTAAAAAACGTCCCCGAGATAGCGGCCCCATTTCTCTTTCCGGGTCTGGGTCGATTTGACGGTGATGAATTCACAGTGCGCGAGTTCGCGCTCGACAAACCGCTTGGCGGCCTGGCCTTCGGGCGTGTCGAGTTCGGGACAATCGATGCCCTTCAAACGAAGGGTCTCTTCGCGGATCTGCCCGAACCCCAGCCTGAACTCAACGATAAGCGTGTCTCCGTCGATGACGCGCGTCACGAAAGCTTTGTAGGTGTAAAGCAGGGACTCGTCACCCTTCTGAGAGCGGATCCTGGAAAGGGCATAACGGCCTTTAGCGTCCTTAGTCGAGGTCACGATCGTCCCCGCGGAAAAATGAGCCCCTGGAAAAAGATCCATCTCAAGCCGGGCAGAAAAACCAAGATCCAGAAGAAGCTGCCGGGAAACGGAATGCACGGTTTCCGGCCGGATGACCGGGTACGTGTAGAAGGGCCCAAGTTTCGGGACAGGGAGGAGCGACGGCGGTTTTCCGTCCCGAGCTTGGGCGCGCTCATCCCAAAGGAGGTTTCTGACCTTGGTTTCAAGAAATTCCGAAGACCATGCTTTCTGTGAGGCTTGCTCGGAGAGCTCCAAACGCTTCCGGTCATCCGGGATGCGGCAAAGGGCGCGCAGATGCGACCAGCTCAATTTCCTCCAGCTGGAGGAAATCGGAAATTGCCCGGCAAATCGCGAACAGCGATAAAGCAGTTCATCTCCGACCCCGAGATCCCCGGAAAGTTTCAAGATGACTTTTTTGCCGTATTCCGCCCTTCCACCGCAGGCTTGGATATGCTGATTAATGTAGCGGCCAGTATCCCAGTAAGTCTGGACCTTGGCTTCTTCGATCTTTCGCTGGCCAAGAAGAAGCGTCGCGCGAACTTTGCTCTTCAGAGCGGCGTACGTGGCGACAGAAAGCGCTTTCATGACGCTCCCATTTCCTTTCACCCATAAAAGTCATGGTGAAAATTAGAATAGAAAGCCGGGACCTCTTTCGATCTCCCCGCCGCGCCCCAGGCTAGCGCTTCTTCAAAAGCTCGATCACAGAATCCAGCTGCGCGGAGATCTTGCGGAGCAGGTCGGTCTGCTCGCGGGCCGTGCGGTCCTGTTTTTCCTGCATTTGTTTTGCTTCGCCTGCGATCTTGGCCATGTCGCCAAGTTTACTGAGATCGAACATCCTGCCCCCCTTAGAAAGATTTGAGTGATTAAAAAATTACCGAGAAGCTTGCTTGGCGAACCAGTTCCGGATCAGCTGGACTTTGTCCCCCTGGATCTCGATCACGCCGTTCTTGACCGTGCCCCCGGCCCCGCAGAGCGTCTTCCACTCCCGGGCCATCGCGTTCAGCCGCTCTGCGCCATACGTATGAAGACCGGCAACGACCGTCACGTACTTGCCGACCCGCTTTTCGAGACGGATCACGGGCTTCGGCGCGTTTGGATTCTCTTTTTTGGGTGCAGGCGTCGGTTGATCAGCACTGAGAGACCACCCCGGCCCGCCTGTTAATTTTGCCATATCAAAAATCCCGCTTCAGGAATTCGCGCGATCCAGCATTTCTTCGGCATGCCGCCGGGAAATCTCGCTCTCGTGTTGCCCGCTCATCATCTGCGCCAGCTCGTCGACTTTAGCCTGGCCCTCCAGAAGCTCGTACCGAACCAGGGTCTTCCCCTTCTGCACCGATTTGATGACTTTAATATGCCGGTCAGCGAATGAGGCGATCTGCGGCAAATGGGTCACCAGCAACACCTGGCGTTCGGTTGAAATGCTTTTCAGTTTCTGGCCCGTCACATGCCCAAGCCGTCCCCCGATATTCGTATCGATCTCGTCAAAGATCAGCACCGGCACCGGATCGATCGCCATCAGGGCTTTCTTCATCGCGAGCATGACCCGTGAAGCCTCGCCTCCCGAAATGCTCTTCTCGACCGGCAACATCGGCTGACCGGGATTCATCCTTGCGAGAAATTCCACGCGATCGACCCCTTCCGCGGTGATCTCCCCCCGCTCCACCTGCACGTCAAATTCCGCCCGGGAGATCTGAAGGTCCTTCAGTTCCGTTTCGATGGCCCGTTTGAGAGCCAGGCCCGCTTTTTTCCGCTTCTCGGTGAATTCCGCCGCGGTTTTCTTCAGTTTCAGTTCGAGCTGGCCCATCTCTTTCTCGAGATCCTTCTTCGTCATATCGATGTCGATCAGCTTGTCGTAGCGCGCCTTGATCTCATCGTAGAATTCGAGCACCTTCGCGTGCGTGCCTCCGTATTTCCGCTTCAAATGCTCCAGGAGATCCGCCTTTTTTTCTAATTCCGCGAGGCGGTCCGGGTCGAAGGTCAGTTTCTCCCGGTAATCTCTTAAAGCGGCGACCACTTCCTGCAACGCATACTGGAGGTTCTCGCCATCGGTTTTCATTTTTTCCGTCGAGCTGTCAAATTTCACAAGTCCTTTGATGCTCCGAACGGCTTCGGCAAGAAGCCCGTCGGCGTTGATCTCATTTTCATCGAGGGACGCGAGGGCCCCGGACACGATCTCGGCCAGCTTTTCCGCGTTCCCAAGCCGGATCCGCTCGAGTTCAAGTTCTTCTTCGTTCACATCGCGGATCTCAGCCCGTTCGATCTCATCGATCTGGTATTTCAGCAGGTCCAGTTCCCGCTCGCGATGCTCCTCTAGCGCGCGGATCTCATCCTGCTCGCGGGTGAGCTTCAGATATTGCTCGTAAAGGGCTTGGTACTCGGCCTTGGGCACATCCACCTTCGCAAAACGATCGAGGATCCCGAGGTGTGCCGCGCTATCGAGTAGCCTCTGGTGATCATACTGTCCGTGAATATCGATGAGGCAAGCCCCGGCCTCTTTGAGGAGTGAGAGCGGAACAAGCCGGTTATTGATCCAGGCGCGGGTCTTCCCGTCGGCATATTCGCGGCGAAGGACGAGCAGGCCCTCATCCTGGAGATAGGGCTCCAAAAGCGGTCCTTTCAGAAGTGCGCCATGGAGTTCAAAAGCAGCCTCGACCTGGGAGGTCCCCGACCGCGTCTCGGCCCGGGAACCGTCCATCCGTTCACCCAACACGAACCGGATCGCGTCGATCAGGATCGATTTCCCGGCGCCCGTTTCCCCCGTCAGGACGTTCAACCGGCCGGAGAATTCCAGGGTCAGGTCATCGATCAGCGCGAAATTTTTGATATGAAGCTGTGTCAGCATCGTTGGGTCCGCCCAGAGTCAATTTCCGTGAATGACGGCGTAGTATAACGTCTTTTCAAAACCTTCTCGAGATGGATTTTCAGATCGCGAGAGGTCCCGAGGCAGAGGCAAAAAATCCCTCCCCGGCCATTCATCCGCCGAAGAGGGGTTTTGGAAGGAGGTTAGAAAAGCTTGGCGATCCGCTCGACGGCCTTTTCGATGTCCTTTTCGGAGGTCGCGTAGCTCATGCGAATATGTTTGGCGCTGCCGAAAGGTTCACAAGGAATGACCGCGACATGAGCTTCATCGAGGAGTTTTTTCGTCACTTCAAAAGCCGAAAGCCCCGTCGCGCTGATATCGGTAAAGAGATAGAACGCGCCGCTCGGCTTGAAGGGTTTGAAGGTCTTCACGGCCTTCAGCTTTTCGATAAAAAGATCGCGCCGTTTCTGGAACACCTCGCGCATCTTTTCCGCTTCCGCGTCGCCATGGTCCAGGGCGGCCACGCCCCCAGCCTGGGTAAAGGAAACGGGGTTGGACGTGGAATGGCTTTGGATGCTTTCGACCGCTTTGGCCAGCGTTTTTTCCGGGAACGCGGCATAACCGATCCGCCACCCCGTCATGGCGTACGCCTTGCTGTGGCCGTTCACGATCACGGTGCGCTTGGCGATCTCAGGATCAAGCGAAGCGATGGAAACATGCTTTCCACCGTCAAAGGTGAGCTTCTCATAGATCTCATCACTGAGAACAATGACATTGGGGAACTTTTTGAGCACGGCACAGAGGGCCAAAAGCTCTTCCTTCGTATAAACAGCCCCGGTCGGATTGGACGGTGAATTAAGGATGAGTACCTTCGACTTCGAGGTCAGGGCCTTTTCCAGCATCGCCGGGGTGATCTTAAAACTCGTTTTCTCATCGGTGGGGATGAGCACATTCGTCCCGCCTAATACCGTCACCATTTCGGGATAACTCAGCCAAAAAGGCGCGGGGATCACGACTTCATCGCCGGGATTGAGCAACGCGAAAAGCACATTGAAGATCACGTGTTTGGCGCCACAACCGACAACGATCTGGTCCGGCGTAAAATCCAGCCCCTGGTCCCGTTTCAGCTTACAACAGACGGCCTGACGCAACTCAACCGTTCCGGGGACCGGCGTATACTTCGTTTGGCCCTTTTTGAGAGCCTCGATCGCCGCGTCTTTAATGAAATCAGGCGTGTCAAAATCGGGTTCGCCGGCGGAAAGGGAGATCACATCGATCCCCTGCGCCTTCATGGCCTTCGCCTTGGCTGCGATCTCAAGCGTCACGGAAGGTTTTACGGCAAGGACTTTGGCTGAAAGTTCCATGGAGTTCCCCCTTATGATAAAGAACGGGAGCGCTTGGTTAAGCGCTCCCGTTTGTGATCAGACCTGGTTCTCAGATTTTTTCTCTCCACGGCTTTGACTGCGAAGAGCGATACTCAAAACCGAACGCCTATTGCTCGTCGCCTTTGAGGAACTTCCGAAGCGTCCCGAGGAAACCGCCTTTTTTCTCGGCATCCTTCTTCTCGGCCTTCGGCGCAGCTTCAGCTTCTTTTTTCGCCGCAGCCGCCTTGGTCGATTCTTTGACGGGTGCTTTTTCAGTTTCTTTTTCAGCCGGTTTCGCGGCTTTTTTCTTCTTGGCCTTTTTAGCAGGCGCTTCAAAAGTCGCCGTCCACTCCAGCAGGGACATTTGCGCTCCGTCCCCTTTGCGATAACCGCTTAACCGAAGCACGCGGGTATAGCCGCCCGCCCGTTCCTTAAAAAGCGGCGCGATCTTTCCGATCAAAAGCCCGGCGATCTCGGGATCCCGCACCTTGGAGATCAGAAGCCGGCGCGCGTGCAGATCCTTGCGCTTCGCGATCGTGATCATCTTGTCTGCAAAGGCGCTGGTCTCTTTCGCGCGGGCATACGTGGTTTCGATCCGCTTCTTGAGCACAAGCGCCCGAAGCATGTTCCGGAGCAAAGCGGTCCGGTGTTCGCTAACGATCCCTAATGTCCTTCTACGGCGTTGATGGCGCATGGCAGATCCTTATGCTTCTGAAGAGGTTGCGGCTGATGCCTTGGAAGGCAGCCTGTCATCGATGTTCATTCCGAGATGGAGGTTCATCGTGACGAGGATCGCGTTGATCTCATTCAGTGATTTTTTTCCGAAATTCTTGTACTTGAGCATCTGCGCCTCGGTCTTCTGCACGAGATCGCCGATCGTCTTGATGTTGGCGGCCTCGAGGCAGTTGGCGCTGCGGACGGAAAGCTCGAGTTCGCTGATGGGCTTATTGACCATATCCGCGAATTCACTGTCCTGGGTCTCTTCCTCTTCCTCTTCTTCCGGCAATTCGCCGTAGTTGACGAAGATATCGAGATGGCGCTGGAGGATATTCGACGCGTAAAGAAGCGCTTCTTCCGGGCCCATGGCGCCGTTCGTCCAGATCTCCAGGACCAAACGGTCATAGTCGGTCGTCTGCCCAACGCGGGTCTCTTCGACGTAGAAGTTCACCTTGGTCACAGGCGAAAAGATCGAATCCACTGTCACCACGCCGATGGAAGCATCTTCCTGCTTGTTCTTTTCCGCGGCGACATACCCGCGGCCACGGCCCACTTCCATCTCCATCTTGAACGAATGGTTCTTGCTCAAGGTGCAGAGCACGAGTTCCGGGTTCACGATCTCGACGGTCTCGTCCGCCTGAATATCCGCGGCCTTGACCGGGCCTTCTTTTTTCACATCGATATAGATCTTCTTCGGCCCCTTCCCGTGGTAACGCAACACGAGTTTCTTCACGTTCATCACGATCTGGGCGCCGTCTTCGACCACGCCGTCGACCGCGGAGAACTCGTGCAACATCCCGTCGATCTTGATCGACGTGACCGCAGCGCCTTCGATCGAGGAGATGAGTACGCGGCGAAGCGCGTTCCCGATCGTCGTTCCGTAACCGCGTTCGAACGGCTCGGCGATGAACTTGCCGTAATTAGGCGTCTGCGACCCCTGTTCCAACTCAAGGCGCTTCGGCATTTCAAACGTTTTCCAGCGAATTCCCATGGTATTTCCTCCTTATGCGAGCAAAGATAAAAAACTTTTTTAAAAAACCGGACCTTACTTCGAGAACAACTCGACGATGAGCGATTCCTCGACGGGGATCCCGGCATCGGCCTTCGTCGGAAGCCGCTTGATCTCTCCTACCGCCTTCACCCGGTCTAACGCGAGCCACTCCGGGGCATTGAGATCCTTCCACTTCTCGAATTGGGCCTGAACTCTCTTGATCGTCGCTTCTTTTTGAGCGACGCTGATCTTATCCCCCAACTTACAAATATAAGAAGGGATATTGACCTTCTGTCCGTTCACGGTCACATGACCATGTCCGACCATCTGACGCGCCTCTCTCCGGGAACCGGAGAACAGGAGGCGGAACACCACATTGTCCAAGCGGCGTTCATGCAACTGGATCAACATCTCGCCGGTCACGCCTTTCATCTTGAGCGCGCGGGCAAAAAACACGCGGAACTGGCGCTCGGTGACCCCGTAGATCCTCTTCATCTTTTGCTTTTCGCGAAGCTGAACCCCGTAGTCGGAGATCTTCTGCCGGGAAAGGCCGTGCTGGCCGGGAGGCTTGCCGAGACGCTTATCGTGTTTCTCATCGGTCGTACGGCGACCTTTGAGACCGAGGTTGATCCCCTCGCGACGGTGCAATCGAATCACTGGACCGCAGTATCTTGCCATAAATTAGACTCTCCTCTTCTTCGGCGGACGGCAGCCATTATGCGGCACCGGCGTAATATCGTGGATCGCGCTGATCGCGAGCCCGGCGGCTTGAAGCGCCCGGATCGCTGATTCGCGCCCCGCGCCGGGGCCCTTGATGTAGACTTCCACTTCCTTCATCCCGAATTCCATGGCCTTTTTAGCCGCCTTTTCGGAAGCGATCTGCGCCGCGAACGGCGTGGATTTCTTCGATCCCTTGAAGCCGGACGAACCGGACGATTCCCAGCACACGCAATTGCCGCCGGCGTCGGTGATCGTGATGATCGTGTTATTGAAACTCGCCGCGATATGGGCCACCCCGCGGGCGATATGTTTTACTTTTTTCTTTTTTGCCATAGTGATCCTTTATTCCGTTGGATTATTTAGCGACGGGGGTCTTCGTCAACCCGCCGACGGTCTTGCGTTTGCCCTTACGCGTGCGGGCATTCGTATGGGTCCTTTGACCACGGCACGGAAGCCCCTTCAAGTGCCGGGACCCGCGATAGCTGCGGATATCCATCAGACGCTTGATGTTCATCTGGATCTCACGACGAAGATCCCCTTCCACCTTGGTCATTTTCTGGATGATCCCCGTGATCAGGGAGACCTCCGCCTCGGTCAGATCTTTCGCGCGCTTCGAAAAATCCACCTTGGCTTCCGTTAAAACTTTCTTTGAAAGCGTTTTCCCGATCCCGTAAAGGTAGGTCAACGCAACATCGATTCTTTTTTCTCTTGGGATATCGATCCCGATGATACGCGGCATATGCTGGATCCTTTCTTAAAAGACCAATTAACCCTGACGCTGTTTGTGTTTCGGATTGCTGCAGATCACATACACGTACCCCTTGCGGCGCACGATCTTGCAATTCTCACAGATCCGTCGGACAGAACTTCTAACTTTCATGGGTCACCTCAGATAACCTATTTAACTCGAAAAGTAATTCTTCCGCGCGTCAGATCGTACGGCGAAAGTTCCATCTTCACTTTATCCCCCGGCAGAATGCGGATATAGTGCATCCTCATCTTCCCGGAGATGTGGGCCAACACCTTGTGCCCGTTCTCAAGCTCCACTCGGAACATCGCGTTGGGCAAAGGCTCGATCACAACCCCTTCAACTTCGATCGCATCTTCTTTTGGCATGATCAGAATGCCTCATCACTTGTTAAATTTATAAATCCATCTTCCGTAAAAGCGATCGTATCTTCGTAGTGGCTCGCGTTCTTCCGGTCCTTCGTCACGACCGTCCAGTCATCCTCGAGCATTTCGACCGCATAATGGCCTTCGGTCACCATCGGCTCGATCGCGAGCACCAACCCCGGCTCGATCTTGGCGCCCCTTCCGCTCTTTCCGTAATTGGGCACTTGCGGGTCTTCGTGCAACTGACGGCCAATGCCGTGTCCCGCATAATCCCGAACGACCTGGAACCCTTGAAGCTCCACATATCGCTGGATCGTCTCGCCAAAATCTCCGATCCTCCAACCGGGCCGATAAGCCGCAAGCGCGGTCCCCAGCGAGTGCTTGGCCACGTCGATCAGCGCCTGTTTTCGGGGGTTACTTGCCCCGACCAACCAGGATCGCGCGGCGTCCGCATAAAAACCTTTCCATTTGACGCCAATATCAAAACTGACGACATCTCCATCACACAACCGCCGCGCATCCGGAATACCATGAACCACGGCTTCATTGATCGAGATGCACGCGGTTTTCGGAAAGCCCCGATAATGTTTGAAGGCCGGTTCCCCGCCATGCTCGCGGATCACCTTTTCCGAAACAGCATCCAATTCGTCGGTGGTCACCCCTGAGATCACGAGAGGCTGCACCGCGACAAAAACTTTTTTCAGGATTTCACCCGCTTCACGCATCAGCTGAATTTCGCGTTTCGATTTCAGCTCGATCATGCGCGCTCAGCGGATCTTTTCAAAGAGCTTTTCCAGGACCACCTGGACCGACGGAGCATCCCCTTCCGCCGGCACATGATGCAATAGGCCCTTCCTCTGATAAAATTCGATCAAAGGTTTCGTCGACTCCTGATAGACCTTCAACCGGTTCAGGATCGTTTCCGGCTCATCATCTTTTCGCGTCACAAGCGGTTGCTGATGACAATCGCAGATCCCGGCGACCTTCGGAGGCATGTTCCGCACATGATAGATCTTCCCGGTCACCGCGCAAAGTCGACGCCCCCCGAGCCGGTCGACCAACACCGTCTCCGAAGCGTCAAAATTGATCACCGCCGCGAGCGGGATCTTCTCGGCGGCAAGAAACTTCTCCAACGCTTCCGCTTGCCCGATCGTTCGCGGATAACCATCCAGGATAAAACCTTTCGCCGTTTTGATCCCGCGGATCTCTTCCGCCATCATGTCATTCACCAGATCATCCGAGACCAATTCCCCTCGGGCGATCACGTCTTTCGCAAGCATTCCCAACTGGGTCCCTTCTTTGATATTCCGTCGAAGGATATCCCCGGCCGCGAGCTGGACAAAACCATACTTCTCGCAAAGCATTTTGGCGTGGGTGCCCTTGCCGGCTCCCGGAGGGCCTAAAAAGATCAGATTCATTAACGACGACCTTTCAAACGGCCGCGCTTGATAAATCCGTCATAGTGGCGCATCACAAGCTGGGATTCGACATTTTTCATCACGTCAAGCACGACGCCGACAATGATGAGAAGCCCCGTACCGCCAAAAAAGCTCGCGATCAAAAAGGGAATGTTCAGGACATGCGGCGAAGAAACGATCTTCGGAAAAAGAGCGATCAGCGCCAGGATGACCGCGCCGGCGGTCGCAATGCGCGTCATTAGATAATCCAGATACTCGGCGGTATTTTTTCCGGGACGGATCCCTGGGACAAACCCTCCGAATTTCTGCAAATTATCGCTCACTTCGATCGGATTAAAGGTGATCGCCGTATAAAAGAAAGTAAAGAACACGATCAAAAGCGCGTCGAGCGCCATGTACCCGCCCGAACCATAGCTGATCGCCTGAGCGATCCTTGTAAAGGCGCCCGCGTTGGGGAAAAAGCCCGCGATCGTCGCCGGGAAAAGAATGACCGACTGAGCGAAGATAATAGGAATGACGCCCGCCTGATTGACCTTGAGCGGAAGATACGTACTTTGCCCGCCGTACGTGCGATGCCCGCGGATCTGTTTCGCATACTGCACCGGGATCTTCCGCTGCCCCTGAATGATCAGGATCAGGAAGATAACGGCCCCCACAAAAAGGGCGCACATCACCACGAACTTCCACCACGCGAGCTGTTGACGTGAAGGATCCAGCGGCGAGAGAAGCACCCACGTCTGGCGCAGAGCTTCCGGCAGCGACTCGATGATACCGGCCGTAATGATGATCGACATCCCGTTGCCGATACCGTACGCATCGATCTGTTCACCAAGCCACATGATAAAAGCCGTCCCGGTGGTCATCGTAAGCATACACATCAGACGAAAACTCCATCCCGGATCCGGCACGATCACCGTCCCCTGGAAAGCGGCGGGGTTTTCAAGCCAAAGCGCGATGAAAAAGGTCTGAAGAATACTGAGAATGATCGTCCCATACCGCGTATATTGAATAATCTTCTTTCGGCCTTCTTCGCCTTCTTTCGCGAGTTTTTCGAGAGCCGGAATGACCACGGTCAAAAGCTGGAGGATGATGGACGCCGAAATGTACGGCATGATCCCTAACGCAAAAATAGTCGCCTTCTGGAGCGCTCCGCCGGTGAACATCCCCATGAAGCCCAGGAGGCTCCCGCCGGCCATGTGTTGCTGGAAAAAGCGCGCGAGCGCGACACCGTCGATCCCGGGGGTCGGGATGTAGGTTCCAACCCGATAGACCGCGATGATCGCGAGCGTGAAGAGGATCTTCTTGCGAAGATCCGGGATTTTTAGAATATTAGCGAACGCTTGTAGCACCAGAACTCCGTTCTTTTTTTACTTTATTGACCAAGGAGAACCGCTTGACCGCCGGCCGCCTCGATCTTGCTTTTTGCAGAGGCGCTGAAAAGATGGGCCTTGATCGTCACCCCTTTTTTGACCTCACCGGAACCGAGGACTTTGACCCCATCGCGCAATTGGGCGATGATGCCTTTCGCGACGAGCAACTCCGGCGTAATCTCTTTTTCAGCGAGTGAAACCAACTTCTGAAGATTCACGATCGCATAAACTTTCTTGAAAGCGCTACGATTGAAACCGCGCTTCGGAAGGCGCCGATAAAGCGGATTCTGTCCGCCTTCAAATCCAGGGTTCAACGCGAACCCGGAACGAGCACGCTGCCCCTTGTGACCTTTAGTGGAAGTCTTCCCGTGACCGGAACCGATCCCGCATCCGAGACGTTTTTTGCGTTTCTTATAAGGGAATTTAGCTCTCATGATGCTTTTTCTCTTTCTGAGTCATAACGCGTCCGGCGGTCCACAAGCGCGGTCAAACCATCGATCGCGGCCTTCAGAACGTTAATGGAATTATCGCTACCAAGACTTTTCGTCAAAATATCTTTGATCCCACAGGCTTCACACGCCGCGCGAACCGATCCCCCCGCAATGATCCCGGTACCCGGAGAAGCGGGCTTGAGCAACACCTTCGCCGCGCCATAACGACCGACAACTTCATGCGGAATGGTAGTCCCTTTAAGCGTGATCTTGATCGTGTTCTTCCGGGCCGCAACCAGCGCTTTCCGGATCGCGTCCGCGACCTCGTTCGCTTTCCCCTGGGCATACCCGAGGGAAGCTTCTCCGCCGCCCACAACCACCAACGCGCTAAAAGAAAACCGCTTGCCACCCTTCACGACCTTCGCGCAACGGTTCACTTGGATTACCTTTTCGTAAGTCGATGTCCCATCCGCGGAGGTAACCGGCGTCCGGGAAGGACGCGCGGGAGCGTGAGAACCCCTGCCCCCTGATTTTTGCTGCGTGCTCGGTGCTGCGGTTGTTTTTTCCATGCTGCTTGGATTTCCTTTCGCTGACGACATTAGAATTGGATGCCGTTCTTACGGATGGCTTCCGCCAACGCTTTCACACGGCCATGGTAAAGATACCCGCCTCGATCGAAGGAGATCTTCATGACACCCTTTTTCTTCAACAACTCCGCAAAGAGTGTTCCGACATGCTCGGAGACAGGGATCTTACCTTTTTTAGGAGCGGTCTTCAAAACATCCGCTTCCAAAGAAGAAAGGGACGCGACCGTTTTCTGCGCGGCATCATCAATCGCCTGAACAAAAAGATTATTCAAAGAACGATGGACGATCACGCGGGGCCTTTCAGCCGTTCCAAAGATCTTTTTGCGGATCCGGCGATGTCTCTGAATCCTGCCCCATTCTTTATCGTTACTCATAAAGTCTAAACTCCTTTAATGGATTAGCTGGCCGCTTTACCCTGTTTGCGGCGCACATGCTCGTCGATATAGCGGATCCCTTTGCCCTTATACGGTTCCGGTTTCATGAAACTCCGGATCTCCGCCGCAGCTTGCCCCACGCGCTGCTTATCCGCGCCGGCGATCACGATCGAAGTCGGCTTCGGGCATTTAATATCCAGATCCTTTCCAAAAACATAATCGATCGGATGGGTAAACCCAAGCGAAAGAGAGAGCGTATTGCCCTTCACCACGGCTTTCATACCGACCCCAACGACCTCGAGTTCTTTGGAATAACCCTGCGTCACGCCTACCACCATGTTCTGGATCAATGCGCGCGTCAGACCGTGAAGAGCCCGATCCGAACCGACATCCGTGGGACGAGTGACATGCACTTCCGTCCCTTCCACCTTGACCGTGATCCGGGGATGGACGTTCATCGACAAAGAACCCTTAGGGCCATCGACCTTTACGGTCCTTCCTTGGACGGACACTTTTACTTTTTCAGGAACCGCAACTGGTTTTTTTCCGATACGTGACATAATTCCTCTCGAAGTTTCTTTACCCCGTTAGAAATCCTGACGAGGTTTTTCATCAAAACTTTTTTAATCCAACGCTTCTACAATTTTTTTATGACTACGTTAATTTTCTAACGGGGTTTACCAAACCGTGCAAAGGAGCTCGCCCCCGACCTTGGCTTCGCGAGCCTGCTTACCGGTCATCACACCTTTGGGCGTTGAAATAATCACAATCCCGAGTCCGCCAAGGACCTTGGGAATTTCATCACAGCCGACATAACGGCGAAGCCCCGGGGTCGAGATGCGCTTCAATCCCTGGATAGCCGCCTTCTTGCCGCCGGCAAGATACTTCAGATGGATGCGAACGAATTGCTTGTTCCCATCATTAAAAGGCTTCACATTATCCACGAAACCTTCCTCTTTCAAAAGTTCCGCGATGCGCACCGTCAAAATGGAAGCCGGTGCTGTCAATTTATCCTTATGCGCCTTTGAAGCGTTCCGGATCGACGTTAAAAAATCCCCGATAAAATCGTAGCGCGACATGAAGCCCTTTCCTCCTCGTTACCAGCTGGATTTAACGACGCCCGGCAGCATGCCCGTGTTGGCCAATTCCCGGAAACAGATGCGGCAGATAGAAAACTTCCGGATATAGCCTCTCGGACGCCCACAACGCTGGCAGCGGTTGTATTTTCTGACCTTGAACTTCGGTTCTGATCTTTGCTTAACGATCAAACAAGTCTTTGCCATTTTATTTCCCTTGCTTCCTGAAAGGGAAGCCCATGAGCTCAAGAAGCCTCTTCCCCTCTTTGCTGTTCTCAGCCGTTGTCACAAACGTAATATCCATTCCCTGGGTCTTTTTCATCTTATCGAATTCAACCTCCGGGAAGATCGTCTGTTCCGTAAGGCCAAGCGTGTAATTGCCGCGCTGGTCAAAGCTCTTGTCCAAAAACCCGCGGAAGTCACGGATACGCGGCATCGCCACGTTGAAAAGCCTGTCCATGAATTCATACATGCGGTCCCGGCGAAGCGTGACCTTAAGCCCGATCGGAGAACCTTCGCGCAGTTTAAAAGCGGAAATAGACTTCTTCGCGCGCGTCACAACGGGTTTTTGTCCGACGATACGGGAAAGCTCGATCGCAAGCTGGTCAAGGATCTTGATATCTTCCTGACCTTCCTTGACCCCCATATTCACCACGATCTTTTCCATCCGGGGAGCCTGCATCGGATTCTTGTATTGAAATTCCGCCTGAAGCGCCGGAACGACTTCGTTACGGTACTTCTCAAGCAATCTGGGGCGTACAGCTGTTTTCTGGTTCATGATCTTTATAAAACCTCGCCTGAAGCTTTAACGATACGATGCTTGGTCCCATCCGCAAGAATGGTGTAACCGACCCGGGAGGCCTTGCCGCTGCGCGGGCATACAAGTTTCACATTGGAGGCGTTCAGCTTGCCTTCCATTTTCGTGATCCCGCCCTTCGGGTTTTCCTGGCTCTTGCGCAGGTAGCAAGTTCTGTAATTGATCTTCTCGATCAAAAGCATGTTCTCTTTCGGGAAAGCACGCATCACACGGCCTTTTTTGCCGGCATCCTTGCCCCTGATCACGATCACTTCATCCCCTTTACGGATCTTCATAACTTAGACGACCTCCGGCGCGAGCGAAATGATCTTCGAAAAATCACAATCACGAAGCTCACGGGCCACGGGGCCAAAAATACGGGTCCCACGCGGGTTTTTCTGGTTATCGATCAACACGATCGCATTCGACGAAAACTTAACGGAAGAACCATCCTTCCGGCGCACAGGCGACTTGGTCCGGACAACCACCGCCTTCACAACTTCGCCCTTTTTAACGGTCCCGCTCGGGATCGCTTCTTTGACGGACGCCGTAATGATATCGCCCACCTGAGCAAAACGCCGGCTGTGCCGTCCAAGAACGCCTATCATGGCGGCTTTTTTCGCGCCGCTGTTGTCCGCGATTTCAAGAACGCTTCTCATCTGGATCATGACGGGATCACCTTTACGAGGCGCCAACGCTTGGTCTTCGAAAGCGGCCGTGTTTCAACGATCTGGACGCGATCCCCTTGTTTCGCCTCGTTCTTTTCGTCATGCGCCGAATACTTAATATGGCGCTTGATGATTTTGTTGAATTTTGCGTGCTGTAACAACCGGGTGACAAGCACCACGATCGTTTTGTTCATCTTGGAGCTCACGACCACGCCTTCACGGACGCGTTTGCTCTGGATCTCCGTCGCCTTTTCGGTCATGACTTTTTCTCGCCTTTCTTCTTTTCGCTGATCACGGTCTTCACGCGCGCGATGTCTCTCTTCGCTTCCTTGAGAGCGGACTGACGTTCCAGCTTGCCGGTCTTGTGCTGAAACCGGAGCTGCATCAGGTCCTTCTTGAGAGTGTTGACCTTCTCGTTCAGTTCTTCGACGCTGATCTCTCTTAATTCCGTAACTTTCAACATGTTAGGCTATGACCTCACGTTTCACAAATTTAGTGCGGAACGGGATCTTGAAAGCGCAGAGCCGCATCGCTGAGCGCGCCATTTCTTCCGGAACGCCTCCCATTTCAAAAAGGATCTTCCCCGGCTTGATCACCGCCACATAATGCGACGGAGCGGCCTTCCCTTTTCCCATGCGGGTTTCCGCCGGTTTCTTGGAAACGGATTTGTCCGGGAAAACGCGCAACCAGATCTTGCCGCCACGCTTCACGTGACGCGTCAAGGCAACACGCGCCGCTTCGATCTGAACCCCGGTCAACCAATGGCAATCCAAAGCTTTCAAGCCGTACTCGCCAAAGGCAAGGCTACTGCCGCGCGTCGCGACACCGCGCATCCATCCGCGCTGTTGTTTACGAAATTTGACCCTGCTAGGCTGTAGGGGCATCGTTCTTATTCTCCTCTGCCTTCGGGGCATCCGCGGGCTTCGCCGCTTCCGCCGCTTCGGTCTTCTTGATCTCTTCGTCAACCGCCTTGAATTTCTTTTCGAGCTCGAGTTTCTGGGCTTCCTGCTCTTTTTTCACAAGCACATCGCCCTTGTAGATCCAGGTCTTGCAACCGATCGTCCCGTAGGTCGTGAACGCTTCAGCGAACCCATAATCCACGTCAGCACGAAAGGTGCTGAGCGGAACCTTACCTTCATGATATTTTTCCTCACGCGCGATCTCCGCACCGCCCAAGCGCCCTTTGCAAAGAACCTTGATCCCCAGCGCGCCCTTCTGCATGGCCAGCTGAATGGCTTTCTTCATCGCCCGGCGAAAACCGATGCGTTTCTCAAGCTGAAGCACGATATTTTCAGCCACCAGCTGTGCGTCAGTCTGAGGCATCTTGACTTCCTTGATATCGAGGAACACTTCATTTTTCGTCAAAGCCGCCAAGTCTTCCTTGATCTTATCGATCTCTTGCCCACGGCGACCGATGATCACACCCGGCTTTGCCGCGAAGATCCGCAAACGAATGCGGTTCGAAGCGCGATCGATCTCGATCGAGGAGATACCGGCCGGAGCCAACTTCTTCTTCAGATAGGCGCGGATCTTGAGGTCCTCCATCAACACGACCCCAGCATCACGCTTGGCGAACCAACGCGCTTTCCAGGGCTTGATGTAACCAAGCCTTAAACCGTATGGATGAACTTTCTGACCCAAGCTACCCTCCCTTATCCTGCGTTGCTTTAAGCCGCCGCGGCGGTCTTTTTCTTGTTCTTTGCGGTCGCTTCTTCAGAAGCTCTGCCGCCCCAAATCTTAAACCCTTCCCGGACCTCAACGGTCAAGTGGGTCGTACGCTTTAAAAGCTTGTCCGCGCGCCCCATGGAACGGGTGAGAAAGCGCTTGAAAACCGCCCCGCCATCCGCGCGCACATCGGAAACATACAGCCGATTCTCCGTGAGACCAAGGTTCTTCGCGTTCGCGATCGCGCTCTTCAAGGTTTTAACGGCCAACGCCGCCCCTTTTTTCTTCATCAGCATCAGGATCCCCACCGCTTCCAAAGCCGGCTGACGGCGGATCGTATCGATGACGATGCGCATCTTCCGCGGAGCGATCCTCAAGTGCTTCGTGATCGCCTTCACGCGTCGCGGGGACGGAACAAACTCTGCTTTTGCCTTCTTGTCTTCTTTTTTAGCCATGATTTTCTCTCAATCAGGTCGTCGAACCAGCAGCAAGGGCCTTCGCTTTATCGCCCGATGCACTGTGCTTTTTGAAAGTGCGCGTCGGAGAAAATTCCCCGACCTTATGCCCCACCATGTTCTCCGAAACGAAAACGCTGTGGAACGTCTTTCCGTTATGGACCGACAATGTCACGCCCACAAAGTCCGGGGTGATCGTAGAGCGCCGGGACCAGGTCTTGATCGGGCGGCGATCTTTTTTCTGGTTCGCAACACGAACCTTGCCCAAAAGTCTCTCGTCTACGTAGACGCCTTTTTTTGCCGAACGGCTCATTTTCTGCGATCCTTCACAATATATTTGTTCGATGCTTTGTAACGCTTACGGGTCTTGAAGCCCTTGGACCGGACACCGGTCGGGCTCTGCGGATGTTTGCCGCTCTTGGATTTACCTTCGCCGCCGCCCAACGGATGGTCGACAGGGTTACGGACAACACCACGCGACACAGGACGCCGTCCGAGCCAACGGGCACGTCCAGCCTTTCCAAGAACGATATTCTCATGATCAATATTGGAGCACTGTCCCACCGTGGCATACGACGACGCCGGGACCAACCGCACTTCCCCGGAAGGAAGCTTGATATGCGCCATGTCGTTTTCTTTCGCCAATACTTGGGCCACCACGCCTCCGGCACGGGCAAGCTTCCCACCGAGCCCGGGACGAAGCTCGATATTATGCACCATCGAACCTTCCGGGATCTTCGTCAGCGGGAGATGATTCCCCACGCGCACCTCAACATCAGGCCCGCTCACCACCTTTTCCCCGACCTTCAATCCATCCGGGCAAAGGATATAGTTCTTAATCCCATCCGCGTACTGAACAAGCGCGATACGGGCGCTGCGATTCGGATCATATTCCACCGTGAGGACCGTTGCTTCGATCCCGATACGGTTCCTGCGAAAATCCACAAGACGGATCCGGCGCTTATGACCGCCGCCGATACGACGCGAAGTGATATGGCCATGATTATTACGCCCGCCCGAGCCCTTCTTGACGTAGGTCAACGGCTTGTACGGCTTGTCCGTCGTGATCTCCGAAAAATCCGAGACATTCCCGTAACGGCGCGTCGGCGTTGTAGCTCTAAACTTGATAAGTCCCATGATCCCTTTTCCTTTACTTCGTCAGATCGATCTTTTCACCCTTTTTCAGAGTGACGATCGCTTTTTTCCAAGCTGCGGTCTGCCCCGGCACATGACGCACACGACGCCATTTCCCGGAAACGTTGAGAGTGTTGACGCTTTCAACATGGACGTTGAAGATCTTCTCAACGGCCGATTTGACTTCTTTCTTGTTCGATTGCGGATGCACGCGAAAGCCGTACTGGCTCGCCGCTTCGGAAGCCTTTGCGATCTTTTCCGTGATCAAGGGCTCCAGGATCACATCATAAATACTAAGCTTCATGAGATTTCTCCTTCGCGGCAACAGCCAAACGTTTTTCAATGACATCCACAGCCGCTTCATCGATCACAACTTTTTCGCGCTGCATCACATCGTAGGCGCTCAATTCAACGGCGGTCCTGAGCTCGATCCACTCGCGAAGATTGCGGGCGGCCCGCTTAAGAGCCGGCGTCGCCTCTTTAACAACATAGATCGCCTTCTTTTTCAGGATCGGAAGCGCCTTCACGATCGCCGCAAACTCTTTGGTCTTCGCGGTCTCAAGCTTCAGCGTCTCGAGCAACATCACATTCTTTTCACGGGCCCGGTTACTGAGCATCACGCGGAGCGCCAGATTCCGGATCGCTTTGGATAAATTCACCGTATAATCCCGCTGATGCGGGCCGAACACCGTACCACCACCGACCCAGATCGGAGAACGGATCGAGCTCGCGCGGGCGCGCCCGGTCCCCTTTTGCTTCCAGGGTTTCTTACCGCCGCCACGGACTTCACCGCGGGTCTTGGTATCCACGGTCCCCTTACGGAGGTTACCGGAATACGCATTGCGAACAAGCTCGACAAGACGCTCATTGTTCCGGACCCCATAGATTTCCGGATTGAGCACCACCTCTTGCTTCTTCTTTCCCTCTTTTGAGTAAAGAAGTACCTTCATCGTTTCTACCTTTCTTTGGATCCTCGCGGACCCGATCGCTTATTAGGAACTGGCTTTAGTGCTGTCTTGAGGATTTTCAGCTTTGGAAGCTTCCGAGGAACTTTCCTTCGGGGACTCCTGCTTACCGCCTCTGACTTTCCAAGAACTCTTTTTGCCGCGCTTCATCGAATCGCGAACGATCAAAAAACCGCCCTCGGCTCCGGGAACGCTGCCGCCAAGAACCAACAAATTATTCTCAGCGTCCACCTTCATCACTTGAAGATTATGAATGCAGATCTTCTCATCGCCCATATGGCCAGGAAGACCTTTGCCCTTACGGACTTTTTTGCGGCAACCTTTACCTCCGGCCTGAGCTCCGATAGAACCGGGGACGCGCCCGAACATCGATCCATGGCCTGCGCCGCCGCCCCTGTAATTGAGGCGCTTCACAACGCCCTGGAAACCTTTTCCAATCGAAGTCCCTTCGATGTCCACATACTGCCCCACTTCAAAATTCTCCGCGCGCAATTCACTACCCACTTTCAGATTCGCGATGTCTTCGGTGCGGATCTCGCGAAGATACTTCACCATCGGAACCCCCGCCTTACGGCAGACGCCCGCCTTAGCCTTGGCCATACGCTTTTCCTGAACAGCGCCAAAACCAAGCTGAACGCCAAGATACCCGTTCTTTTCCTTGGTCCGAAGCGCGGTCACAAAACACGGCCCCACTTCCAGCACCGTCACAGGGACCTGTTGCCCCTCCGCGTCAAAGATCTGCGACATTCCAACTTTTCTACCTAGCAAACCGATCATAAGTCTCTCTTTTAAAGTTTAATTTCGACATCCACGCCGGCCGGAAGATCCAGCTTCATCAGCGCATCGACGGTACGGGAGGTCGGTTCTTCAAGTTCAATAAGACGCTTGTGCGTCCGGATCTCAAACTGATCACGGGCCTTTTTATCGATATGCGGCCCCCGCAACACGGTCGTTTTCCAAATGTGCGTCGGAAGCGGGATCGGACCGATCACCTTGGCTCCCGTCTTTTTCGCGGTCCCCACGATCTCCTGAACCGACTGGTCCAGAACGCGGTGGTCATAAGCTTTTAACTTGATACGGATCTTTTCTTTCACTTGTGCCATTTTTTTATCCTGCTGTGATGATCTTGTCTGCGACCATTTTTGGAACTTCTTGATAAGTGTGCGGCTCCATCGTGTAAGTCGCGCGTCCCTGCGACAAGGAACGGACCGAAGTCGCATAACCAAACATTTCGGACAAGGGAACAAGCCCCTTGATCACCTTGAGGTGACCGCGATTCGTGAGCTCCTGGATCACGCAACGACGAGAGTTCAGATCGCCGATCACATCGCCCATATACTCTTCCGGGACCAGAACTTCCACGGACATGATGGGCTCGAGAAGAACAGGCTTCGCCCGCTTAAAGGCTTCTTTGAAGGCGAAAATGCCGGCCATTTTAAACGCGATTTCCGAAGAGTCAACATCGTGGTAACTTCCGTCATACACGATCGCGCGAACGTCCGTCACCGGATAACCGGCCAACACGCCATTATCACAGGCATCCTCAACACCCGCCTCAACAGCCGGGATATACTCACGAGGGATCGTGCCGCCTTTGACTTCATCCACAAATTCAATCCCGGTCCCACGGGGAAGAGGCTCGATCTTCAGATAGCAGTGCCCGTACTGACCGCGGCCACCGGTTTGCTTAATGAACTTCCCTTCAGCTTCCGCAGGCGCCTGAATCGTCTCCTTGTAGGCAACCTGGGGCTTACCCACATTGACCTGGACATTATATTCGCGCTTCATGATATCCACTTTGATATCAAGATGAAGCTCGCCCATGCCACCGATCAACGTCTGAACCGTTTCCTGATCCGTTTTCACGCGAAACGTAGGATCTTCATTGACAAGTTTACCGACCGCATCGGACAAACGGTCACGATCCGCCTTGGTCTTCGGCTCGATCGCCATCCAGATCACCGGCTCCGGAACGAACATCGTTTCAAGGAGAATCGGATCTTTTTCACTGCAAAGAGAATCCCCGGTCTTGATATCCTTAAGCCCTACAGCCGCCACGATGTTCCCTGCGCCGACATCATCGATCTCTTCCCGCTTATTCGAATGCATGAGGAGAAGGCGGCCCACACGGTCCGTTTTTCCCGTACGCACATTATAGATATAGGAACCCGCCGAAAGCGTCCCCGAATAAACACGAATATAGGTCAGGGAACCAACAAACTTATCGCTGGCGATCTTGAACGCATAGCAAGCCAACGGCGCTTTGTCGCTCGCTTCACGGGTAATTTCATTTTCAGTCCCCGGCTCCGTTCCCTTGACCGAAGGGATATCGAGCGGCGAAGGAAGATAGTCCACCACCGCATCCAAAAGCTGCTGGACCCCCTTATTCTTTAGCGACGACCCCACAATCACCGGAGCCATTTTGAGGCTAATCGTCCCTTTACGGATGGCCGCCTTGATCTCGGCGATTTCCGGCGTTTGACCTTCAATGAACTTATGCATCAAGGCTTCATCATATTCAGAAACCTTCTCGATCATGAATTCGCGGGCTTTTTGGGCCTGTTCAAGATATTCGGCCGGGATCTCTTGCGTCTCGAATTTCGCGCCAAGGCGCTCATCATTAAAAACATAAGCCTTCATTTCGACAAGATCGATGATCCCGCGATGTTTTTCCTCAAGCCCAAGAGGGATCTGGATCGGAACGGCGTTCGCCCCAAGCTGGTCACGCATCTGCTGGACGTTCTTTTCAAATTCCGCACCCGTACGATCCATCTTATTAATGAAGGCAATGCGGGGCACATGATAACGGTCCGCCTGACGCCACACGGTTTCAGACTGCGGCTCCACACCTTCCACCGCCCCGAACACCGCAACACATCCGTCCAACACACGCAGAGAACGCTCGACTTCGATCGTAAAATCCACGTGCCCTGGGGTATCGATCAAATTAATCCGGCAATCTCTCCAAAAGCAAGTGGTCGCGGCGGACGTGATCGTGATACCACGCTCCTGCTCCTGCTCCATCCAGTCCATGACCGCCGTACCCTCGTGCACTTCACCGATCTTATAAGTGCGCCCCGTATAATAAAGGATACGCTCAGAGGTCGTGGTCTTCCCCGCATCGATATGGGCCGCGATACCAATATTGCGGATCTTTTCCAGCGGATAATGGATTTTCTTTTCGTCTGCCATAATTTTTTAATCGCCTAACGCGCGACAGTTGCCTTTATTTTTTATGACGCTTTTTCGTTACCAACGATAATGCGCGAAAGCCCGGTTCGCTTCCGCCATCTTGTGCATATCTTCCCGCTTCTTGATCGACGGCCCGGTTTTATTAAAACCGTCAATGATCTCCTGCGCTAATTTCTCATACATGGGTTTCCCCTTACGCTCGCGAGAAAAGCTCCGGATCCAACGAAGGGCCAAGGAATAACCGCGATCTTCAGGAACGCTGACCGGCACCTGATACGTCGCCCCACCTACGCGCCGGGATTTTGTCTCCAGGAGAGGGCGCACATTATCTAACGCCGCGCGAAAAACTTCAAGAGGTTCTTTTGAAGTTTTTTCTTTAACGATCTCGAGGGCATCATACACGATCCGCTCTGCCGTGGACTTCTTTCCGCATTCCATCACGATGTTGATGAGCTTCGCGACGAGGAGATCCCCGTAGCGCGGGTCCGGATCGATCAATCGTTTTTGTGCGCGTCTTCTTCTCATGATTTCTTAGCATCCTTTTTCGGGGTTTTTGCGCCATACTTGGAACGCGATTTCGTGCGGTCCGCAACGCCGGCGGCGTCGAGTTTCCCGCGAACAATGTGATAACGGACGCCCGGAAGGTCTTTCACGCGGCCGCCGCGAACGAGCACAATCGAGTGCTCCTGAAGATTATGTCCGACCCCGGGAATGTAGGCGGTGACTTCCTCACCACTCGTGAGACGCACGCGGGCGATCTTACGAAGCGCGGAGTTCGGCTTTTTGGGAGTCTGGGTCCTGACGATCAGACACACACCCTTGCGGAACGGAGAGCGTTCCAGCGCCGGGGACTTCGATTTGCCTTTGAATTTGTTCCTTCCAAAACGGATCAACTGATTGATGGTCGGCGCCATTATGAATTCTCCTTGGATGCCCCAGCCTCTTCGGCAGCTTTTTCATTCTTACCGGCCTCGGGGTCGGGTAACACGTCGGTAAGATCTTTTTCGATCTCGATATCGTGGTGAACTTTGAATCCGGTCCCTGCCGGGATCAAATGCCCCATGATGACATTCTCTTTCAACCCCTGAAGGTGATCGCGTTTCCCGGCCGA
>CAZDVO010000026.1:0-28378 GCA_964508905.1 uncultured bacterium
CCAGCTCGCGACATCACATCAAGGTCAGACCAGTTCACACCGGCCTTACTCATCACATTAATATCTGCCCAGTTAACGCCTCCCTCTGAAAGAGCCGTGATCCCGGACCAATTCACTCCAGCCTTGCTCATCACATCGATATCTGCCCAGTTAATCCCCGCATCCGTCATTGCGCCCATATCCGCCCAGTTGATACCAGCTTTACTCATCACATCAAGATCCGCCCAGTTCACGCCGCCTTCAGACAAGGCTGTAATTGCGGACCAATTCACACCGGCCTTACTCATCACATTGATATCAGCCCAGTTAACGCCTCCCTCTGAAAGAGCCGTAATCCCGGACCAATTCACTCCCGCTTTACTCATCACGTCGATATCTGCCCAGTTCACTCCGGCATTACTCATCACATCCATATCCGACCAGTTGATACCGGCTTTACTCATCACATCAAGATCCGCCCAGTTCACTCCGGCACGGCTCAGCGCATCCAAATCTTCCCAATTGATCCCCGCGGCGGATAGGGCTTGAATGCCGGTCCAATTCACGCCTCCTTCAGAAAGCGCCGTGATCCCGGCCCAATTCACCCCAACCTTACTCATCACATCCATATCCGTCCAGTTCACACCGGCATTAGACATCACATCCATATCCGCCCAGTTGATCCCGGCTTTCGACATGACATCGATCCCCGACCAATTCACGCCTGCGCGACTCAACGCATCCAGATCTTCCCAGTTGATCCCCGCTACAGAAAGCGCTTGAATGCCGGTCCAATTAACCCCTCCTTGAGAAAGAGCCGTGATCCCGGACCAATTCACTCCCGCCTTACTCATCACATCGATATCCGCCCAGTTGACTCCCGCACCAGCCATAGCGTCCAGCCCTTCCCAATTCACGCCCGTTTTGGACAACACATCCAGATCCGCCCAATTGATCCCAGCCTTCGACATCGCCCCAAGATCTGTCCAGTTCACACCACCTTCTGAAAGCGCCTGAATTCCTGACCAATTTACATTCGCGTCGCTCATCTTCTGCATATCTGCCCAGTTTACATTCGCTTTCGTAAGCACGGCGAGATTATCCCAATTGATCGTTTCATCCCAATTGACTCCGGCACCCGTCATATAGGCAAGATCGTTCCAATTCACCCCTGCCTTGCCCATCCGATCGATGTCCGCCCAGTTAACTCCCGCCCTCGACATGACATCGATCCCCGACCAATTCACGCCGGCCCGGGACAATACGTCGATCCCGCTCCAGTTCACACGACTTTCTGACAACGCGGTGATTCCCTCCCAGTTCACCCCGGCTTTGGTCATCACATCGAGGTCTGCCCAGTTGACGCCGGCCCGAGACAGCGCATCGATCCCCGCCCAATTGACTCCGCTTTTCGAAAGTGCGTTGATCCCCAACCAGTTCACATCGGCCTTGCTCATCGCGTCAACACTATCCCAGTTGATCCCCTTCGAACTCATCGCCGCAATATCCGCCCAGTTCACGGCCCCCGTTGTCAGCACATTCAGATCGGTCCAGTTAATATCCGCGTCCGCAAGCGCTTTGATATCCGCCCAGTTCACCTGACTCGCGGCAAGCGCCTGTATCCCGCCCCAGTTCACACCCGCCTTCGCAAGTTCATCGATCCCCGACCAATTCACCCCCTTCTGGGACATCACCGCCAGATCCGTCCAGTTCACCCCCGCCTTGGCCAACGCGTCCACATTATCCCAATTAATCCCCTTCGCCGACATACGCCCAATATCCGCCCAATTCACACCCGACTTCGTAAGACTTACCATATCGTCCCAATTGATCCCCGCTGCGCTAAACTCCATGATCTCAGCCCACTTGATCCCCGCCTTTGTCAACACGCGCACATCATCCCAATTGATCTGCGCCCCGGCCTGCGCCTTGACCCCCGACCAATTCACTCCCGCCTTGCTCATCACCCCGATATCGTCCCAATTTGCCTTGGCTACGGAGGTCAACACGGAAGATACGTTGGTCCCAAGCCCTGTCCCCACGGAAGTCTTGATGTCCGCCGCATCCGTTTTGATCGTCGACACGTCCGCCTTAATGTCGGTCACGTCCGCGGCAATATCTCCCACGGTCCCAGCCACGGACGCCAGCGTTCCGTGGACCGAAGGATTATAAGCCACGCTCGCGGAGTAACTCTGCCCTTGAAAATCGATCACGATCCGTGCGATGTAGGCATCTTTTTCGTTGGGGGGAACCCATGAGTGACGGAAAACACTGTCGTTCAGGATCCTCACGAACACAGGAGCATTCGGAGCCGCAAGTGTGGCGGCATCCTTGTCATAGATCGTGACGGTAATGTCGCCGGAGGTGTAGGTCCCCCCCGCCATGATCGCACCATTGTCTTCGATCCAACTATTGATCTGATAAGCCCCGCTCGCAGAATCATAGGTCAACTCAGACCTTACCTTCGCAGTACCCAAGGAAATCGTGAAAGCATCCGAGATCGCGGAGGTAAGGCCGCTCGAACTTGCCTGAAGTGTGTAAAGTTCTCCGGCTTTGTCGATGCTCAGTCCGGAGCCGGAGAAATCAGCCACACCCGCCACCGCACTCATCGAGTCCGTCCCGGTCAGTGTCCCGCCGGAGGGATTATTCAGAATGGCCAAAGCCACCGTATTCGTCGCGGCGGGGCAGAGGTTATTGTTGGCGTCAAGAATTTGCACAACCGGCATTTGAGAAAACACTTGCCCGGCAAAGATCACCCTGGGCTGTGTGGAAAAAATCAGCTTGCTCGGGATCGGAGCAGAACCCTCGTCCATCGAATAGCCGGCCCCACTCCCCCCCGTGTAAATCGCCGCATAGCTTGTCGAAGACCACAAGAAGAAAGAGATGGTGACAAGCCAGACAATGCTCTTGTAACCCCGATTCTTTGTGTGGAAGAAGTGAAGGAACATCATGATTCGGCAGTCCTCACGCCCCGCCCTCCAGATTGAGAGGTGCGGGGAGCAGCATAAACAGCATAAGTACGATCAGAGGTCCTTTGTAATGGAGCACCATCAGCAAAACTCCCTCCTCGTAAACCACAACCCCAGGCATCTTTGACCTGGCCACCCGACCAACCCGGCCAATCTTCATTCGTCGCGCAAGCCGCCGTGCCAAGGGCTCCATCGCCGTGCGTTCCTTGAAAAGATCTGCCTACAGCATTTCCCACTGTCACAGCCCGCTCCCATGCATTACCGCTTAGGGCCATACCCCCATAATAGGAAGCCCCTGACATTTCTCTTGTCGTAATATTGGTCGCTGCAAATCCACTCCTCAACGGGCCTTGAACTGCAGCATGGTCCCCATGAGCGCAAAGCCCTTTGTCGGCATTCCCCGCGACTTCGCTGCTCTTCCCGGAATCAAAAAGGCTATTCACCTGAGTTATGTTTGTCGTCCCCCAAGCAAATTCGCCGGCCACGGAGGCTTCGGTTCCCCGACCTGCTTTTTCAAATTCAAGCTCTGTCATCGGCCGAAGCGCCGACCAATCAAGATAAGCGCACAGATCCATCCAGGTCATATAATTCATCGCGATCCATTCGCCATCATTCGCCTCATCCAAAACTCCGTTGGCATTGAGGTCGCATCCCACCACAAGGCGATTGGTACTCCCACCATCTCCGGATGTCCGGAGGCCATTGCGATAGGTTACTGCATCGACCCCGCTCATAAGATAGACCGACATGACCGCCCCTGAGATATCCGCCGCCACTCTATTCGCTTGTTCCGCGCGAGTAAGACAATTTAAAAAATCGCGGTACTGCCCCTGGGTAATCTCATATTTCATCATGTAAAAAGCCTTGAATCCTTTTGGAAAAACTGCGGGAAGCAAAAATTCAGCGCCAGTGGGATCTTCTCCGTCTTGTCCGTTCGAAACATACCAAAACCAATCCGAGAAACTGTGAACGCTATCCGCTCCGCTGTAATAACCCGCGCCAAAACCCTCCTCATTCGTGAGAAGCCAAGGCGTATTCGTTTGATTAAAATCAAAAGCACCGTTGCTGGCTGCGTCCCCTGCGTAAAAAGCACCTTGAGGAACATAAACCATCTCGATCCCGAAAACCCTGACACGCGTGTTCGCCGCCACTGCATCCACGTCGCTGACGCCATCCGCGCCATAATCCCAGACCAATTCCACATTATTGGTTGTAACCGTACCGGTTCCGTTGGCCGAGCGCTGGAGAAAAGCCCCTTTCTTGTCCGTCGGAACCAAAACATCAAGACTTGTCCCCGATCCTCGGCTAAACCCGGCAGGATTAGTCCCGGAAGTCTTCAGCGTCGCGTGCGACCACGTACCTGTGGTTGAGCAGTTTTCTGTGCAGTATTTTGCAAAAACCCACACGGCATCGTAATTCGTCGCATCACGCCAGGAATTTTCCCACGATACGTCAAACTGAATATCAACCGTATCACTACCGCTTGATTGATCAACCAGGGTTGCATTGGAAACGGAGAGATTGTTCGCAAACGACGAGGGAACAACGCAGAAAGAGAAGAGAAGGAAAGAAATAAAAAAGCATAGCTTCGCACTTCCGAAGCTATTGCAGGCGAACAGCTTAAATCTCTTTGACGTCCTCAGAAAAACTTTGGGCATCAATGGGCTTTCTCGAATTCCGCGCGGCGTGGGCGAGACGCCTTGCGTCTATCGTTACCAGCCCCAAAAACAGGCCGGAGTGAACTGGGTTAAAAGTCTCTCATTTCAAAGGTACAACCTTCTATAACTTCCCTATACAGAAGTATAGCATGAAACCCGAAGATGCCTAGACGAGAAAGCAAAAAAATAGCCCCATTTGAAGCCAGGCTGTATTCTAAAGAAAAATGTTATAGGACTCTCTTTGAATCTCTTAAGATGTGAGAGTACTGATCTTGCGAAATTTCTTAAAATCCTGCCTGAGCGGCTGGTCCGGCTCAAGGTTGGAAAGCTGTTCAAGGTCCCATAATCTCATCCGGACTTCCTTGGCATCATCGCTGGCCAGCTTCAAGTGAAGATATTTCTGATAGTGAAGGACCGCCGGACGGACCTGATGAAGGTGGTAATCGTAAATAATCGCGAGATTATGGTGAGCCCAGGCGTGGTTCGGATCCCACTCCAAAACGCTAAGGTACTGCACTGCCGCATCCTGAAAACGCCCCAAATCGTAAAAGGTATTGCCAAGATCAAAGTACGACTGGATGAGCTGCTCCTTAAGAGCGAGGTTCTCCCCATCCATTGCGGCAACTTGTGTAACGGCAGCCTCGACAGCCGTATCGTTCCGCCTCATCCTCTCAAGGATCTGGTCCCGCTCGGGCTCGAGGATCGACGTCTTCAAAAGCTCCTGAAGCTTTGTATTCTCCGTCCGAATATCTTCAAGCGTTTTTTCGACGGCCTCCTTTTGCTCTATCGAGGCTTTATTCTCTTCCTGAAGCTTTTCCATCTCCTGTTTTGAGGTCTGGAGGCGCGCGTTCAGATCGTCGATCCTCTGTCCTGTTTCGGCATTCTTCTGGATCGCCAGTTGTTGTACTTTGCGCATTTGGGTTGCCAAGTCACTCTTCTCGATCGTCACCTTCTCAAAGGCCTCTTGAAGATCTCGCATGCTCTGACGGATCTTGCGATTTTCCGAGAGGGTTTCATTAAGCGTATAAAGCAGTTTTTCAACATTCTGCCCGTCCGGCAACTGAGCGACTTCGGAGCCTTCACTCACCGCCGGCTGTTTTATGTTCGGTTTTTCAGCCGCATTCAAAACTACAGGGGCTATCAGAAAAGCGCCCATGGCAACCGCAAAAAACACGCCGAGAATTTTATTCTTTCGCATCATTTGCCTCGCTTGGGCGAAAGCTCTTGAGGTAACCCCGAAACGCTTCGGGGCATCATTCCGGAAGCGGTTTTTTCGGCGGCACGATCCACCGCCGGATCAGCAGCCTTTTCTTCCTGAGAAGATGCATCGAAGGTATGCGTCCTGAAGAGATCCAACTTACTTTCTTGGAAACTTGCTTCGCGGATGTTCCCCGTACTTTTCCCCTTGATCTGGATCGGCTTGTCGAGCACATCTCCCTCGCCATTGACGATATGGGGCGTGATGATGATAACGATCTCGGTCTTTTTGATCGTTTCGCTCCGCATCTTGAACAAATGCCCTAACAACGGGATATCCATCAGATAAGGAACCCCTTTATTACCTTGCGTCTGGTCATCCCGGATCAATCCCCCGAGGATCGCAGAAACCCCATCGCGAAGGATCACGGTGGATTCAATATAGGTCGTGTTAACCTTCGGAATCTCGTTTTTGATATCCGGATTATCCGTCGAAGCCGGCGCCGATACGCTTCCGGTCTGGCTGGATATCTCAGGGCGAAGCTTCATCGTGACGAATCCATCATCATTGATCGTCGGGGTCACTGCTAGCACAATACCGACATCGATAAAACGGACATCCGAGCTGATACCGTAACCGCCGCCCGAGTTGGCGGTTGTCGTCGACACAATATAGGGGATACGATCCCCGATATTGATCTTGGCCTCCTGGCGGTCAAGGATCATGAGCCTCGGGTTCGCCAGGGTTTTCGTGCTTTCGATCTCTTTCATGGCCTTGATCTTGATATAAAAATTATCTCCGGCCTGGCCAAATGAAAGCTTTCCAAAACTTGGGGTGATCGCCGCGGCCTCGTCAGGGATTCCGGTGTTGGGGAAAAAGCTTCCGACCTTGAAGTCCTTGCCGTCGACAGGGAATGTCTTATTCCAATCGATTCCAAATTCAAATTTTGGATTGAGCGTCAGCTGGAGTATCCGGCATTCGACGAGCACCGCCTTGTTCTGTCGATCAAGCGCCACAACCAACTTGACCGCATTATCCAACCGGTCCGGATAGGCGCTCAGAACGATCTGATTCGAACGACTGTCCGGGATCACGGTCCCGACGCCTTTACCCTCGATCTGAGGTTTGAGCTGCGCGGCAACATCTTCCGCTTTCGCGAACTGGAGCTTGATCACTTTCGTCTCGAGATTCTTCTCCACCTGATCCAGGATCCCGTTCATCTGCATCAGTTTCTCAGGGATATCGATCATCACCACGGTCCCGGTGTCTTCGTCGATGATCACCTTACCGATCCCGCTCTGCACCCCCTGCAACGTGGCCATCACATAACTGGGCTTCGAAGTCTTGAGCGTCCGGATCGCGATCTTCTTCTTATCGTTGAAGTTCTTTCCATGGGTCGTGGCGTATTCGTCTTCGGTCATGATGTAGAGGATGTCGTTGCGGGTCTCATACGCGAGCTGATTGGACACGACCAGGATATCGAGCGCGTCCTTGATCTTGACGTCGCGGAGAAGAAGGGTCGAGCGCCCCTGGACATTTTTGCTCGTAACGATATTCAGGCTTCCTTGGACCGCGAGGAATTTGAACACATCGATGACATTGATATCGCGAAGATCGAGGAAGATCGACTTGTTCATCCCCGTTTCAAAAGCAGTGGAGCCGTGACTCTCCATCCCCTCGGCAAACCCGGGCAAAGGCGCGGAAAAAAGAATCGCCGCCGCAAGCGCGCAGCACCCCCACCCTCTCAGCAACAGCCCTGTTTTTCTAGCGGATCTCGATCGTCTCATTTCCCTGCTCCAGGACCACACGGTCTTCATAGATCTTTTGAACCTTCAACGCCCCGATCGGATCTCCTTCCCGAAGGAACGTCGTAATGCTCTTCTCCACATCTTCGATCATGCAAAAAGCGCTTTTAATATCAGCCGGGTTATAAGAGATCCCGGTCAACTTCAGTTTCTTGATCATTTCCGCAAGCCGCGCCGACTGTTCTTTCTGAACCTTTTCGGCTTCCGCCTGTCGCTTGCCGTACGGCATGAACATTTTGCCAAGGTCCCACTGTTCCACCGTGGCTTCCGACGACGCGCCTTCCCGAGCCGGTTCCGTTTCGAACATTCTGCCTTCCGGCACCCGAACAGACTCCGCAAAATCCTGGCGCAATCCGGCAAGGTCGATCAAAGAACTGACGATAAAAACAAACACCATCAGGCCGACAACGGCCTTCAGAATGTTATTTAACTCCTTGATGCCAAAGGACTTCTGATGCTTCCGAAAAAACGCATCGCTTTTATCCTTCAGTCCGGCGAACTTGGCCCGGAATGCCGCCGGCGAAAGAAGTTCCCGAAGGTCCTTATTTTTCGTCGTGACCGTAGGTTCCCGTTTGTGAGCGTCGGGTTCCTCGATCAGCTCGAGCAGCCTTTTTTCAGGCGTTAACGATGAATTGATGTCTGGTTCAGCCATCCCGCACGCGTATCCTCAGAAACGATCTCCCCGACGACCTCTTCATCCACCGACCACTTACGCTTCATCACAAGCTGTTTGAGCGCGCGATGGCAGAGCATGGTGATCTTCCGGGGATACCCTTGGGAGATCTTATGGATCATCTCGATGGCATCATCCTGGAACAACTGGGCATTGGAACAATAGTTCGCCTGCTTGATGCGGAACTGGATCATTTCGCGTGTTTCGCTCAAGCTCAGGGGGTTTAGGGTGTATTTAAAACTGATCCGGTCCATAAAATTCGGGATCTTGGTGATCTTGGCATGGAGTTCCAGCTGCCCGAAAAGCACCAGCTGCAGGAGCTTGGTATCGTTAGTCTCATAATTGAGGATCACCCGCAACATCTCCATCGATGCTTCGTTCAGCTTCTGGGCCTCGTCCACGATCAGCACCACGGTTTTGTTGCCGATCACGGTTTTCTCATAGAGGAATTTCTCAATAGCTTCCTTGAGATCGAGCATACTCGCACGCCCCGGCTCACCGGGAACGCCGCTATAGGTATCCACCGTGATCCCGAAATTCCTCACGAGAGAATAGAGAAATTCATATTCGGTTTCAAAGCACGGATCGAGAACGTAGTGGACAATAAAATCACCGCGCTCCCTGAGCGCCTGGATCAACTTGCGCGAAAGCGTGGTCTTTCCGGTCCCGACGTCGCCGAGGACCACAGACAAACCTCGGCGCAAGCGAAGTTCGATCAACACGTTCGTCATCGTGGCCTGATGGCCCTGGGACAGATAAAGAAATTCCGGGTCAGGGCTTGTCGAGAACGGCTCTTTTTCGAATCCAAGGATCCGGTAATAGCTCATTCCACTCTCCTTTAAATCCAATATTCCGAAGACAGTTCGCCCGCGGGCTTTAGTGGTTCGACGGCGCTCACCACAACGGACACGCTTCAATATGCCCGGCCGAACAGGCCCACAATACCGAGCCTACTCGTACCCTCAACAAAGTCGAGGTATAGTGCCAGAAGCGGGCTACGTTATGTTTCGGCAGGTCACTTGAAATTGTTTAGCGGGAAATGAATAAATAACGGCGGGGGCAGCGCTTACGGCTCTCGACGCCCCTGCAGGTGACGGGCCAGGAAATCTTCGGCGATCCCGTAGAAGCGAAGACGGTTGGCGGGCTTCAAAAATCCATGTCCCTCGTCGGGAAAGATCACGTACTCGCAATCGATCTTGCGCTGGCGCAAGGACTTCACCATCCGGTCCGATTCGGCGCGAGGCGTCCGGGGGTCATTGGCCCCCTGCGCGATCAGAAGAGGAATGCGGATCTTATCCGTAAAAAAAAGAGGCGAACGGCTTTTGAGAAAAACGGCCTCCGTATCCGGATCCCCCATCCGGCGCATAATGTTGCTCTTTTCGATCGACCAATAGGGCGGCATGGCGCGGATCAAGGTCGCGAGATCGCTCGGACCGAACATATCGATCGCGCAACGAAAGGTCTTTGGCGTAAAAGCCGCTCCGGCCAGCGCCGCGTAGCCTCCGTAGGACGCCCCCATGATCCCGACCCGATCGGGGTCCGCAACCCCTTCGCGCGTAGCCCAGGTGACCGCATCCGAAAGATCCTCCTGCATTTTCCGGCCCCATTCCTTGTCCCCCGCGTTCACGAACGCTTTTCCATAACCGGTCGATCCGCGAAAGTTGACCTGCAAACAGGCATAACCTCGATCCGCCAACCACTGGACCTCCGGATCGTACCCCCAACCGTCACGGGCCCAGGGGCCCCCATGAACCACCAACACCATCGGAAAAGGGGATTCTCCCTGTTTGGGAAGCGTCAAATAGCCTTCCAGCCGAAGCCCGTCTCGTGAAAGAAATGACACGGGTTTCATCGGGGCAAGCTGATAACGAAGGAGGGCCGGACGATGCGTAAAAAGATATTCCGCATGACGCGTCTTGCGATCATAAATATAATATTTTAAAGGAGTTACATCATTATTGAACCCCACAACCCAATAGCGGTCATCATGGCTCCGGTTCACCAGTAAAAGATCCCCGGCATTGATCTTTCGGAGGGCTTCGAGATCCACCTGAACACTTTCCCGAAGCGCGGTCCACTCATTGCGGGCGCGATAGACAGAAACCATGTCGAGCTCCCGGTCGTCAGGATTCATAACCACGCCGCCCACATCATAAGCCGGATCGGAAAAAATATTTTTGACCTCCCCCGTACGAAGATCCAGCAACACAAGGCGCGTGGTATCGGTCCCGCGAGAGTCGGTCAAATAAAGCGACTGTCCATCCTTCGAGAACCCGATCACCCCGCCCGTCATGCTGTCCTCGATCTCCCACGAAAGGACCTTACGCCAAGGCAAAGATTCGGAGTCCCGGATCAGAACATCATGCCCCCCTGCCGGCCGGGCGGTGAATGCGCCGCGGATCTTCATCTCAGGGTCCACGATCCATTCGGAAACCTGGCCGTCGTTGCGGGCCGCGAGCTCCAAAGCTCCGGTCCGGAGATCCAGCCGGTAGGCATCGTGACGCGCCGCATTGTCCTTGTTGAGTTCGATCAGGATCTGGTTCGGAAAATGCTTGTCGATCGACAGCACCCGGGCCTGCACACCCTCGAACGGGGTCAGATCCTTCGCCTTGCCTCCGGCCAGAGGGATCTGATACAGGTGCCAGTTCTCATCCCCGCCCTGATCCTGCAAGAAAATCACGGACCTCCCGTCCGGCGCCCACGTGTAGAAATGAATGCCGCGTCCCTCGTCCCGGGTGAGCACGCGCTCTTTCCGGGCCGCGCGATCATAAAGCCAGATATTCAGAACACCCTTCGACGGCGCAAGAAAAGCAACGGTCATACCGTCCGTGGAGATCTGCGGCGAGACTTTTTCAGGAAGGCCGAACAACACTTCGCGCGGGATCAGCGCGGGAGGCTTCGGCGCACAGCCCGCCGCCGAAAAAAATATCGTCAAAACCAAGGCGCCAAGAACACGCGGGATACGATCCAACTCGTTTTCTCCTTCCAAGCGACAACATTTCTTCAAAAAATATCAAACGGGACTAGGCAAAGCGTGACGCACTCGATATGATACCAACGATCTTTTAAATCCGTCACACAATTCAACGGAACGGATCTCATGAAAAAAGACCTTACGCCAACAAGACCTGCTCGAACCTCCTTCTGGGATCCGCGCGCGTTCCTGGCCCCGCGGCCGATCGCGTCACGATCGATGCAGCGGCTGATCATCCTGTGCTTTTTTATCTCCGGCGCCTGCGGTCTTGTCTATGAAGTCGCGTGGCTTCGCGTCCTCGGTCTTATTTTCGGCAACACCACGTTTGCCACAAGCACCGTCCTGGCGGGTTATATGGCAGGGCTCGGACTCGGCGCGCTCTGGTGGGGCAAGCGCATCGACCGGGGCGGCGACCCGATCCGGATCTACGGGAGCCTCGAAGCCGGGATCGGCCTCTACGCCCTCGCGACGCCGCTTCTGTGGCTTTTGATCGATCTGCTGACGATCGGTTTTTACCGTTTTGTTTCCCCGTCCTTTTTTATCGCCCTTCTTTTTAAATTCGTGATCGCTTTTGCCGCGCTCGTCGTCCCGACGTTCCTTATGGGCGCAACCCTTCCGGTCCTTTCAAAATATTTCGTCACAAAAGACGATGAGGTCGCCAAGCAAGTCGGCCTTCTTTACGGACTGAACACGCTGGGGGCCGTCGTCGGAGTCCTCTTCAGCGGATTCTTCGCACTTCAAACTTTCGGCGTCTGGCAAACGGTTTATCTGACCGGAGCATTGAACCTCATCATTTTTTTCCTGTGCCGGCGTTTTTTCGCCGCGCCTGAAAAGCCTTCATCTAAAGCGCCGTTAAAAGTTCGGCCCGCGGCGACGCCCCCGCCAGGCCTTGAGACCGATCCTGTTTTCTCTCCGGCCGTGACGGGGACGCTCCTCGCCGCTTTTGCGGTCTCGGGCGCCGTCTCCATGATGTACGAGATCGCGTGGACGCGCGTCCTCGCGATGGCGCTCGGCAGTTCGGTCTACGCCTTCTCGCTCATGCTCGCGACATTCCTCCTCGGGATCTCGCTCGGAAGCTATCTTTTCAGTAAAGCAACCGCCTGGTTCCGCCCCGACCTCCACACCTTCGCGGTTCTACAGCTTCTCACCGCGCTCTTCGGCCTCTGGGGGATCAACCGTTTCAACGACATGCCTTATTATTTTGTGCAGATCTTCGCCGCATCCCACGGCTCGGACCTCCTGCTTCACCTCGGCCGGTTCGGGCTCTGCTCGATCGTGATGCTCCCGCCCACGCTGATGATCGGCGCAATGTTCTCGTGTTTCATCCACATCCTCCGCCGCTCCCTGCCCCTCGGAAGCGAGATCGGCGAAGCGTACTTCGCGAACACGATCGGCACCATTCTCGGCTCGATCCTCACGGGGTTCTGCATCATCCCGCTCATCGGGATCCAGCAGACCCTAATCCTGGCGGCAGGCCTGAACGCTGGGATCGGGATCCTCGTTTTCTTTCTGATCCAGGAACCTCCCACCATGAAAGAATCCGTATCCTGGGAACGCCACGGGGTCCGGGCATTTGTCTTCCTGCTCATCATTTTTTGCGGGTTCTCGATCCGGCCCTGGGACCGCGGTCTTATCTCAAGCGACCTGGCCGTGAAACCGGACCGCGCGATCGGCTTGAGCAAAAAACAACTCGCCAGTTCGCTCGCGGAACGGGAACTGCTTTTCTACAAGGAAGGGCTCGGCGCCACGGTCACGGTCTCCAAGTTCCGCGACAATCTTTCGATGTCTGTCAACGGCAAGGTCGACGCCTCGAACCAGGACACGTTCACCCAATTCCTGCTCGGGCATCTTCCGATGGCCCTTCACCCGGACCCGAAAAAAGTCTGTGTGATCGGGCTCGGGAGCGGCTCTACCGCCGCCGCGGTCGCTTCATATCCCGTTGAACGGATCGACATGGTGGAACTCGAGCAAGAAGTGGTCGAAGCCGCGCGTTATTTTAAGGAACTCAACCGGAACGTCCTGGACGATCCGCGCCTCAAACTTCAGATTAATGACGGCCGAAATTTTCTCCTGCTCAACCCGTCAAAATACGACGTCATCATTTCCGAGCCGTCGAACCCCTGGATGGCCGGGGTCGCCAATCTTTTCTCGCTTGAACATTACCGCACCATGAAAAAACGCCTTGCCCCGGGCGGCATTGTCTGCCAGTGGCTTCACGCCTACAGCATGTCCCCCGACGATCTGCGCATGATCATCCGCACCTTTTCCGAAGTCTTCCCGGACGCCAGCCTGTGGACCTCCTATTACCCGGACCTCATGCTCCTCGGTACGGACAAGCCCCTCACGCTCGACATGAAAACGGTCGAAAAAGCCTTCGCGATCCCCGCTGTCAAAAACGACCTCGCGCCTCACGGCATCACGACGGCACTCGGTCTTTTCTCCAACGCCTGGATCTTTAATGCCAACCTGAGACTGTTCAGCCAACGCGGCAGGATCAACTCGGACAATCACCCGTACCTGGAATTCTCCGCACCCCGGAACCTTTACAAGGACACGCTTCAGGAAAATTTCGCGATCCTCAACTTCGTCCGGGAGCGCGACCGTTTCCCCACGATCAAAGGTCTCGAACCGCCGCAAAAAAAGAACGCCGCCTTTTATAACGCGCTGGCCCGAGGATACCTGGCAAAACACTTTAACGCGGACACCCAGTGGGCCCTCGTCAAAGCCGCCGAGGTCGATCCTGCGAGTCCCGAGACCGCACTCTTAAGCGGCATCTACTATTATCAGACCGGCGCCAGACAGCGGGCCCGCGATATTCTGACCCAGGCCGCTGCGATCGATCCAGGTTCCGCGGAAGTACAGGGCTATCTCGGCGCCATTTTTCAGGAGGAGGGAAAAACCCTTCAGGCGATCGACGCATTCCGCAAGGCCGCGGCGCTGGCTCCGGGAAAAAGCGCCTACTGGACTTCTTTAGCCAACGCGTTCATCAAAAACAGACAGGCGCCTCAAGCCCTCGAAGCTCTGGAAAAGGCCCTGGCGCTGCAGCCGGATGATTTTGAAAGCCAGACCAAACGGACCGCGCTGATCCTGAACCTGGGGACCCCGGAAGAAAAACTAAAAGCCACGGCCGCGTTCCTGGAACGTTACCCGCGTTTCATGGGCGCTTATGAGTGGCGCGGCGGGATCCTGGAAAAACAGGGCCGCTGGGGCGAAGCGCTCGCCCTGTATGAAAAAATGGCCTCGGTCTTTCCGGAGGAATCCACTCCCTACGTCAACCTCGCTCGGATCAGCGACCTGGTCGGGGATGCCCGAGACACGAAACGATACATCCGGAAAGCCGTCAAGCTCAACCCCGAGCTCGCAAAAAATCCCGGCGTCCAGACGATCCTCAAACGCTGAGTTTCTCTGTGAAACGAAAAAGGCCAGTCCTCAGAGTTGAGGACTGGCCAGCATAAGATCCCTCCGGTTATTTCCTGAGCCGCTCGATCTCCTCCAGCGAATGATTCATGTGATCGCGTTCATCAAGCCCCACCCGGCGCACCAGGTCCGCTAAGGAATTTTGCTTGGGGTAATATTTAAACCAAACCGAATCGACCGGCATCGTCTCGAATTCCGGGTGTTCTTTCGAGTAGGTCATGTACTCATGCTCGGCGTGCGACTCGAACGCGGCGTTCATCGCGAACGACCACACCGGGTTGATCCAATACATCACGCGTGTGATCAGGAAATAAACAAAGGTCATCGCCTTCGGCATCACAAAGTGCCGGATCCAGCAGAGTTTGATCCCGAGCTGGTGGCACAGGTCCGCCCAGAGCAGCATATGCCACTGCTCGTTATCCTGGGATTCGCGGCCCATCTGAATATGCCGGAGCGCCACTTCCACCTTCTCGGGGGAAACCTTCTTCGTACCGCTGTAGAGTTTGGACAAATAATGATACGCGCCGTTCTCCCACGCCCAGTACGGATACCTTGCCAGGATCTCGAGCACGAGCACCTTCGGAAGCGAACGGGGCTTCCCGTACAGCACGTCGAATTGCCAGAACATGAATTTCAGGATGAGATTCGCCGGAAGCTTCGGCGTCGCAAGCGTCCGCGCCTCTTCCGCTTTCAGGTCCAGCTCTTTTCCCATCGTATATTCATAGTGCGACATATCAATCTCTCTGTGTTTACTTTCTACCCGCAGCTTCTAAAATCAATGTTTGTTTTTTAATTTCGGCAAAAATTCTTTTCAAGGCTAATCCGTACTGGACGGATTGTTTCTCCAATAAAGGCGTCTGCAAACGAACCTCTACGAGGTTATTTCCGAGATCCACTAAAGTCGCCGTCATATCGTATTCTTGATGGCTACCGGCATTATCTTGAGTCGCGCAAAAAATGATGATTCCAATAAGCGCCAACAGAAACCAAGCATAACGCCATTTCGACGGTTTCTTCTCTATGTCAATCACTCCACGAATAAAACCGCTACTTGTTTCAACCTGCTGCAGAACGAGGCCAGAGTTCAGAAAAACTGTCCTTGTCGCATGAAACACATTGTTATAACTGCCATCGATGGTACTCGTTTCCATTTGCTGCTTTTGCTGACCCGTGTATTGAGGCCCTGAGGAAGCACATCCAGAAACAAACAGCGAAAGCACAAGAAAAGCCGCCATCGATTCACGAATTGTTTTTTCACAAGCCCCTCACCCGCCACGGCAGAACGTCTTCAGGATCCCGTTCGGCAGAACACCGTAGATCACCGACCATCCCGCAAACACCATCAGTAACCGTTTGAGATAACGCCCGAGCAGTGGCAGAGAGGTGCACCCTTTCGAAGCGCCACGCCAAAAAAATAGCCGCTCGTGATAAAAAAGAAAGGCACCGCGAAACGGCAGGTCGTGCGGATGGCATAACCGAGGGATTCATACCCTTCCATTTTAAAAACTCCATCCGTAATCCGCCCGTCCCAAACCGGAAGCTCAGGAAAATGCGGCTCACTTGTCCCGCTAAAAAGAATAGCCGTATTCCTGAATGTCACGCCGAAACCGCTCCTGAACCAAAGCCCGTGTTTCATCATCATAATACACCGCATAAAGCTCACGCCTCCGGGGCTCGAGCCAGGGCAAGGCCACCTTGCCGAACCCCCAGTCCATCATCATGCGGTCCCAATCATGTTGCAACGTTTCATAGCGAAGGATCCGATCCATCGTTTCATCAAGGATATCAGCAC
This sequence comes from uncultured bacterium, assembly GCA_964508905.1. Taxonomy (GTDB): domain Bacteria; phylum Omnitrophota; class Omnitrophia; order Omnitrophales; family Aquincolibacteriaceae; genus Aquincolibacterium. Next base: position 16,466 of record CAZDVO010000026.1, read on the forward strand.
AAACAAGCGACCCGTAGTGCTCATGGGGATGCAGACCGAGCTGCTCGATAAACGGCTTCAATCCCGAACGGTTTTCAATCCCTCCCCCGGACGGATCCTTTGCCCACCATCCCGTCGCCCACATGGAAATAACACGGTCCCAAGGGTTCCGGACGATAGAAAATTTTTTATACCCATTCCAGACCGCTTCGCCGTAATGGGCTCTCATCTGCCGAGCTGAAAGATGCTTGGTCGCGGGCTCGATCTGCCACCAATTGCGGCCGACAAGCGCGGTCTCAACGCTCGTCCCCCCCGTCCTGGCGATATGGATAAAGATCAACTTCCGTTCATGATCGATCATAGATCAGATCTCCGAGAAACTCTTTCTCAAAATACCTTCCTACCGGACGCCTGACAGTGGGCAAACTAGATCCCGATCAACGCCGCTCCGATCACGCCCGCAGAATCTCCCAAGGTGTGTTTGACGACAGGCGTCTGGAAATGATCCGTAAAAACAAATGGGGCGACCGCCTCGACCCCTTTTGTGTAAAGTTCATCGACATTCGAAACCCCGCCCCCCAGCACCACGATATCCGGGTCCAGGATATTGATCACATTGGCAAGCGATCGGCCAAAATCACTGAAGAAGCCTTCCATGAACGAGACCGCGTCCGGATCTTTTTGGCGGTATCGCAGAACGATCTCCTGAAGCGAAAGCGTCTCTCCCCGTTCGCGGGTATACCTTTTTTCAAGCCCCCCGCCGCTAATGAGCGTCTCAACACAGCCCCGCTTACCGCAATAACACTCGGGTCCCAGGGGGTCCACCGACATATGCCCCCATTCCCCGGCGATCTTCTGCCGTCCCGTGATCACTTGCCCGTCATGAACGATCCCGCCCCCGCACCCCGTCCCCATGATCACGCCGAAAACAAGGCTTTTCCCCCGTCCGGCCCCAAAAAGCGCCTCCGCCATGGCGAAACAATTAGCGTCATTCTGGATCTCAAGGTCCCGGCCCAGGACCTTCCGGAGATCTTCACGGAGAGGCTTCCCGTTCAGGCAAAGCGTATTGGAGTTTTTCATAAGCCCCATCGCGCCGGAAATGGCCCCCGGGGTCCCGATCCCGACCGTGTGGAAACGGCCCTCGATCTTCAAAGCCAGCTTCTGATAGACCCCGGCGATATTTTGAAGGATAGACGGATACCCCTGCTCCTGCCCGGTGGGCACGCGCAAACGGCCAAGCTCACGGCCGCCGGGATCGAGCAGAACCCCCTCGATCTTCGTCCCTCCCAGATCGATCCCCAAACGATAAACTGAACAATGCGTCATAATTCCGACCGGCCTCCACTCACTTTAAAAATCCCTTAGAATTTCGGCTCCGAAAGGCTTTTCCTCAAGGGGTGGCGAAAAACTATTCGAGAAAGGAACACTAAAGGCTGTAGCGCTTAAGGCGAGATTTTAGATGATCCTGAACATCGGGCAAGAGACCTTGAAGATGCTGGCGATAGGCACTCCGCTCAGTCATCATGAAATCACGGATCCAGATAAGCATCTCTTTCTCACGGGCCTCATCCCCCACCAACTCAGACGTCCTTTGCACCGAGGGATGTAGCATCACCCATGCCTGCACCCCCAGAGCCGCCTCAACTTCGTCTTTTTTCAAAAGCAACTGTTCGTAAGCCGTTTTAGCTTCAACAAATTTCCCGGCGTGCTCGGCCAGCATTGCTTGCTTCGCCAAGCGATGAACATCGGAACTCTCAGGCAATCGCTTCTCCAGAAACTGCTTCTGCTCACCATAGGGTGCTTTCAAAAAATCCGACGTCTTGTGAATCGCGACGGAGGAGCTTCCTGAATTCACCACGGCCCCCGAAACAGCTCCTCCTCGTTTTTGCTCTTCGATCTTTTGAAGCAACCGCTGCCTCGCCGCCTCATAATGCCGACGTCCTGGAGCGGTCAAATCCCTCGCAAGAAACCACTCGACTTCTTGAAGTGCCTCGCCGTAGTCTCCGATCTTTTCATAGAGCCTTATGATGGCTCCTCTTGCGACAGCTTCACCATTTTTATTTTTCGCCAAACCAAGCGCACGTTGATACAATTTGAGAGCTTCTTGGTTGTTCCCATCGCGAGACAACTGTTCCCCCCTATGAAGAAGTTCATAATATTTTTCGAGCACTTGGTTTTCATCAGCCGACACACCTCCCGGCTGTCCGAAAAAAGTGAAACACAAAACAATAAAGAGAAGAACCCTTACCGAATGATCTTTTCTCATAATTTAGTTTCCCAATCCAGATTCAAACAAAATCGGATCAACGCTATAAACATTTTTCGATCCATCGTAATAAATACCGATGCGCCCTCCATTAAGAAAATCAAAGAGCTCATCGGGATTAGCCGCTGCCAAGGTCAATTCCCGCATGAATAAGCTGGTTTTCCGGGCGATCTCGCGGGCCTCATCGCTAGGATAATTAAACGATGGATCATAGCTAAAGTCACTGTGTCCCGCGCCCAGGATATCAATACTATACTGGTTCGGAACCCGCGTCACGTTCCCGTTCGCGTCCACGATATTAAAATCGCGATGATTGATCATCGGCACCTCGGGCCCCGCCTTTTCGCCCCGAACGTGGACCAGCGTCTCCAGAAAAGGGTCGTCGATAACCCCATCGCCCGCATAAGGTCCCTCATAGACAATGAGTGCCTTGATACGGGATCGATACTGATCTTCCATATGCTCGAGAGCTTCAACCATCGGCTGAAAATTACCTGAGTGAGCAAAGTGAACGAACGACAGATCCGGCTCTAGCTCAAACTCCTGTTCATTTAATTCGATCAAGTCAAAATAGCGCGTCAATTCTCTCTCGATCTCATCGCGCATAAAGTTACAACCGAACCATGTCTCCGCAACCCAACGCAACACATTCCCGACCAGTCCTGTCTCTTCATAGAGCGTCACAGGCAGAGCCCCCGTTGTCAAAATATTGCCGTGACGGTCCCGGGCGATATTACCGAACTCATCGAAAAGAACGATGCCCGGCGTCCCCTGATCCGCCTGATCAGCAAGTAGGTCTTCAATATAGGCCGACATTACCGTCGAAACAGCATCGACGGATTGTTGCGAATTCCAAAACCCGTTCCCGAATGTAAAACCTATCAATTGCGCCACGGAGTCCGGATCCAGATCCGCATTAAAATCATAAACAAGCTGATCGAGGTCTTGCAGATCCGGAGCCACAGTAAAGTCGAATCCAAAACGTCCATCAGCATCAAGATAATTCGAGATACCCAAACGATAATTAGTAAATTCGATAGCCCCGCTCGAGTTAAAAGACAATCTCCCGTAAGTCTCCCCTTGCCAATCCTGGAACGCGACTTCCCGAAGAGCCCCTTGGGGATCCAACGCATCCACACGAAACGATCCGTCGGGAAATTGTTCCGTCACCACCACCTGGAGCATTCTCCCTTCTTCGTCCGTATCCCAGCTGATATAGCGCGGATTCCGTCCATCCGCGTACTGTTCGTAGATAGCGCATAATTCCAAGCGAGCGCCCCTCGGAATATAGATCATATTGATGCTTTTACCGTTTTGTTCGAGCTTTAAAAGTTTGGCGGCCTCTCCTTTGTACACAATGTCATCCGCAACGGGGATGCCCCGCTCGATCCACAAGCCAAGGTTTTCCCCACTCAGCGCAAACTCATCCAACGTCTCCCGTGTAAATAGTCCTATCGCATACTGCTCCAACCCTTCCACTAGGCCCCGTTCGCGAACTAGATCCAGAAGTTGCGGCAACGCTTTCGGGTCAAGAAAGCGATACACGGACTCGTCTAGAGATCTAATCATACTGTCAAAGGCATTGAAGCGTGTCGGCGACGCTACAAAATCTCCAAAAATTCCAGCAAGCAACCGACTCGCCGCTGAACCTAAAAGGGAATCATCCAGATCCCATGCGTCCATTACAAAACTTGCTCCGATAGAAAAAGCGCCCGCCAAGGTCTCGGGGGCCAGCAAGGTCTCCTTGATCAGAGTAAAAATCTCGTTCACCCCGAACTGAATCGGAATCTTATTGAGATAGTCCGACAGAAGACTTCCAGTCAGTGCGGAGATCGGCAGTCCCAGAAGTTGCGTGAGGCGCGAATCAAGGCCCATCGAACGGCCGAGAAGTTCAAGCCCGCCCATGGTGAGCTTCGAGGCAAGGGTAGGAACAATGGAAGGAAGTGTTTGGAGTAGATTAAAATTCTTATCGAAAAGAGAACTGAGCGCGAGATCTCCCGCAATCGAAAGAACGCTGACGAACGGAGGGGCAAGCCCCAGATGGGCGGCCATCTCAGAAACACCTTGTGTAATCATAAAGGAAAGCCCGGTCCTCAAAAAACTGGTCCCAGCTTGCCCGATCCCGAGGAATCCCCCACCCACGAACGCCGCCGCGAGCTGCGTCAGTTGAGGATCAAGCCCGAGGCCCTCAAGCCCTTTGCTCACGGTCCAATTGAGCCCGACCGCCACAAGAGAACGCGCCGCGATCTGTCCAAAAGAGAACTTGAGACCCACCACTTGCCCATCTCTGATAACATCCACAGAGGGCTTCAGAAGAAAATCCTTCACCTTCATGATCCCGGAGCCAAGGCTCTTCAACCCACCGGTGAAACCTCCCTTGATAAAAGTGAATGCCTTCTGGACGAATCTCCCGACCGATTTCACCGATTCAAAAAGGACCTTCCCGATATGCAGGATCCCTTGCTTCACCGTCGCAAAAAATCCCTGTGCCGTGATGCTTGAAAAGACCATCTTCACGCCCTGAACGATGAACTGTCCGAGACTTCCAACGATCCCGATGATCCCCGCCACGAGCGCGGCATATCCCAGGATCTTGCCGAACGTCGGGCTGAAGGTCGAGACCACCATGCTCGCAACGGTCAGAACGAGCGACACTACGAAGAAAACGAAGAAAAAAGCTCCCCGAATCTTCATCGCAGCCTCATCCGAAACTTTTTTGTCCAACGTCGCGCGGTTCTCTGAAACCAGAAGATATCCCGTTTTGTCTTTCGTCTGCCAGATCCTCAGAAAATCGCCCCTTCCCACCTTGATTTCTTCTCCGGAGACGCCTTTGCCTGTTTCCTCGTAGATCACTTCCGTTTCCGTAACGCGTTTGACCACGACAAAATGATCCTCCCCCACATGCGCGATCACGCGCATCTCGCAGGCATCTTGAAGATCCGGACACACCGACTGAAAAAGCGAGAGCATATCCTGATAGGTATACTGAACCGTCACGAAATCTTTTTGGTGGGTCTTCGCGGCGCGGTCGAGCGCGAACATCGAGATCAAAAGGTCCCCTTCCGTGAACCGGTTGATGGTCCCCGTCAGGATATCGATTAGGATCGCTTCTCTTCCGATCGTCTCCAGAGAGACTGCGGCACCTTCGGAAGCCAGCATGCGCTGAAGCGAAAGAAAAGCCGATTGTCCGAAATGCAGATCGCGCGTCTCCAGCCATTCCACAATCGCGACTATATCCGCTTCGCTGAGGGATACGACCTCGGCGCGGCTCAGGGAGATCTGCCCCAGAAGAGCCTCTCGCGTTTCATCCGAGGAAGCCAGATAATCCTCCAGAAAATCCCGGACTCCCTGGACGATCAAAGCTTTCTGCGCTTCACGGAACGCCTTCTCCTCGGAGTTTTCAAGCGATGACCGTAGACGCTCCAGATCAAGGCGTTCGGTCGCTTGGGAGCAGCTCACCCACTGATCGAACTCCTCTTTTGAAGCATCTCTTCCAAGAATGCGCCGGTAAAAATCCGTAATGATCGGTTCCATTTCTTGATGGAGAATGTCCAAAAGAAAGGATCGCCGCTGGGCCTCAAGCTCAGCCAGTTTTTCCGCGGTCGCTTGTTCGATCTCGATCTTTTTAGACGCAACCGCCCCCGGAACCGCCGCAAGCTGAGCCTCTCCGGTAATCAGCAGTTCGGCTCTCTGAATTTCAAGATCATGGATCGCCGCTTGAACCCCGGGAACCTCGTAGGTGTAGGTTTGACAGGTTTTCCAGAAAAGAACACGCCGGCATTGTTTGACCGTTTGAAACCGCTGCGCCGCAAGCGATGCGATCTGCGCGTTGATCGCCGCAAGCCCCGCATCAACATTCTCTTTGATCTGAAGCCGCGCCATCTCGTCCTGCCAGGCCAGTTTGTAAAGCGCATCGAATTTGGCCTGTTCGATCTGCTGAAAAAGCCTTGCGGCCTCCCCCTCAAAATCCCGCCGAGCTTTCACGAGCGTGATCTTCTTCAGGGTCATCACCTCGTCGCTCGCGCACCCCGTGGTCGGGCAATCATATTCCTGCACGCTCAGAAGCACCCCGCTCCGGTCGAACGTCTCCCGGACCTTACTGTGTTCGTAATACGAATTGACCCCGTCCATCCTCCGCGAAAAAACGATCTCGTCCCGAGCGTTATAAACCGTCATAGATTGAAGGTCGTCAGGGATGCACAACGCCCGGCTTTGAACCAGGAATTCCGAATAATGCTGTACGACTATTTCCGGCACATCGAACAACATTTTCTGATCCAGCCATAACGAAGCGCCGTCGGCGGGCCAAGGTTCAGTAAATGTTGTTTCCGTCACTGTTGAAAAATAAGCCCCTCCCGCTTGCTCCGCGCCCTGACCCGACTGAAGCGTTTCATTTCCAAAAAAACTCCACGGCTGATTCCCCGTCGTGGCGAGACGGACCTGTCCGGCTCCAAGGCCCTCTAGCAAGGTCAGGATCCCTTCACCGGCCATTGAAAAAGCCGGATCGGAAACGACCATCGCGACAAACTCACCCGGCCTTATATCGGAAAGAAAATGTTCGAGTCCAAGACGGTCAGCCGCGGACGAAAATGTCCCTGAGTAGGCGTCCCACTGGTTGGTCGCTTCTTTGTAGACCGCTGCTAAAAATCCGGGGCCCTCGTGAACAGCCGTCTCCTGCCCTGAATCGATAAGTCTCTGGTCCGCCCCTGCGATCAATCCGGCCTCTTTAGGAAAGGGAACTCCTCCGAATGAAATCTGCCGCCGTTCAGTGCGCAAATACTCCGTGAGAGAACCGTCCAAACCCCGCTGATAGGAAAAAGCGTTGGCAATCCCATCGCCGGATCCCGCGGAAACAAGCTCCCCGGACGCATTGTAAGTAAACTCTGTTTGATCTTTCCAAAGGCGGAACCCCTGGTAGGCTCCCGCTTCGTCCTGCAAAAGCTCATAACTATCCGCAAAGGGAATCTCATAGTCAAAAACTTGTCCATCCACGTCGCGGCCGCGCACCGGAATAAAATTCTCGATCTCCAGGATCATCCCGTCCGGGAACTGGATCTGCCCGCTCCGGATCCGTTGTGCTTCATCGAACTCAAGATTGACCCCTTCCGCACCCGACGCGAGATGGATCTCGGAACTTTTGGGCTCGCTCCATCGAACCCAGGAACCATCCTCCGCTTCATACCCTTTAAGACTCACCGCCCGAAGATCCGAGGCCGTATACAAAGCGTCTTTGTAATCTCCGGGGAGCCCCCCCACCTGGGGGAGCTCTTGAGTGTAGTCCGAATACTCATAAAAGTAGCCGTCCCATGTCATATGTTTCAGGAGATAGCCATCCGCGTCATAGAACCAGGTGGTCCCTTGCTCATCCGTCACCTGGGTTCCATTCTCATCAAATGAGTACTGGGTACTCTGAAGAGTCCGCCCGTGGTAGGTCAACTGGGCACCGCTCAATTTTCCATTCGAATAAGTGTATGTGGTCTGTAATTCTTCCGGATCATCCGACGAGATCAGCCTGCCACCCTTAAAGCGACGCTCCGTCCCATCCGCAACATCCCTGAAAACAGTAATTTCCTTTCCGTCCGTATCAGACTCATACGACAGAAGGAATTCCTGGCCGTCCGGCTGAACGATCTTTCGAAGAGCGCCATAGCGATAGCTTACAGTTCTCTCCGAAGCATTCAATTCTCCGGGCGCTCGCACGGTCCCTTCCGTGGTATTCCCGTAAACAGCATATTCATTGATCACCCCGTTCGGGAGAACGACTCGAACCACTTCGTTCTGTTCATTCAGCTCGACACGACTTCCATCGAAACGCTGAAAGCCGGCGAGATGCCCCAGATCCCCCTTCGTTCCGTTATAAACCAGCTTCGTCGGCGCATCAAAGAACGCCTTGAGACTCTCGATCAGCACGGGCTTCTGAGAAGCCACCGCGGCACCCACATAAGTCAACTGATCCGCGTCGAGTTTGAGGCTCCGAAGTTCCGCGCCTGAAATCCCGATCCGGTTCTCCCACAGTGCCGCCCCATAGGTCCGTAGCCTTAGATAAGAAATATCCTTCACAAAAAGCGTCCCAGGCTTGTTAGCCCCTCCGATCTCGCGCAAAACATTCAGATCGATTTCCCCCTCGATCCCCATCTTGTCCGAAACAGGGAATCCAAAAGTCTGATAATCGTTCGTAATATTCGGAAGATAAAAAGAACACAGCGTGTCCCTCGAAGGCGATTTCAATTCCATCATAAAATCCTGCGCCCAAGTCATGGAAGGATCCTGTCGAAGCGTCACGCTCACGAAACTATATGCCGAAATATTCACGGGCAAAGATTCGTGTTGAATCGAGACCCCCAAAGCCGGCTGATAGGCTTCCGTGTATTGATAACGGTACATGGCCAAAGAATCAAAACCATAGTCTCCTTTCAGTCCTTCGGTCAATTCGCCAACATTTAATTTTCCGGCGCTAAACCCAGCAACATTTCCATCCTCTAATACGGAGACAGGCTCCCCATCCAAAAGATAGGACTTCTCCATAGACCTCTCGGGCCTCTGCAAGTATTCAAAAAGGGACATTTGTCTCGTGAAAGTCTGGGATTGTCCCGTTTGAGGATCGGTGATCATCTCACGAAACGAAACCTGAACGCCCATGATCTTCCCCATGGCATCAACGCTATAAGAAAGATCCGTCTTTCCGTTCTGAGCCGTTTCGATCGATCGAACGAGAGACCTCGCATAAGTAATTTTTACCCCGTGACCGGCATCAATTGTTTGCACCTGCGTTTGGTCGATATCGAATTGCGCTCCATCAAGGAGTAGCACATGAGCCCTCAACAATTCTCCGCTGGAGGAGAACTCGGGATCGATCAGACTCCCTTCTGAAGTATTGATCGACCTGATCTTTCCGCCTTCATAAAGGATACGGCACCCTTCTTTCACGTAGGACTCGAGAGAACCATCTGGGGCAAAAGTCCTTTCGCTTTCATTATCGCGAAGGACAAAGGAACGCAGAGCCCCCCGCAGGTCCCGATCATAATAAAAACGTCCGGTCTCGAGCTTCCCGCGCGCAAGATCCACCACAAAACTCGCGAGGCCATTTTCAAAAAGCACGGTTCGGCCATTTTTGAGCACCCATTTGACGAGCTTTCCATTCTGAAAATATTGGATCTCCCCGTTGGCGAGCCGCAGCACCCCGCTCACAAGCTTCCCCTCCGCATCGACCGTGAAATTCTCGAGCATATCCTGCCCTCGCGTCCAATTCCCCGGATTCCCTTGAGCCGCGATATGGCTCAAAATCAAGGCCCTCACTTCGGCATCCGTCTTTCCAAGCAACACTTCCCATTGAAGCGTATTCGAAGTCCTTATTTTTAGAGCCGAGAGCGGTCCGAGTTGAAGGCTCCCCATCACTGGCTGCCCATCACAGGGTTGGATCGAAATAGCAAGTTGATACATCTTCTTAGACGACTTCAGGATCGGGATTGAAAGATAATTCCACCCTTCGGATAGGGCTTCCGTAACGAACACTTCTCCGATCCCCTTGAACTCAAATTTAAGACGCACATCCCTTGTTGTTCCGGCACCCAATTTCACCGGAACCGAAAGAAAATCATATCCCGAAAGATCTTTCTCATTGTAATTGGCCCAGATCCCCACGGGGTACCAGGAATTCTGAAAATTAAAATCCAACTGACGGACTTGCCCGATCACCGGATCCGAGGTAAACGCGCTCATGGAGTAACCATGCCCGGGTGTAAAGAAAACGCCCTGTGCGCTCGACTGATTAAGAAGGTCTAACACGATCCCTCCCAAGAGGGCTGTAGCCGTCCCGGTGTGTTTAGGGGAAAGAAAATATTCTTGCAGGTTCATTTTTATAAGATTCTTTCCATCGCCGAACTCTATCTCCATGTGGTGGAAGTTACCGGTACTTGTCACATAATGATAAACGCGTCCCTCTCCAAGCTCCGGATCCAAGAGCGTTGCGACAAAGGCAGGTTGCTTGATCAATCCAGCAGAAAGACCGTCCGGGGAAACAGCTTCTCCCTCATAGAGTGGAGTTGCGTTGCCACCTTGGTCAGGCGGCGGCGGAAGTTCCGCCGTAACGGGGGCGAGATTAAATTTAAAAGACTGATAGATCTCGTCAAAGTTTTGTTTAACTCCCGTTTTTTGAAGATAGTTTTTAAAATAGGTTTGACTCGTTCTCAGCAGAGAGAGAAGGAATGCGGCTTGATCGACTCCATAATATTGATCAGCATAAACCGCTTCTTGAACGTTGATGGTTTGTCCCGTTTGAGGATCCAGACGGGAAACATCACGCATTTGGATCGCGTCTACAAAACCCGCGCTCGTGGACATTCCCGGGAATCGTTCCACAAGATTTTTTAAAAATTGGAGTGTGTAGTGCGGCGCCAAAGGAAAGGCTGCGGCTGTTCCGTAGACAGAGCCGATATTCGTTTTCAACTGGTCATCCGTTTCCGCCGCCTCAGGCAACCCGATCTTGCCTTGATAGCCTCGCAACGGTTCATCCCCGGCCGAAAGGAGCCCTGGGACATCTTGCGCATTCACAAATTCCGCTTGGGCGTAGAGAAAATTCCTCAAAGCGGTCCTAAATTCAGGATACTGCGTCTCATCCACGTGAATAAGCGGCCAGAACATTTGAAAAGATCCACCGTCGTAAGGCACTGCCAGATCGATCACCTCCCCTTGATCCGTCTCGAAGGGGCGCACCGCCACATCAAGATTCTTGAGAGCCTCCGCGTATTGAGGGTATTTCGAAACAAGCCAGACCATCCCCGTACGAAATTCATTAAAGGCTCGGTCAATAGAGTAGTTATTAATAAATTCCCATCGCCCCGTGGCACCATTCAGCCCATACGCTCCATGGAATCGTTTACTCACGGGATCATAAAAAGCGGCATACCCAGCCTCTTGGTCCGCAAGAATCTCTTGGGCCCGCTGAAGAATGTGGTCCCGCCGAGCGGCAAACGAAGGTTCGACGTCGATGTCCGTCAGCGCACCCATCACGCTCGCGAGACTGACCGAGAGGTTCAAGACATCCCCAAAACCCACTTGATTAAAGCAATTCTTGTATTCGTACACGGATTGCGTCTGTCCCGTCGGGTTTCCCAAGAGATCCAAGATAGGCACTTTTTTTTCAACGATCGAAAAAAAAGCAACCATCCCGTTCCAACCGACCTGTTGCTGAACCTGTCGATAGGTCGTCAGCAGTTGTTCTAGCTTGGAAAAAGCTTCCGCGCGAGAGATCTTGGGGGTCTCATAGTCTCCCACGGCTATTGACGATAAAATCTCCGCCCAAAAACCGATTAAGGTCGATTGGCTGTAAGTCGATTGCTGCCCACTCGCTCCCTTATAGTTGTCCAAAGGCAAGCCCGTCCCCGCATGGAGTCCTTTCCCCGCGATAAAATAATCGAGTTGGGTTTCAACCAATTCATTCCTGAAAGCGATCTCTGCCTCCGTGAGAGGCGCCACGGGGATCTCGGACGGAGGCTGAATGGCCGGCAACGCATCGTCCTCCAATTCGATCAACTGCCCAAACGAGGTGATTTGCTTAACAATCTTTTGATCCTCGATCAAATACTGGGTCCCGTCATTAAACAGAATCTGCCCCGAGAAAATCGTGCCATTCTGATCAACCGTTAGATCGCGAAGCTGCGCGTTCGTTA
>CAZDVO010000027.1:0-28288 GCA_964508905.1 uncultured bacterium
CAGATCTTGCCAGATCCGGACACCTTCGAGATTTCCAGCGAGTTTTTGGGTGATGATTTCGCGGAAAGGCTCGCAAAGACTGGCGGGACCCGCGCAAAAGCCGGCGGTCGCCTGCCCGCCGGACAGGCAGGGGTTGGCCGGGTTTGGAGCTGGAGGACCTTCCGAGCCGGGGGTCGGGTTGGCTGGTTTTGAACCGATTTCACGCCGGAGCCGGGCATAGCGGCCAACGGTTTCCCGATTGACGCCAAGCTCGCGGGCGATCCGTCGATGCTTCCAGCCTTTCTCCAGCAATCCTGTGATTGTATTGACGATAGCCATCTTGAGTTCGTTTGCCATATATCATCGTTCTCCTTTTGAGAACTGATATACAGCATCTCCCTTCAAAATGGCCGGTTTTCACCCGACCCTGACTGGCTGGTTTTGCCCGCCCCTTGCCAACCTTTGCGGGAAACAAACAGAGGGGCTTCAATCGACAGGACTTCTCCCTTCCGTTTCTTCCAAGCGAGAAACCTTTCGATCTCCGCCTGAATGGCCTTTGACAAGGGGATCTCCCGCAGCTTATCCCCTTTGCCGAGCATGGCTATAAGATCCTTACCTTGCACATCTCCAACATTGAGGCTTACAGTCTCCGCCAGCCTAAGTCCTGTAGCAAACATGAGTTTATAGAGCATCTCGGCTCGCCTCGCATCCCTCCGCTTTTCGAGCAACTTCAGGAGGGTGCCCTTTTCCTTACCCGTAAAGTACCTCGTATTCTGCCGTTTCATCGTCCATTCCCCTCTCATCTTATTGACTGGCTATATCTTCGAAGGTATGGACATATATGACCAACGGGGGCAACTATGCAAGCGAATACGACAGAGCAAATCGAGGCTCTTAAAACAGCGGGAACGGCGAAGTTATCGACGCTTTACCGTCAGTATTTCTGTGATAAATCGGTTCCGGGAAACCGGACCTTCCTGATACGACAGCTGGCCTACCTAATCCAGGAGAAGGCGCTTGGAGGCCTCTCCTCAGCAGCACAAGACAGACTTCGTGCTCTGCTCCAGGCCTACGATCCTATCAATAAGCGGACCTTCAAGACGCGCGGCGGGAATCTTTCGACGACTACTGGCCGCGATCCCCGCTTGCCTATGCCCGGCTCGCTGGTTACCAAGCTTTATAAGGGCGATCGAATCGAAGTCAAAGTCCTGGAAAATGGGTTTGAATACAAAGGAACCAACTATAAGAACCTGAGCGCCGTCGCCAAGGCCGTGACAGGCGCTCATTGGAATGGATTCGGATTCTTTGGATTGGATAAAGATGGAAAAATCTGACGAGAAGAAACTAATCCGGTGCGCGATCTACACGCGTAAATCGACCAGCGAGGGGTTGGAGAGGGAATTCACCTCGCTAGATGCCCAGCGTGAATCAGCTGAGAGCTATATCCGTAGCCAGCAGCATCAAGGATGGAAGCTTCTGCCTGAGAAATACGATGACGGCGGCTTTACAGGGGCCACCATGGACCGCCCTTCCCTTCAGCGGTTGATGGATGCCATCCGGCAAAGGAAGATCGACTGCCTGGTCGTCTATAAGGTCGATCGCTTATCGCGTTCCTTAATGGACTTTGTCAAACTCCTGCAATTTTTCGAGGAAAACCAAATCACCTTTGTCTCGGTGACCCAGCATTTCAATACGAATACGTCGATGGGCCGACTCACCCTCAACATCCTGCTTTCCTTCGCGCAATTCGAGCGAGAGATGATCAGCGAGCGCACTAAGGACAAGATGGGCGCTGCCCGGATCAAGGGGAAATGGGTCGGGGGCCGTCCTCCGCTGGGATATAACACGGACAGGAACATCCGAAAGCTGATCGTAAATCCCAAGGAGGCTGATCTGGTGCGTTCAGTCTTCCGTCTTTATCTTGAGAAGAAGTCTCTACTGGATGTTGCCCGCACGTTGAATGAGCGAGGCCACCACACCAAAACATTGCGCAGTGAACACAAAGTAACGGGCGGTGTCCCCTTCAGGAACACCAATATTCAGATCATGCTCAAGAATGTCACCTACATTGGAAAGGTCTCCTATGGCGGGAAGATCTACCCAGGAGAACATACAGCCATTATCGAGGAGGATATCTTCAACAAAGCGCAGGAGATTATTAAGCAGAACACGCGAGAACGCGGGGTTACCAAGAACCGGAAGTTCCCGGGCCTATTAAGCGGTATCTTCCGATGCTCTTGCTGTAATGCCAGTATGTCGCATGGCTATACCCGAAAGGAGACCTCAAAATACCGCTATTACACCTGCCTGAATGCCATCAAACGAGGGCGAAAGGACTGCCCCGTCAAATCTATGAGCGCCCTCCCGATTGAACGAAGGGTTGTCGAACTTCTTCGCACCATTACGCAAAACGACATCCCTGTAGATAGTGATTGGCTAAAGTTGCCTTTTGAGAAGCAAACCGAGCTGATACAGTCTTTAGCACAACTGATCGAATATGACGGGCGCAAAGGCAAGCTGCGGATACAAATCAAAGCCACTAAAGGAAATTATGAATTTGATCTGCCCCTGGATCATCTCAAAAAGCAATCAGGCACGACAGGAGACAAGTTCTTCACTGAGCCGCCCATCCGAAAGCACCTCCTCCTCGCCCACCAGATTCAGGGCATGCTCGACGATGGCGGCGTGAAAGACCTGAGCCAGCTCGCAGGATGGCTCGGGATCTCCAAGGCCCGCCTCGAGCAAATCACAAACCTGCTTTTCCTCGCCCCCGCAATCCAAGAAGAGATCATCCTCGGCGAACCGCACCGCCTCGCCAAGATCAGCGAGCGCGGGCTCCGCCCAATATCGATTGAGACTTCTTGGGAGAAACAATTGAAAGCCTGGAATCAGCTTCTAGTTTGAGGCAGGTTGTTATTTTCGAAGTTCGTCCAGCAGGATCCAGTCACCGGGAGCGCGCTCGTATTTCCACCAACTCCATCCGTTTTTGGCCAGAGTTTTCGTGGCCGCAATCGCCGCGACTGAGGGAGAGGTATACAACTTCCCCTTAAATCTAATATGGCCATCCCTTTTAACGTAAGCACGATACACTTTACCCTTGTAGGCCAACCGAAGTTTTTTTCCCGACGGAAAGTATCCAGCGAGAACAGGTCGTCTTCCTTCGAACTTATTTCCAACAACCTTGGGAACCGCACGCTTCCCCACCTCAAAAAGGTTCCTTAGCTCACTTTTTAAACGCTCCCTGATTTGCTTTCTAAAAATTGGCAGCAGGTTTTCAGAAAGGCTGAATTTTCCTTTTTGTCTATTCCCTTTGGGAGCAGCAATACGGATCGTCAAAGCTTCGAGCTCGCGCAAGTGGGATTGATCCAGCGTAAGGTAAATACTGAAACGATCCCAAGTCTTCGCATGGCGATCACGAAGATGATGGTTTAAACGGGACCGTAAATTGGAGGCTAATCCGACATAGCACAAGCGGCTCTTTCGGTAGAGCGCGTAGATTCCATGACGACGTTTGACGAATTGTTTGAGGATCCCCTGATACTCCTCAATCGCCTTTCGAGAAACCATTTCCATATGCTGGCAAACCAGCGAATGTCGTCTTTTGCTCATAATTCTGGAATTATAGGATGTGCAACAACCCTTGTATATCGGAATCGCCGCCATGTGATCTTTCCCGAAACCAGAGATAACCGAGCTGGAAACGTGTCCGATTAGGCACGTTGGTGGTTTCAGACCCGTTGATGCTGCCTTTCGGATCGCCTTTAGTGCCAGAATGGATCAAAACCGTTGCGGCCATAATTCGGGTCCCTTTAGAGATAAATGGCCGGTTTAGAGCCAGAAGTACCCGACTAGTGGTTGGTGGTTTTAAAACAGGAAGATCTGCGAAATAGCTGGGCTTTGGGGCTTAGCGTAAGTCGCGAGAACGTGCGGACATAAAGACGGCCTTGGCTCGTTTAGCGAACCAAGGCCGGATTATCTATCTCTGTGGGACAGAGATAGAAATGAATGGCGTCCCCAAGGGGATTTGGCTCCTTCGCTACGCTGCGGTAGGCCACCCGCACTTACAAATAGGACATCAGTCCTATTTGTGAACAAGTGCTCCCTTCAAATCCCCACCATAAAAACAAATACCTCAAGCGACAAAAGCCGCCTGAGGTATTTGGCGTCCCCAAGGGGATTTGAACCCCTGTTACCAGGATGAAAACCTGGTGTCCTAGGCCAACCTAGACGATGGGGACGTATCTTTTTCGTCCTGCTCGTACAGCGACATCAAATTCGCTGACGAGCCGTACTTGCGCCATCGAGCGCAAGTGCGATGGGGACGCGTAACTCTGATAATTTACAACAATACTACCTTTTGCTCTATTCAAACATCCCCCAACCTACACTTGAGCCCAATGCTCAAGTGCGTGTTCGGGACGAACTTGTCGCTCGTCTCCGCCACGGACGATGGGGACGTATAATGCGGATGAATTCGTGTGGCACTTGCACCCACCGCGCAAGTGCGTGTTCGGGATGAACCTGATGTTCATCTCCGACACGAGCGAGGATTATACTGATTTCGGTAAAAAAACCAAGCGGATTAAGCGTCCTTGTCTGCCACTAAGATTTTAAAGAGGACAAGGACAGCACTGATCTTCCATCTAAAATTAAACGGATGATCAGGCAGATTTCCGGATCGAGGCGTAACCCGCGATGGCGTTCACCACTGTCGCCAGGACCCGATCGAACTCTGAAGGCTCATGGACCTTACGCCGGTCGAGGTTCTCATCCCCCGCGGAACGAAGGAGCGCCGTCGCAAGCCCCGCCGCGAAAGCCGCCATGTTGCCCCTATCATTCGAGAACCAACGGGTCACATTTTTGTTATAGATCTTCACCACTTCAAGATCGCGGCCCAACAAAGACGCCTTGCCGGACTTGAACGATTCAAAAGGGACCTTAGCAGACGCGGAAACGAACCGGAAACGCTTGGGGTCCATCCGGATCCCTTCTTTTTTGAGCATCGCCGCAAACTTCTCCCGGACAGGCTTCAGTTCCGCCTCAGGAACATTCACATTGATCGAAAGGCTCCCATGCAAAGAGATAAGAAGAGCGATCACCACAGGGAAATTGCGAGCAAGTTCATCCCAATCCTTTTCGCTTGGATTCTCAAAAACACCCGCCTCGTTCATCCGGCTCATATTCACATGGAATTCCGGACCAGCCTTGCCCAGATTGGCAACAGCGCTCATCTCCTTGGCCGAAGCCAGGACCTTTGTGATCACATCCCGGAGATCCTGGTTTTCAACACGACCTTCCGAAGCTTCCATTTCTTCCAAAACCTTCAGCGCGATCCAAAGACGAGCCTTCCGGGGATCCTTCATCTCAAAGGTCAAACTCTTCTGCGAATAGAGCCCCAATTGTTTCGCCGCTGTAAGGACCGCCGCCGCGCCCGAGCTCCCCTTTTTTTCAAGCTCGTCCGTCCATTTTTCAACGATCTTACGCATTTCACTGCGACCCATTGCCTTGCTCACGCTTTCCACAAGTTCCCTCGTGCCACCTTGAAACCTGGCGACCGGATCTGACCAGCGAGCCACTTCCGGTCCCGTTACCCTCTCATTTCGTATTTCCGACCGAGAGGAAAACGATTCCACGGCATCCTTCAGCGCCTGCAAGGAATAAGGTTTCTGAAGAAAATCCACGCGAAGGCCTTTTGCTCTCAGGGCCTGAAGATCGATCCCCGCCCCCCCCCAACCACTCACAAAAAGCACAAACTCCCCGCGCCCATCCTCAAGAATCTCTCGAGCTAGCTCTTCCCCACCCATCCTCGGCATCGCCAAATCTGTGACCACAAGATCGAACGAATCCGACCTCAATTTTGCCAGCGCGTCGGCTCCGTCAACGGCCCACTCCACCGTATAGCGCTCCCCCGAGGCCCTCTCTAGACTCCGCAGCTGCGCTACAAGAAGTTTCAGCAATCTCGGATCATCATCCACCGCAAGGATCTTTCTCACCGGCCTTGGCACGGCCTCCGCGTCCAAAGAAGTTACAGTCTTTTCCGGCCTCTGAGCCTCAATTGGAATGACGCTATCGTTATCTCCGCTCACTGTTTTTAAATGCCGGTGAATACTCTCCGCGGCAAGCACGATTCTACCCCGCAATTCAGGCGAAGGCTTTGGGGCAAAAAGCTCTTTTTTTAAAGCCTCCAGAACAGCAACATCCTCCATAAAAAGATCCCGCATCTCGCGAAACCAAGGCTCTCTCGTGAGCCGGTCCCACTCCCAAGCGTCCAGCGCATGTTCAACCGGCATGGATCCGAACACCGGAGTGACATAGATTTTCGTCGATGAACGTTGTGAAGAGATACGATAAGCAAAAACATCCTCATTCCCCCTGGGAATAAAAAAGATCCCTCCGCGGGCCCGGAATATCTCCGGGGTAAAAATCCTAAAAAAGGCCAATGTCTCCCGAACCGTATCCCGTAAGGACTCGATCTTATTCAACCTTTCATCGGACGCACCACGGAGGACTACGAGCTTGCCGTTTAAAACATGGTTTAATAAATGGACCATCCTGTCGCGATCCACAGCCGTTCTGGCCTGAGCAAAATTCCCAGAAGGCGCGCGAACAATCGGCCCCGCGAGAAGGCCCTCAGCGGGCAGCTTCGGCCCAAAAGATTCCCGATCTAGGATCGGTACTAGCTCATTTCGATCCGGAAGCGACGAAACAACGGAATCAACGGATTCAACGGATTTCTGAACATCGGGTTTGAGGTCGGATTTTTTGCGAAACGGCAATTTTTCAAGCAACGCCGTCCAAAAAGCCCTGCTCTCGGACCTCGCCGTTTCAAACAAACGTTCATTCTCAGAGGTCTCGTCCCTCAGACCCTCCCATTCCGCCCAAAACCGGGTTTTCTCTCTTTCAAGATGGGGCGCATTCTTCTTAAAATTCACGATAACTTCCACTCGGTTGTCCGGACTCAAAATGGCCCCCAGAACATCCGCATGGGAGTCGACTTGGTAACCCCGCGCAGGATCCTCGGTGAGATTGCGAAGGAACATTGAAACGACCACAGGCTTATATTTTTTAAGCAAGGCCTCGATTTTTTGCGAGGGACGGATGTGAATCCCATATTTTGCGTTCACAACGTATTCCCGAAGATCACGAACCGTCTCCGTCACTACGGGAGCCACCGGCGGATCGAAGAGGGTCAGAAGTTGATGCCATTCCGAAGTATTACCGTTATTGAACTGCACCGACTCGATGGCCGACCAGAATTTACGAAGGTTGTCACGAATCTCCGAGCCCTCCCCCGACGGCTGGACCCGGATCACGACCGCCCCCGGAAGGACATCCAATCCGGCAAGTTTCACAGCATCATCCAGAGGGATCGTGGCCATTCCATAGCTTAGCGTCGCCGAATCGATCATCCCGCTCTGCCGGAAATACGCGACCGCATCAACAAGTCGCGCCGCGGCTTCCTCATTGATCCCGTAAACACCATGCACCTGAAACTTTCGCTCGAGGAGGACCTCCGTCCCGTCCACGCGGCTTTCGGAACGTCGCGATGCCTCCACCTTCAGCGGGGCCCGAGTTTCGACCTCCTCGGCACTCATCGAAAAAGATCGGCTTCGTGTCGATGTGTCCGAACCCTTGATCGCGGCAACCCATGAATCGGATATCCGGTCCAACAGGGGCGAGAGCCAGTGGAAATAGGCAAAGATCGCAAACGACATCATGCTCACACCGAGGAGTTTTCCCTCATCTTGAGAGAACAAAACCAGAGCTCCCAACGCGCTCCAGTTCTCGGCGGTGCCTCCGACGACAGGCGCCTTGAGAAACGAGCTGCGAACGCTCTCCGTCACGACCCGCAGAAAACCCGCGACAGAAAAACGGGTGACCACCGGCTTAACCGACTGTTCGAGAACCTCCTGAGCGCGACTTTCGGAACGAGACACAAATTTGACGTCCTTACCGATCGATGTTTTCTCACTTTGAAGGTAATGGCCGACCAATTCGAGTAGCTTGCGCTGATCCCGGCTCGGGACCTCTCCTTCGAGCGCAATGACCACGCGATGAGCGTTGCCGCGAAGATTACGATGGATCGACTCCACGCTCAGTTTTGGAAAACGGATATGGATCATCCCGATCAAGGCTTCGTAAAAATTCGTGCGTTCCTGACGGGTCTCGATAAGGAGCTGAAGCCCCTGGTCCGCGCTCCGAACAAAACTTACGGAATCCGGTTCACTCCCCGCCTGACGCCCGGGGATCTTCGTACTCACGGTCGGTCCGTAACCTTTCCCTTTGTCCAAGGCCAAACGCCAGGCATTCTCGGTCGTGGCCTTCACCTGGGCCGCGATGCTCCCGCCCGTCTTCCTGGGAAGTTTGATCAACCGGTTCAGGTCTTGCTGGATCGTCTGGATCCTGTCCTCAGGATTCACCGAGTGCGGGAAATATCCCAGCACGCGGACGACCAAACCGCGGTTTTGTTTCTTCGCGACGGTTTTCTTCTTTTCACCGGGCATGAGCTTGGCTTCCGGGAATTCCACGAGCGAAGGCTCCACCCCCGCGATCTGAAAGCCATTCCGCCCAAGGACCTTGAGATAAAGCCCCAGGATCCCGGGGTGATCGATCACGTCACCGAACCCGATCTCGTAGGTGTGATGCACCGAGGAAGTGATCTTCCGGAAGAACACCGGCCTTACGGTCGCAACAACCTCGGCATTCCCATCATCGAGGTCCATATTGCGGAGATAATCAAGATGGATATAGTGGAAAAGCTGCCTCAACAGTTCCTTCGGCCCCAAGCCCCTTAAATAATATTCTGAACTTTCCTGGGTAAAATACCCCAAGTATTCGCTAAGCCGCGTATTATCTTTGATCACCTCTTCCAGATACTTGCGGAGCCCCGGAAGTTCTCCCTCCTGGGTATGGGCAAGATAATCTTCCAGTACGGAGCGCCAAACACCTCCGGTCGCGATCCCTTGCCTGAAATCATCGAAAAGCGGCCTTGGATAGATCGGGATCTCCTGATACCCCTCGGCCCTCGGCTGCCAGGCCTTGGCATCCGCAACCATCTCAGCCGCATGACGAACGGCCGCCGGGATCGAAAAAGAATCCGGACGCGCCAAGCTTTCGATAAGGGCCAGATAAACCTGCTCGATTGCCGCGAACGGCGAATTAATACCTTCTTGGAGAAGCAACTTGCGATCCACGGGATCAAAGGCCGCCATGCGCTGCACCAGTGCCATAAGATAAACCTGCGAGAAGAAAACCGAACGCTCTTCCGGCGACAGTTGCGCGGCCTCCACTCCGGAGAGAATGCCTTCCACCGCTTCTTCGATCTTTACAGGACTGAGCAGGTCCTGACGAAGTAGCGCGCTCACGGTATTATGGAGCTGCATTACCCGGTAACGCTCCGCGTTCCCGTCGGGATCGACCTTCGGAATACTCTTAAGAAGATTCGGGTAGAGTGCGAGGCGCAGGGTCAAAAGATGCCGCTGTTCTGCACCAAGGGTCCTGAGCACATGATAGGCGCGAACCTGGAACGGATCCTCTTTGCTCAAGATCTCCAAAAGGGTCATGGATCTCCCGACCGAAAGAATCTTCGACGAGGACGGCATATCTTCCTTCGGGAGCAGTAACTGCAGCAGATTGAACCGGGTCAGCTGGATCTCGGAATAGTGGACATTCTGGGGAAGCAGTAACATTCGATGGAGCAGCGGCCATCCCTTTTCGTTCAGGCGCTGGGTCCAAGCCGGGTCAGAATTGCGGGATTTCTCATGCGCGATGATGCTCATCGCCCGCTGAACTCGAAGGTCGATCCGGGCGCCTTTTTCGGCAGCCACAAGCAGGATCCGGATCATGTCCTCGGGAACATACCGGAAGTGATACACGATCGTTTCCACAAAGTCCTGGTCTGGATGGGCCTTCTGTCTGATCCTCATGTACTTTTCGCGGCTGTGACGGAATCCAACCAACGTCTCAAGGTAGAGCGTAATATCGCTCCGTTCATCCATCACCATTTCAAGAGGCTCTTCCTGCCCGGTCGTCCCCACGCCGCTCGCTTGTTCCAGGTCCTCGATCACCTGGGTTTGCTGAGTCGGAGGAATCCGCTCAAGATATTCATCACGCAAAGCGTCCGTCACAAGCCCAAAAAGCATCGAGGAGTACGATGCGACCGTTTCTTCAGGCGCTCCGTCCCCCCAGGGAAGCGGCTGCCGAACCCTCTGGGAATAGTCCTCCGCGACCTTTTGATAGAATGCCCCGGTCGTTTCAGGGTTCAATCCATCCTCATAGACGAGAGAAGAACCTTGCTTCTTTAATTTTTCAAAAACTTCAGCAATCACCTGAAAGAGCCAATAAGCTTCGGTGATCGTTTTGGCCTGTCCTTCCGAGATCAAAGCGCGGTCCTTCATGTATTCCAAAATGACCATCAGTTCCCGAAAAGGGACCTCCGTGCCTTCGCTCAACTCGATCAAAGGCTTCTGACGCGCCAGCTGAGATTTCAGGACCCTGAAGATCCCAAACCCTCCGGCCTGATTCAGCGGATTGAAATCCGGACGGAACAACCCGTCGAAATAACCCTCGGTCACGAATTCTTCCTGGACCTTGGCCAGATCAAGAAGAAAGGACTGAAGCGCGGGATCTTCAACGAAAGCTTGCGAAAGATAGCGGCTCATCGCCGCGCTCGCATCCTCCCCCTGGCTAAATTTCTGGAACCATTCGGGCATTTCCGTTCTTTTATCAAGATCCCGTTCGATCTTGTGGGTTTGGATTCGAAGCCTGGCGACCTTTCGGGGCCCCATGCTTTTCGACAAGGAGATATTGTGCGTACGGATCAAATACTCCGCGAAAAGAACGAATTCATCTTTTCCGGCCGTCTCCCCGCAAAAGCTCAGGGGGATCCCCGCCTTGGCGGCTGCTCTGGCGATCGTTTCATAATATCGGACAAATACCGGCGTCAATTTCCCGAAAAGCGGCTGCAATGCCGCTTCGTCCCGGGTAAGATCGTCAAGATTCCGGCCTTGGAGCGTCGTGACGATCTCGTCCAGAACAACAGACTCACCCGCGGTCAAGCCGGCGATGGCTTTCCCCGCTCTCCTTTTCTCGATTATTTCCCTTACGATCGAAAATTCGAGGTCGTTCATTCCAACGCTCACCCCACGGATAAAAGCCTTCCCCCGGTATTGAAGCTTCAGGATCTCGTCAATTGCAAGTCTGCCATTCTCGCCATTCGGCGCAGCATCAAAAAGGCTCAGGGTCTCGCCCATAATTTCAAATGAAACGGCATCAAGAGCCTTCTCGACCGCCGCAGCAACGGTCTCATCGCTCAGGGGCGGATGAACCTTTCCGTTCAAAGTCCCGTCCGCATCCCCCAAAGACCGCAATCTTCCGCGGGAACGTTTCAATTCAAGCTGAGCACGGTTGATCGCTTCCGGCAGGATCTGGTCCCGCAGAAAGACCGCATCCGCAGGATTCCTCACTTGAGGGAACATGACCTGGATGTAGGAGGCCAAGCCCTTTTGTTCGAGCACCTCATTGCCCAGGATCATCAAAAAGGCCGCTAATTGGGTCGTCAGCACTTCCCTCCCAAGATCAGTCTCGTAAAATTCGATCCCGGTACCTCCGTTATAGTAAACAAAGAGGTTCTCATTCTTATCGCGCTGGACATCGATCGTCCGGAATTTATTCGTGCGGCCCTGAAGTTTGGGATTGTGTACCTGCGAGTAATACCGCTCCACCATGATATCGAGAAGTTTTCGGCTGAGCTTTTGATAGGAACGCGCATCCGACGACATTTTATTGTAGCTCCGGATCATCTCGACGATCTCATTTTCAACCGCCTCGTCCACTTCGGTCCGGGTAAGACCGATCCCTTCGAGGATATCCAGAAAAGAGGCTAGATCCTCTCCCACCACAGCATTCGCAAGATGCTTGATCCTGGAATCGATCGGTACAAGAGTCCGGAAGGCCTTCTCCAGAAGAGCGCGCTTCTCGTTCTCAGACTCGATCCTCGCGCTTTCCTCCGGATTGGCATTCACCTTGGCCGTCGTTTGTCCATCAGGGGCCGGCTCCACCGCGACCATATCCCCCTTCTTGATCTCGCGGAAATCCCGATTGGAAGGATCGACGATCAGAATCGGCACCGGAGAAATGGCGGAAGGATGCGAGTTTGCGGTAATACTGTCCGTGATGACCCCGACCATACCGGGATACATTTTCATGATCTCCCTGAACTGACCGACCCCGATCGTCTGGTCGATCTTCACCACCACACGACGGCTTTTTCCGGGGTCATAATCCACCGTCCCTTGCTGGGCAACCTCCGCGATCACACTTTCAAGGCTATTAACAAGGTCCGGGATAAAATAGTACTGAGGGTACTTTCTTTTACACATCTCGACCCCTTCAAGCCGGATCTGCTTTTCGATGAATCTCTGCCGCTGATACAAACCCCTCCCATACATCAAATGCTCTTTTGATTTCCGATTCAACGACTTCCCTGTTTTTTCTTTCGCGGTCCTCTCGAACCTTTGTATTTCCTCCAGAGGCACCGCATCGGAAGCCAATATCTTGGAGTAGAGAATGGTGATGATGCTCAACTCCGGCGTCAGAAGCTTTTTGATCTCCTCGCGGTTCTCTCCCAAAAAACGCCTTTGAACGGTGCGGAGAGTTGCAGCCAGCATCAGCCCCTGGGGGGCGATCGACATATCATCGCTCTGCGCTATACTGTCGGCTTGAGCGATCTGTTTTTTCAACGCCGCCTCCAGCATATCCAGCTGTTTTTCGGGATCGGTGGAACAGCGGAACTGGGAATAGATCAGCACCCGGAATTGCCGGAGGGTGATATCCGCCCCGGTATAAAGATCCTGTTTCTGGGCGTCCTCGGGAACTCCCGAGGGAAGCATCGCGCGGATCACCGACTTGTAGAATTTGACGAAAGGGCCCACGGGGTTGCGATCACCGTTCAGTTTCCCCTGAAGCTCCAACTGCTCGTCGATCAGATACTTAATATGCTGGTAGGAAACATCATCGAGAGTTTCCTTAAGGGCCGCTTTGAGTCCGGCTATCTTCGCCTCAAAATCTTTCCGCTGTTTCTTGGTACCCGAATAATTCACCGGATCAAAAATGTCCACGAGCGCTTCCGAAACAGGCAAAAGTTCTTCCCTGAGATGCACGCGAAGAGAGGCCTTGAGGGCTTGAAGAATATGGCTGAACCGGGCGTGAGCGTCGGTCACTTTTCGGGCATCAAATTCAAAAAAGTATTCATCGGTCGCGCGGATATCCGGTTCGACCAGTTCCCCCAAAAAACCCTCCTGACGCGTCAACACCCCCGGGATCTCCCGCATCTTGGAGCGAGCCCCAAGCGAGTCCCGAGAAGTGCTTGGCTTAACAGAAGCCAAGCGCATTTCAGAACGGCGGCTCTCCTTTGCCGCCGACTGAGATGCCGCGGCGCGGATCCTTGCCGCAAGCTCCTCCAAGGAAGGCCTGCCCTTCGCCAACGGTTTTTGAGCCGCCACCGAAGCTTCGGCCGGTGCCGGCCGCTGAAAGGCGGCATATTTCGCGGGAAGTTCGTGTCCGAGACGCTTCTTAAGATACATTTCAGCGATAATCTCACTAAGCATCAGGATCGGATCCGTCGCTTTTCCAAACCCTCCGGGATGATTGATCCAGTAATGCCGAACAAGCAGTTCATGGGCCTTCTCGGTCATCTGCCATTTTAATTCCGTAAGATCGTGATCCTTTTCTTTCCCGGGGATCATCAAAGGCTTCGTCTCCGCGATAATATTCCGGAACAACCCTTTGAGCCGTTCTCCGGACAAAGAAAGCAAAGCCCGATTCAGATCATTAACATCCTTGGCGATCGCCTCGAGGTCGACCGTTTTACCGGTCATAGGATCGATGGCTTCTTCTCTCAGCGCCTGCCGCATAAAAGAATAGGCCAGGCGGGAGGTCTTTCTGCTGGGATGGAAAAATTCGACCTGAGGGATCCTCATCTCCGAACGAGGTGCAGTAACCGACGACCCGGCGCCGGACGCAAAATCAACAACCCCGGCGACAGACTCATGAACGTTTAGGGAAACCGCGTTCGCACGGGCAACATGAACCGATTCCAAGATCGCTTCCGGGATCGCCGAGGAATTCTGCGGAAGAAGCGTTTGAAGATCCGGCTTGGATTGAAAGCGTACGAAAGCAGACTCTGTTCCGGAACCCGGTTCCGCGAGAACAACGCCGGAAAGCACGGGATGATCTTTCACCGCCTGGGATACTTGCGCAGCGACCTCGCCGGGAGAGAGATTGTATGTTTTCGAAAGAGCCGGCGCAGCCGTTTCGATCAGCTGTTTAAAAAGAAGGGCTTCCTGATTGGTAAGAAACGGATTTTTGACTTTAAAATAAGCGCTCAGATCAGCGTTGTCCCCATCCATCGCGCGCTGATACATCTCCCCATGATCGGTCCCGGTGATACGCGGCGAGAACACTGCATAGCCGATCCCCTTCTGGCGCAGGATCTCTTCGATCCCGGGCGTATGAAAACCTCCGCTGTAAAGAATGAAAATCCGGGATGGCGGAGGGCGGAGGGCGGAGGGCGCAAGCTGTTTCTCGCCATCCTCCCCCCCCCATCCTCCATCCTGAATCTTCAAGAGATTTTCAACAAGAGTCTCGTCGCGCTGAAGCGAAACCTCGTAAAACCCATAGGCCTTTTCAAGCGCCCCGGCAAGAGGCCTCGACGCGGCTACGAAAGATTGAAGCCTCTCGCGCCCGGCCAATGCGCGGGCATATTCCCGCCGGCTGAGTTCCAGGCGCAGCATCTTTTCAAGCAGATCAAGGTCTCCGAGCTTCTGAACAAGCGTTTTCTCGGCATCGGACGCGGCAAACTTCTCAAGCAATAGCCCCTCAAGCTTCTCGATCTCTTCGATGAGTTCCGCGACGTCAACCTCCGCTTGGAACACGAGAAGTTTCCAACTCTGCCAAAAAGCTTCCTGACCTGAGAATGAGATGTTATGTGCCTGACTGAAGCGGAACAGGCCTTCGAGGAGAGTGCGGGGGTAAAGTGCGGCGCTTGGCGCCGAGGATATCGGATGGAGGATGGAGGATGGAGACATGCCTGTTTTTTCGCCATCCGCCCTCCGCCCTCCGCGATCCTGAACAAACTTTTTTTCTCCAGCGAACGCTGTGAGAGCTGCGACAAAAGCCTTTTCATCGGCGGTCTTCGCGGCGGCCTTCAATTCACGGATCACGGCCTCCCACTGAGAGCGGACCGCCGCCGGTTCATAACCCGAGCGAGTCTCTTCCAGCCGGACGATGCGCATCAAATTAGGAAAGCGCAGCTGTTCGATCGGATCGTTCAGATCGATCTCCAACCGTTTCAGCGCCAGCGATCGAAGATACCGGATATAAGCGGCAAGATCCGCGTCGGATTGGGCGCCCAGGGACGCTTCCAGATCGAATTTCCCCTCTTTCCGGCGGCTCCGCTCCTTAAGAAAGTCGCGAAGTTCGGCGCGGAGCATTTTGGAGGCCTCTTTTTCGAGAGCGACGCGCGCCGGAGCAAGCAGCTTCTGCATATCCCCGCGACGTGAAAGTAATTCCCGGTAGGTCTTTAGATTATCCCGATACAATTCCGGTGTTTCGATACCCAAGACGGATGGAGGATGGAGGATGGAGGATGGAGCTTCGACTTTTACGCCCTCCGCCCTCCGCCCTCCGCCCTCCCAACGTTTCTCCAAAAGAAACCGCTCCACCCCATTCAATTCTCCCTGCGCTTCAAGAGCGCTCACCACCGCCCGATCGACCTCGGGATAATCTTTGAAGAATTCCAGGTATTCGGGATGCAACTCCCCTGACGCACCCTCAAGGCCGATCACAAGTTCCGGCGCTTTAGACTCTAGGTAGCGTAACATCGCCGCGACGTGAGCCTGCCCCTCAGGATTGGAGTGAGCATCCTGGATATGAACCACAAATTTTTCGGAAGACCCTCCGGTAGCGGGCTGCCAAAGAGAGACTAAAGAACCCAACTCGGCGGGCATCGCGTAAAGATCCCGGGTGAACCCTGATACCATCGAAGTCTCCGGCACAACTACAACAGCAGAGGCCAGCGCAAAAGACGGACTCCCCGTGAGCGTGGTTGCCGTGAAGGCAATTGCCACGAACAAAGAAATCCCCCTCAGCATTATTGATCGTATGTTATAAACGGCCATATTTTTTATGTTTTTCTCGATTCTTGATCTTAGGAAAGCGTCCTGCTATTTGAGCGGTCTATAAACACTTTTTTAAAGATTTTTACTTACAAATGGAGTGTACCCTATGATTTTTAGTGTGTCAAATCGTCGTGGGATTTCTAACCCATTGAGGGTAAATGGGTTGCGATAAATATGAGATGTTTTTGACGCAAAGAATCAATCAGCGCCCCATATTAGGGCTGAATAAATAACCACCAAAACATAGGCAGACCGACTCGCCCAGGACATTTCAGCCGCACATTACTCCGCAGCTACGGGCTTTGACTCGGGGACCCCTTCTTTGAGAGCGATCGCCTGGGATGATGATTGCGCCGCCGAGGCAACGCCTCCGACGACTGCGTCCTTCGCCCGGATCAGGCCCTGAGTCGAAGACTGGGTTGACGCGGCCACGCCGCCCACGATGGCGCTGCGTTCACGGATCAGTGCCTGCGTTGAGGATTGCACCGCCGAAGCGACACCTTCACTGATCAGCCGCTCGTCCACGCTTTTTACCGCGGTTTTTTCCGAAGTTTCTTTGGGAGAGCATCCGGCTGTCCCGACCGCCACAACACCCAGAGCCAAAAGGATCACTACGCTTTTTTTCATAGATTGAACCTCCCTGTCTTTTTTAGAAAATATCCCCATTCCAAAAGATTTCCAACGGTTTCGCTTCGAACCATTTTCTTCAGCTACGAACACATCTTGTCTTTTTGACAACAGCAGGAACCGATAAACTCCTTAGCCATAACCGCGACCCCCAGCACGGTCAATGCGATCGCGGCCCACGGAACATCCCACCAGGCGAACACGATCACCCCGACCCCTAAAACGGCACCGCAACAGCAAGGTTTCTTCAGTTTCTCCATGATCCCCTCCCCGGCTGATCGACACTTCGGTTTTGGGCCGAACGGTCCAGCGGCTTCACCCCGCCGCCGCGGCCTGTCGCTATTTTTTTCGCGATCCAAATAACATGATGCGCGCCCTTGCTTCCGGCCCGCGCGCGAACACGGATGGCCTCCACCGAAAACCCCACATGTTTCATGCGTTCGATAAACTCTGTATCCGGGGCTGCCGACCACAAAGCGAGAACTCCCTCAGGCCGAAGCGCGGCGAACATGGCATAAAGCCCCGACATCCCATAAAACCAATGATTCCCGCCCCGCGACAATCCCGCGGGCCCGTTGTCAACATCGAGCAGGATCCCATCATAACGCTCGCGGCCTTCCCGGATCAGCTTGGCGGCATCCCCCTCATAGACTTCCACCCGTTCGTCATCGAGGGCATTCCCGGACAAGGCGGCCAGCGGACCGCGATTCCATCTCACGACCGCGGGCACTAACTCCGCCACGGTCACCCGGGCATCTTCGGGAAGTCGCTCAAGCGCCGCTCGAAGCGTAAAACCCATACCCAACCCGCCGATCAGAAGACGGGGTCGTCGCGTTTCAAGCCGTTCGAGCGCCAACCGCGCCAGCGCCTCCTCCGACTCGTGCATCCGGCTGCTCATGAGCTGCGCGCCGCCCACGCTCATAAAAAAATCCTTGTCGTGCTGATAAAGACGGAGCTCTTTTCCTCCGGGAGTTTCGGCCTTATCGATCAAGATCTGTGGAAGCATTCGCGCCTTTCATCAACAGAGAATCCATGAATAACGGTCCTTAAAGAACGCCTTTGAGGACCTTACTTCTTCTTTTTTTTCGCCGTCTTCTGCT
The DNA here is from genome assembly GCA_964508905.1 of uncultured bacterium. GTDB lineage: Bacteria > Omnitrophota > Omnitrophia > Omnitrophales > Aquincolibacteriaceae > Aquincolibacterium. The sequence continues at coordinate 17,885 of CAZDVO010000027.1, forward strand.
TTTTCTTCTTGGCAGGGGCGGCCGGTTTCGGCGAAACCACAGGCTCAGTTTTTTTCGCGGAAGCCGGAATGATCTGCTTCGGTGGATGAAGCACCGGAGCTCGCTGGGTCGGGTCCTGAGGGACATGCCCGGCTTTTCGGATCGCGAAACACGCGGGGCAATAGACGGGACGATTCTCACTGGGCCTGAACGGAACCCTGCAAGGCTTCACGCAATCCGCGCAAACGGCATCATAGAGGATCTTTTCACGCGGAGCGCCGTTCGTCTGCGGATCGACGGGCCGTGTCTGGGGCGCTACGGAGCCGCCCCGCGGAAGATCCGCGACGATCTGCCGAAATTCCGAAGGAAGGGATGCCACGCGGCCCGCGAGAGCCTCCGCTCGTTTCTCCAGCGATTCAAGCCGCTCCACGAACTTGGTCATGACCACAACAAGGTCCGGCAATTCAGTTTTCACCGCGTTCTTCGAGCTCCGTTTTGCCATGAGATCCCCTCCTGACCGGTTAGATGCTTTGTTGTGAAATTTCGATCTCCAGATATTCCGCCTTATCAAAAGGCTGCGGATACGCAAGCCCCAGAAAATGGGCCGCGATCTCACCTAGATCCGGCTCATGGCCCACGAAAAGGATCCGTTCATGCCGCGCGTGACGATCGAGCAAGACCCGGATCTCTTTGATCGAGCACCCGGAGGCCAAAAGAGGCTCCTCGATCACACGGTCGAGCATCTCGTAAAGCTCAGCGAAGATCCGCGCCGTCTCCCGCGCGCGAGCATAGGGCGATGTCAGAATGATGTCGAAAGAGAACGCCTTGGCTTTGGCTCCCGCCGCGGCCGCGGCCGCCTGCTTCCTTCCCTGCAATGTCAACGGACGGTCGGCGTCATGCTGCCCCGTCCGGCGCGGCGCCGCGTCGGCATGCCGCAAGAGATACAGCTTTTTCTTCATACCCCTGCTCCTTTTATCTGGACCGCAACCTCATCAAAAGGCTAATGGCCTAACGCATAAAAATAGCCGTCTTTCTGCCGCAATTCAACGGGAACGTTGAAAAGCGCCCGGATACGCGGCTCCGTCAGCATCGTCTTCTTGGGCCCATCTCCGATGATCCGGCCGTCTTTCATCAAAACCACCCGGGAGATCTCGGGGATGATGTCCTGAAGGTTCTGCGTGACCAGGATCACGCTCGCCCCGGCATGCACGATCTTCCGGATCACCTTTTTAAAATGATGCGTCGCCCGAAGGTCCAGGCCGTTGGTCGGCTCATCCAAAAGCAGCGCCTGCGGCTCATGGATGATCGCACGGGCGATCAGAAAACGCCTCGCCTCGCCGGAGGACATCACGGACACGGGACGCTGCTTGAGCGACAAGATCTCAAGAAAGCGCAGGACGTCACAGGCTTTCTTTTTCATGCGCGGTGTGACCCGCTGCCACGGATGCAGCCCGATCCCGCCAAAGAATCCCGACAGGACCATCTCCATCCCCGGCATATCGCGGTCGCAGGCGTGCTGGAGGCTACTTGAAACGATCCCCAAATGTTCCCGGAGTTCAAAGAGGTCCCAGTGGTCTTCTCCCCGGATCTTCAGAACGCTATGCCTCCGGGCCACGGGATAATACTCGCGGGTGATCGTCCGGATCAACGAGGTCTTCCCGGCGCCGTTCGGCCCGAGGATCGCCACGTTCTCGCCCGCGTCGATCTTCAGCGAAACCGATCTCAGGAGCTGTTTCTCCCGATCCCCCTGGATCACGGTCACATGCTTCATCTCCAGCAAGGGACCGTTCTTTTGCTTTTTCATATCAGGATCACGACTCCGGCTAGGCCGGTTCTTCGCCGAAGATCTTCTCCGGCGTCTTAAAGGAATTCTCAAAGTGACTCAATAATTGCCCGATGTGAAGGCCGTCGATCAGCGCGTGATTGACTTTGATCCCCAGAGGCAGGAATGTCTTCCCTCCCGATTCATAATATTTCCCCACCAGAAGGAGCGGGATCGAGCGCATCCTCCGGTCCGCGGTCGGAGCGGTCATCGACGTGAACGAGAACCAGGGATTGCACGAGACCCACACAACATCGAACCAGTCATTGGCCACGAGCTCCGTCTGTTTCTTCGCTTCCGCCTCCGCGCGCGCGACTTCTTTAAAAAAATCGCGGGGATCTTCGCAATAAGGCACGCGACAAAACGCGAAGCGGTCGCCTTCGATCGGCACGGTCATGTCCCCGTCGATCCGACCATACTTCACGACGCGGTCTTCCACGATCCGGTATTTGAACGCCTCGATCTCATTCACGCCTTTGACGAAACAGTAGAAGAGGGACGGAAAAAGTTTGTACCCACGCTGTTTCACATAGGCCAGAAAGAAAGTGATCTCGACCTGGACGGTGACGTCGATATAAGGATCGATCGCCCGCTCAAAGAATTCGAAGTGCGTCCTTCGCGGCCAGGTTTTAAGATCGATCGATTCCACACGTCCTCCTTAGGGCTATGCTTCCCGGATCACGGTTGACAGAATGCATCAGCTTGCGGCGCCTGTAAACTATTTTGATTCACAGCCTGGGGCTTTCGGCCGATCCCGACTGAAAACAGGGTCAAACCGCCTTCGGTTTTTCGAGGGATTCCCAGCGGTCGTACATTTGGGCGAGTTCGGCCGAAAGAGCCTCCGCCTCCAACTTTACGCGGGAGATCTCTTTGGGGTCCTGCTGATAGAACCCGGGTTCGGCCATCAGGGTGTAAAGCTCCTCCTGACGCGCTTCGGCCTTTTCGATCTTTTTAAGAAGGGTTTGAAGTTCCCGTTGGTCCTTGGCCGCCGCTTTGGCGGGTGACGGCTCTTTCGCAGTCGCCGTTTTCTTCTCCGCGGGAGGAACGGGAACCTGCCGTTGGCTTAACCAATCGTCATAGCCTCCCGGATATTCCCGAACCACACCCCGCCCTTCCATCGCTAGCGTGGAGGTCACCACGTTATTAAGAAAAGAACGATCGTGGCTGACGAGCAGCACGGTCCCCGGGAAATCCGCGAGCAGTTCTTCCAATAATTCCAGCGTCTCGACATCCAGATCGTTCGTGGGCTCGTCCATCACAAGCATGTTTGCGGGTTTGGCAAAGAGCTTCGCGAGGAAAAGGCGGTTCCGCTCCCCGCCGGACAACACCTTCACGGGCGTTCTTGCCCGGTCGGGAGAAAAAAGGAAATCCTGCAAATACCCGATCACGTTCTTGGGTCTTCCGTTCACCATCACGGTATCACCGGATTCGCAAACGTTCTGCGCAACGGTCCTCTCCGGGTCCAATTGTTCCCGAAGCTGATCGTAATAAGCGACTTCCAATCCCATCCCGACATGGACAGAACCTTTTTGAGGTTCCATCTTCCCTAAAAGAAGCTTCAAGAGCGTCGTTTTACCGCATCCGTTCGGCCCGATCACGCCGATCTTGTCTCCGCGCATGATCTTGATCGAGAGATCCCGCACGAGAGTCTTCTCGCCGTAGCCATGGCTCACATGCATCACCTTCGCGATCAGATGCCCGGAAAGGTCCGCGACCTGCGCTTTCATGCGAACATTCCCGATCTCCCGCCGTTCGGCCCGTTTCTGGGCCCGCAGCCGTTCCAGCGCCACAACGCGCCCCTGATTGCGCGTGCGCCGCGCTTTGATCCCCTGCCGGATCCAGATCTCTTCCTTTTCCAACTTCTTCTCAAATCGGGCGCGTTCGGCCTCCTCGGCATCAAGGGCCATTTGCTTGCGATCCAAAAAGGTCGGATAATCACACGCCCAGCTAAAAAGCCGGGCCCGGTCCAGTTCCACAATACGCGTCGCCAGATGCGTCATAAAAGTCCGGTCATGCGTTACGAAGAAAAGCGTCCCGGAATATTCTTTGAGAAAGCCTTCGAGCCAGTCGATCGATTCGATATCCAGATGGTTGGTGGGCTCATCAAGCAGAAGGACTTCCGGCTTGAGAACAAGCGCCCGCGCGAGAAGCGCCCGCTTCTTTTGCCCGCCCGACAACGTTTCGAAAAGGCTTTCCGGGTCCAGACGCATGTGAGAGATCACTTCTTCGACCTGGCGGTTCGTCTCCCACGCGTTGGAATGGTCCATCGCCGCCTGAAGATCGCCCAATTGCCACATCAATTCGTCCGAGTACTCGGTCTGGAGCCGGTGGTTCACGTGGTGATAATCGCTCAATAGTTTGACCCGGTCGCCCAGCCCCGATAGCACGAGATCGAAAACATTGCCCGTGATCCCGGAAGGCACTTCCTGCGGCAGATGCGTGACACGGATCCCTTTCTGATAGACCACTTGCCCCGAATCGGGCTGGATCTGGCCCGCCATCACCTTCATGAGCGTGGTCTTTCCGGTCCCGTTCCTCCCGAGCAACGCAACGCGCTCCCCCTGTTCCAACTGGAGGTCCATCTGTTCAAAAAGAGGCGGTCCGCCATACGCGAGCGAGATCCCCTGCAAGCTGATCAGTGACATCGCTGTTTCTTTCTCCTTACAAAACCTATCAATCTATCCTGACTCACTGATCCTCCATAGCCCACAGCTTATAGCTGATCGCCTATCGCTATCAGCTATAGGCTAATGGCTATCGGCTTTAGGAATGAAACGTTTCTTGAAGATCCTCACATAAAGGGCTTCGAGCTTCGCGCGAGCCCAAGGAGTCTTGCGAAAGAACCTCAGACTGGAGGTGATCGTGGGTTCAAAAAGAAAGCAGCGAACAGGGATCGTCGCCCCGAGGCCTTTCCAGCCGATCTGCTCGACCAGGCGGGTCAGGATCATCTCAAGCGTCACGCCATGCAACGGATCTTTCAGATTTTGATGCGGCAAATCTCGGCCTCAATTCAAACGGTAGAAGTGTGTTTGTTGGAAATAAAAAAACGCCTGACGCGCTTGTGGCAGACATTCATAAAGAAGCAGGCCTCGGTCAAGAAGTCGTCGTTCCCGACGCCGGCTCGGGCAGGATTGTAACACAGATCATACGATCGAGGGACAAGCTCGGGCCAAAGTCTGAGCATCAAAGGCAATGCGAACAAAAACCTTCCGATTATTTCCAAAGAGGAAGGGTGACCGTAAAAAGCGCACCTTCCCCTTTTTGGCTCACAACGTCCATCGTGCCGCCATGGTTCAGCACGATCTGCCGGCAAACGGGTAGCCCTAGCCCAGTGCCTTGGGATTTTGTGGTAAAAAACGGTTCGTGGATCTTTGAGATGTTTTCCTCGCTGATCCCGCACCCATTGTCCTTGCAAGTGATCCGGAGCATTCGCCCATGGGCCTCAGAATCCATGCCTATCTCGATCCCCCCCCCACGGATGGGCAGAGCTTCGACCGCATTGGTCAGGAGGTTGTGGAAAACTTCTTTGATCTGAAGAGGATCAGCCTTCGCAAAAAAATGTTTCGTGCTTTTCCATTCTTTCACGATCCGGACAGGCTCACCGCTAAAACGGACTTTCGCCTCGGCGACACATTCTTCAAGAAGAGAACGAACGTTGACCTTTTTAAAAACCGGCGTTTTAATGCGGGAATAGAACAAAAGATTATCGATGATCTGGTTCGCTTCAAACACTTTCTTTTCAATCCGCGCAATATGTTCCACAAGATGACCGTTCGAACTCTTCCTCCTCAAGTTATAGGCCGCGACGCGGATCACACTTAACGGAGTCCTGAGTTCATGAGCCACGACCGCAGCTAACGCTCCGATGTCGGAGAGGCGCTTGGCCGCTGTCAGTTTTTTCTGAGACTCGATCATCGACCGGGTCCTTTCACTCACCAAACGCTCTAAGTTCTCTTTGTCCCTACGAAGAACCTCCTCGGCTTTTTTACGTTCGGTGATCTCACTCGCCATACCCAGCCACTCAACGATTTTGCCTTGCGCGTCCATCACGGGGATCGCGCGCGAAAAGACCCACCCCTCACCGCCCGTGGCAAGCCGAACCCGGTGTTCCAATTCAAAAATTTTTTTGGTCCGGATCGCCTTTCGGATGGCCGCCATGAGCAAAGCACGATCCTCCGGGAAAATACGCTCCTGAAGCCAGTTCGCATTCGAAGCGCTTGTGTTTGCGAGCAACCCTTTCCCCACCAGCTGCCGCATTTCCCGCCAGTCCGAAGCCATGCGATACACCACATCCGAAGTCGCTGTTACCAAAGCCCGGAAACGGTTCTTGCTCATTGCTAAGGCTCGTTGCGAGCACACAAATTTTGTCGTTTCACGTAACGACAAGATCAGGCTCAAGACCTTTCCCGAGGCATCTTTAACCGGCAACAAGCTCCAGTCCCAATAGGTCATCCCGCGTTCAGGCTGATCCCGAAACATAAACGGACGATCTTTGTAGAAAACCCCTTCGCCAGTATCACGAACCATGCGAAAGATCGCTTCGTTCTCCTTGTGAGGATAAAGGGTGAAATGGTTCCGTCCTACCATATCTTCGGGCTTCATCCGGCCCGAACAGGCATAGGCATCATTGACCCAGAGAAAATAGAATTTCAGATCCAGCATCGCGAGCATAACATCCGTACTCTTCATAATACTGCCAAGAACGTTTCTCTCTCGAATCAATGCCGCCTCGGTCTGCTTGGGTCCCGTAATATCCCGGTCACTGCCGCGGCACCCTAGATACTTGCCTTCGGGATCAAAAATAGGGCGACAGACATGTGCGATCCATCGCCAACTTCCGTCAGGTCTCAAAACACGCCATTCCGCCTCGCCTGGGATGCGGCGTTTTTCAACTTCCCGCACATGCTTTTTGAACCGCCCTCCATCCTCTGGATGGATCAGGGAAGCCCTCAACCGGGCATTCGAAAGAAACTCTTCAGCTGGATGACCGGTGATCCTTTCACACGAGGGAGAACAATAAAGGTATCGGCCTTGGGGATTGCACCAAAACTCCCAGTCGTAAGCATATTCCGCGATGATCCGGTATCGAATGTCAAGCCTCCCCTTCGCCTCGTTCATTTTCCTCTGAAGTTGGGCCTGACGCGTTCGGGTCAACCTAGGGATTGATCTTTTGGGGTGGCGTTGAGATCGCATAGGGATCCTCGGCGGTCAAAAAAAGCCTTTGTTTTTAGACTTCGGCTTGCAACGCCCGCGGGATTGAATGGCCCGGGAGAAGCCAGCCTTTTGACTCCCCCGGTATTGCGAGGGAGTGGTCTGTGCATGTTTTTTAAATTGACGAATAAAGGATTCCGGATTTTCGTAACCGAGTTTGTAGGCAATCTGACTAATATTGGACTCTCCCTTGCGAAGAAGCTCTTTAGCTTTCGACATTTTGATCTTCATTCGATAATCCACAAAGTTCTCACCCGATTGCTCCTTAAAAAACCGGCTTAAGTATTTGGGGCTCAAATGCACCGCCTGCCCGGCTTCTTTCAACCCGGTCTTCTTGAAACAATTCCGTTTCACGAAACGTTTTATTTTTTCAACTTTTTCAAAGCCCTCCGCAGCGTCCATCATCACATGAGCCCGTTTCCGATCCAGGATTCTTTCAACGATCCCCCTCAATTCATCGGGATCGGGGGGTTTCTCGATATAGTCATCCGCATGCTCCCTAAGGGCTTCCATCACCGTTTCCTTCGTACCGTGGCCGGTCAACATAATAACGCCCACATCCCCGTCTTCTTTTCTGACCTCGCTTAGAACCTCCAATCCGCTCAACCCGGGCATCTTGACATCCAGGATGATAAGATCAATGTCATGGGCCTTCTTGAGAGAATTAAGGGCCTCGCGTCCGTTCGCGGACTCGTAAATCTCATACTCTGCGAGACAATCCCTCAACTCAGCCCGAAAATCCTTATCGTCATCTACAATTAAGATCTTTTCTTTCATGGCAAAGCCCTATCAAAGGAACATGATTTTTGATCGCCGCTTATTATACGCCTCCTGGGGACCTCTGGAGAGATTCTTCTGCGCTCGTAATGGCTCAGGGAAGTTTTAGTATCCGCCGCCCGATCTTGAGAAAAAGGTTTTCCTTGAGTCCGTTTTGAAAAATAAACGTTCCAGGACGGATCTAGGCGGCCGGAAGCAAGAAGATCCTCGACACGGGGCCATGAAAGTCGGCAATAGACCGGAGGATTAACCCTCTTTCCCTCCAGCGCGCCCCAGGATCAAAAAACACAGAAATGCTATCAGGAGACCGGCGCTTTACCTCCCTCCGCTGATGACAACCTCGCAAAGCCTCTGCGGAAAAGGAGGGTAAGCCGTCCCAGTCCCCTAATAGCGACTACCAGGTAGGTCTTTGGTGCAGAAACGTCACTTTCTCCGCCCTACGACAAAATAAGCGATCAACCCAATCAGAGGCAAAAGGATGACCAGAATGGCCCAAAGGATTTTCTTTCCCGCTGTTTTTGTGCTCTTCAAGATATCAACAATAGCCCAGATATCCAAAATGAATACGATGACGCCCAAAATACTTCCCATGAGACACCCCCCTGTTTATTAGATCCGCGATGCGTTGCCCTTATGTAGAGGACAACCGGCAGATCAGAATCCTACCTTTTTCTTGAGTTCTCTGGTTTTTTGCTCGGCGCACTGAGCGGCCCGCTTCGCCGTTCTTTGAGCCAGGATCGTCTCCTTTTCAAGGCCGCTTTTCCCGATCGTTGCGATCGCATCACCTGCTTTCGTGATCGGATTTTCCTTGCAAGCATCACACCCCGACAAAAACAACGCCAAAATCGCCACTCCCCATATAGATCCGTACTTCTTCATAGAGCCCTCTCCTTTGTTTTATAAGCATTTTCTCAAGGGATGAATAGCACCCCCTGCATCAAAAATTAGCTAGGCGTAGACTCGTTAGATGCCTCAGAAGCATTTCCTTCCTCGGTCGCCGCGTCATTCACCGCCTCAACCGCTGCCTGCTCGGCTTTTTCAACCACGGGATTCAGTGATTCCGTCAGGGAAGCTTCCGTCACAGGCGGCGTCACGCTTGCCACGGCGGTTTCCACTTGCCCTGCCGCGTCATTCACCACCTCGACCGCTGGCTGCTCGGCCTTTTGAACCACGGGATTCAGTGATTCCGTCAGGGGAGCTTCCGCCACAGGAGGCGTCACGCTTGCCACGGCGGTTTCCACTTGCCCTGCCGCGTCCTTCACCGCCTCAACCGCTGGCTGCTCGGCTTTTTCAACCACGGGATTCAGTGATTCCGTCGGGGAAGCCTCCGTCACAGGCGGAGTCACGTTTACCACGGCGGTTTCCACTTGTCCTGCCACGTCATTCACCGCCTCAACCGCTGCCTGCCCAGCTTTTTCAACCACGGGATTCAGTGATTCCGTCAGGGAAGCCTCCGTCACAGGCGGCGTCACGCTTGCCACGGCGGTTTCCACTTGCGCCGTTGCATCATTGACCACCTCCCCGGCTTTCTTGGTCAAATCCCCGACAACACTTTGAGAGGATCCCGCCGCTTCAGCCCACTGGCTCTGAACCGCTGTGGCAACATCGGAAACTTTTTCCTGTGCCACCGTCTCAAGCTCACTTACCTTTTCCTGAACGGAAGTAACAGCCTCGGACACCGGTTCCGCCGACTGGACCAACCGGGCCGCGATCGGCGATTGAGCCTGAGGCATCAACGGCTTGTCCTGCGTCCCCTGATCCTGTTGAGAGCAACCGGAAAGCACTCCCCCAACAAGCCCCGTCACTAACAGCATGGTAAAAAGATGTCTCATAAAGTCCTCCTTGCGTTTTAAATGAACTTTTTTAAACCTTCGTCCCGAACTGATCAGACTTGGGATGTGCAATGCGGACAGCGCTGAGCCTTGATCGGGATCGTCGAGCAACAAAAAGGACATTCTCTGGTCGTCGGCGCTTTCGGATCATCGGGTTTCGTCCCGAGCTTCTGCAACTTGTTGACCTGCTGGATCAAAATAAAGATCACGAACGCTACGATCAAAAAGTTAATCACATTGTTGAGAAAAACCCCATAATTCAGCGTCGGAGCTCCGGCCGCTTGGGCTTCGGCAAGGGACTGGTAGGCAACGCCACGAAGGCTGATAAAAAGATTGCCAAAATCGACGCCGCCAAGGATCAACCCGATCGGCGGCATGATCACATCATTGACCAGGGAGGACACGATCTTTCCGAAAGCGGCTCCGATGATCACGCCAACCGCCATATCCACAACATTACCTCGCATCACAAAAGCCTTGAATTCATCTAATATTTTCATATTTCGTTTCTCCTCTTTTGGGACCGGAAATCCCCGGCACCATCAAGTTGATCTTCGAAGCTGCTTTTCAGAAAAGAGAAGGCACGCTTCCCAACCAAGGAGAGACGCGCGCCTTCGTTTTTACTCAACATCGCGAAAGTAAGGATGTTGTTCTACAGGACACTCAAGGATCACTAGACCCAAAAGTGTCTTCATCGTAGATCCCTTCCCTGTTTGACCTTTTGTGAGCGGCTTAAAAAAACAAAGGCGCCGCGAAAGACTCTCCGCGGCGCCTTGTTCATGC
>CAZDVO010000028.1:0-28121 GCA_964508905.1 uncultured bacterium
ATTTAAAGTTTTAAAGCACCGAAGCCGATGCTTTTTATGCGTAACCGTCAAGAAATAAGCCGAAAGAGAGGGAACCATGAAATCTGCTTACAGCTGTCCTGCTTGCCAGTGGTCCGGCAACGAATCCAGCTTTGTGACCAAGGTCCTCTCGATCATGTACCGTCCCAAGCACGACAACATCCAGGCCTTCAAGCAGATCAAATGTCCCAAGTGCCACAATCTCGTCACGATCATCTTCGAGACCCTCGACGGCACCATCGTAAAATAGCGTTTCCCCGATCTCCCTTGGGACTGCTCCAATCTCCGCTTCGCTTCGATTGTTGATCCTGAGACTGTCCCAAGTGCCACAATCTCGTTACGATCATCTTCGAGACCCTCGACGGCACCATCGTAAAATAGCACCGTTTGACCCAAACCGAACGACTTCCCTTCCCACTCGGCTAACGTCCTTTCCCAAGAGCGCCGAAATGGGCTAGCTTGATCCCCAGGTGATCAATATACGGGCGTAACTCTTTAAGGCCGAATAGCTGGTATTCCCTCTCACGGGGAATCGTCAGCGAACTGATCGCGCAAAGCTCATCATCCACCCAACCGGGATGACACATGATCTCACTCGTTCCCTCCGGCAGCGTAAAAAGCAGATGCCGAAGGACCTCTTCGGTCCAGAACGTGTGGGGGTCCAGATTGCCGTAAAAATGGTCCGTAGTCCGGAGCCCCTTATGAGCAGCCTTCACCTCCGGTTCGGTCAAAAGCCGGGTCCAGCGGATCGGCAGCTTGTTTTTTTGAGCGATCCCCGCGAGCGCGTCCAGGAACGGACGAAAATCATGCATGTGGTGATGGACATCCACGTGGGTCGGCATGCGATGGAAGGTTTTGACGAATTTCTGAAGTTGGGCCTTGAACTCTTCCGCGATCTCGGAGGCCGGAGGCAATCTCTTCTCGGAATACTGGTCCTTCTTCTTGAATCGCCCGTCTTTCTGGAGGAGGGACTTCACGAGGGACGGCTTGGCCACCGGTTTGCCAAGCGTCACATTGAGGTGCAATCCAACCCCGAGCTTTTCCCGGGCCAGAATCTCTCGGACCACATCAGATCCCGTCGGAAGATTGATCAGAAAGGTGGTGCTTGTGACAATCCCGCTCTCATGGGATTTCAGGATCGCTTCCGTCACCTGGGAGGTCAGGTTGCAATCATCCGCATTCACGATCAGTGTTTTAGATTTCATGGCGATTCCTTCCCTTCAGGGGACCACGATCACGACCGTCGCAATCGCGTATTCCCGTTCATGAGCGACCGATAGTTCGATCTGAGCCCGCGCTGGGATCCGAAGCTCCTTACGGCTGGCCCCGTCAAAAGCGATGAAGGGCTTCCCGCTCGCCTCACGCCGCACTTCGATCCCGGCAAGCCGGCGCCCTTTTTTAGGACGGATCTTTAAAGCCTTCAAAACCGCCTCTTTGGCGGCAAAACGGGCCGCGTAATGCTCATAGCCCATCCGCTTGTCCCGACAATAGGCCTGCTCCCCGGGGCTGAAGATCCGGTCCAGGAATCGCTTTCCGCCCTTCCGTATATCCTTCTCCACCCGATCGATCTTCACGAGATCGATCCCCTGCAGGATCTTCATCGGAAGCGCCTCAAGTCGCGGCCGCGGTGCGCAGGAACCAGTAGATCAACACCGCGATGATCAGCACGGATATCAGGTAAAAATTATTGAACCGCCAGAAATTCCATAACTTTTGTCCAAAAGAAACGGACGGCCCATTCTTTTTCTGCTTGAGGAGGACATCATATTTCAGGCTGAGGACCTCTTCCTTGCGGAAACGGATATACACGCCGCCGATCTTGTAAGCGTGCAAGACCCCGTCCTGAATGTACTTCTCCAAGACCTGTTGTTCGACCTCGAGATAATTCTTCACTTCATCGAGGGTGAGCATATTATTCATGATACGCGACCGCCTTCAGGATAAAAAACATGCGAATTGATCCGCGGCGAAACCGTCCGCTCCGCGAAGGACCTTAGACCCGGGCACGCTCCTGCTGGATCCACTGATCGACCTCGCCCTTGGCAAAGATCCAGTGTCCATTTTCAAAACGCGCGGGGATCTTTTTGGCATGCGCCCACTCTTCAATAACGCGGGCTTCCACTTCCAGGTATTGCGCCACATCTTTTAACGTAAGGAACACCTCCGATCCGCTCGAGGCGCTGACGCCCTGCATCTTGACAACACCCTGGAGGATCGCCCCGTCGCCGATGCTGAGACGCGGCGTCGTAATATTGCCCGTGAGGGTCGCCGTCCCAAGGATCGAAAGCGCCTGGGTCGCGATCACGTCACCGGAAACTTTACCAGCAACGACGATGTGGTCTCCATGGATGTTCGCGGTCACCTTCGCGTTCTCCCCGATCGTCAGATTCCCGCGAGTATCCAGCTTCCCTTCAAAACTGCCATTAATGCGCAAATTCACGGGGTCCTTGAACGAGATCGTCCCCTGCATGCTCGCGTCAACATCAAGGATCTTTTCCTGGACCTCATCCTTCTTCTTGTTATTGGCCATAGTCACTCTCCTTTAGCGGCAGTGTGGGATAAAAAACCGTGTTCATTATTATTGTTTTGCCAGGGGTTGTCAATGAATGCAAAGCGCGCACCGGGCAACGCGAAATCTTATCGTTGCGCTTTGCGCGTTGCGCGAATCAAGGAAGAATTTCCCCGGCCCCAAGGCAGACATCCCTTTGGTAAATCACGGCAAACTGCCCCGGCGTCACGGCACGCTGGGGCTTGTCAAAAAGGATCCGGACCTTGTCCCGGGAAAGAGGGAAAAACGTCGCGGGCGCGGCAGCCTGGCGATAACGGACCTTTGCCTTCACGCGCATGGGACGTTTGGGCATGCCCCCGATAAAATTACACGGTGTCAAGATCACCTCGCGGCTGAGAAGATCTTTTTCATGCCGGGTCACATGCAACACGTTCCCCGGGACATCGGACCCCTTCACAAAGAACGGCCCGCCTGAAAATCCGAGCCCCTTGCGCTGCCCGATCGTGTAAAAGTGAAGCCCCTGATGCTTGCCGATCGACTTCCCCTGCTCATCCCGGACCTCGCCTTCGTTCCGGCCGATCTCTTTGGCCAGAAACGCCCCCATCGCATTCCCCGAGACAAAACAAAAATCCTGGCTCTGCTTCCGTTTGAGAAAGATCTCGAACCCGCGGGCTTCCGCCATCTTGTATATCTCGTCTTTTTTGAAGCCTCCCAGCGGGAGCGCGATATGACGCAGCTGCGCCTGGGAAAGAAAGCTGAGCGAATAGGTCTGATCTTTGTCCGGGTCCTTCCCCTTGAGAAGCTGGTAATTCCGGCTTTTCGGATCTTTGCGGACCCGCGCGTAGTGTCCGGTCGCGACATGGGCGATCCCATGTTTCGCGGCCCACTTGAGCAATTTCTTGAACTTGAGATGCCGGTTGCACATCACGCAGGGGTTCGGCGTCTTGCGAGCCCGCAGACTTCCGGTGAAATAGTCGATCACTTCTTTTTTGAATTCCCGGGAAACATCAAAGATATGGTACGGAACCCCCAGCTTCCGGCAAACATCCGCTGCGATCGCGAACGACTCCTCACTGCAACAGACATTTTCCTTCAGACAATTCGCCTCATCTTTCCAAACGGGATACTTGAGCGAAACACCCACGGGGGCCCAGCCCTGCTCTTTAAGGAGGACGAGGGCCATTGAGGAATCAACCCCGCCGGACATGCCTACAACTATGGGTTTTGGTTTGGGAGGCGTCATCGCAGTGCGGCTCAGGGCCTTCCGAAGGTGTGATAAAAACCGGAGAGACGAAGCGTGAAAGCAAGCATCGCGCTTGAGGAATCGGAGATCTTGATGCGACGCAACAGATAAGGATGCCCCACATAGCGGCGGTCGTGTACATGGCTTGCGGCACAACCATAGTGATAACCCGCGCCGCGGACCATCTCGAGGACTTTTTCATTGAACGAACCGCAGGGATACGAGATCCCCCGGACCTCTCGCCCCAGTTTTTCTTCCAGGACCGCCTTCGAAGCCACGATCGAAGTCCATGCTTCTTTTTCGGGAATATCGGAAAGCGTCCGGTGATCCATCGAATGGCTTCCGATCTCGATCCCAGGCGTCGCGGCCATCTCCCGGAGCATCTCCCACGTCATGAATCCCTCTTTGCCGATGTCCTGAGGCGTCACAAAAAAGGCGGCCCCAAGCCCCAGTTCTTTCAACACCGGGAACGCTTGTTCGTAATTGTCCCGGTACCCGTCATCAAAGGTCATAGCAACACTGCGCCCGAAAAAACCCTCGCGCCACCCGCTCCGGGCGCAGGATTCAAGGCTCACGGTCCGGAAATAGCGGCTCTTGAGAAATCGCATCTGCTTCCGGAAAAGCTCCGGAGAGATCGCCAACTTATTCCGGAACCGCACCGGGTCCAGACTGTGATAGGCAAGGATCGGGATCCATTTTTTCATGCGTTCTCTCCAAGGACTTTTTCGTATACCGCCTGGATCCGCTGGCACATCAGCTCCGACGTGTAATCAAGCGCCGCGTGCGCCGCGGCTTGCCCCATCGAAGCGCGCAAGGCCGGATCACAAGCATACTGCACCATGCATTTCGCAAGCCCGTTCACATATCCTTCTTCGAATAAAAGCCCGCACTTCCCTTCTTCGAGAAGGTCGACGATCCCTCCCGAACGGGACCCAATGACCGGCAACCCGACCACCATCGCCTCCAAAGCCGAGAGCCCGAAAGCCTCCGGCCAAAGATACGGCGCGGCAAAAATATCCCCGGAACGAAGGGGTTTCTCGATCGCGGGCTCATTCCCGAGGAACAGGATCTTCTCCCCGAGCCCTAGAACGCGAACGCGCGTTTTCAAAGCCTCGACATAAGCCGGTTCGCCCGCACCCGCCACACACAGCTTCAGCGCGGGGAATTCCTGTAGTGCAAGAGCAAAGGCTTCGATCAAAACATGGATCCCTTTCACGGGGATTAAACGAGATAACGAAACCACCACGAGATCTTCCGGCTTATAACCGTACCCTTCGCGGACCTTCGCGCGGTCAAGCGTTTCGAATCTGGCACGCAGCCCTTCAACATCGGTCCCGTTGGGGACCACCGTAATGGGCGGCAGTTCCCCGGGTTTAAAGATCGTATGAAGCCCCTGCGCCATGACCTTCGAGATCGCGATCACCGCTTTCCCCCAGCAAGGGAAAATCCGGCGCCCCAGCCGGCGTTTGTAGAACATATGCGCCGTTGAAACATACGGCACTTTCACGAACAGGGTCGCGGCCGCCGCTAGCATCTGCGCGACCCTCGTGTGGGTGTGAACGATCTCGATCGAATGCGTTCTCAGAACGCCCGTCAATTTCGGCAAGAGAAGCCACAACTTTGGGGAAAGTTCGCTTTTACAACGGGGCACATCATCCAGGACCGTCACGCCCATCGCGACCAAAGACTGCGAGCAACTTCCCTGAGCCCCCCAGACAAAGACCTGATGCCCTGCCCGGACCTGTTCAGCGGCAAGGGTCCGGATATAGGTCGTAATGCCGCCAGTATTCAGATGTGTCGTTAGATGGAGGATCTTCAAAAAGGACTTCTCCTCAAAAAACCTTGCAAGAAAAAAGGGCTTCCCGCCTCTCCGGCAGGAAGCCCTTGATCGACATAGCCTTCAAAGATCAAAGCTGCGACGTGCAACTCGGACAGCGGACCGCCTTGATCGCAACGGTCGAACAGCAGAACGGACATTCTTTGGTCGTCGGCGCGGCCGGAACTGCCGGAGCCGCCGGTTTCTGAAGCTTGTTGATCTGCTTGATCAACATAAAGATCACAAAAGCCACAATCAGGAAATTGATCACGTTATTGAGAAAAATGCCATAGTTCAGCGTCGGCGCGCCAGCCTTCTGGGCCTCAGCGAGGGACGTAAAAACCTTCTCCGACATATTGAGATAGAGATTGGAAAAATCCACCTTGCCAAGCAACAGTCCGATCGGCGGCATAAGCACATCGTTCACAAGCGAGGTCACGATCTTGCCGAACGCGGCGCCGATGATCACACCGACCGCCATATCGATGACATTGCCGCGCATCACAAAAGCTTTAAATTCATCCAAGACCTTCATACTGCACACCCTCCTGGTTTTAAGCCTACGGTTCGAGTTTGACCTTGCTCAGATCGCCGCCCTTTTCTTCCAAAGCCTTCACATAGATCCGGTACCGCTCAAAAAGAGCTTCGGCCTTACGTCCGATCTCAGCGATCCGCCGCGTAAGCCCTTGATCATTAAAGACCTTATCCACCGGCATCGCCTGGATTCGGGTCTGGATCTTCGAGATCTCCGCTTTCTGGGCACGGATCGCCGCCGCGTACGCGATCGCGTACGATTCGATCTCAGCCACCGGCATCGTCGTCACGGACTGCTGGATCTGTTCGATCGGGCGTTTCGGATCTGCTTTCGGGGCACAGCCCGAGCAAAGAAAAAGCACGGCCAGAAAGCACGCGAAAGATTTGCGGAACATCATGATCACTCCTTGCAGGAAAAAAATCAATTTGAGTGTAAAATTTCGAGTCATTATAGCCAAGATCGTTCCCATGGCTATCGAATTGTTAGGACCCGGTCCGGAGAACCGGAAAGCCCCTGGATCATTCAGTGGGAAGCTCAGCGGACACGCATTTCACGGGGATCTCGAACGCGAAATAACTGCCTTTGCCTTCTTCGCTCTCGACCCAGATCCTGCCGCCATGCAATTCGACGATCTCCTTGGCAATGGTCAATCCTAATCCCGTCCCGCTGATCCCCTGCATGGTCTTGGATTCGATCCGGGAGAATTTCTCGAAAAGCTTATTGAAATCTTCCTGAGCGATCCCCGGCCCCGTGTCACGCACCCCCATCTCGATCTTTTGCCCGTCTGCTGAACGCTTCGCGATGACCGTGACCGATCCACCTTGAGGCGTGAATTTAAGGCCATTGCCAACGAGATTCGTCAGCACCTGGCCGATCCGGTCCTGATCCGCCTCCACCTCCAGCCCCGTCTCCGCTTCTACATGGATCGAGACCCCCTTGGATTTGCTCCAGGCTTCGAATTCATGGGCCAGTACGCGGGCAAGGTCCTCCGCGCGAAAAAGAACCGGCCGCATCGTGAACTTTTTCGCTTCAAGCTTCGACAGGTCCAGGAGATCGTTCACCAGGCGGGAAAGGCGATCGATATTCCTCAGCGCGGTCCCCACGTGTTTTTCCTGGTTCGGGGTTAACGGATCCATGGTGGGATCGGCCAACAACTGGAGCGCTCCGCGGATACAGGTAAGCGGCGTCCGAAGGTCATGTGAAACACTGGCCAGAAATTCGTTCTTGAGGGTCTCCAGCTCTTTTTGTTTGGTCACATCGGAAAGCACGGAAACAAAACCGACGGTCTTGCCGTCCTCGCTTTCGATCACGGCATTACTCGCGAGAAGGACTTTTTTCACCTGGTCGTTCTGGCTCTGGACCACGATCTCTTTGCTCTTCGCGCCGTCGACCGGTTGCTGCACCATACTAACCAACTGTTCTTCCTTGAGGTCGCTCAGGACGGACTTCCCGATCTTGTCCTCTTTCTTCACCCCCAGCAATTTTTCCGCGGCCGGGTTCATCAGCATGATCTCACCTTTTTTGTTCACCATGATCACGCCTTCGGCCATGGAGTGAACGACTTCCTCGGTTTGTTTCTTTTCCTCCCCCATCTCCTTGAACGAGGTATCGAGTTCCTGATAACGCATGTCGGCGATCTTGACCTTCTCGATCGCGACGTGAAGGTGCTTGTTCTTTTCCTCGATTACGCGGTCAAAACGCTCGCGAATCTTTGCGGTCCTTTCAATGGTCTTCTTATGGACTTCTTTCGTAACGAGTTTTGAAACCGACTTGGTGAATTCGCTGACCTGGCGGGCATCCCCGGAGAGATGTTGTTCGACTTCTTTGGCGAGATTCTGAACGAAGGGTTCCGTCTCGGGGATCTTGCTGGCTGTTTCCAATGGGCGCTTGCGTTTGGCCACAGTCACAGCTTGAATCACGAGGAAGGCAACCGCCAAAAGGACAATGATCAAGAATATTTCGAGGCTATCCATAAAAAGCACGCTTTCCTTGAAGGAACCTGCAAGATGGGGCACATTGTATTGACCCGTCCGGGATTTGTCAGCTAATAACTTCTCCCGGGAGAAAAACAAACACGCTCACCCCCTTCACCGAGGTGAGCGTGTCGGATGCCGGACGACGCCATTTCGGGTTTATGGCGTCCTTATTCGACATTCGGGATCAATAGATCCGCGTCGCCTCCGTCTCATCGACCGAACGTTCGATGGCGTCACTGGTCAGCTTGACCGACGTCCGGTGATCCCCTTCGGACAGGGACTTGGCAACGATCTCCCATGTCGCCTTTTGACCGGCTCCCAAAAGCGGCAGCGGCGCAAATTCTACCTGTTTCGAAGACTGACGCTTGGCCTGGGTCGGACCCGAGGAGGAGACATAATCAAAGTTCTCCTCAAAACTCATGGTCACGATAATGTTCCCGTCTTCGGCATTCCCCTGGTTCGTCACGGTCACATAGAACTTCTCCAACCCGCCGACCTGCACAGGGTCCTCCGTATCCACCACTTCGAGGAGGATCGCGGGCATCCCCAATTTGGGTTCATAGCAAAGCGTTTGACTGTGGATCGCTTTCGTGCACGACACGAACGAGCCCACCGATTTCGCGCTGCCATTGACCCGGATCTCCCTGGTTTCTTTCGGCTTTAAAGAACCGAAGTCCCACTGAACGGTCCGCCCCATCACTTTGGTCGGTTTGGGCGAAGCGGTGCTCATTTCATACGTCGGAGGCAGCGTCTCGATCACGGAAACATCGTTCATCAGACACTCGGACTGGTTGGTGGCACGGATCGTATACGCGTAGGGTTTTCCGATCACGATCTGCGGAGGCATGTTCTTTTCAACCTGGAGCGGCGACGATTTACTCTTCCCGTCACAACATGCCGCAAGACCGGCTGGCGACACGGGGATCTGGGCGATCACAGCAAAAGCGAGAACGGTTAGGGCGAGTTTCGAGAACTTCATGTCTACCTCCTGGCTGGTCTCGGCCGGCTCCATTCCCTACCGGCTCGGTTATTGTGGGAAATTCCGTACTTTAGAGATCTAAAACTCAAAACCAACAGCAGTGTAACTTTGCGACCGACCGCGGTCAACGGCATTCCCGTTGGAACGGCTATGACTTTTCTTGATAGTTCGGAGCTTCACGGGTAATGATCACATCGTGAGGATGTGACTCCGCCTTGCCCGCTTCCGTAAGCCTCACGAACTGGGCGAGCGTCCGAAGCTCTTCGATATTTTCCGCGCCGATATAACCCATGCCGCGCCTCAGGCCGCCGACATACTGATGAAGGACTTCCTTGAGAGGGCCTTTGTACGGGACCATGCCCTCCATCCCCTCAGGGACCAGATCGTTCTTCCCCTGATTGTACCGTTCGCGCGAGCCTTTACAGCTTTCCATCGCACCAAGCGAACCCATCCCACGATACACTTTATATTGAACGCCCTGGTGAAAACGAAACTCTCCCGGACTCTCCTTCGTCCCGGCGAGCATGTTCCCCATCATCACCGAGTGAGCGCCCGCGCCGATGGCGATCGGAATGTCGCCGGAGAATTTCAGCCCGCCATCCGCGCAGACGGGAACGCCGTATTTGGAAGCGACTTTCGCGCATTCATAGATCGCGCTGACCTGGGGTTTCCCGATCCCCGCGATGATCCGGGTCGTACAAATGGAGCCGGGGCCCTGTCCGATCTTGAGACCGTCGGCACCGGCCTTGCAAAGCCGTTCGGCGGATTCGGGCTCGGAAATATTCCCGGCCAGAACATCGATGGCATATTTCTTTTTGAGCGCCTTGAGGGTTTCGATCACTCCCTTGGAATCCCCGTGCGCGGTGTCGATGATCACCAGATCGACCTTCTCGCGAATGAGATGCTTCACGCGCTCGAAGGCGTCGTCATACACGCCGACCGCGGCCGCAACCCTTAAACGGCCGTTCTTGTCGACATTGAAGGTCTTCGAATCACCGAACAGGATCCGCTTCACGTCGCTGAAGGTGTAGAGCCCCTTGATCTTTCCGTCCCGGTCCACGAGCGGCAGGACTTTCTTCTTGTTCTCTTCCATGATCCGGTAAGCTTCGCGCAAGCTGGTCTTCGGATCGCCGGTGATGAGTTTGCGGGTCATGATCTGCTTCGCCTTCAGCGCGTGGTTCTCGCAGAAATCAAAATCGTTCTTGGTCAGGATCCCGGCCAAGCGGTGCTGGCTGTCGGTAAGAAGGAAAGAATGAAAATTGAAATCCCTTTCCTTTTTACAGGCGAGGATCTCGCGGACGGTCGTATTCTCGTCAAAGCAGATCGGTTTTTCGATAAGGCCATTGAGATGGAATTTCACCTTAGCGACCTGCGAGGCCTGTTCTTCGGGGGTAAAGTTCTTATGGATGACGCCAATGCCGCCGAGCTTGGCGATCTCGACCGCCATTTCCGCTCCGGTCACGGTATCCATCGCCGCGCTGGCGATGGGGATCTTCAACCCGACATTTCTGGAGAACTTCGATTCGATGTTGACGCTATCCGGCATGGTCGCCGAGTATCCGGTCGTCAGCCGCACATCGTCATAGGTCAGGGCGATCCCTTGATCGCTGATCTTTTTAAAAAAGGCATCCCGTTTCGCGATCAGTTTTCGTTTAAAAGCTTGAGTGAGGACTCTCTTGGATTGTGTCATGGGGCTCCCCGGGCTTCATGCCGTCCGATGTAAAAAAAAGCCAAACAAGACTTTGAGCTCGTTCAGCTTCGCTATAGGTGGGAACTATACCATATTTCGCGGCTTCGCGCGAGTCGAACGGGATTTTTCTCTTGGATTTTTCTCGATCGCGAACCGCACCGGCCCCCAAAGAACGGCCCTCAGAGGTGGTAGTCCCGCTTGGACTCCGGCTGGTACAGCAGCTTCATGATCTTGAACAATCGGTGCCCCGTCGGGACTTCCTGAGCGGTGGCTTCTCCGACCCGGGCGCCAAGTAACGCGACCCCCAACGAAGAGAAGATCGACACTTTGTTCCCATCATGATCGAAAGCTTCCGGAAAACCCAGCCAGAACAGGCGAACCTCCTGAGTATCCAGCCAAAGGATCTTTCCCGCGGAATTCATCGTCACGATATTCTTGGATATTTTCTGCGCGGTGATGATCTCAGCATCCCGAAGCACCTTTTGGAGACGCCCCAGAATGATATCCCTTCCGCCGCCGATCTCACGCGCGATCCGGATCGCCTCCACCAAACGGTCCCGGTCATTTTCGGATATCTGTTTTCCGGGATGAACGTCCGTCGCGCACGCCTTCATCCTGAGGCCCCTACTTCCTTGTCTTTTCTTCACCACTTCACCCCCGCGCGGTCGCGCGTTCAATCCTTGAACAGAAAGTTCCGGAAGCTCCACGGATTTTTTTTATCCAACCCCGAGTTCGGGTTCTCCGGGAAAAAGGCCTGGTAATTCTTGAACGGAGTCCAGTCATAGGACTCCGAGACAAACGTTCCCAGATAAGGCTTGGCGACCGCGAGGACCTCCCGATGAGGCAGATCATCGGGCAGACACACCCCTTTCCCAGGATTTTTAAGCATCCACATCGCGGCCGCGACAACCCCGATAGCGACCTGAATGGTCGTCGCATTCTGGTGCGGCACAAGCGTGCGGGCTTCCTGGATATCCAGAACACTTCCCGTCCACCAGGAGGTATATTTGTGTCCCATGAGCAGGGCCCCTAGCGTATCCTTCCCCTGGACGATCTCGTCCGACATGATCCGGCAACGAGGCTGCAGTTCGTAATTGCGGCACCGGAGTTCGTGCAGCGAACTGAGCGTTTCATCGCACGGCATGTAAACATAGTGAACCGTCGGACGATAGACCGCCTTCGAGTGGCGCCAAACCGTGAGTTTCTCGGAGATCGAGAACGCTTCCGCATGGCGGATCGCCATCCCGACGATCTCACAATTCGGGACCCAGGAACGGATCCAGGTGTTCATCCCCATTTGGGACAAAAAGATCTGATTCTTCGGGCCAAAGGCGGGAACTGCGGCCAAAGGCGGAAGCACCCGCTCATGGGTCCCCCATCCCATCTCACAGGGAGCAACGGCCTCCTCCCGAAGCCCTTCGATCGACCAGGTCCCCACGAACTCATCGACCTCTTTGGGCTGGCGGGTGATCTGGGTGTCCCGCTCGCTGACATGGATCGTTTTCACGCCCAGCCTCATCGACAACGCGGCAAAATCCTCCTCCCGGATCAAGTGTTCAAGCACCTTCTTCTCACTTTTAGAGGTGGTGGGGTCGTGGACCTGCTTTTCCGCGATATCCAAAAGCCCCTGTTTGGTAAAGTGAGAAATGAGCCCGGGATTCGCGCCGTGATCCAGGACGGCCGTAATGCGGCCATCGTCCCACTTGGAGATCATCTTCCGGATCTCCATCTGCTTGAAATAAAGTGATTTCTCAAAGGGCGTTTTTTTCTCGATATTGGCATAGGGGTCCCATTCCTCCACGGAGGTGTTCACATAGAACACCTTGTTGTCATGGCACCAGCTAAGCATATCCAGTGAATCAATGTTCCAGGAGAGGTCCAGGATCATGCCTCCGGAAGAAACATATTTTGAGAGAGTCCTCGCGACATTGACCGGAGTGATCCTTTCCTGGGCATACCGCACCCCCTTCCGGATCCAGGGCGCAAGTTCCTTACGCTTATCCGCAAAATCAAGGACCGTGATGTTTTTATATGGGATACGAACATGCTCCAAAAGCACGGGCAGCGTACAACGCCCCACCGAGCCGAACCCCACGCAAAGGACCTTCCCGCCGAATTCCATCATGGTCATCCCTCCTTATGTTAAAAACGGTTCCCGAAGCTCCGGGAACGCCCCTCAAAGCTCATATTGTCCGGCCGCTTCCGGCTGGAACAGGACTTCCTCGATCCGCAGCCGCCTCACCCCTGCCGGCACCGGCCACTCAACAACGTCCCCGACCCGGTATCCCAACAAGGCCATACCGATCGGGGCCAGAACAGAGATCTTTCCGTCTTCATAGTTCGCGCTCGAGGGATAAACAATGCTGTGCATGTACACTTCGCGGGAATCCACATCCCTGAACTTCACGAGCGAATTCATCGTCACAACATCCCGGGGGATCTTCAGAGGCTCCACGATCTCGGCCTTCAAAAGTTCTTCCGACAGCATCTTCAGATAGATCCGCTCATGATCGCTCGGATGTGCGGCTCCCCGGATAAGCTGGCCAAGCCGCTCCGCATCTTTGGTCGTGATAAATATCTTTCTGTCTTCCATAAAAACGCTCCTGATGGGTTTGACTGGCTGCGATTCAGTTAAAGAGAGTCTGAAATGGCTTGTAATGACCTTTTAGCATCCCGGCGACCATTTCCGAGACAGCTTTCGCTTCGTCCGGGATCACCGCCTTGACGCTCCTTTTCATCAGCACAAACTGCTGAAGGAAATCTTCGTCCGCCGCGGAAAGTTTGACCCGGGCCTTTTGCAAGGTTTTGAGGACCCTTTCATGGACCAGCGCGACGCAATAAGCATCATCGAGATAACCGAAGAGGTCCTCATGATCCTCGGGAAGAAAATCCTTCGGATGGTAAAGATAGGTCAGGGTAAAGC
The DNA here is from genome assembly GCA_964508905.1 of uncultured bacterium. Taxonomy (GTDB): domain Bacteria; phylum Omnitrophota; class Omnitrophia; order Omnitrophales; family Aquincolibacteriaceae; genus Aquincolibacterium. The sequence continues at coordinate 13,690 of CAZDVO010000028.1, forward strand.
CTATGGATTTCTTGACCTCGGCGGGGATCTCCTTGCGCTTACAATACTCAAGACCGCGGTAGACAAGGCGGGGCATAAGACAGATCAGGTTCTTCAAGCGCCGCTCAAAAAGGTGCGTCGCTTTTTTACCGATCCGGTCCCGCACCTTACAATGAAAAGCCCCGTCCAGGTCCTTGGACAGGTACACCAGTTTTTCTGCCAGCGTCTTCAGCATATCCGACCACCTTCCCCCACAGGGGCTTGTCTTGAAACGAAGTATGCCCTGGACGCCTCCATAATAAAAATATATAATCTGTATCAATCTTATAAATTTACATTATGATCCCTTTTAATTATCACCATCTCTATTATTTCTATGTCGTCGCCAAGGAACGGTCTTTTTCAAAGGCGGCGAAACTCCTGCGGGTCTCCCAGCCTGCTCTAAGCGCACAGCTGCGTCAGCTTGAAAATTATTGGGACCATCAGCTTTTCAACCGCGACCCGAGAAATCTCACCCTGACTGAAGAAGGCCTGAGGATCTTTAGTTACGCGAAGGCCATTTTTGATCTGGGGCAGGAACTTGCGGACGCGGTGGATAACCGGAAGCACACCGAAGAGCTTAGGATCCAGCTGGGGGCCTCAAGCGCGGTCCCCAAAGCGATCATCGGGGCCCTGGTCGAGTTTATTTACGCCTGCAAACCGGCCGCCAATCTGATCCTGCGCCAGGATAAGATCGACACCATGATCGAAGACCTCATGGTCCACAAACTCGACCTGGTCATCAATGACTTCTCCTACGAAACCTCTCTCGAGCAGGGGATCCAGAATCATCTCGTGGGGACGGTCCCGATGGTTTTCTGCGTCAACAAAAAACTGGCGAACAAGTTCAGGAACATCCCCAAAGACCTTCACGAAGCGCCCCTGATACTCCCGACCGCGCCGGACCGGACCTATCACGCGATGCAGAACTATATTCACACCAACAAGATCAAGCCCAAGATCATCGCCGAGATCCAAGACCTGGAACTGGGCCGCATGCTGGTGGCCATGGGAAAAGGGGTCGGACTCCTGAACTCCTATGCGGTTCTGAACAGTCCCGAACGGAAAAGCCTCGCCATCCTGAAAGACCGGTCTCAACTCAAGATCTATGACACCATCTACCTCATCAACCGGACCCGGAAGATCCCCCACCCGCTTATCACCCAAGTGATCGAGACTTTCCGCCTGCGTTCCGATTGATCCCAGCAAAGTGATGTTATTGAAACAGAGCCCCCATAGACAAAAAATTCCCGAACTGCAAAAGCGGTTCGGGAATTTTGGCGTCCCCAAGGGGATTTGGCTCCTTCGCTACGCTGCGGTAGGCCACCCGCACTTACAAATAGGACATCAGTCCTATTTGTGAACAAGTGCTCCCTTCAAATCCCCACCATAAAAACAAATACCTCAAGCGACAAAAGCCGCCTGAGGTATTTGGCGTCCCAAGGATGTCTTAGAACCCCATTTATCTCAGGACGAATGGGCGAAATTATAATCGAATCACTCCATTATATCCAGCAATTATGGAAAAACAGAGATCCAAGAATAACTGACTTAAAAGGCACCTTTTGAGGTCTTTATAGGGATTTTTTGTCCAATTTGTCCAGTTTGGGAGAGGTTGATTTATACTTAACTTAGTATTGATAAATGAGATGCGTTTGTCCGCTCTCGTCGAGGTGGACAAATCTTGTTACATCGGTATTTTTTCGAAAATGTCATACGCTTCCGCATCCCTGCATCCCGACACTCTTCCCCTTTCATGGAGTAGCTCTTTCTTAAGCGATGCAAGGATAAGCCCATCGATAAATTTCCAAATGTAAGATACGAAACGAACCGGCTTAAAGTTTCCGGCCTTATCGTAATAGCGAAGGTTATAGGATTGGACCCTTTCGTACAAAAGAAGCATCGACTGGGAGAGAATATCTTCCCCGAAGCGTCGGGCATAGGCAGGAAAGGCTCGCTTATGAATCCGGAAGATTACAAAACCAATGTGACGAAGGACAAGTTCTTGGGCCTGGGCTTTGCCTCCACGTTTGGCCTCTCGAATTAGCCGCCGTTCTTCTTGAAGAGAAATCCTTGGGAATTTACGAATAGTGTCGCGGTACGTTTTCCACATACCGGCGTATCTTAGATAGGGCCAACGTAAAATCTACTCCCAATGTCGCTTTTTAGGTAAAAGACGACGTCCCCGCTGAATCTCAGACTGTTTTTTCTTTGTTACACCCACTGGACTTACAACACATTGAAACCTTGCTTTTCTTCATGAATTCTACAATACTGTCGTTACTTAGTTATGCATAAAAAACATTGGTTCCTGACGCTGGCAACAACGATTCTTCTCCTTGCTGGCGTACATCCTTCCCCCCTGCCGTGGATTTCATGGTTCGCGTTTTTACCGCTTTTTTTTCTCTTATTAGACAACTCCTGCAAGAAACGCCATCTCGTCGTCTATAACCTGATCGTCTGCTTCGCTTATTACGGAATGGGCCTTTTTTGGCTTGTTTATTATGATCTGCGTATTTATCTTTTTTCAGTGGCCGCAATCACCCCGCTATTTATTCTTTATTTCCTTCCCCTCCGGCTGATCAGCAACAAACTCCCGGATTTTCTAAAAATCATTACCGCGATTCTTTGGTGGGTTGTGCTCTACAAAGCCTACTCTCTTAGCCCCTTCAGTACGATCGTAATCGAAGTCCCCTTTTACGCCCCATTGCCTTTTTTTCAGATTGCGGCATTAACCGGTTTTATTCTGCTTCCGACGATGGTTATGGGACTAAACGCCAGCATTGCCCTTTTTATTGCCAGCAGGTCCAAAACGGCCATAGCCGGAATACTGCTCTTTGTCGCAGGACTCTCCGCGATTTTTTTCTGGGGGAATCATTCGCTCAAAGAGACATTCGCTACAAAATTACACTGGACGATCGTCCAGCACAACCTCCCCGTCTCCGGAAGATGGCGGCTTGAGCATCCGATCTATGTCCGAGCCAAATACCGGGAGCTTGCGCTGAAAGCGGCCAAAGACAAACCCAAAATGATTATTTTCCCGCTTTACAGCTTCCCCGATGACGTGCTTCGAAATCCCGAGTTCTTTACGGGGCTGGCCCAGGAAACAAAAACATGGATTTTAGTCGCAACTTACATCCCTCAAACTGCGGGGCAAAATATCACGAAGGGTTTCTTTGACGCGGCCATTCTCTACTCACCGGACGGTAAGCTTATGGATCATTACCAGGCCGTGCAGCCTCCCCCTTTCAGGCAAATCAAGGAATACAATCAAGAAGAATACAAAGTCCTGTCCACTCCGTTTGGAAAACTTGGCATTTTGCTCTGCTACGAAGATAGTGTTCCTGCCATTGCAAAGAAGGCTGTCGAAAAAGGCGCGGATATTCTTGTCGCCCTTTCGAATCCGGGACATTTCAGCAATACCTGGATGCCGCATTATCACCTGATGCAGGATCGCTTACGGGCCATAGAAACCGGCCGCTTTGTGGTAAGAGCTTCTGCTAACGGCTATTCGGGAGTGATCGACCCCAAAGGAAGATTTTTACAACGAAGCGATTTAAACAAAGAAGAAATATTGCAAATCAAAGCGGGATAAACGGCGAAAACCGAGGATCTCATGCCGGCATCATTTCACTTCTCTATTTAGAGAAATTATCAGCAATCTATTTCTTACTTGACCAATATTAAAATCGAAAGATTTTATGTGATTTTTATCTGCAGTTTTTATTATTAGCTTATTTTTTTCATAAAAATATTTACGAATCATTGATCTAGCAACTCCTCTAATAACCTCGGGTTATCAAACCAAGATGAAGCCGTTTGAAGATCCAGTGTTTCATAATTAATAATTTGGTACTGTTCTGCTTAATGGAGCTGAAGGCCCAAAAGCAATAACGACATAACTAGACCAGCCGCAGCAATGCCTTTAGATATGTTTATCCCCTTGCAGGCATAAATTATCAAAATTAACGGTGCAATATAGAACCATTGAGTCCAAGCAAAATGCCCCGCGAACCACATGAAAAATTTCCAACTTTCAACTTTTTTTATTTGCGGGTTAAATGCCAAAATAAATCCCATCGAGAGCCAAATAGATAGACTTAAAACCAGGCTTATAAAAAAACCGGCCCAAAACTGATTTTTCTTCTTTTGCATCTCATTCATCACGGAGTCCTCTTTAACTGTTATCATCGTTAACTACATCATTAAAAATTTCTGAAAATGTTCCACTTCGTGCTTGCCCATTAATTTCAACAGTGTAGTTTCCCTCTTCAAAAAATCCTTCTATAGGTATGCTGTGGTTAGCAAAAGGTATATTGTTAATCATACCTGGCCCCTCCTCTATAAAAACATGCTGATAAGTACTGCCTGCCCCTTCTGAGTAGTCAAGCAAGCTCGAAATCCCGGCCTGCGCCCCATTTCCAACCAATCCAGAACTAAAAAAATCTCCGCTAAATATTACATCGCTTGGCCAATGAGGAAAATCATTTCTCACATCGACTACGATTACCTGATCAGAAGTTAAACCAGCCTCCCTAATCATATTCTCAAATGTTGTTCGGCTAACCCGTGGCGATGCAAAAACATAAAGATCCGCCTTAGCTTCCAGCATTGACTTTAAAGCAGCCTCTGTCCCTGCGCTATGCGAAAAAACAACCTGCTTACCGGGAGCAACATCGCTGAAGACGCTTGCCATTTGATTGACCTGAGAAGGAGTGTAAGTTGAACCGATGCTACTGTTAACTCCGGGGATAAATATAAACTTATTGTTTTCGTCTCTAACCAAATCAGCAATTTGAGGCACGGCATCTGTAACGGCGCTTTTCCATCGATTCATTGCAAATAATCCAAAAGTCGCTATGTCTGCCGTTAAAAGATTGCTTTTGGTGGCATCAAATAAATTAAACCAATCCAATTTCATGTCAGCCGCCGCTACTCCTTCGTTAAATTCTGGATTTGTCGCATGATCATAAAGGTAGGTCCTTGGCCCATCCAAGTTCAAAACTTCAGAAACATAATTTCTAAGCTCCGTGGTCGTTTGCACATATTGGTGGTAAAGGACGCTTTGAGTTTGATACATAGTTTCAAAAGCTCTCACGCCTAAATCATAGGCTACTCGCACTTGTCCGAGTGGATTAAAAAAGGCCGTGAGAGAATAAGCTCCTTGCGGATCTTGCCGCAGAACGGAGTAAGATTGCAAGATTCCTATATCAGCAGCATACGCCACTCCTTCAGTAAAATTCTGAAAAATACCGGATTGAAGCATTCCGGATTGCGTGAGAGCAACTCCCTCGCCAGTAAATCCGCTAATCGAAAATAAGGGGTCACCGTTCAAAGAAACACCATCAATTCTGTCCAGCCGACCGTTGGAATAGCTCTGAGAAAGCACCAAATCGCCGGCAACATTTTCTGAGATCGTAATATTCCCCCAAAATCTACCGCTGGAGTCTATTCCGACATTTCCGTACGTCCGGGTTCCCGTGGCATCGATAACGCTAAGACTGTTTGAGGATTGATTCCAAACCACTTCCGAATCTCCAAAAATAACACTCGCTGTTTCGCCGTTAAGAACAGCATTCGTTTCAATGTATCCTCTTAAATCACCACCCGAAACTTGGACAAAGGCTTCTTGGGTAGACCGATCAAAAAGATTGGAAAAGAAACTCATGGCCCCCGCAAACCCCGCTTTGGTAAGGTTAACTGCTCCTTCCAATACTTTTGCCCCAAAAGAAATCAGGCTGGCGCCCAGCGAAACTAATCCGCTTCCGAATTTAGCGATGTTGCTCACGATTTGACTAAAGAGATTCTGTCCAGTGGTTTGGGCATTACTGGGACTCATCCCGGACCCTGAAATAATTCCACCCAGAAAACTAGGGAGAAAATTCTGCATTACTGCCGGAGCCCCTATTGCATCCAAACCTACTTGGGCACCTATGGAAATCGTGGCAGCTAACGACGAGTTTAAAAATGAATTTGCAATCTCAGCCCATATCCCGGGTCCACCACCACCGTTGGAATTGAGGAGGGCTCCAGTGAGTTCGCTAATCGTCGAACGGAAGGAAGCACCGAGAATCCCGGAAATCCTTGAATCGAGTCCGATATGATTTCCTATCGCGTTGATCCCAGTAATTACAAGCTCATCCGCCAGACTTTTTCCAAGTCCTTTGAGGAGATTGTCCGTACTTCCGCCAACCCCAAGGAATGTCTGGGACGCAATTCGGAGGATATTCGTTACCTCCGGGCTGAGGCCAAACGCCCCGCCAAGAACGGGGATAGCTTCCAAAGTCAGCCCGGTAATTCCACCTTTAACAAATCCGTCAATGATGCTCATTGGCGCAGAAGGACTCGAAACGGCAATATTCCCCAATACTTCCCCACCAGCACCAACCATAACACCATCCACTGTTGCCCCAACGCTCAATGCTCCCGCGATTCCGCCTGTCACAAAAGCTCCCGCCAAACAGGCAATCTTAGGATCCACGCCAAGCGCCGTCAGACCATAATTGGTTCCGTATTCGACAACCGTAAGCATTAATGTACTGGCAACCTGGTGTTGAATACCTGCAGAAACAGGGAGAAAGCTTGCCAGTTTTTCAAACCCGCTCGTGGCCACTTTCAACACTGTGGATCCAAACGACTGTATCGCCGTGATCCCCTGCCCGATTAGATTCGCGGCCCCCGCCAGAAAATTCCCGACAGACGTAGGAAGAACGTTGGTTATAAATCCGCCAACTGCGGAACCAAGAGCTTTGAAACCATTTACGATTGGCGCCACGAAGGTTTTGATCCCATTCGTAATCCCGCTTGCAATACCGGAAACCGCACTGGCAAAACTGCTCAAAACGGCTCCAATACCGAACGTGACCGCTCCAGTGATAGCACCAAATGCAAACCCCTGAAGAAAATTCACCACAAAATTGCCGTTCGTCGCGGTAATAGCCTGCACAGTCCCCGCAATAACAGCAGTCACAATCACGGCAACCAGAAAATCGTCCCAGCCGCACATGGCTCCCGTAATCAGTTTAAGAGTCTGGCTATCGAGTATCCGCTCTGGCTGAACGTGGACTTGATCGGGCAAAAGAACTGCTCCCATCGCCTGCGTGACGCCTGATTGATTCGTCCCCGCCAAAAGATCGCTACACCAAAGCTCCAAAAACTGAGCTTTCGAGACTTCAACAATCTCTCCTTGGGTGCCCATATTGGGCACCTGCTCGCCCCCCATCGCGCTTTCGATATATCTAACTTTGTCATCCGATACACTTATTAAGGTTACATAGTGATTCCCTTTGATGTGCACGACGGTTTTGATGTCGGGATTCAAAACATAGATTTGTTTCAACTCGTCAAAAGTCAGTTTTACCGCATTGGGAGCCGCGCCCAAAACCTTGGCTGTCCTTTCCAAAGCAAACAGGGAGAGCTTAAGGTCGCCTTCCGTAAAGGGATTAATGGTGCCAGTAAGAATATCGATAAGCAGGGTTTTGACTGCGATATCGTGCGTAGAAACATTTAGGTTGTTCTGTTTTAAAAACGCTTGAAGCGGCAGAAATGCCGAATAGCCGAAGTGAAGGTTCTGGCCATCCAGAAACTCCATGATCTTCGCAACCTGTCCGGCAGTCAGACTGACGATCTCAGAAGCTAAAAGCCCGTAGCTCGCAGCCTGGCTGACCTTTTCCGTCGCGGACGCAGCAACATATTGATCCAGGGCCGCTCGAAGGTCAGTTTTAATCGCGGCTACTTCTGCAAGACGCACCGCTCGTTCCGAGGAAGCCAAAAGTTCCGTTTTGAGGGCAGCGGCATCAATCCGGTTATTAGAAGACGAGACCGCCGAATCGATCCAACGGTTCATTTCACTGGTAGATGGATCCCGACCAAGAAGGAGCCGGTAAAACTGCATGAGAACTGGCGTGATCTCGTTTTGAATGATGGAGCGAATTACTTCGTTTTGTTTGGCCCGGATCTTAGCTATTGAGTCAGCCTCGTCTTGAGCGATTTGTTGATAGGCGCTGTCGACTTCAGCGCCAAGCTTCGCTAATTCCGTTGCAGCATCCGTTTCCGCTTGCTGCTCTGCTGTGGCGATATTTGCCATAGCCTGCCCATAGGCCGGATTTTCACGCTGTTCGCAACATTGATCGCAACCACACTGAAAGCACAAGGTCATGTATCGCTGCGATTCAGCTTGGGCTCTCGCGTCGGCAAGGGACGCGCGAGCCGCCAAAAGCTGGCTTTGAATGTCCTGAACACCGCCCGTATGACTGGTGGCTACCTGAAGAAGAGCCATCGTCTTGAGACGGGCCACCTGCAGTTCCGCCGCTTGAATCTGAGAGGTCAATTCCTGCCTGGCTTGGAGATAATCCGTCGCAATTAGTTCTCCATCCCCGTTATAGAAATAATCAATGAGGTGAACGCCGTTCCGATCCAGGATGCTTCTGAGTTTTCCTTCTTCAAAAACATTCTGTGTTCCGTCCGCTTTCCGGACTCCGACGATGACTCCGTCCTGGTCAAATACTGAGGCGATGTCCGTTTGCGCAGCCGGAAGACTCTGCTCAAACTGTGTTCGAATGCTCTGCCAGGTGTCGAGTTCGCGGATATCGAAGTTAAGATTGAGAGACTGCGCCATGACAGAAGTGTCAAGGGCGGTTGCCGGCGTCACGCTATACAAAGTAACCGACCTTGAACTAGAGGGCTCATAAGCGACACTAATACCAAAAACGCGTCTTAATCCTTCATTATCACCTTGGGCACCCCAAAATTCTTTTGTCCCATTTGAATGCCCAATCTGATAAAAAGGAATATCGTAAAGCCAAATGAAACTTCCTCCACGATCCACGTAGCTTCTTGGCAATTGAACGCCGGATGATGCCAGATCTACGATCGTATCGGGCGCTATGTCCTGCGCCATCAGAACAATCGAGTCGGGGCCTCGTTCCGCAAGCCATGTCTTCAACTGATCGGCGTTGACGACTCGGAACCCCTTGGAAACGAGATAACCCTTCAGAGCTCGCAGATTATTGACTGTAATGCCCTGAACCGGATATCGTTCATCATAATAAATAGCCTTATCGGTAAATCCGCTTGCCACATCCAAAAGACCGCTTAGCTGGGAATACAGATCAGCCGCAGGAACTTCGATAAAGTTCCTATCCTCAAAGTCACCCAAAAACCGATACAGACCACTTTGCGGATATTTGATATTGTAATTTTTAAAATAGGCGGCGGCGTAGGTCTCGGTCCCGTTCGTAACCGTTCCGAAGACTTCCGTCATTTCCTCGATATAGTTGCCATGGCGGGAGGCATCGAGAAGCGTTGAAGGAAATCCGAAAGCGGAATGCGAGATCGTCTGATGATTGGCGTCGAGATAAAAAACATCGCGTTTCTCGGTATCGAGACGCGTCGTTCCGTCGCTAAAGCTATAAGTTTTAAAAGTATCGTAAGCTTGCCCCGGCATGATCCCTTTTTGACCAAGCACGATCCACGATCTCGCGGACATGTAAGCTTCTGTCCGGTCTCCCCCGACCAATTCGAGAGCGGTCATAAAATTGGAGGAATCCGTACTAAACCCCGTAGAAGTCGGCGGATAAATGATCATGACGTATTCCCCATCGGGAAGAGCGTTCACGAAATTCAAAACTTCCGCGCCCATATTGGGATATGACATGTCAAAAGCCGCACTCGAATCCACCGCGCCGGTCTCCGGATGGAAGGCAAGGACGCGAACCCTGTTGGAAGCCGTATACGCGACCGATCCATTGACCAAAACATGAATGTCCCCGTAGTTATTCACCTCGGCGGAGACCGGGAAAGGCACCGGCATTCCAGCCACCTGCGCGAGTTCTCGTCTGTAGATCTTCATGCGTCCTGTTTTAACGCCGTTTTTCGTTTCATAGACGTACTGATAAAACTTGTCGTCCGCCGTGATCAAATTCACCAGATCACCCGAGCGGTTATAACGCAGTGTCAACCCGTCCCGGTCGATACGGATAAATTCAACATGACCGTTCGAATCGGATTCGAGAGCTATTTTTCCCGCCGGGAGTTCATACGTCGTAATATCCCCAAAAAGATTGGTGACTTTGACCGCGAATTGGTTCACGTATTGCACTTCGCTTCCGTCTTCGTAGAGAACGGTAGCGCCGCTTAAATCATGATTTTCATCGTACTGGGGGCTTACGAACGACATTCCGCTCGCAAACGAAATACGGCTAAGTTCTCCGTTCTCATAGTAGAGTGTGGTGCCGTCTTCTTGAGCGCATTCAATCAAAAAGATCAGTCTTTGCATTTCACCGTGTTCATTGGTCCCGGTCGAGTGCTGATAAAGAAGCCCGTCGGGGGTCCGGTGCTGCACAAGAACGCCGCTCGCGTCATAGATCCAGGTAATACCGCTCCGATCCGTGATCAGCGTCTTATCGCCTCTTTTCTCGTATTTTGTAAGATCCAGATCCGCTTTTCCCTGGAAAGAGAGGTTCGATTCTTTCAGCTGTCCGTTCTCGAAAGAATACGTCGTCACAAGGCCGCTTCCGTTATCCGCGGACCGGATCAATCCGTTCACAAACCGGCGCGTTTCCCCGGTCTCGGGGTCCTTGACAACCGTTACCTCGTTGCCAAGATCGTCGAATTCATAGTAGTAATCCAGCGACTGCCCGTTTTCCACGGTGACATGCCGCACGTGATCGTAGCTGTATTGCGTCGTAGTCGTGGTCTGCGTCTGGGTATTCGTGACCACCGCGCCCGAAATCTGCTGCGTGTTCGCGTCGATCATGTAGGAGATCGTTTGACCGTTCGAAAGATGCGTCACGGACGGAAGGTTCCCCGTCAATGTCACCTGGGCCCCATCGCCGCGCGTAAATTGGTTAATACTGCCCGTAGAATCGAATGAAAGAACCGTCGGGAAATTATTGAAATCCCTCAGCTCCTGAAATTCGGGGACCGTGACCTGATAAAGCATCGGATCAACCAGCGGAGCTTTCGTGACCTGATTCGAAAAAAGCTCCAGATCCGATTCGCTAAAGGACAGTTGTTCCTGCCATGACTGGACATCCATTTTCCGAACGTTAAAAAATGAAACATCGTCGAGATAGAGAGTCCGGTTCGTATTAAATTGGGTCGGATTAATGAGAAGAACCACTTCTCCAATGCTGGAATTCAGGTTATCGATCGGAATATTCGTATCCGTCCATGTATTTGGCAGGATGTTGCTAATCTGGATACGATCATTTCCCATCCCTTTCAGTTCAAGCGTCACGGAAGGCTGCGTTGCCCCGGAGTCTCCTTTAACGGCAACATTAACAAGTTGATATTGCGAAAGGTCCAGATTGGAAGGAAAACGGAAGTAAACGCCAAGCCATTGATAGTTGGACGGCGCGTTGTAATCGATCTGCAGGATGTCATTCCGGACAGAATCCGTAATCCTTCTCTCGACAACGGTGCCGTAACCCGGCGGATAGACTGCTCCAATATTCGAGGCAATCTCGGTAACGTTAACGAGGGGTGACTCGAGAAGAAGTGAGGCCTCTTCGACACGGTTTTCCTCGCGCAGGAACGTCGCGACATTGGCAAGAACTGTTTGTCCATTTTTCACGTATTGCGCGTCCACGCGCGTGATGCGCCCGTTCAAATCCTTTTGATAGAGATATTCCGACAAACCCTCCTTGGTTTTAATTGAGGTCACGTAACCTTCGCCGTTATAAGTGACTTCGGTGCCGCTCAAAATCAGCATTTTCACCAGTTTGTAGTTCTCGATACAAAGAACACGTCCGTCATTGAGACTGATCGTGGCGTTTTTGATATGCCCAAATTCATCACCGGCAAGATTCGAGACGGACTCAAAACGGGTACGAATACTGGTAAGAATCCCCTCGCTGAGGCCGCCGGAGAGACCTTTGAAAATAAGCCTCTTGAGATCGCCGTCAGGGTCATAAACCCGCTGGATCCCCGGCTCGGAAATGATTACTTCCTGAATATCTTCTTTAAAATCCCGCTTGTAGGAAAATGAAGCGGTCGCTCCGTCCAGATCCGTTACGGCATCGGCATTGCCGTTATTGTAAAGGATGGTTTTTCCGTCCGGCGTCACGACTTTCGTGACCGCTCCGTTATTAATGAACAGAAGAGCACCGTTTTTTGCTTGCACTTGAGCGGAAGCAATGGCGCCGGTGGAAGTCAATGTGATATCGCTTACAACGGTATGCTCCTGTCCTGACGGTGGCTGGTTTCCGCCGTTAAGATAATCATGCGCCAATGTTTCAATTTGAGCGGGTGTTAAGCCCGTCACGGACTGCCACGAAGCACTGGAATAATCTTTGAGACTAAAAAGGGAAATATCCCCCAAATAGACACGTCCAGACTGCGTCTGCGTAACCTGATCATGGATCAGGATCGCTACTTTGCTCAGATCGGTATTGGGTTTCTTCAGGGGAAGTACGACTCTTGTCCATCCCGTCGGAATGGAATCGATAATGAAGCTCTCGCCCAACCCTTCCAGCTTGACTTCTAAAGCTTTCGGAACGGTACTTCCGGAATCCCGGCGGACGCTAAAAGTCAGGAAATCGACATCGGAAAGGTCAAGACTATTGAATTTCGCATAGTAGCCAACGGGCTGCCCTCCCGGCACCACCTGATAGTCGAATGCTTTCACGAATCCCCGCGTCGAATCCTGAACTCGGGATTCGATCGAAAGGCCCTGTCCGGGGGTAAAAACAGCGCCCTGCTCGACATTCTGTTCGAAAAGATTGACTGGCGACGCGTTGAGGAGATAGCCGATTTCATCGCGGTTCTGCGTCTGTTCGAAATAAGTAAGAAGGTCCGTGGATCGTCTGATACCGCCGGAATCATATTGAACGCGAACATCACTCAATGCTCCATCGGGCGACATGAGATAATCAAAATCGACTTGACCGTTCAGGGTATTCTTAATCCCAGAAAGAGTAAACCCCGAGGGAGGAGCCTGAGGCGGCTGAACGGACAGGAGTTCTTCGGCGCCGAAAGGAGTCGCGGGAAGGTTTTCATTTACCGGAGTAAGATTAAGCTGTAACCGGTCGTACAAACTGTCAAAAGAGGTGCGATAACCGCGAGTATCAAGATACTTGTTAAAATCGGCCCCAGCGTTATTCAAAAGACCGAGAAGAAAACTTCCCTGATCAATAGCATAGACGCGTTTTCCAACGATCGGAGAACCGATCGTGCCCGAAGCGGGCATCGCCATGGAATCATAGAACCCATAAGGCCCCACTACGGAAGGATACTGGGTCTGGATCGCTTTCAACCATGACAAAACGAATTGGGGAGCCAGCGCATAGGCGGAAGCCAGAGCGTAAACCGAAACAGTTCTGCTGTTGAGCGCGTCACGCGTTTCCGCGAGCTCCGGAACCCCTAATTTCCATCGAAAATCCCCGGCGACAGGATCGTAACTTGCCGAAGGAAATCCCGGCAAATCATTTTTAGCCGCGTAATCGGCCATGGCGTATAAAAAGTTCCAGGCAGCGGTTTGCATTTCTGGTTTTAATTCCTGCTCGGCCCGGATCATGGGCCAGAACATCTGAAAAGCGCCGCCGTCGAAAGGAACAGCGTTCAGAACCTTCTCAAAATTCTGATCCTGGTAATATCTTGTAACCGTCACGAGATTGTCCCATGCCATTTGTGGAAGATTAAACCGTGTAATCACAAATGCCACCCCGGTCCGAAATTCATTAATAAGACGATCATTGAAACCGGTGTAAACACCCGTTGAAACGTCATAGGAAGACCGGAAAAGGCCAGCTCCGGAATCATAAAAACTCGTAAAACCCTGACCTTGATTACTTATGAATGTATCACCTTGAGTGATAAGACCGTTCAGGCTTGAAAGATCTAAGTGCCCAGCAAGCTTGGCGTTCTCGACAGAACCGATAAAAACAGCCAGACTTTGGGCCAGATTGGCGTTATCCCCCAATCCGATGCCGTTACCGTATCGAGTGAAAGGAGATCCGATATTCGCAAACGGGAGTAATCCCCTCCACCCGATCTGCGACTGCATGGTTAGGAGAGATCCCAATGCTTTTTGAGCCGCGCCAAGAGCTTCCTGCTTGGTCATCGAGCTTGACGCATAGGAACCATCAATCACGGCGCCAAGGATCTGAAGGTAATAACCTATGGCGGTAGGCTGAGTGATGCGTGCGGGAGTTCCGCTCTCATTAAGGTAGTCGAAAGGGAGACCGGTTACGGTATCGATTCCCTGCCCCGATTTAAAATACTGGAGGTTCTGTTCAATAAGCTGGTTCCGGTAAGCGACTTCATCGGCTGTCAGTGGTACCGGGTCGGCAACTGGAGTCTGCGTCGTATTATCCTCGAAAGTAAGAACCTTGCCGTTTGCCGTAACGATCCGCTCCAATTTCTGGTTTACGATAAAATATTGGTCTCCGGAACGGTTCAAAATCTCGGCGCTG
>CAZDVO010000029.1:0-9189 GCA_964508905.1 uncultured bacterium
TAAGCATCCGAAGCGCTCCAGATATGGTTGAACATCAGGATCCCGATACCGATCCAGATCTGGGGATAACCCACGAGCGTCCCTACGAGGATCGTCGTCAAGATGCCGCCGATCTCGATAATGATCATGGCGCCGGTCTTGAGCTTGCCGCTCTTATTTTCCATTTCGTTGTTGAGGTACTGCCCCCACCCCGGGACGAGGAGCGACGCCGCGCCGCGGGTCAGACTCTTATCCCCATCACACTGCCCTTCGCCGGCATGCGCCAGCGGTGCCATGGAAAGGCACATGGCCGTAATGACCAACACACTCATAAGTTTCTTGAACATATTGCCCCCTTTTGGTTATTGGTATGACGCCACTGAGCATCGGCAATTCGCCCGAAATTTTAAGTCGAATTCCAGAACGCGTCAAGCCGCTCTTCCGGGGACTATTTCCCCGACAGAAGGCCGAACGTAAAACCGGCTTTGACCTTCGCGATCAATTCCGGGAGAACTTCCCGGTAGTCGCGAACGATCCCGAAATCCGCATGCCGGAAGATCGCGGCCTGAGGGTCCTGATTGATCGCGATGATCTTGCCCGACTCTTTCATCCCGGCCAAATGCTGGATGGCCCCTGAGATCGCCACCGCGACATAGAGTTTCGGACGCACGGTCTTGCCGGTCTGCCCGACCTGCCGCGCGTACGGCGCGTAGCCATTATCGACCGCGTGGCGGCTGGCGCCCCAATCAGCATTGATCCCTTGATCCTGAAGGGCCTGGACCAATTCCTTGATCAGTTTAAAATCGTCGTGATCCCCGGCCGGACGTCCTCCGGCGATAATAATATCCGCCACAAAGAGATTATCGCCGCCGCTCGCTTCGCGTTTGACCTCAAGCACTTCAACCGCAAAATCGCTCTCCCTGAAAGTCGGCGTAAATTCACGGACCGTTCCTTTACGGTTCAGGTCCTTCGGACGGATCTTGAAGGTTCCCGCACGCGCTGTGGCCATCTGCGGGCACCAGAACCCGATGATCGTCGCCAGCTTGCTTTCACCATAGGTCGGGCGGATGGACTCAAGCACGGGATAAAAGATCGTCTTTTTCATCCGGTGCGCGTACTCGCCGATCTTGAGGCTTGTACAATCCGCCGTCACACCCGCCTTGACCCGGCTCGCGAGCCGCGGCGCCAGTTCACGGCCCGAAGTCGTCGCGCCAAAAAGGGCGATCTCGGGGCGTTTGTGTTCGATCCATTGAGCCAACACCGCTGTCACCGGGAGGATCCGGTATTCCTTAAGACGAGGATCATCCACCACCACGACCTCGTCGGCGCCGTAGGCGATGATCTCGGCCGCAACATCTTTCAGCTGATGTCCCGTAACCACCGCGGTCACCTGGGTTCCCAGCTTATCCGCCAATTCTCGCGCCGGCGCAAGAATCTCCAGCGAAGAACGGGAAGGCGTTTGACCGTGCATTTCGATCCAGGTCAGGACCCCGCGCGCTTCCTTTCGAAAATCAACCCGCGGAAAATCCGAAGGTGTCGCGGCCTTTTCAGCCTCGGGGATCTTACTCTCCCCAGCACTCCCGTGAGCACCATGTCCTCCGGAGATCTGGTCTTTGATCTTTTCGATCTCGGCGACAAGCCCGTCCGCCAGATCTTTCGGCTCATGCCCGGAGATCATATTGACAGCCGGTCTGTCCTTTTGAATATCCACCACCTTCGCCACCAGCGTCGGTGAACCGGTCAGCCCGACCACGCTGACATCGGCGCCGGTTTGATCCAGCGTCCAAACCTCGATCTTCGACTGCTTTGCGCGGATCGCGCCCTGGAGAGACGGCCGCCGCGCGGGAGTCGCGGTCGGAGCAACGGAAATAAGACACGGCACGGGAACCTGAAGTACCTGATAGCCGCCCTCAATGATCCGGCGAACCTTCAGATGATCTCCTTTGAATTCCACTTTTTCAACGAAGGTGGCTTGCGGGATCCCGAGATTTTCCGCGGTCTGGGACGGCACATGCGCCGTGTCACCGTCGGTCGTCTGGCGGCCCGAGAAAATGATAAAGGGATCTTTGCTGTCCTTTGAAAATCCCAGCTTTTTCAGGAGCGAGGCGATCGCATACCCGGTCGCAAAAGTATCCGATCCCCCGAGTTTCCGGTCGGACAGCAGTACCGCCCGGTCGTAGCCCATCGCAAGCGCCTTGCGAAGCGATTGTTCAAAACTCGGAGGCCCCATCGAAACCACGATCAACTCCACATCGGGAGCATACTTCTTGATCTGGAGCCCCTGCTCCAATCCGAAGGTGCAATCCGCGTTGATCGAGGACTTCGCCTTGGTACGGTCCATCAGCCCGTCCGCGCCCATCCGCATCTCGGACGGAAGCGGAACCTGTTTCATGATGGTGAGGATCTTGAGTCCCATACTATAAATTCTCGTATTCCGGGCCATCGCCGCCGAACGGCACGGTCCATTCAATGTTGTTCAAGGGATCTTTGATATCGCAGGTCTTGCAGTGCACGCAATTGGCCGGGTGAAGGTGCAAGTCCTTCTTCCCCGTTTTCGGGTCCGTCACGATCTCGTACACTTCCGCGGGGCAAAAATACTGGCAGGGACCGCCGTACTTGGGGATGCACACGTTCCGGCAAAGATCAAGGTCCGGCACTTTCAAATGGCACGGCTGTTCTTCGTCTTGTTTGGAGCCGGAGAAATAAACATCCGTCACTTTATCGAAGGTCAATTTCTTGTCAAATTTGAGTTCTTTTGCGAATTTCTTGCAAAAAGGCGTTTTCACAGACGCGAGAGGTTTGTAGCAGGCTGAGTCCTCATGGGTTTTCATTTTCCCCGAAGGTGTGATCCCACAACCACAGGTTAGGATCTGGGTCGCGAAGTGGAACGCCCCCAGGATCATGCCATGCCCGAACCCCGCCCGGAAATTCCGGGTCCTGGAAAGCGTCTTGTAGCCCGCGCTCTGTTTGTAAAGTTTTTCGTAGAGGCTCAGTTGTTCTTTGGAAAAATCACTTTTCTGAAGGGCGTCGAACGCCGTTTTTGCGGCCAACATCCCCGACTCGATGGCGAGATGAACGCCTTTCAAACTCGGCATCGCAAGGAACCCCGCGGAATCTCCCGCGATCATCACGCCATCGTGATAAAGCTGCGGCAACGAATAAAGCCCGCCCTCAGGGATCGTCTTCGCCCCGTAGCGCAGGAGCTTCCCTTGCTCGAGGATCTTCGCGACCAGCGGATGTTTCTTGTAGACCTGAAGCGCCGCGTGAGGATCGAAAGTGGGATCCGTATAATCGAGCCCGGCCGCAATGCCCACGGCGACCTGGCGTCCATTCAATCCGTAGATGAACCCGCCCCCAAAATGATTGAACGAAAAAGGATAGCCGAGCGTATGGATCACGCGTCCGGCAGCAAAAGTCCCCTCCGGGAGGTCCCAAAGTTCTTTTACCCCTGTGGAATAGACCTGGGGATTGCTCGCGGCGGCAAGATCGAGCTTGCGGATCAGCTTTTTGGTCAAACTTCCCCGAGGGCCTTCAGCAAGCACCGTGATCTTGGCACGGACCTCATTCCCCGGCTGAAAGTTGTCCATCGGTTTGCCATGCTTATCAACGCCGGTATCGATCGTCTTCGCGCCCACGACGCGCCCGTTCTCATAGAGCATTTCGGAAACGCTGAACCCGGGATAGACCTGAACGCCTTTTTTTTCGGCGATCTCGGAAAGCCAGCGCGTCAGTTTTCCGAGCGCGACGACGTAATTCCCGTGATTGCCCATGAACGGCGGCGTGTAAGGCGCCCGAAGCGCGAGTTTCGGCAGAAGGAAGTAAAAGGCCTCGCCCGTCACCGGCGATTCAAAAGGGAATTCCTTGGGATCCACTTCGGGGAGCAGGGCCCTGAGCGTCGAGGGATCGATCACCGCGCCCGAGAGCGTGTGGCTCCCGATGGAACTGCCTTTTTCAAGGACCAGGATCGAGGGCTTTTGCGCGACGCCGGCCGTCAGATCGGCAAGGTGAATGGCGGTGGCAAGCCCTGCGACGCCTCCGCCCACGATCAAAATGTCTGTTTCGATGCTTCCGGATTTCGGCATGGTCTGATGAGATCTCGTATGAAGAATTTCGAAAAATGAGGCGGTATTTTAGTCCCAATCCTTATCAATTTCAACAACATTGAAATCGGGACCCTGCGTGTGAATCGCTAGAAAACAAACGGAGAGCAAAAACGGAACAAACGCTTCGCTAACGTGAAAAATCCCACCCCGCCGAATGCGCGGCCGATCGATAACGCCGGACTAGGCGCGGCGCCGTTCGGACACGGGGAGAGTGAAAATAAACGCGCTCCCCTTTCCCTCTTCAGATTCCACCCGGATCTTTCCACCGTGCGCTTGAAGGATCGACTTGGCGATCACCAACCCCAGCCCGGTGCCCTTTTGTTTGGCCCCCAACCGTTCGAACTTTTTAAAAAGGTCCCCTTGGCTTTCCTTCGGGATACCCTGGCCGGTATCCCGGACGCTGCAGTCCACATGGGTTCCGCCGTCTTGGACCGCAAAAGTGATCGTCCCTGCTTCGGTGAATTTCAAAGCATTGCTCGCCAGGTTCATCCAGACGTCGCCGATCTTTTCCTTGTCCGCCTCGATAAAAAGATCTTCCTCGGGAAGCTCCGCCTTCAAAAGGATCCCTTTTTTGTCCGCTGAGAGGCGAAGACCCTCGAGCGTCTCGCGGACCATCTCGCAAAGGTTGAAGCGGCTTCTCTCAAGCTTTACCTGCCCAAGTTCAATCTTGGACATTTCAAAAAGTTCGCTGATCATATGACTCAGCTTGCCGAGGGCATGTTCCCCGAGCTCCAGGAATTTCTTCTGTTGAGGGGCCGGTTCGCCGCAATATCCCTTTTTGAGCTGAGAGACCACTTCCATCGCGACCGAGACCGGGTTCCGAAGATCGTGAATGACCATCGCGATAAATTCTTCGCGCAGGGCCAGAACATGCTGCCGCTCCAAAGCATAGCGGATGATCCGTTCGAGCATCTTTCGATCCCACTCATCCTTGATGATGTAATCCTGCGCTCCCTTACTGATCGCTTCGACCGCGATATCACGATCCGGGATCGCCGTACAGATCACCACGGGAACGGTGGGCGCGGCCTCGCGCACCTTGATGAAAGTTTCCAGTCCTTGACTGTCCGGTAACCCAAGGTCCATCAGGATAAGATCGAAAGGCCTCTGAAGAGCTTCTAAAGCTTTGCTAAGGCACTCAACTCGCTGGATCGAAAACTGCCTGCCATGGGATTGGCAAGTCTTCAGTGTTTTTTCAAGAAGGAAGGCAAAATCCGGTTCATCTTCGATCAAAAGGATACGCACTTCTAACGCCTTCGTAAGGTCGCTCATCTCAAGCACCTCAGGATCTTTCAAGGGACTTTAGCGCACTTCATCACAGAGAGATTATACCGCGGGGCACACGCTTGTGTGGATATTTCGTTTGGGAAGGGGGAAAACAACCTTAAAAAGAGATCTTCAGGCCGGTCCCAAGGACGTTCAGGGATTTCCACTTGGCGATCGTGTTCTTGGTTGAATGCCGGAGATAATAGATCGAACCATAGAGCGGCCCCCACCAATGGAGCTTAAATCCCGCAAAAAAGCGATCTTCGACCAGTCCGTTCTTATGGTTTTCAAAGAAGATCTCATTTTCGGTATAGGGTTGCAACGCGAGAGGCGTCCACTTCCAGGGGGCTGTCACTCCAGCGCGATTCCGGTACCTGAACGAAAATTTTGATTCCTCACGCCAACGGAACTCCAACATATTCCGGTCTTCCAGAAGGAATCCCTTCAGAACGGTCTGCGGCGTCACATAAAAGCGGGGAACCGACTCCCAATACCATTGCTCCTTCTTTTTAACGGTCTTCGAAGCCCGGATCTCCTGATACTCCAACCCCAACGCGCAATACTTCACGGGTTTATAGTCCGCCCCGACATGGGTCTCCGCGTAATAAAGCCCGTTATGCTCCCGGAACCGAAGTTCCTCGCCCACCTTCATCTTCCACTGTTTGTTCAGTTTCTTTTCGAGGTCATAGGTATTCCAGATCCCGAAATCTTCATCCTGAGCGGGCGAGGCCGCAGCAACCGGACAGAGCACATTCTGCCCCATCAAAAAAAAGCTCAGCAACCAGCAAAGCGCAAAAGATCGAGAGTCGACTTTCAAACGAAACACGGCATAGCCTTTCTTTTCTAAACAGCCCTTAGGCAAGCCCGCATCTTACCTAATTATGAACGCATCGGCAAGACTGCGGCCCTAAGAATTAAAAATTTACACAATCCTTACACGTGTTTCGCTCACCATCGATATGATAGAATGACTTTCAGGAGTCAGCCCTATGACAGACCGTCCGATCCTCCTCATTGAGGATGACAAGAATATCCGCGAATTGGTGGCCTATAATCTTGAACAGGAAGGCTTCCGCGTCCTCACCGCCGCACGCGGCGATGCGGGCCTTGAAACGGCGCTCCGCGAACTTCCCGCGCTGATCCTTCTTGATCTCATGCTCCCCGGGCTTAGCGGCCTTGAGATCTGTAAAACTCTGCGCCAAAATGAAAAAAGCCGTTCCATCCCCATCATCATGCTCACCGCCAAGGGCACGGAATCCGACAAGGTGGTCGGCCTGGAACTCGGCGCGGATGATTACATCACCAAACCCTTCAGCCCGCGCGAATTGATGGCCAGGATCAAAGCCCTTCTCAGGCGATCGCAGGAAAAACCCGCTGAAAAGCATCTCCGGTCCGGAACGATCGAACTCGACACGGTCAAACATGAGCTCCGGCTCAAAGGAAAGCCCGTCGAAGTCACGGCCAAAGAATTCGAACTTTTGCAAACGCTCATGGTCTCGCGGGGACGCGTCCTCACCCGCGAGGTCCTCCTGTCCCAGGTCTGGGGTTATGAAAATTCAGCGAATATTGAAACACGCACCGTGGATATGCACATCGGACAGCTCCGGAAAAAGCTCAAACACGAAGCAGACCGCATCGTGACGGTCAAGAGCGTGGGCTACCGGTTCGACGGAGAATGACAGCCGTGAGTTTCCCAAGACTTGGTTTTGCCAAACGATTGCTGGTGCTGTACGGCATCACTTTCATCCTCGTCCTCCTGGTGGCCGACTGGACGCTATCCCACGTTCTACAAAAGCGGGAGTGGGCCCACCTCCAGAGTTCACTCTCACGCCAGGCTTCGCTGATCAGCGACATCGCTCTCCCCCTGCTACAGCAGGGTTCGCCTCTTCAATCCAGAATAAAGCTTCTGGCGGAGGGGACCGACCTCCGTATCACACTCATAGGACCGAAAGGCACCATCCTTGCCGATTCCAGTGAACCGGACCCGGCGTTTGCCGCCATGGATAATCACGCGACACGCCCCGAGTTCGCCGCCGCGCTCAGAAAAGAGACCGGCATCAGCACGCGGTACAGCATGACATTAAAAACGAAAATGCTCTATGTCGCGGTCCCGATCCTTGACCGGGGGCAAGTGATCGGAGCCGTCCGCACGGCGATGCCCATCACCCGCGTGGATGTGATCCTCAGCTCGATCCGGGGGCCTGTGATCACAACGGCGCTTTTGGGGATTCTGACGGTATTGATCGCGGGATTTCTTTTTAGCCGCCGGCTGACTGTGCGGATCCGCCGCATCACCGAAGGCGCTGAACGCTATGCGCGGGAAAACTGGACGGAAAAGATACTGATCGATGGCCAGGATGAACTTAAGATGCTCGCTGACACCATGAACCAGATGGCCACATCGCTCCACTCCCGGATCGAGGAATTGGAAAGCGAAAAAAGCAAGATCGCCGCTATCCTCGAACACATGAAGGAAGGCGTGATCGCTCTCGACCGGCACAGATCCTGCGTCATGATCAACCCCGCCGCAGAACAGGCCTTCAACGCAAACGCATCTTCCGCCAAAGGGAAAAGCTTGATCGAGATCACGCGCCATCCCCGGCTTGAGATGATCGTCGATGAGGCCTTTCATCAAAAGAAAAATATGTCCCATGACATTGAGATCACGGGTCCGTCAAAAAAGATCTTTCACGTGAGCATCCTGATCCCCAGAGACCGCATCCAGGACATTGGCGGCATCCTGGTCTTTCACGATATGACCGAACTGCGGCGTCTTGAAAATATCCGCAAGGAATTCGTCGCGAATGTCTCCCACGAACTCCGGACCCCACTCACTTCGATCAAAGGATTCATCGAGACACTCCTCGGCGGCGCTTCCAAAGACCCCGTTGCCAGCGACCGATTCCTGAAGATCATTGATGAAGAAACATCCCGCCTCGGGCGGCTGGTAGAGGACATTCTGACCCTTGGCGAGATCGAACAAGGAGCTTCACGGCTCAAAAAAGATCCGATCGACCTGTCCATACTCCTCCCCTCGATCCTCGAACGTTTCAAACCCCGCGCCACCCAGCATCAGATCACGATCGAATCCCGGATTGAGACCCCGCTCAAGATCTCCGGCGATGCGGACAGGATCGAACAGGTCTTTGTAAACCTGATCGATAATGCGCTCAAGTTCAACCGACCCGGCGGCAGGATCACCCTCCGCTCCGTCACCCTCCCCGAAGGATGTGAACTGATCGTGGAAGATACCGGCGTTGGAATTGCTGAAGATATCCAGGGACGTATTTTTGAAAGATTTTTCCGCGCGGACAAAGCACGGTCCAAGGAACTCGGCGGAACAGGCCTAGGACTTGCCATCGTCAAACACATCATGGAAGCTCATGGAGGGTACGCGACCTGTCGGAGCACCCCTGGACAGGGTTCCCAATTCAGCGTTTTCTTCCCTAAGTAACAAAAAAAGGGCGGCCTTTTCCGGCCGCCCTTTTCCCTTGGATTCGATGAATTTTTATTTTACAAAAAGCATTGCGGCTGCGTAAGACACCGCCGAGATCGCTGCCGAGCACGGGATCGTGATGATCCACGCCCAAACGATACTGCCGGCCACGCCCCACCTCACCGCGCTTGTCCTCTTGAGAGACCCCACACCCATGATCGCACCGGTGATCGTATGCGTGGTGCTGACAGGAATCCCCAGCGCTGAAGCTACGAACAAACTCGTGGCCGCTCCGGACTCCGCGCAAAAACCGTCCACGGGGCGCAACTTCGCGACTTTCTGTCCCATGGTCTTCACGATGCGCCAGCCACCACACATCGTTCCGATGGCGATCGCTCCTTGACA
>CAZDVO010000029.1:9289-25085 GCA_964508905.1 uncultured bacterium
TCTTTCCACTTCACCACGGCCACGGGATCCTTGGCGTATTTTTCAAACAGTTCACCAAGCATGTCATCCCGCATCTTGTCTCCAAGATTTTCGAGGTTATTGACCTCGATGCAGGCCTTCATAATCTCTTTGCTCTGTTTCATATCGCGAAGCCCTTTCACGGCCTGCGAAACCCTTTTGACGGACATTTCGATCACCCGGGCGAACTCGGAAAGGTTCCGTTCCATGCTCAGGATCTTGTAAACGCGAAGCCGCTTGGTGAGGGTATAAATCATGTCGATGATATCATCGAGTTCCTTCGCCAGGTCGTGGATATCCTCCCGGTCAAAGGGCGTAATAAAGGTGTTATTGAGCTGGTCGATGATCTGATGCGTCACCTCGTCCCCAAGATGTTCGATGTCCTTCATGAGGGAAACTTCTTTTTCATCGACCTTGTAGTCGGAGACCATTTTCGCGAAATGGGTCGCCGCCTGAATGGCATAATCCGCCTGTTTGTCAAAAAGATCGAAAAAGCTGGTTTCTTTCGGAAGAAGGAAGCCAAAAGCCATAGATTTCTCCTTTATCGTTTACAATTACGTATAGATTTTCTTGGCCAGAATTGCCAGCCGTTCAGGAAGGTGACCCTATCATTGCGACGGGACATGGTACTTGGTCACAGGGGGCTCGTAAAGTGAAAAATGGCTATTCCTCTCACCGTCACGGGGCCGTTTCAGAGTGATGCCGGACCTCGGTCCCCTGTTTCAGATAGATCGTATCCTCCGCAATATTGTTGGCGAGATCCCCGATACGCTCCAGATTCCGCCCGATGATGAGAAGGTGCAGGGCGCGTCGGACGGAGGAAGGATCCTGCTCCATCCGCGCGGCCATCTCTTCATAAAGCCGATCATTAAGCGTATCGATCCTGTCGTCGCTCTCAAGGACTTTCCTCGCAAGCTCCATATTTTCATTCATAAAACAATCCAACGCATCGCGGACCATACGCTGGGCATACCCCGCCATCTCTTCGACCGAAAAATCGATCTTAAGAGGCGGTTCCTTGAAAAGGCCCTCGCTTCGCTGAGCAATATTGACCGCGTGATCCCCCATGCGCTCAAGGTCCGTATTGATCTTAAGGATCATGGTCAGAAGCCTCAGGTCCCCCGCCACCGGTTGCGCGAGCGCAAAAAGGGCGTGCCCTTTCTCGTCGATCTCGATCTCCAGTTGATTGATCAATTTCTCGTCTTCCAGCACCCGGACGGCTAGTTCCGGGGACCGCTTGAGAACCGCCTCCACGGCTTTTTCAATGGCACCCTCGACCAAAAGCCCCATTTGAAAGAGTTTCCCTCTCAGCGCTTTGAATTCTTCATGAAAATGCCGCTCCATGGTCTTCTCCTAGCGTTTAGCGTGGAGCGTCTAGCGTAGAGCGAAAAGGATTTGCTATCCGCTCTGCGCTACCCGCTATACGCTCATTTACCCAAATCTTCCCGTAATATAATCTTCCGTTTCCTTCTTCGTGGGATTCGTAAAGATCAACTTGGTGCCTCCGTATTCGACCAATTTCCCCATATAAAAGTATGCTGTATAATCGCTCACGCGGGCCGCCTGTTGCATATTGTGCGTCACGATCACGATCGTGTAATCCTTTTTGAGTGCGAAGATCAATTCCTCGATCTTGGCCGTCGCGAGAGGGTCCAACGCGGAACAAGGCTCGTCCATCAAAAGGATCTCCGGCTGGTTCGCGATCGCCCGAGCGATACACAGCCTCTGCATCTGCCCTCCGGAAAGGTCCAGGGCGCTATGGTGAAGGCGATCCTTCACCTCTTCCCATAATGCGGCGGCTTTCAGGCTCCGCTCGACCGTTTCATCCAGGACGCTTTTGTCATTCTGTCCGGCGACCCTCAGGCTGTAAACCACATTCTCGTAAATGGTTTTGGGGAACGGATTGGATTTCTGAAAAACCATCCCGATCCGTTTACGGATCTCCGTCACTTCCAGATCTGGGTCGTAGATGCTCTGCCCTTTGACGAGGATATCGCCCGTGTGCCGCGTCAGATCCAACAGTTCGTTCATCCGGTTGATATTGCGGATCAATGTCGATTTCCCGCATCCGGAAGGGCCGATGATGGCCGTCACCCTTTTTTCGGGGATCATCAGATCCACGTTGAAAAGGGCCTGTTGGGATCCGTAAAAAAAACTGTACCGATCGATATGGATACAGGAGCTCTCGGGTATATCCGCCAGCCCCCCTGCCGCCATCCCTCCCATACTTTTCATTGCGATGGTATTACGCTCGTTCGATTCCACGTGTAATTCCTCCTTTAATTCCATCTGCGGCATTTGATCATTTCTCCTAAAAGGCGCGTAAAGCGTACTTTTTCCTGAGATGCTCCCGGATCACGATCGCGCCAAGATTCAGGACCACCACAAGCGTGATCAAAAGAAGCGTCGTTGCAAAGACCATCGGGATCGCCGCCTCTGAATCCGGCGATTGAAAACCCAGGTCATAAATGTGAAACCCGAGATGCATGAACTTCCGTTCCAAATGGATAAAAGGGAAGATCCCGTCGATCGGAAGATTGGGGGCCAGTTTCACGACACCCACCAACATCAACGGCGCGACTTCGCTCGCGCCGCGGGCCATCGCCAGAATGATCCCGGTCAAGATCCCGGGAGCCGCTGCCGGGATTACGATCCGCTGAATAGTCTGCCACTTCGAAGCCCCGCAAGCGACCGAGCCTTCCCGCATCCCGCGAGGGACGGAAGCCAAGGCTTCCTCCGAAGCCACGATCACCACCGGCACCGTCAAAAGAGCTAGCGTGAGTGACGCCCAAAGGATCCCCCCCGTCCCAAAAGTCGGTGTCGGAAGGCTTTCACTGAAAAAGATCCGGTCAAGGCTCCCCCCCACCATATAAACAAAAAAGCCAAGTCCAAAGACACCGAAAACGATCGAGGGAACGCCTGCCAAATTATTGATCGCGATCCTGACACACCGGACCAGCGTCCCTTCCCTTGCGTATTCCCGCAAATAGATCGCGGCCAGCACGCCGAAGGGCGTCACGGCAAGACTCATCAGGACGGTCATCACAAACGTCCCAAAAATGGCGGGAAATACGCCTCCCTCCGTATTGGCCTCACGCGGTTCCGCCGTCAAAAAATTCCAGATATTCCTCAGGAAAACACCCCACTTTTCCGATCGGGTGAGCCTGTTTGGAAAATAGAAACTCGCGATCTCCCCTACGGCGATCTCCCGCTCCTCCCCGGACTCAAGGCGATAGCGAAGAAAATACTCCCGCTGCGCTTCGCGCAGGGATCGGGCCTGAGAGGACAGTTCCTGATACCGGGCCTGAAGCGACTTCCTTTCACGCTGAAACTCCTCCTCGATCAGCGCGGAGAATTTTCCGTTCTTCCGGAGCTTTTTTTCGCGAAGTTCAAGGCGACCGATACCGGTATTGACCGCCCCGATCTCGTCCTTTTCGATCCGCCGGATCTCTTTTCTCCGCGCGGCAACCTCCCTTTGAAGCTGATGGAACCTCTGAATAAAGGAGACATCGCCCGCTTTAAATTCCCCTCCCTGGGGGTTCCGAAGGGAAAGCGGATATCCGAAAGCATCTCCGTATTCCATCCGCTCGATCCTTAAAATATCGGGGGGATACTGAACGCTCCCGAGAGCGTCCCGATCAAAGAACTTGAAACTCGCGCCGTAAACATCCTTATTCCCCAGAAAAAGCTGCCATTCCTCCGGTGCGGCCGCTCCCCCCTCATGCCCGGGCACCTTGACACGCTGTTTGGCGATCACCCCGGCAACCCGGCCTCCAGAACCGAATTCCACGGCCGCCTTTCCGGTCAGCTGGATCGCCACCACTTCACGAGGCCAAAAAACTTCCACCCCTTTTACGACGATCAACCCCAGCAAGAAAACGATCATCGCCATCCCCACGGCAAGTCCCGTCGCCGTCACCCAGACCCAGGGCTCCCCCTGAGGCTTCGTCTTTTTGTCGAACAAGCTATGCGGCTTCTCCATAGATCAAACCGTCCTGTACTTGGCGCGGAACCTCTGGCGCACCAGTTCCGCCACGGTATTGATGACAAAAGTCATGAAAAAAAGGATCAACGCGCCCAGAAAAAGCGACCGGTACAGCGTGCCAAGATAGGGAGCTTCCGGCAGCTCGACCGCGATATTCGCCGAAAGCGTCCTCATCCCCGAAAAAATATTCAGATCCATGATCGGCGTATTCCCTGTCGCCATCACCACGATCATCGTTTCTCCCACCGCGCGGCCTAGGCCGATCATCATCGCCGAAAAAATGCCGGCAAAGGCTGTGGGCACGGCCACGCGAAGCGCGGTCTGCCAGCGACTGGCCCCCAACGCGAGCGATCCCGAGATCAACGTTTTGGGGACATTGGAGAGGGCATCTTCCGCGATCGTAAAAATGATCGGGATCACGGCGAAACCCATCATAAAACCCACCACGAGCGAATTACGCTGATTGAACGGAGTCCCCGTCACCTCCGGCCACCACAACCGGAAATCGCCGACCATGGCTCCCGTATGAGGATCGCGAACCGTAAAGAAAAGATCTTCAATCCACGGCCCCGAATTCCATCCCAGCCATGCGGCCCCCAGCAATAAAGGCAGGATCGCCATCCATTCCGATCCGGAAGGGATCCACTTCCGGTATTTAAGAGGAAGCGACGTCCAGAAAGCTCCGAAACAAAACGCGGTGAGCGGGATGAGCACGGTCATCATCAAAAGAGAGGGAACCCGATCCTCGATCATCGGCGCGAGCCAAAGGGCCGCCAGAAATCCCAGAACAACGGACGGGAGCGAAGCCATGATCTCCATGGTCGGCTTAATGAACGACTTGAATCGAGGATGGGCGAACTGGGACATATAAAGAGCCGCGAGAAGCGCGATCGGGAAGGAAAAGATCAGCGCGTAAAAAGTCCCTTTCAAGGTCCCGAAGATCAATGGAACAAGCGAGAATTTCGGCTCAAAATCATCGGTGGATCCCGTGGTCTGCCAGGTATAACCCGGTTCCGTGTAGCCCTCGTACCAGATCTTGCCGAAGAAGGCCTTCCACCCGGCCTCCGGGTGTGGATCCGAGAATTTGTAAATGTGAAGACGGAAATTTTCATCCAGAAGAAAGAAACTATCGTAGCGCGGGCCCAAGCAGGCTTTGATGATCTTGAAAGGCATCTGCCTCTGCCAACGAACCGTTTCCGTCGTACTGTACCGCATGGAAACGAGCGAATTTTCTCCGATCAGAAATGCTTTATTCCTCAAACTCGGGCTATAAAAAGTAGCCGCTCCCGGCAGAGGTTCGAACTCTTTAGTCTGCTTGAAAACACGTTTCTTCTCGCCCTGAGGGACGAGAAGGCTGAAAACCCGGTTGATCCCCTCCCGGTTCGTCACAACGACTGAGACGCCTCCATTAAGATAGTCCAGCGTGCTGACCTCACGATCCTTGCGATCCCCAAATGGCATAAAAGCCTGCCGAAGGATCGCTTCTTCGCCTCGGATCCCAAAGTAGAGTACTTCTCCCCGGTCGGTGGCGACTAGAACCCCGTCCGCACTCGAATTGATCCGAACCAGGCGGGGCTTTCCTGCGATCTGGGAAGAAAGATCGAATACCCGATCAAACGCCATTT
This sequence comes from uncultured bacterium, assembly GCA_964508905.1. Lineage (GTDB taxonomy): Bacteria > Omnitrophota > Omnitrophia > Omnitrophales > Aquincolibacteriaceae > Aquincolibacterium. The sequence goes on from CAZDVO010000029.1 coordinate 14,918, forward strand.
CTCCGCCGCCTTCCAGGGAACTCTCGCGCGTGAGCCGGGCCACACGCACCCGAAAATCCGCAGCCTGTTGACAGACCATCGCGATCAGCTGGGTATCCTCTGACTCTCCGGATGCAAGACCCACGATTTTTTCGCCAGGGACAGGTGTTGCTCCGTCAGGATGAATCCTCCCCGTCACAGGGGCTACCGCCGGAACGATCGTTCGGACCCCATGCCTGTATTGCGGCTCAAAACGGATCTGAAAAAGCATGAACGCGCCGTCCTCGAAACCCATAGCCAACGTCTGCTTTGCGGGATCGTAGGCGACCGCCGTCACGGAGGAGGCAATGCCTGAAGGGAGCTCGAAGGTTTGTTTCATCCGGGGATCCGCGAGATCAAAAAAAACCACACGCCCGGAACGCTCCACAAGAAAAGGCTTTTCGCCCCATTCATCCACACCCATCACAACATAATCCGCACGGGGAAGATGAAGCACCGCCGATTCTTTGGCGCGAGCAGGCTGCATCAAAGGGAGCACTTGCATGAAGATAAAAACGAAGATCGTGAAAACCGCGAGGATAATGCCAACACCGCCGAACTTGATAAAATGCGTCATGAAACGGTCGAAAAAGAGCGTCGCCCGCGCCGTCCTAAACCGCGCGGGCATCCGTTTCAAGGGATCCGTCTCAGTCGCTATCACTGACTTCATAAGTTTTCCTGACAACGGGAAAAGACGGGCGTTTCAAAACCTGAAACGCCCGTCTCTCCGTGGTGCGCGAAACGCCCCAAGCATTTTGCCCGGACTTTTCCAGCCGCGATCGAACTGGCTTCACTCGCGCAGGGGCAACGGCCCCCGTTACTTGCTCAGTTTTGACAGTTCTTCCTCAATAAGTTTCGGGGTCAGCGGGTAATAACCGTCCTTGACCACGATCTCCATTCCCTTTTGAGAGAGAACGAATTTGAGGAATTCCAACGTCAAAGCATCGAGCGACTCATTGGGTTTTTTATTCACATAGATATTCAAAAAACGCGCCAGGGGATATTTACCTTTGATCGCGTTATCCATGGAGGGCTCCACCCCGTTAAGTTTGAGGGCTTTGACCCCCGAGGTGAGATAACCGATCCCGGAATATCCGATCCCTCCGAGGTCGCTGGCGATGGCCTGCACCACCGCGGAAGACCCCGGCTGTTCCTTGACCGTATCTTTGTAGTCGCCCTTTTTGAGAGCCTTCTCCTTAAAGTAGGCGTACGTCCCGGACGCGCTGTTCCGGCCATAGAGGGAGATCGCTTTTCCCATCCAGGACCCGGCTCCAAAACCAAGGACATCCCCCCACGTCTCGTAGCTGGTTCCGCCTTGTTTAAAGGTGCTCGAGAAAATATTGTCTACTTCCTCAAGGCTCAGGTTGTTGACCGGATTGTCCTTATTGACGAACACGGCCAGATTATCGATCGCGACGCGGATCTGCGTCGGCTTGTAACCATATTCCTTTTCAAACGCTTCCATCTCGTCGGATTTCATCGGCCGGCTCATGGGCCCGAGCTGAGCGGTTCCTTCCGCGAGCGCCGGAGGAGCCGTAGCGGAACCTTTCCCTTCGATCTGGACGTTCACATTCGGATAGATCGCCTTGAAACCTTCCGCCCAATAGGTCATCAGGTTATTGAGCGTATCCGATCCGATCGAATTAAGGTTCCCCGAAACACCACTCGTCTGTTTGTATTCCTTGATCACCGGATCAACGGTGTCCGCGGCGCGCGCCACGGTCGATGAAGCCACGAGCCCCATCGCCACCAGTAAAACCCCTCTTACGATCCACCTTGTAGTATTCATTTTGGCTCTCCTTGATGAGCGCTTCCAGTTTAGCTGGAAGCGCTCAGATTGGATGTAAAGTTGATGTAAATTCCATCCTCACTAGAACTTCCAGACCAGATCGAGCTGGAACCGGTTCTGATCCAGTTTGTATACATCGTTCGTCGCCGTATCGTACGGCGCGTTCAAATTCTTCACAAAGAACGCCGCCGCATTCAGCGTCAGATAATCCGTCAGCATGTAGCCGGCCTTGATCACACTCCCCTGCTTGCCCACATGGAGATCATCGCCGCCAAAATCGCTGTCGGAGAATCCCGTCACGGAATTCCGTCCGATATATTTGTAGGCGTAGCTGGTCTCCCAATCACCTTTCTTCTTCGCTTTCCCAAGCTTCAGGCCCAGCGACCAGGCGTGTCCGTCGTTCGCGCCCGGCACCACGTAACGGTTCGCCTCATTGCCAAGATTCTGAACCCAATCAACGAAAGGCGTGACCGGCACGCCTTTGACATCGAGTTTCAGCTCGTTATAGACTTCGAGGAGCTGGAACTGCCTGGCGGCGAGATTCGACGGATCATTGGGATCCACGGGATTGCCGCGCGCAAGGGACGTCCCGGACGAAGTCCCGCTGGTGTAATAATTGTAATCAGACGCGTAGTTATCATACGCGTACAAGGAAACGGCCGATTTCATCTTGAGCGGCTTTTCCATAAAATCCGTTTGCAGGCTCGGCGTTAATCCGAGCTGAAAAGCGAAAAGGTTGGCATCACTGGCCGTAGAAGTCCGCCCCGAAACTTCCTGCAGAACGAACTGACCGGCGGTCAGGTACCCCCCCAGATCAAAATGATCCGTTTTGAGAAGCTTGGCGTCGAATCTCTCATAAATACCTTCCGGCGTCACATCGCGGTCCCAGACAAGGTCCGACGAACCCTCTTCAAAGGGATTCGTGAACTTCCCGGCCGTAACCTCTGTTTTGGTGATCGGACCGATATTCGCCCACTGGGGAGTATACGTGGCATACGCCTTATCAATATAAATCCCTTTATAGGTGAAATCATTCGTCATCGTCTGATTGGTGGACGTCGGATCGGTCGTGGAACCCGTAGCCATCCTGAACCCAACCTTGAAATCATCGTTGAACTTTTTCTCAAATCCGTAGCGCAACCGGAAACGGAATCGGTTCCTGTCGGGGCGCTCGCTTTGCCCGGCCGAAAAGGATTTAACACCCTTATTGTCGAAGGCCTCGTAACGAAGGCGAAGATCACCGCTGAATTTGAGATCTTTGAGCCACTTGTCAGATTCGCCGATCTTTCCTTTGAGGTTTTTGTCAAATTGCTTGGTGAAATCTTCCTCGCTCATCGCGGGAGCCTCAACGCCGCCCGCAGCCATCAGGATCTTGGGGCCTTGTGTCTTCAGTGCCTGGATCTCGGCCTTTTGCATGGCGACCGTACTCTGCAGATCGGTCATTTGTTTCTGCATCTGCTTGACCATATCCATGAGCTGCGCCTCGTCCGCGAACGCCGTCTGGCTCGCAACGAACGAGAAGATCATGAACAGGCTGATCATTCTCTCGATTGATTTCTTCATTTGGATCTCCCCCCCGGATCGGGTTTCGTTGAACAGAACGGTCATCCGCTCTTTTAATCTTGATGACGGAAGTATAGAAAGCCTGCGTCAAGTCCTCGTGACGACCGTGTAAACAACCTGTAAAGAAACAGCCTGAGGAAAGGATCCGTGCGAGGAGAAAACGATGGGGATCTTAAAGCTTTTTGCTACCAAGAAGAACGTAGCTATCGGGATCGCGGTGAACGCGGGCAAGAGAAAGCTGATACCTCTGACGAACGGAAGGGGCCTCTCCTTCCCGGATGCCGAAAGACGACTCCGGATCGATGACCGCCATCGAGAGCCATCCTTTGTCGGTCCCCTCATCATCCGGTTTTTCAAAATCCATGGTCAGAAGCTTGAGGATATTCTTTTCCCCGGCGGCGTCTTTCATCTGCCCCCAGAGAGAAAACTCCTGGCTGGGGGGGATCTTGAATTCACCCTCCACGACACGCTCGACGCGAAAAAGGACGGAAGTCCACACCGGGGGCATCTCGGAAGCAGGCTTTTCAAGAGCATTGATCGTCCCGCCAGCCATGATCCCTCTGGCACGGATGGGGACCGCGATCATCACCACATCGGTTTTTAATGCCGAAAACTTTGCAGGGGGCTGTTTAAGATCGGGAGTTTCAGCGGCAAACACAAGGCTTGCCCCAAGGAAAAAGCACACCCCTAAAAGGCCATAGCCCTGGAATCGTTCCATATGCGAAAGTATACCAAGCCCGCTTCGGACCGATGTAAAGAGTGTGTAAGGAAAAGAAAAAGGGACAGGCTGAATTTCGGGGTCTGGCTCCATTTTCGATCTATAAAATGGTGCCTGACCCCTTAAACTAAAATTCAGCCTGTCCCTTTAAAAATCCGGAGAACGAACGATTACCCCTTGCCCCGTTAGAAAATAAATCCGGGACGCTTTCCAGTCATTGCAACCTTCTTCCCAACTCTCATTTCGCTAAAACCCCGTAGCCTACTATCATCATCTTCTAACGGGGCTGAGCGAGGATCTCGTTCACCTTTTCCATCACGGCAAAGGCATCCGCGACATAGACCACATCGGCCTTGCCCTGCGCCCAACCGCAATTGGCATCAATATTGATCGCACGGCGTTCATTGATAAAACGCCAGCCGACCACATGCGGTTCTTCCCCGTGACAGCAGGTCGAGAGCCCCTTGGGATGACGCGGCGTGGAACCGGTCTGACCGACCTGGTTCAAGTGGCTCATAAAGGAAAGCACCGCTTCCCCTTCGGAACCCTGGTCCACGAGCGATTTGCTGCTCCCGAGCGACGCCTTCGCATGCTTCAAGAAATCGAGAATGTGCTTCTCGGCATCTTTCGCGTGGGTCTGTCCGTCCGCCTGTTTTTTCGTCCACCCGGCGCCGGCCACCAGCAACACAGCCGCATCCGGACGGATCGTCTGAGCATCCGCGGAAGGAGCTTCCACCCCCACCACTTTCGTGCGTTTGTCCTGATCCGTCACGGTCACGGCAACAGCCTCGACCTTGGCCGAGCCCTTCGCTCCCTGCCATGCCGGGAACACGCCGGAATCAATGGCGAGGATCCAGGGACGCGCCACGCGCGTCAAAGTCGCCATCATGCGCTGACGGTAATACCAGCGTTGGATCTGCAGAACGCCATCCGTGATCTGGATCCCGCTCACATGCGTGTCGATCGTGGCTTTCAGACGGAATGCCGCGCCAGGGAGCGCCCGAGAGAAACGCGACGTAGCCGGAGCGATGATGATCGTGGCGCCCACGGCAGTTCCGATCGCCTCTAACGCTTTGACATCGGTCGCGTAGCGGGAAACGCCAAAATCGGCACCACTCACGCCCAGGACCTTCGCGGCACCACAAGCCGCGGCCTGATCCGCCGCCGGTTGAATGTGTTCACCGACGAGCCCCACGGCAAGCGTGGAACCCGCGAGGCCTTTTTGGATCTCCAGCGCCGCGCTCAGGGTTTCAAGCGCGACCTTGGGAAGCAGGCCGTTTGCATCGGTATGTGCGACAAAAAGTATTTTTTCCATATTAGCGTTCCCCCGTTAGAGATAGGAAGCGCTTCAAGCGATTCTTCAGAAAACGCTTCCCCATCCCTGATTTTAAAAATCTCTCTCTTGCTACTGCGTCGTTAATATCCCTACAGGCCTCATAATAAATCAACTCGAGCAATCCGCGGCCCTTTGTTGATTTGACCCGACCTTGCAAATGATCTTTGAAGCGCTTCCGTAAATCGCTGCAAAATCCGGTGTAAAACTTTTCATCCTTTTGACTGCGCAAAACGTATGTGTAAAACACTTACCCCCCGATCTCTAACGGGGCTAACCTTTAATCCAGGTTGCGATTTCTTTGGCGATCTCTTCGACCGGCGTATCCTTGACGATACGGGTCTGCCGCTGTTGCTTCGGCAACTCGACCGAAGCGAACTTGATCGCGTCCGCCTTGAGCGCCGCGGAGGTCGCCTTTTGAAGGGCCGGCATGATCGTACGCATGTTGGCCATCCCGACCTGAGGATTATTCGGAGGCTCGGGAAGATTTCCGGTCGCCCAACCAATCACGGCCGGGGCCCCGGCGCAGGTAGAAACTTGGTACTGCCCGCCTTCGATACGTTCGAGGATACGGAAAGAACCGTCCGCCTGGACCTTCAGTTCGTCCGCTCCGAGAAAGACATCGTGAATGCCGAGCTGTTCGGCGATCATCTGCATCGTCGTCCCCGCATCACGGGAGGCCGAAGCGCAGCCGCCGAATACGAGCAGCTTCGTCTTATCGAGCCCGGGGATCTTTTCGATCGCTCCGGCAAGCGCCGCCGCAACCTCGCGGGAATCCATAAAACCGCTCGCGGAACCGTCCAAACAAACAAGTTCGAACGGCACCTTCTGGGCGATGATCATCATGAGCTGTTGGAGCTTCGCTTTGGGACCGAGGCTGATCAAGGTCACCTTGCTGCCCGGATGCTGCTTGGCGAGGTTCGCCGCTTCGAAAAGCGAGTGCCCGGCCCAAGGATCGAGCACGGAAGGCAACATCATTTCATTCTTAAGCGCGGGTCCCGTCGGCCCCTGAACCGGCTCCAGGGTCTGGAGCGGGTCCGGCACCAAACTTCCGCAAACAACGATATTAAAAACTGTCGTCATAATTCTCCTCCTTTGAAAATTAATTGAAAATTATGGCTACCCAAGTCGCCGTTCGTAAGAAGAAAACAAAGACTTGGGTGTCATAGATTCATTCCCCTATTGGATGATTGCAGAGGGGATCGCTCCCCCGGCTCGATTCAAAGAGCCGACATTATAATGAGGGCATCCCGTTTCGGCTAGTCCGAATTCTTATCGCGTTCCGGATCCCGGCTATTTTTCGATCTTCTGAATGGCTTCCTCGGCGTTCTCTTCAAACTGGAATTTGAGGAATTCGGCGTTCCCGGAAAGATGCATCTTGAAGCCATGGCTCGTATCGATCTGAATGCGGGCGTCTTCCACCTGAAGTTCCTGGACATGCCCGCCAACGGTCCTGTCCTTGTTCAGGAAGTGAAAATGATAGCCTGGAACGTTCACCCCGGCGGTATATTTCGGGAACCAGAACCCGACCAAAGTTCCTTCCTGATCCTTGAGTTCGAACACTTTCTGATCCTTGATCGCCTCGGTCAGAACAGGATAGGGTTTTTGCTGACGCGCGGCGCTCCGAACTTTCAGAGAAGAGAATCTCCCGTCGACCTTGATGGCGTAGATCAAATTTTCGGAAGGGCGCTTGGAGTCGAGAAAGGCCTGGAACATTTCATAGCCCATGGTTCGCGGGATCGAAACCGTTGGACCTTCATTGAAAAACGTCACCGTGGCAAACGGACTCAGGCTCGAACCTTCAAGGCGAACCGCTTTACCATTCGCCTGGATCTGGTAGAAAACGCCATCCAGGGCGACCATTTCCCCATCAAGTGCGTCGAGGGTGCCGATACCAAAATCACCTTGCTTGGAAAGGTCTGCAACACGCGTCGTCCCGGTATAGCACCCGGCCAACAATGCGTTGATCGGCGCATTCTGGAAAACGGTATCTTGATAACGAGGGCCATGCGAGCACCCAAACGTGAGCAAGGCTATAAGGATCAGTATGTTTCGTTTCATCGACTTTATTCTATAAAAAAATAAGGGGTCAGACACCATTTTTAAAAATCCAAAATGGAGCCAGACCCCCAAATGCGACGTCATGGAAAACGATCAATTGACGTTGGAGTGAAGACCACCGGAGCCAGCGCGGAAATTAAACGAGCGCGCAAGTTGCGGGGCGCAACTTGTATGCGCGAATTTATCCCGAGCAACGTCGAGGGACCTAGTTAATATTCGAATGCAACCCACCGGATCCAGCCCTAAAGTCAACGTTGGTGAGATCGCTCCCCTGCTCGCGGGCATACGCACAATTCCAAAGGCAGGCCGCGCAGTGAATGCATTTTTCACGGTCAAAAAGCGGCACGCCGCCGTCGGCATTCGCGGTAATGGCCTGACCGGAGCACATCTCGATACAAACCTTGGTGTTGCACTTCTGGCATTTCCCCGCATCCAGGAAAAGCACATGGTCCGCGTAACCTTCCGCGGCCTGGACCTTGCCACCCAAAAGCAGGGCATCCTGATGGGAGATCAAAAGCTTTCCGTCGTACTGGATCGCGGGCCATCCCTCGGCATCCATCAAGGCATCGTGCATGGAAGTATTCGTCTCGTTGGCTTCCTTGCGCGCCTTCTCGATCACCTCCGCGGAGACTTTGCCTTTGTAGTAGGACTCAAGCGACGGGATGCGCTCATGAACAGCCTTGAGCTTCGCGGGAATATTGAGAAGCCCGTTCGTAAAACCCGCGAGCCCCATCCCCATCATCCCGAGCACAAAACTGTGGCTGAATCCGTCACGGGCCTTCTCGGCGATCTTGCCGTCCTTTTCGACCCAACTCGCGCGGCGGGTCTTGAGATAAGTGGCTTCCAGATTTTCCTTCGTGAAAGATTTCTTTTCCTTCAGCAGCTGGATCACGCCTTCGGCAAGCTGCACGCCGGTAGTCCAGGCTTCATCGACGCCGGAACCTTTGAGCATATTGGTGCTGCCGGAGCCTTCGCCGATACGGGCAAAACCATCGCCCACGATGAAAGGCTCGCCGCGCTTCCCAGCTTCTTGCAAACTCTTCGCGCCCCAGGATTTCAGCATCGCACCCTGGAGATGCTTCCAGAGTTTCGGATGCTGCATCCAGTGTTGGAGATACCGGTAAGACGAACGCATCGGGTTATCGAGCCACGACGGGACAAAAATACCGAGCGACGCCATACGGTTCGGATACACATAAAGAAAACCAAAGATCTCCGGCTCCGGATAACCGAACGTATGAAGCACCGTCCCCGGCTGAAGTGTCGTATTCTCCGGAAGTTCCACTACCGCTTTCATCCCGAGCGCCCATTCGCGCTGATGATTGCCCTCGGGAAGGCCAAGCTTATTGTCCAGATTCTGCCCCACAGGACCGTAAGGCCCATCCCCGACCACGGTGAGTCCCGCGTGGATGTCCATCCCCGGCATAAAAGAGCCCGTCGGTTTCCCGGACTTTTCAACCCCCTGGTCCGCCAAACGGATGCCGACCACACGGTTGGAATCAAAGAGAGGTTCCTTGACCGGCATTCCGGGCCACACCTGCACAAGCCCCGAACCCATCAGGTTCGAGCCGAGCCACTGCGTGAATTGCCCCATCGAAAGCACCCAGCCGCCATGCTTGGCCATAAAGGGCGGGATGAAAGGAAGCTGGAAGGCCTGATCTTTATACCACGGGAGAATAAAACCGAATGTGCGGAACAACCAGTCGACCAGCTTCAGCAGCCAACCGCGGCGGCTCGCGCCCACGGGATCGAGGAGATAATAGACCTCTTCATGCTTCACCGGATGCGCCATCGGGATCTGGGAAAGCTCTTCCGCCGTGAACGACTGCTGGATCCCTTTCGCCTCGGACACAACTCCTGAAACGCCAAAGCCGATATCGTCCGCGCGCTCATAGCAGATCACCTGAAGCGGCATGCCGGGCATGACCTTGCTTTGAAAATGTTCGGCCGTGGGATCCTGCTGCATGGCACGGGTCAGCGTGTTGAGAAACCCGGCGGTCGCGGGGCCAAACCCCGTGCAAACGATATCAACATCCATCTTCTGGCGTTCAGTGGTCATTTCAATGCCCTCGCAGGTAAAACATCTTTTGGGGATAACCGTCCTTCTTGCGGCGCAAAGCTCAACGGACAACGCGCAACGAAGAACTTCTGCGTTGGACGTTGCCCGTTGCGCGTTGCACTATTAGAGCGGATAATCGAGCGCTTCCGGGATCATAACATGCGCAACCGCTTCCGCGGCGCGATCCTTCGAGAAACGCAACCCGGCAAGGCTGGATTCCGTCTTCGCGCGCAACGCCGCGAACGCCTTCAGATCGGCGTCCGTCGTGGCGCAGCATTGGCTCGCCGACTGATACCCGTAAACAAGGTCAGCGCAGATCTTGCCGACTTCGCCCGCGGCCCGCGCGGACTGAACGCCGCTCAGGTCAGAGTAAAAATTGACGACGCCTTCGAGGCCTTCCGCGAGCGTCGGATTCTCGGGACCTTTGGTCTCGAGTTCCACCGTGTCGAGGATCAGCTGGCGCGCCCCGAGGAGCCACGCGAGCGCGTCCGCCATCGGGAACATCACGCCCTGGCGCTGACCGCCATAAAGCGTCTTGCCATTGGCATCTTTGTGGTTCTGGAGATACTCAAGCGACCAGAGCCAAAGTTCCATCGCCCCGGCGAGCGCGCAGGCGCCCATTTCCGG
>CAZDVO010000029.1:25185-26360 GCA_964508905.1 uncultured bacterium
ACGCGCGTGCGGCGGAACACCGCTTCGATCACTTCGCTGTTGTTGAAATTCGGAACGATCACGCCATCCTTGATCGTGTAACCGCCGATGATACGGCTCGCCGGGACCTTCAAATTGAAGATCGGGTCATGCGTGCTGGAAAGCTGATGGACCAATTTCAGCGTCGGGGCACCGCGGTCATAGAGGCCCTGATCGCCTTCTTCAAGGATGATCATGCAGCTGGACTTGATGCGCGGGTCATCGCTATCGACCGACGCGGTGACGAAATTCGCGTAGCCCATGTTCGTGATAAAACGGCCGCGCTTTTCAACCTGAAGGATCGGCTCCTGGCCTTCTTTCCATTCGGCGACGCGGATACGGCCGGAGAGCATCCCGGCATCGACCCCGACATAAGGAAGCGGCTCGGTCAGCGCGAAAGAACCGCGGATGATCTTGCGATTCTCGCCCGGTTTCGGCGGCACGCAACCGCCCATATACTTCATCTTCTGCTCAGGCGTTCCTTTTTCATGGATCGGCTCAAGCGCGAGGTTGTTGGCAAGGCTCGCGGTCGCGGCGCCGGCATCCACCCAGCACAGCTCGAACGCGATCATGGCCAGCACCAGGTTCTTCGGCCCGGCGATATACCCGCCCTGCTCGGGTTCCATGAACGCCGCGGTAATCCCCGCCTCGTCAAAGGACTTGAGCATTTCCTGCTTTTCCTTCGTCCAGTCATGCGTATGACGCTGCTTGTCGGCCACCATACGAGCGACCACGCTGCGGGCCACGGCTCGGGTGGATTGAACGACCATCTGGAGGTCATAACGATCCGAAAACCGCCACATGATCTGGCGGACGGCGTCCCCCGGAAGCGTGCTCATCAAAGCTCTTTTTTCAGCGTTCGCAGTACTCATGGACGTTGATTCCTTTCGATTGATGTTTTGGCTATGAGATCAAACCCCAGAAAAGGGGTTATAAGACCTAATCCTCCCGAAGAGGCGAGCGCGTTATCTTATTCATGGAAGGCATGAGAGGCAAGGGAAAAAACCTAACCAAGGTCTGGCGAAGGCAGATGATGGATAGGCGTTGGTCAGGTCAGGAAAAAGGTAACCCGCGAAGGGCATCCAAACAGAAGGCCGGCCTGATCCGCCATCCTTCATCCATCATCCGAAGGTTATGCTTTTTTCTTCACCACCACT
>CAZDVO010000030.1:0-25922 GCA_964508905.1 uncultured bacterium
CCGACATTCACGGCTTTTTTCATGATCGCTTGTCTCACTCCCTGTTTATGGTTTCTTCACATTGGCGCCGGTATATTCCAGCATCCGGTCGACCGCGTCCTTGGCCTTCAGGCGGACCGTTTCATCGACCTTGACCACATACTGCATACGCTCCAGCGCGTCCCGCACATCCCGAAGCGTCGTCATCTTCATCATCGGACAGATCAGATATTCGGACGCGGCGTAAAAAGTCTTATCGGGGTTCTCGAGCCTCAGCCGGTGCAAAAGACCCACTTCCGTCCCGACAATGAACGAGGTCCCCGCGGGCTGCGCTTTCACATGGCGCAGCATGCCGGAGGTACTGCCCACGAAATCCGCCAACTCGAGCGTATCGGGCTTGCACTCCGGATGCATGATCACCTGGGCCTCAGGCCACTTTTGCTTGGCCTTCATCACCGCGAAAGTCGAAAGTAGCGCGTGCGTCGGGCAGCAACCATCCCAGAAAATAATGTCCCGTTTTGCCACTTTCGCCGCAAAACGTCCCAGATTGGAATCCGGCACGAAAAGGATCGGTTTCTTCCGGTCGATCGACTGAACGATCTCCACGGCATTCGCCGAAGTACAGCAAATATCGGTCTCGGCCTTCACTTCGGCGGAGCTGTTCACATAGGTCACCACGACCGCATCGGGATGCTCTTTTTTGGCCTCACGAAGCCGCTCCGCCGTCGCGTACTCCGCGAGCGTACAGCCGGCCTCAAGGACCGGTAACAATACCGTTTTATCGGGAGAAAGGATCGCCGCGGTCTCCCCCATGAATTGCACGCCGCAAAAGACAATGACCTTGGCCGGCGTCTTGGCCGCGATCCGGCTCAATTCCAGGGAATCCCCCGTAAAATCGGCCAGGTCCTGGATCTCGGACGGCTGATAATTATGCGCCAGGATCACGGCTTCGCGCTCTTTTTTGAGAACGGCGATCTGGCTCAGAAGTTCTTGCGTTGAGGTTTCTTGCGGAAGATCTTTCATAAAGAGTAGGGCTCCAAAAGTTGCCTATGACCGTGCTGATCTGTTTTAGCCAAGCTGAGACCGGGGCGACATGCGTCACCCCTTCAAAAAAAATGACAAGCGGAAGGTAGTCTACTTTCTTTCCGCCCCCCTTGCAAGCCGTCCCCCGGATCTATTCTTTTCCCCGCCGTTTCTCGGTGGAATGCTCACAAAAAGGCTGGCTCTTTTCCCGTTTGGATTCATACACACTGCGAACGGCGACCTTCCCTTCGCAGATCCGCCGAAAGACCTCCGTAACAGGTTCCAGGGCCTCCGGAGATAAAGGCTTCACGGCACAGGCTCGAAGAGGCGTATTGATCTCGATCAGATCCGGAGCGATCTCGAGCGCGATCCTCGCGATCGCCTCCGCGTGCATTTGATTGCTTGCGAGAAACATGACCTGGAGGATCAGCTGTCCCTGATAGACCCGGCGAAAAGCTTTAAGCCCCGCGATCACTTTTTCGATCACGACCCCCGGAGCCGGCTGGTTCACGACCGAAAACGAAACCGCGGATGCCGCGTCCAGTTTCGCCTCGACCCGATCGGCCAAACGAAGATCCGCCTGAACATCGGCCCGATCGATCAGGGACGCGTTCGTGATCACCGCGATCTTTTCTTTACGAAGAGCGCGGATCCCGAGGATCATCTCCCCCAGGTTCGAAGCCAGGGTCGGCTCCCCGTTCCCCGCGAAGGTAATAAAATCCAGCTTCACCTCAGGTAACGATTGGATCTCAGCCAGGAGGGATCCCGTCGGGACGTAGATCGCCCGGTCCAACGGGAACACTTCGGTACGCCCTGCCTGACAATAGACGCAATCGAAGGTGCAGGCTTTTTGGGCTGAAGAAAGCGGGTCGATCCCCAAGGATCGACCGATCCTCCAGGAGGTCACCGGGCCATAAATATATCGGTATTTCGGTGTTTCAGTCATGCGTACCTCTTGCTGTAAGAAAAAACCCCCAAGGATCGCTCCGAGGGGGTCTTGATGCTTCTATTTAAACACGAAATGCTTCTTCCTCCAAACAGATTCCCGGCCCCTTTCCGGCGACGCTCGTTAAAATGGCAACGAGCGCCGCTAGCAAGGCCGGACCGCCTCAAGCCTTTGCAGGCTGAAGGATCGCAGCGAGATCTTCTTTCGCCGTGGTCACTGGCTTAATGTTGAATTTCTCCACCAACACGCTCAGCACATTCGAGCTGACGAACGCCGGTAGCGAGGGCCCGATACGGATATTCTGGATCCCCAGCGCCAGAAGCGTTAGGAGGATACAGACCGCCTTCTGCTCGTACCAGGACAGGATCATCGAAAGCGGCAGGTCGTTCACGCCGCAACCAAAGGCCTTGGCCAAAGCGACCGCGACCTGGATCGCCGAGTAAGCGTCGTTACATTGCCCCATATCGAGGAGGCGCGGGATCCCGCCGATATCCCCGAAATCGAGCTTGTTGAAACGGTATTTGCCGCAGGCGAGCGTGAGAAGGACCGTATCCTTCGGCGCCGCCTGCGCGAAATCCGTGTAATAGTTGCGGCCCGGCTTCGCGCCATCGCAACCGCCGACCAGGAAGAAATGCTTGATCTGCCCGGCCTTCACCGCGCCGATCACCTTGTCCGCCACGCCCAGCACGGCATTGTGGCCGAAACCCACCACGATGTTCTTCGCCGGAACGTCCGCCGGAAAACCGCCAGCCTTGATCGCCGTCGCGATCACCTTGCTGAAATCCTTCTTCCCGTTGACCGGTGAAATATGTTCCACTCCAGGCCACGCCACAAGCCCCGTCGTAAAAATACGGCTCTTGTAACTTTCGCGCGGCTGTTGGATACAGTTGGTGGTCATGAGGATCGCGCCGGGGAAGGCATCAAATTCCTTGGCCTGATCCTGCCAAGCGCCGCCATAATTCGCGACGAGATGCTTGTACTGTTTGAGCTTCGGATACCCGTGCGCCGGCAGCATTTCGCCATGCGTGTAGATATTGACGCCCTTCCCCTCGGTCTGCTGGAGAAGCTGTTCGAGATCGAGGAGATCATGACCGGAAACCAGGATCGCGGGCCCTTTCTTGGCCCCCAGAGAAACCCCGGTCGGCACGGGATGACCAAAATGATCCGTATGCGCTTTGTCCAAAAGTTCGAGACATTTCAAATTCACCATCCCGAACTGCATGTTGAGCCCCACGAGATCGTTCACGGTCAGCGTGTTATCCGTGATCGCGCGCAGGCCTTTATGAAAGAACGCAGTCACTTCCTCATCTTCGCGTCCCAGGACCAACGCGTGGTCCGCGTAAGCGGCCATTCCCTTGAGGCCGTAGAGCAAAAGCTCGCGCAGGCTGCGGATATCCTCGTTCAGGCTCTTGTCCGCAAGGATCCCGACCTTGCTGCCCTGCTCCACAAGCCTCGCCAAGGTATCGGCCGGCTTCCAATAGGCCGCCGCGGGCAGTTCTCCGTCAAAATCATGTCCGGCCTTTTGCTTGTACGCGGCGAGAAAAAGGCCTTTGATCTTTTCCTTGATCGCCGAGGCGCGCTGGAGAGTCTCCTGCAATCGGGCGGGATCGAAATCGACGTTCGTCACCGTGGCAAAAAGCGCTTCGATCACAAAACGGTCGGTCGCCGCGTCCTTCACGCCGATCTCCCGAGCCGCCTGGGCATAAATGGCAATGCCCTTGGACGCATGGATCAAAAGGTCTTGAAGCGCCGCCACTTCCGGGGTTTTGCCGCATACCCCCTGAACATCGCAGCCTTTCCCCTTGGATGTTTGTTCGCACTGAAAGCAAAACATACTCATGACAGCCTCCCCTTTTTTGACCGGTCCGATATCGAACCTGTTGTTTTTGATCCTGCCACGCCTTCCGGCTTCGCCTGAAGCCGGACCTTACCCTCGAGCTCGCATCCCCGCTGGGTGGGAGCACAAGCCCGTTTGAGTTTCAAACACCGCTCACCTTCAAGATAGGGACAACCCCAGTTCATCGAGGCCCCCTCTCACGATTTCCGCCGTGCGAGGCGCTTCGGTTTCCGCGATGTTTTTACGGCCGGGGCCCCCGGCTTGTTTTTGACCGCAATCCTGAGGCCCGTAATGGCGCGGGGCGCCACACTGACAGCACGGATCCCCTCTTTCATCAAGCGACGGGCATACTCCGGATGACTGGCTAGCTCGCCGCAAACGGAGAGCGGCTTACGATGCTTTTGGGCCGCGCGCGCCACATGGCGGATAAGCTGCCAAAAGATCTTTCGGTCCGGATGATGGTCGTAGGCGACCCATTCGTTATCACGATCCACGGCAAAAAGATACTGGATCAGGTCATTCGTTCCGATACTGCCGAAATCCGCTTCCCTTAAAATGTCCTCCGCATCGAGACAGGCGGAAGGCACTTCGAACATCAACCCGTATTTGATCTCTCCCTGCGGGATATCGGCGGTGGCTTCCTCGAAGGCTTTTTTCACTTTCCGGAATTGCTCGATATCGACCACCATGGGATACATCACATGCACGCGGCCGTGCCGGGACGCGCGAGCCAGGGCCCGGGCCTGATTCCGAAAAAGTTCCGGATGCGCCAGAAGAAAGCGGCTCCCCCGAAGCCCCAACGCGGGATTTTGTTCCTCGGGAAGTTTTAAAAAATCCGCGGTCTTATCGCCTCCGAGGTCCAGCATCCTGAAATAGACGGGCTTCCCCCGCATCGCCTTCAGGACCGCCTCATAGAGTTCGTACTGCTCCATTTCACAGAGGATCTTTCCCGCGGAAAAGAATTCGAACTCCGTTCGGTAAAGCCCGATCCCCTCGGCCTCGGGATCAAGCGCTTCCGCCACTTTTTTCGCTAGATTCAGGTTCGCGAGGATCTTAAGCCCCGGCACGGGAGGCACGGAGGCGATCTCTTCGGCGGCGGCCCGGCTCAGATCGGAATATTCCGCGAGCGTTTTCCGGGACGGCCAGATCACGACCTCGCCCGTATCGCCGTTAATGAGCACTTCGGTCCCGCAAAAGATCATGTCATGGATCCCGGGGATCCCGCTCACCGCGGGGATCTTGAGGGCCCGGGCCAAAATGGCCGCATGAGAAGCCACGCCGCCGCGATCGGTCACGAACCCCCGGATAAAATCAGTATTGAGCTCCATCGTCAGGCTCGGGGTCAATTCCTGGGCGATCACGATCCGGTTCTTCCCTTTCTGGCAAAAGGAATCGTTCTCACATTGAAAAGAGGGATTTAAATTCGCCAGCGCGTCCAGTAACCGGCGCTTCACTTCGCCGATATCCGAGGCCCGTTCCCGGAGATATTCGTTATCCAACTTCGAAAGCTGTTCCTCAAAATAATCGAGCGAACTGATCACGGCCTTCTCGGCGTTGAAGTTCTTGCTGCGGATATGGTCCGTGATCCGCTCGATCAAGGCCGCGTCCTCGAGGATCATTTTTTGCGCCGTGAAGATCTCGGCCTCGGCTTTTCCGACCCGCTCTTCCACCTCCTGGATCAGAAGCGCCAGCTTCTCCCGGACCAGGGCCAAGGCCTTTCGAAAGCGGTCGCCCTCACTGCGGACCTCCTTATCCGTCACATTGGTGACCGGAAGGCTCACATGACGCCGTTCATTAAAAAGACAGACCCGAGCCACCGCGACACCGGGGCTTAGGGGCAACCCTTTAAAACGGGTTTCAGTGGCTGCTTGAACGATGGCCACAGCAGCCTCCTTTCACGGAAGAAGACACGCCCGATGCGCCCTGGAGCAATGAAGCGATGGTGATCCCATGCAGGCGCTCGATCACGTCTTTCTCGATCATTTGGATCTCTTTTCGAAGCACGCAGGTTTTCCTGTTCGGACAGATCTTTTTCTTAAAAATACATTGGTTAAGCTCGACCGTCCCCTGGAAGATACGGACCAGGTCGGTCAACGGGACATCCTGAGGACGCTTGGCAAGGGAGAACCCCCCGCCCTGCCCCTTGAACGACCGAAGGATACCTTCCGCACTTAACGTTTGCAACAGTTTCCGCAAGAACGGACGGGGGATCTTCAGCGCCGAGACCATTTCCGTCGCAGACACAGAGACCCCCCCCCTGCCGGCAATATGGCAAAGAGACCTCATCGCGTAATCGGTGTTCCGTGTAATAAGTTTCATGGCGTAATGATACCTTTTAAGTATCATTTGTCAACAAAAAATTTTAGGCGGGAGTTTTCTTCTGGAGAGCTTCGTGGATCGCCTTGGCGGCCTTCTTCCCGGCGCCCATGGCCAGGATCACGGTCGCGGCGCCGGTCACAATATCACCGCCCGCGTAAACACCGTCTTTAGAGGTTTTCATCGTCGCTTCATCGACGATGATCCCGCCCCAGCGCTGTACTTCAAGCCCGGGCGTTGTCTGCCGGATCAGAGGGTTCGGAGTTCCCCCGATCGCGATGATCACGGTTTCGACCGGGAACTCAAAATTGCTCCCCTTCTTGACCACGGGTCTGCGTCGGCCCGATTCGTCCGGCTCGCCGAGTTCCATCTCCACACATTCCAAACCGGTCACCCAACCGTCCTTGCCGAGGACCTTCACCGGATTCCGGAGAAGCTGAAAAATAACCCCTTCCTCTTTGGCATGGTGGACCTCCTCCGCGCGCGCCGGCAGTTCTTCCTCGCTGCGGCGATAAACGATATAAACCTCGTCGGCGCCCAGGCGCTTGGCGGTCCGTGCGGCATCCATGGCGACGTTCCCGCCGCCGACCACCGCAACCCGTTTTCCGATCTTGACCGGCGTCGGGACATTCGGGAAATCATAAGCCTTCATAAGATTGGCGCGGGTCAGGAACTCATTGGCGGAATAGACCCCGTTCAAATTCTCGCCTTCGATCTTCATAAAGGAGGGCAGGCCCGCACCGCACCCGATAAAAACCGCTTTAAACCCTTCCTGGAAAAGTTCATCCACCTTGATCGATTTTCCGATGATCACGTTCTTTTCGATCTTCACGCCCAGATTGAGAGCCTTGGCGATCTCACGGGCGACCAGTTTCTTGGGCAAGCGGAATTCCGGGATCCCGTACATAAGAACGCCGCCCAGCGCGTGAAGCGCCTCAAAGATCGTCACATCATACCCGAGCCGCGCCAGCTCCCCCGCGCAGGTCAGCCCGGCAGGGCCGCCTCCGGCGATCGCGACCTTGATCCCGTTCTTTTGGATCGAGGGAATGACCTGCGGCATATGCTCCATCGCGTGGTCGGCGGCAAAACGTTCCAGTCTGCCGATCGCTACCGGTTCCCCTTTTTTTCCGCGCACGCAAAGGGCTTCGCATTGGGTTTCCTGGGGGCACACGCGGCCGCAAACGGCGGGCAGGCAATTCTCGATCGCAAGGATACGC
The DNA here is from genome assembly GCA_964508905.1 of uncultured bacterium. Taxonomy (GTDB): domain Bacteria; phylum Omnitrophota; class Omnitrophia; order Omnitrophales; family Aquincolibacteriaceae; genus Aquincolibacterium. Next base: position 7,319 of record CAZDVO010000030.1, read on the forward strand.
GCCGCCTCGTCAAAATCCCCCTCCGCGATCTTCTTGATAAATTCGGGGATCCTCACATTGACCGGACAACCTGCCACGCAGGGACGGGGCTTACATTGAAGACAACGGAGAGCCTCTTCCCGGGCCTGCTCAGCAGTATACCCCAAGGCGACTTCCTTGAAGTTCTTGATACGCTCTTGAGGCGCTTGCTCGGGAATGGGGACTTTCTTCGGGCTCATGTTCGGGGCCATTTCAATCCACCCTCAGCCCGATCTTGCAGGAATGCGCTTCCTCGGCCTTATACATATTCTGCCGGCGCATCAATTCATCATAGTCCACCTGGTGCCCGTCAAAATCCGGCCCATCGACACAGGCGAATTTCGTTTGTCCGCCGACCGTCACGCGGCATCCCCCACACATTCCCGTTCCGTCCACCATGATCGGGTTGAGGGACACATTGGTCTTGAGGCCCCACGGCTTGGTCAGAAGACTGACGAATTTCATCATAATGACCGGCCCGATCGCGATGACCTCGTCATATTTCGCCCCCGCTTCCACCAGGGACTTGAGTTTCTCGGTCACGAGGCCTTTCGCCCCATAGCTTCCGTCATCGGTCGTCACATAAACATTTTTACAAATCCGGGAGAATTTCTCTTCGAGGATGATAAAGTCCTTGCTGCGCGCGCCAAGGATCACATCCACCGAAACGCCCATCTCGTTCAATTTTTTAAGCTGGGGGTAAAGCGGGGCCGCGCCCACGCCGCCGCCGATCCCGATCACCCGCTTTGAAGCGCGGAGTTCCGTCGGCTGGCCGAGAGGACCGACAAAATCAACAAGCGCGTCCCCTTCTTTTTTCTCACTCAGCTTCCGCGTGGTGTATCCGGCGACCTGATAGATAATAGAAACAGACCCCTTCTGGCGATCATATTCCGCGATCGTCAAAGGCACTCGTTCGCCTTCGTCGTCCACGCGCAGGATAATAAATTGGCCCGGCTCGCAGTGGCGCGCGACATACGGCGCCAGGATCACCATTTCTTCGACGTTATTATTCAGTTTTTGCTTTGAGAGGATCGGGTACATGGGTTATTTCCTTTTTCGATGAGGGGCCATCATACACACATCGCGGAGTATTTCAAAATAATTTTAGAACGGGGCCGCGCCGCAGACCGGAACGGCCCCGTTCTCATACAGTTCAGGAGGCCTAGACAAGCCCCTGATCGATCATCGCATCCGCCACCTTCACGAACCCTGCGATGTTGGCGCCATTCACGTAGTTGACGTAGCCGCCTTCTTCCTGGCCATACTTCACGCAACTCTCGTGAATGGAGATCATGATGTCATGCAGCTTCTGATCGACCTCTTTCCGCGACCAACGCAAGCGCATGCTGTTCTGGCTCATCTCAAGACCCGAAGTCGCCACACCCCCGGCATTCGAAGCCTTGCCCGGCGCGTAGAGGATCTTCGCTTTCTGAAACACCGCGATACCTTCCGGCGTGGTGGGCATGTTCGCGCCTTCCCCAACGGCGATACAGCCGTTCTTCACGAGGGCTTTGGCATCCGCCTCGTTGATCTCGTTCTGCGTCGCGCTCGGGAAAGCGACATCGCATTCCACCTTCCACGGCCTCTGTCCGGCGACATACTCGCAACCGAACTTGTCCGCGTACTCCTTAATGCGCCCGCGCTTGATATTTTTTAGCTCCATGACAAACTTCAACTTCTGAGCATCAATGCCTTTCTTGTCATAGATGTAACCATCCGAATCGGACAAGGTCACGACCTTCGCGCCCAACTCGTTCAGTTTTTCCACCGTATACTGCGCGACATTCCCGGAACCGGAGACCACGCAAACTTTCCCGGCGAACGTCATCTTTTTCGATTTGAGCATTTCCTGTACGAAATAGACGCAACCGTAACCCGTCGCTTCAGGGCGCACCAAACTGCCGCCCCAGCTCAGGGCCTTGCCGGTCAAAACGCCGGTGAATTCGTTACGGATCCGCTTGTACTGCCCGAACATAAAACCGATCTCGCGGCCGCCCACGCCGATATCGCCGGCAGGAACGTCCGTATCCGGTCCGATATGACGGGAAAGCTCGAGCATAAAGCTCTGGCAGAACTTCATGACCTCGTTGTCGGATTTCCCCTTCGGGTCAAAATCCGAACCGCCCTTACCGCCACCCATGGGAAGCGTCGTGAGGCTGTTCTTGTAGACTTGTTCAAACGCGAGGAATTTCAAGATCCCAAGATTGACGCTCGGGTGAAAACGAATGCCGCCCTTGTAGGGTCCAATCGCGCTGTTCATTTCAATGCGGAACCCGCGATTCACCTGCATCTCGCCCTTATCATCGAGCCACGGAACGCGGAATATGATGACGCGCTCCGGCTCGACCATTCTCTCCAGGACCTTGGCATTCTTGTATTTTGGATTTTTCTCGATAAAAGGCGTCACCGACTCGACAACTTCACGGACGGCCTGGAGAAATTCCTTCTCTCCGGGATTCCGGGCGCTGACTTTTTTCATGAATGCGTTGATCTCTTTTTCCACCGGATCTTCCACTTTTTTCACCATAGTTCACCCCTTTTAAATGTTCAGATCGCTTTGAACAAAAAAAAAGCCCTTTTCGGCAAGAATACCTGCCAAAAAGGACCTCATTATCCTTTGTTTGAAAATCGAATGAAAAACCGACGCGCCGCGTTTTGCATCCGTTCCCCCGAACACGCTCGTTGTGTTCAGTGGCGGAATTATAGCATGGAACGCGCCGGGTTCAATCCCGTTCTTATTCTTTACTGGTGGCGAACCGCTGCATCTCCGCGCTCAGCAGGATCGCTTCCGCGATCTCTTTCATGCTTTTGCGCTTGTCCATACTGTATTTGCGAATCAGTTTGTAGGCCCCTTGCTCCCCAAGCCCTTCTCTTTTCATCAGGATCCCCTTGGCCCGTTCGATCAGCTTCCGGGATTCCAGCTCCTCCTGGATCGCCTGGGATTCCATCACGAGCCTGAAATTCTCGATCACGATCGCCGCCAGGCTTGTAATGGAGCGGATGATACGCACCTCCCCCTGGGTGAAACGGTGAGGCTTTGCGGTATAGCAATTCAATACCCCGATCACATGCCCTTTAAAAACAAGCGGCAGGCTGAGGAGAGAACAAAGGTGCTCTCTGCGGGCGATCTCCTGATTCAAATAACGTTTGTCCTTCCTCACGTCCAACACCGCGATGGGCTTTCCCGACTGGGCCGCCCGGCCGGCGATCCCTTGCCCCAGTTTCGCGTTCGGCTTCTTGTTATAGAACTCGCTGACGGATTGCGTCGCCTTGACCGCCAGTTCGCCGGTGGACTTGTCGAGAAGCATCAGGGAACAGATCTTGGAGTTCATGACCTCCGCGGTCACCGTCACGATCAGCTTCAGGATCTCCTCAAGATACAGATCCGAGGTAACGGCATCACTGATCTTCGTCAAAGCTTCGATGATCTGCTTGCTGCTTAGTGGTTTCATATCGATCCATCGTTTCCTATGGGACTCAACGGGATGGTCTAAGAACGGGACATCCTACTCCGCGGCCCTGCGGACGAAAAGCGAAATATTGCGGGGGTCCGCGCTACTATTGGACGCGCGTTTTCTCCATACGAAAGTAAAGAAGAAGCGCGCGTTTCCTTGCGGCATCATGATCCACGATCGGCGCGGGATAATCCCGGCCAAGCTGAACCCCCGCCTCATCCAAAACCTCTCGCGGAGCCTTCCACGGGGCATGAACGAAGCGTTTCGGGGCCTTCGCCAGTTCAGGGACCCACCTCCGAACATAGGTTCCCTCAGGATCGAATTTTTCGCCCTGAAGCACCGGATTGAAGATCCGAAAATACGGCGCCGCATCAGCTCCGCACCCCGCGACCCACTGCCAGCCAAACGTGTTATTCCCCAGATCCGCGTCCACCAGGGTTTCCATGAACCAGGCGGCTCCCTTTTTCCAGTCGATCAGCAGATCCTTCACCAGAAAGGACGCCGCGATCATCCTCACGCGATTATGCATCCACCCCGTCGCCCAGAGCTGGCGCATCCCGGCATCCACAATCGGATAACCTGTCATTCCCTTCTGCCAGGCCCTTAATCTCTGGGGGTCCTGTTTCCACTCGAATTTTCCAAACGACTCCCGAAGGGGTTCATTCACCGTTTTGGGGAAATGGAAAAGAAGTCCCGCCGCGAATTCACGCCACAGGATCTGCCGGAGAAATGCTTCGGAAGCTCTCGCGCTGCCGGGACGACGATCTTTCGCCCTATGGCGCTGCATTTCCTGCCAGATCCTCCGAACGCTGATCTCGCCAAAATGCAAATGGGGCGACAACCGGGACGTTCCATCCTCGGCCGGCCGGTCCCGCCCCTCCCGATAATCGCCAAGTTTTTCTCCCAAGAACGATCGGAAATGCTCCCAAGCCCCGGCTTCACCAGGCTTCCACCAAGGCTCCATTTTGACAGCCCACTTCAGGGCACGGGCACAACGCCGCTCGTCACAGGTTTCAGAGCGGGGCCATACGCGAGGAGCGCGAAAAAATGCGGGACTTTTTTGAGGCGCCGAGGGTTCTCCTCGAGAAAGACAATGGTTCCAGAACGGCGTAAACACTTTAAAAGGAGTACCCTGTTTCGTCAGGAGCTCGGCAGGATCCCGGAGGAGTCCGTCATGGAACGAACGGCCGAGAACGCCTTCCCTGGCCAGGATAACGCTCAGACGCTCGTCCGCACGGCGTTGGGCCGGCTCAAAACTTGCATCCCAAAAAACAGCGGCAGCCCCCGTCTCCTCGACCAGCGCGGGGATCACCTTCGCGGGGTCTCCGGAACGCAGGATAAGACGGGACCGGGCCGACCGAAGGTCCCGTTGAAACGCCTGCAAAGAATGTTCAAGCCACCAGTGTCCGGCGCTCGCGGGATCCAGATCGTCCCCGAAGATAAAAAAAGGGATGACCGCCCCCCCGCGCTCCGCCGCGGCGATCAGGGCGCGATTATCATCCAATCGAAGGTTCCGGCGAAGCCAGACAAGGCTTGGTTTGTCAGCGGGGGTCACGTGCATGAAGGAAAAGGCGCCTATGTTCCAAGCAAGCGTTGGATCTTGGTGAGCAGGTCGGACGAGGCGTAGGGTTTACGCACGCAATCGTTCGCGCCCGCCTGGCGGCACTGATAATCGATATCATCCGCTCCGGCCGCGGTCGTGGAAATGATCGGGATATGCGCCGTCAAGGGATTCGCGCGAAGCCGACGGCACACTTCGAACCCGTCGATCCCGGGCATGATCACATCCGCCAAAATAAGATCGGGCTTCTCTTCGACGGCTTTTTTCAAGCCTTCCTCCCCATTCATCGCGGAGATCACCTCATAGCCGTTCTTCTTCAGCCGAAGGGAGATCATCATGATCTGATCCGGCTCATCTTCGATAAAAAGGATCTTTTTTTTCGTCTCCATTCTCTAACCCTTCTTTTTGGCCGGGCGGGATGCTTTGCCTGCCCCGCCCGATCTCGGAAGCGGCAAGGCGAATTTTACCCGCGTCCCCTTGCCCGATTCGCTCTCCGCCCAGATCCGTCCCCGGTGCATTTCCACGATCCCCCTGCAGATCGACAATCCGAGCCCGAATCCTTTTTCCCCGGGCCCGGCCGTTCGGGAGAATTGCTGGAATTTTTGGAACAATTTCTTCATATTCTCCGGAGAGATCCCCATCCCTGTATCCCGGACCTCAAAAACGGCTTCGCCGGGTTCCGCGGTCAAAGAGACCCCAACAGCCCCCTTTTCCGGAGTGAACTTCAAGGCGTTGTCGACCAGATTACTCAAGACCTGCCGGATCTTATCCTGATCCACCGAAAGTTCCATCGGCTCCGCCGGCAGTTTCACGCGAAGTTCGATCTTTTTTTCGCTCGCGCGTTTTTTAAATTCAAACACCACATCTTTCGCAAGCACCGACAGGTCGATCAGCTTCAGATCCAGCGTGGTTTTTCCGGTCTCAATACTGGAAATATCCAGCAGGCTCGTGATCATCCGGGAAAGGCGGTCGATACTCCGCATGACCGTATCCAGGATCTCCTTCTGCTCAGTATTGACAGGCCCGACGATCCCATCGATCAGCAGGCTGATCCCCTCTTTTTCGATCGAAAGCGGAGTCCGCAGTTCGTGCGACACGGTCCTGACAATATCATTCCGGTACTCTTCCACTTTCCGCTGCTCGGTCACATCGACCGAGACGCCCAGGATACAGGGTTCGTCCCTTCCCGCCATTCTGAAGGGGATCTTGATGGTCTCAAGGATGTGCTTGCGTCCCTGAGCATCCGTAAAAGGTTCGTTCGAGATCAGCATGGGTTTCCCCGCCGTCAGAACTTCCTTGTCCCCTTTAAGAAAAGCCGCCGCCTCCTCAGGATTTTGATGGACTTCCTGGCGGTAAATTCCGATCAGGTCCTTTGGGTCTTTTTGATAAGCCTGCGCCAGAGCGCGATTGACAAGCAGGAACCGGCCCGCGCTATCCTTCGCGAAGATCATATGTGGCACGGTATCGATCACCTGGAACAATTGGCGGCGGCCCGCCCGGATCATTTCTTCCGCGCGTTTGCTTTCCGTAATGGCCCTCGCCTGCTGAAGGTTTTGATAAGCAAATCGTGAAAGCTGGTTCGCCATGGTAAAGAGCAACTCGGAGACCTTTTCGAATTGAGCTCGCGGCATCGGGGTCACCTCACGAAAGGCCCTGGCCGCTTGCTCCTCATCCGCGCCGATCTTCCGAGCGTAAGCGCGGATCTTTTCTTCGGATTGGGTTTCGTCCCGAACCTGCCCGATCAACCAGTTGGCGACGTGCCGTCCGCCTACTGTGATACTCGCCCCGGCATCCCACAGGCCGCCGCTCAAACAAGTCTGGATAATAGGCCCCCCGGGATTGGGCCGGCCAATGCAGGCGTCGGAGCGATAGCAGTTGTCCAGCCCCTTTTCGGTTCGGCGGATAATGTCATTGCACAACCGGCAAAAGTTGCTAGGCTTCGTGATCGGAGTCCCGTTGGTATGGGTGATGATCGAAGCCACTCCCGTGGCCCGCGTAAATTCATCCTGGATCTTTTGGATCTCATCCAGATTGAATAGATCTTCAAATTCAATACTCTCTCCGGCGCCTTCCGGCTGGGTCAACGCCAGAATGCGCTTTTCCAAAGCCTGCTCCATCTTCTTTCGCTCGGTAATATCCTGGACCGTCCCAACCATCCTGACGGGCTTTCCGGATCGATCGAATTCAAGCTGGCCAAGCCCATGGACCCATCGTTCCTGTCGGTCGGATCCCCGGATGATCTTGTATTCCTTGTCAAAACGGTTCCCTTTCTCCAACACTTCTTTCTGGAGATAGTCCCGCATCTTCGCGCGCCAATCGGGATGCACCAAAGCTTCCCATTCGGCCAAGGAATGTTGGGGCTGCCTCACGATCCCGAAAATCTTATCAAGAATATCCGAGCTTTTCCAACTACGCCGCGGGACATCGAGGACATAGCTGCCGAGCCCGGCCACGATCTGAGCCTCTCGCAGAGATTGTTCGCTCTCTCTCAATGCGTTTTGGGCCACTTGATACTGAGTGATATCTTCGACCATGGAAAGGACTCCGAAAACTTTTCCGGCGGAGCCCCGGAGAGGCGTATTCGTCCACTTGCAAAGGATCGTCCCCCTGGATTTGGTCCTGTTTTCGTTCACGCTGTGCGCCGTACGATCTCCCCGAAGCAACCTATGCCATATCTGCCGGATCTCGGGCCTTCCCGCCTTAGGAAGAATATAGCGATAAGCACTTTTCCCGAGGATCTCCTCGGCTGAATAACCGAAGATCTTCTCCGCCGCGGGATTCCAGGAAAGGACCCGAAGTCCTTTGTCCCAAAGGATCGCGCCGATCGGCATGCGCTCAAACTGCAGCTTGAGGCTCGCTTCACTCGCCTGAAGAGCGGCTTCCGATTTTTTACGCTCGGTAATATCATGAGCAAAACCGGTCGTTCCGATCACATCCCCTTGTGCATCCATAACAGGCATTTTAAAAGTCTCATGCCATCGAGGAACACCATCCACCAGGATAAGCTCTTCGGTCGTAATGTGCTTACGCTCCCGCATGACCTTCCGGTCATCTTCCCGAAATTTTCTCGCCATCCTGGCAGGCCAAAAATCGAAATCGGTCTTGCCTGCGACATCCTCCGGCTTTTTCTGGCCGGCCCTTTTTGCGTACATATGGTTCGCGGCCAGCAATCGGCTCTCTCGATCCTTCAACCAGACCATACCCGGCTGGTTCTCAATGATCGACGTAAGATAAGCCTCACGTTGTTTCAATAAGGCTTCCGTCCGCCTGCGCTCCGTAATATCGCGCGTGACTCCTAAAATAAAGGGCCCCGTTGCCTTATCACGGATCAGCTCGCCCGAAACCTCGGTCCAGACGGTCGTGCCATCCTTCCGCAACTGCTCCAACTCCGCGACCACGGGCGACACCGATTTCCCCCTCCGGGCCTGGGCCCATGCATTTTGGAGCAATTGGACCGCAAGAGGAAGCGATGACGGCGCGATCTGTTTCTCCAACGGCTGGCGCATCACCTCCTCAGCCGTATACCCGCGGAGACGAAAGGTCGTCGGACTGACATAGGTGAACTCGCCTTTGGGATTCATCGTCCAGATCACATCACTGGAGTTCTCGGTCAAGAGCCGATAGAGTCTCTCACTTTCGCGGAGGGCTTCCGTCGCATCTTTACGCGCGGTAATATCATCCACCAGCGCGCAAACGAAGTCCACCGAGCCATCGGGTTTCCGCCCGCATCCCACAGCAAGACTGGTCCAAATGGCCCGGCCGTCCTTTCGGATAAACCGTTTTTCCATACTGTACTGATCGATCTTGCCCGAGAGCAAGAGATTGAACTGTCGGGCATCAGCCTCCACATCATCAGGATGCGTCATTTCCAGCCACGTTTTTCGGAGAAGTTCCCTGCGGGGGTAGCCCAACAAAGAGCAAAGCTTATCATTGACCTGGATCCAGCCTTTCTCAGGCGAAGTAATGGCGATCCCATGCAGTGGGAGTTCAAAATAGCTGCGGAACCGGGCCTCGCTCTTCTGCAATTCTATTTGTCCAAGCTTCTGGTCCGTGATATCGCGCGAAACACCCACCCAGTAAGAGGGACGCCCTCTCTCATCATCCACCACCGTAAAACGATCCGAAAGCCAACGGTAGGAGCCGTTCTTATGCAGGAAGCGATAATCAACGATCCCTTCCTTCAACCGACCCGACTGAGCTTTCCTCAAAATTTTTTCCGCCGCTCTGAGATCCTCCGGATGGACACGACCTTTGATAAATCTCAAGGACTTCCCCGTCAGTTCCTGGGGAGAAAAACCGGTGATCGCTTTCACCGAAGGGCTGAAGAAATCATAGCATCCGTCCTTCATGTTCCTGCGGTAAACGGCATCGAGCGAATTATTCACCACAAGCCGGAACCGTTCCTCTCCTTCCCGAAGAGAAGCCTCGACCCGTCTGCGCTCCGTAACATCCCGGACCACCACATGAAGGAACGCCCCCTCCGTCGTGGTAACCTTCGTAAGCAAAACCTCCGCCGGGAAAAGCGTCCCATCGAGGCGGCGATGCATCCAGGAGAAAAAGTGCGACCCCCGGCGCATCGCACGCGCGATCATTCTCCGCGCCTTCTCCGACGAAAGGCTTCCGTCGGGCTGTCTCCGCGGCGACAAAGCCCAGGGAGAATGCACAAAAAAATCTTCCACACGACGAGCCCCGAAGATCCTGGCCATCGCGGTATTCCCCGAAGTAAATCTCCAGAGCGGCGGCGAGATGGTCATCATGGCATCCTGGGATGACTCAAAGATGCTGCGGTAATGCTGTTCACTGATGCGAAGCTTTGCCTCCGCGGCCTTGCGCTCCGTCACATCGCGATAAATCGATTGATAGGTACCATCGGGCATCATCTTCGTCCGCATTTCCACTTCGACCCGGGTCCCGTCCGGGCGAACGATCGTGCGCTCCCTCACGACCGCTTGATTTTTTTTCAAAAGATCGAACCGGAACGGGTGCCTCCGCAAGCTTTCTCTGTCAAAAGGAAGCTGAGAGATGTGTTTCCCGACAAGACGATCCCGAGACATTCCCGTAATGGCGCACATCACTTCATTGGCCCCCGTCACAATACCTTCAGGGGATCCCGTCAAGATACCGTCCACCGCGAGATTGACAAGCCCCCGGTAACGGCTCTCGCCCGCACGCAAAGCATCTTCTCCCTCTTTGCGTGCGGTAATATCGCTCATCACATGGACGGCGCCGATCATCGCCCCTTGATCATCCCGAATCGGATCCACCGTGACGCGGAACCAGCGTTTCCGAAAAAGAAATTCCCAGGATTCGCGGGCATGAGTTTTTTTCATGCGACATAACGGACATGCCTGTGGTGGACGGCGGCATCCGTGGACGACCTCACAACACCTTCGTCCCAAGACTTCGACGGGCCGCTTCCCGAGCACTTTCAAAACAGCTTTATTCGTCCGCAGGATCCTCCCTTCGGGGCTCAGAAGCCATACCACATCACCCACCGCATCAAACGTCGATTGCCACTCCTGAGCACTTTCTCGGAGAGATGCCTCGGCTTTTTTGTTCTCGGTGATATCCCTCCCCTCGGCCGTCAGCAGGATCACTTGACCCCGTTCATTTTTGACAGGCTTCAGTGAAAAATCGATATCGATTGTCGCGCCCTGTTTCCCGAGGATCTTCGTTGGATAACGGATGAATTTTCCCCGTGCGGCCTGCACAACCGCCCAACGCAATTTCTGTTGAACGGCCTTTGAGGTCGTCCACCAGGAGGATTTCCAGGCAAGCTTTCCCTGCACCTGGGATAAAGTCATCCCGCCAAAATTCAAAGCCGCTTGATTGACCTCCAGGATTCTTCCATCCGGCTTAAGAAGCGCCATGAGCTGAAACGTGCTGTTAAAAACGGCCTCCAATCGGCGCGACACTTCCCGCTCCCGATCCTCCGCCAATTTGCGCCGAGAAATATCCCGAAAAAATCCGACCAGGCAATGCTTCCCTTCAAAAGTAACGGCCGTCTGGGCCGCGACATCCGCAAAAAACACAGTGCCATCCCGCCGTTTGCAGGGGACATCCGGGACAAGGGGCCTTTTCCCCTTCAACTGTTCACGAAAGAATCTCAGGATTTTTTTGGCCGAGGGCGCCGGATGAAGATCGGATACTTTTTTACGAACAAATTCTTTCTCGGTATAGCCGAACATGCGACAGGCGTTCTTGTTGGCTTTCAGGATCCGCTTCGTGGAAACTTCCGCCACGAGAACCCCGTCTGTCACAGAACCATAAAGCGATTGTAATTGATCCGCCGTTTCTTTTAAGTCCCTCTCAATCCGAAGACGCTTCTGAATATCCAGCTCTAATTCTCGGGCTTTCTCTTTCCCTTTAAGACCGGCATATCCCAATTCGGCAACAAGAGCCGCCAGTTCTTTGAGGAATCCGGTCACTTGTTTCAGCCGTTTAGGGGAGATCACGGGGATTTCGGCAAGGGCAACCATGTACTTCTTCTCGTTATACCCAAACGCCCTGGCCTGCCGACGGAACCGGTGGAGGTCGGGAGTCTCCAGAAGGACTTGTCCCGTAGCGAGGATCGCAACACATTTTCCTTTGATGAAGATCGGCATTGCGCAATCGACAAGCCCGTTACCGCAACGCTCGATCACCACCTTGCCCGGCTTTGTCATTTGGCGGGTCAGGTGGACATTGCTTTTGCGGCAGTTTTCCGCGGCACGAGGACAACGGCGATGGAACTTGGTGCAGATATCCCGCCATCCTGTGGCGATCAGGATCTCCATGTCGGGAACGCTGAGAAAGCCGATGGTGAAGCCCATCGTATCGGTAAAATGCTGGAAGATCGCGCGGAGTTTCTTGAGGTCCACAAGGTCCCGAACGGTATATTGACCATCCACCAGATGTCGATTCGGATCCTTGGGCATTCGCTCCCCCGCTTGGAAGGGTTGGCAATACTTACGGTTCTGCGAGGTGTATTATATAACGATTAAAACCCGGGACAAAACTAGTTATTTTGTGAAGAGGCCCGCTCTCATCAAAAGCACGCGCTCTGCCGATAAAGGTCACCATGGAACCTTCAAAAACGCCGCAAGCCCTTGAACCATTCAAGGGCAATCCGTTCTTTAAAAGCCTCAATATCTCCTGGCGTGAGGGCATCGCCGCAAGCGTCATGCAGGCCTCCATCGATGAATATCTGATCCCTCTCGGCCTTTTCCTGGGAGCAACCCCGATGGACATCGGTTTCCTCGTCGCGATCCCCCACCTTTTGGGATCCCTCTCCCAATTCTGGGCGGTCAAGGCGGTGGAACTCTGCGGCAGCCGCCTGCGGTTCCTGATCCGCGCTTCGGCGGCACAGGCCTTCTTCCTGCTCCCGGTCGCGCTCTTTCCTCTTTTTCATTTCCCATCCCGGATCCTGACGCTGATCTTTGTCGTCACTCTCTTCCGGATCCTTGCGAACCTTATCGCGACGGTCTGGGGCAGTCTCGCGAGCGATTATCTCGCACCTGAGGATCGCGGAAAATATTTCGGCTGGAGATCGAGAATCATCGGCGTGGCCGGCATGGTGACAACGATTCTGGGAGGCGTCTTGCTGAACACATTCAAGGCCATCTCAACCGCGTTCGGGTTCGCGATCCTCTTCGCCGCGACAGCAAGCGCTCGGTTCGTTTCTTCGCGTTACATGGCCCACATGCAGGATGTCCCGGAGCACAAGAACCCTTCGGACAAATTCACATTCTTCATGTTCCTACGGCGATTCCGCCAAAGCAATTTCGTCAAGTTCGTGTTCTATGTCGCGAGCATCACGTTCGCAACGACTCTGGCGGCCCCCTATTTCAGCGTCTACATGCTCCGCGACCTTCAGTTCAGCTACCTGACCTACATGTTCATCCATATGGGCGCGGTCATGGCAAGCCTTGTTTCGTTCCCGATCTGGGGAAAACACGCGGACAAGATCGGCAACGCGCGCGTCCTGAAAGCCACGAGCCTGATGATCCCGCTGATTCCGTTCCTCTGGCTTTTTTCATCGAACATCCTGTACCTTTTCACGATCGAGATCTTCGCGGGATTCGTCTGGGGAGGGTTCAATCTGTGCTCGCTCAACTTCATCTACGACGCCGTCAGTCCCGGCAAACGGGTCCGCTGCCTCGGTTATTTCAGCGTGATCAATGGCGTGGCGACCTTCATGGGCGCGGGGCTGGGCGGGTATCTTGCGGAACGGCTTCCCCATCTCGGCGGGTCCAGAATCCTGACCCTTTTTGTGATCTCGGGGATCTTGCGCTTCCTCTCCCACCTTTTTCTCTCGCGGCAATTCCAGGAGGTGAGACCCTCCGCCCAGAAGATTTCAAGCGTGGAGCTTTTCTTCAGTGTGGTCGGCTTGCGTCCCCTGCTGGAGAAGGGACACGACTGGGATATCCTCTCATTCCTGAAACGATCCCCGTGGAAAAACGAGAGTTAAAACCTTATTTCGGCTGATCAACCGGAACGTCCCAGATGTCACGGCTGTATTCCGCGATGGTCCGGTCGCTCGAGAACTTTCCCGACCGGGCCACATTCAGGATCGCCTTCTCCGTCCACAGATTCTGGTCCTGATACTCCTCCGAGATCCGGTCCTGGATCGCGCAATAAGCTTCGAAATCGGCACAAACAAAGTAAGGATCGGAGAACATCAGATTATTGACCAGCGGATCGAAGATCCCGGGCTCCATCGGAGAGAAGAAATTATTCTTCATCATGGAAAGGATCTCCTTCAACCGGGGGGACCTTTCGATAAACACCTTGGGGTCATAGCCCCGGCTCTTCAGGTCCAGAACTTCCTGCGTCTTCAACCCGAACATGAAGATATTCTCCTCCCCAACCTCTTCCGCGATCTCGATATTAGCACCGTCGTGGGTTCCCACGGTCAGGGCTCCGTTCATCATGAACTTCATGCAACCGGTCCCCGAGGCCTCGGTCCCCGCGGTTGAGATCTGTTCCGAGAGATCGCTCGCCGGAAAGATCTTTTCCGCCAGCGACACACGGTAATTCTCCAGAAAAACAACCTTCAGCTTGTCCTTATTGGCCTTGTCGTGATTGATCACCGTGGCGGCGCTGTTAATGAACTTGATGATCAGCTTTGCCATGAAATAACTCGGCGCGGCTTTCCCGGCAAAAATGAACGTTCGCGGCGTGATCGGAGCGTTCGGATTATCCCGCAATTTAAGATATTCCGCGATCGCGTAGAGGATAAACAGGGTTTGGCGTTTGTATTCATGGAGCCGTTTCACCTGCACATCGAACATCGAGTCGAGGTTCACGGAGACCCCCGTCTGGGCCTGAATGATCTCTGCGAGCACTTTTTTATTCTCGCGCTTCACCTGCTGCCACTTCTTTTTAAGCAGCCGGTCCTTATTGAGCGGCGCGAGCTGGGTCAATTGCTCAAGATCTTTCTCCCATTCATGCCCGATCGCTTCCGTGATCAGCTTGGTCAGAGGGCGGTTCGCCTTCATGAGCCAGCGGCGATGCGAGATCCCGTTAGTCTTATTGTTGAATTTTTCTGGGAACACCTCATAGAAATCCTTGAACAACTGCTCCTTTAGAAGCGCCGAGTGGAGCGCGGAGACCCCGTTCACGGAGTGGGACCCGATGATGGCCAGATACGCCATCCGGATCTTTTTCGGGGATCCTTCTTCGATAAGAGACATCCGGGCCAATCGATCGGGGTCCCCCGGATATTCGGACGCCAGCTCCTTTAAGAAGCGGTCGTTGATCTCATAAACGATCTGCATGTGCCGCGGTAAAAGCTTCTCGAACATCGAAACGGACCAGCTCTCAAGCGCTTCCGGCATCACGGTATGGTTCGTATAGGCAAAAGAACGAACGGTCAGGTCCCAAGCCGTATCCCAGTCCACCTGTTCTTCATCAAGAAGCAACCGCATGAACTCCACGATCGCGAGCGCCGGATGGGTATCATTCAGCTGGATCACCGCCTTATCAGGGAAACTCTTAAAAAGCGCGTTATCCTCTTTGAAGCGCCGGATGAGGTCCGAAATGGATGCCGCGGTAAAAAAGTATTCCTGTTTGAGACGCAGTTCCTTCCCCATGGAAGTCGCATCGTTCGGGTAAAGGACCTTGGAGATATTTTCGGAGAACATCTTTTCGTAAACGGCGTGTTCATAATCCCCGTCGTTGAAATACTTAAGATCGAATTCTTCCGAACCCCGCGCCGACCAGAGGCGGAGCGTGTTCACGACATCGTTGCGGTACCCGGGGACAGGAATATCATACGGCATCGCAATCACATCCTCGGTGTTGACCCACTCCACGGAAAGACGCCCCTGTTTGTCGTGATACATATTCGTATTGCCGTAGAACTTGATCTTCTGCGCGTATTCAGGCCGCGCGAATTCCCAGGGATTCCCGTGCTTCAGCCACTCGTCGGGCGATTCCACCTGATAGCCGTTAACGATCTTTTGGTTGAAGATCCCGTAGTCATAACGGATCCCATAACCATGCGCGGGGATCCCAAGCGTCGCCATCGAATCGAGAAAACACGCCGCCAGACGTCCGAGGCCGCCGTTCCCAAGCCCCGCGTCCACTTCTTCTTCCCGGACCTGCTCGATATCAAGGCCGAATTCCTCGAGTGCCTTATGGGTCGGCTCCCAAAGCCCCAAGTTCAGCACATAACTTCCCAGAAGCCTTCCGATCAAAAATTCAAGGGAGAGGTAATAAACGCGTTTGAGGTTCTTTTTGTGATAGCGCTGCTGGGTCTTGATCCACCGCTCGACCAGCCGTTCCCGAAGCGCCATCCCGAGCGCCATGTAATTGTCATGGGAGGTAGCGGTGTACTGATCCTTGGCAAGTCCGTACTGAAGACAGGAGCTGAAGGATTCTTTGAGACCTTCTTTCGTCATGTCCTTATGTGCCAGATGCCAAAGTTCCTGGTTCTCTTTTTTTTCGGGACTCTTTTCGGTCGTCTTCTTAGCGCGCGGCATGATGGCTCCTGATCAAGGTTATCAATGAAATCGATGGATTAGTGTAACAAACAACACACGAGGCTCCAAGCCCGGTTTTCCTCAGGCTTTAAATTCGAAAAGGTGGGCCTGCCAGGGAAGAAGATCCACATAGAGGCCTTTCTGAAAAAGCTCTTCCCCCGTCCGATCGTAGACTTTGTCGGTCAACACATCGCGGAACTGAATAAAATTTTTCCGGTTGAGGAACTCGGGAAGCCGCACAAAAGCCTGCGCGCGGATCAGTGAATAATTGATCACGACCAGCCTCCAATCCTGCCCCTTCCCCCAGAGCCAGACCAGAAAGGTCTGATCCGTCTCGTTATTTTCCCAGGCAGGCGCGGTCTCCAAGAGCGTCCACTCGCCCTCATGGGTCACCGGGCTTTTTATAAATCGTAAAAGCCGTCGGTACGTATCCGCGAGCACGGGATCACCCGCCTCTTTCGGTTCCCGGCGAAGATGGATCGGCGTCCGGATCCTCCGGCCTTCCAGCTGCCCGTCATAAAAAAAACGCATGCCGGGGATCGTCGCGGTGATCATCCCCGCGGCCATGGACTTTTGTTTACCAAAGATCACCGTCGCGCGCTCTTCATCATGATTTTCAATGAAGCGAAGGCACCGATCCCCATACACCGGCTCGGCCTTCAAATGGTCCCGCACCGAGATCGGCGAATCGAAGAACATCCGGTCGTAAAGACGCTTGTCGTAAGTGAAATCGAAACCTAACTGCTGGAGGGGCCAATCCATATCCCAATACACCTCGCCAATAAAAATGAAGTGCGGCGCGGCCCGTTTGACCTCCGGGATGATCTCGGCCCAGAATTCGGTCCCAGGGCGCGTCTCCTGAATATGCTCGCCCCAGACCTTCTGAAAAACATCGTTCAGCCCCAACATCGCCATATCGCAGCGGACCCCGTCCGCAACCCGGGCGATCTTGAAAAGTTCGTTCTTCCAGGCCTCGCGCGCGGCAGGCGACCAGAAATTGATCTGCGCCGTATCGATCCAGGGCGCAAAATAAGGGTCCCGCCCGTGAGCGATCTTCTTTCCTTCCGACGTAATGAACGACCAATCCGGATGGGCCCGCACGGTCTCCGAACGGCACGAAACAAAAACCTCGGGATGTTCGACGGTCCAGGGGTGATCGTACGCCAGATGGTTCGGCACGAAATCAAGGATGAGCCCCAGGCCCAATCCGTTCAATTTCATCTTGAGCTGGAGCAATTCCTCGGGCTTTCCCAAATAAGGATCCAATTCGTAATTGAAGATCGCGTAGGGCGAACCGGTCACGTCCTCTTTTTCCCAATCCGGAAGAATGAGGTCGTAGGCGCGGCAGAGATTCGGCTCTTTGGCCGCCATGGCACGGCCGCCCGGACTGCGTGTCCAGACCCCCATGAGCCAGATGTAGTCGAACCCTTTCTCGGTAAAGGATCTCCACTCTTCCAGAGGAACCGTGGCGAGGGTGAGCCGGCGTCCGTATTTTTCGGACATCCTCGAGACAAAAAAGAAGGCGTTCAATTCATACAACTGCGGATTTTTCTTCATGGTCCCAATTCCTATCAATCAAAGCAAAGCTGAGATGGGGGCCATCCTTTTCCAACACTTTAAGGATAATCCCTTCCCGTTAAGTCTTCCAGGCTTGATTATCGGTCCTCGAGAGAGTTTCCTTTATGGAACGAGCGGTAAAAAGGCAAAAAAAAGGCGCGGGGCGCCTTCCGCCCCACGCCATCCAACACGAGTTCGAATCGGGAGTTACCCTTTCAGCAGGGACACCTTGATCATCTTGCCCATCTTGCTGAAATTGATGTTGTTCTCGCGGGCCAACCAGCCGATCGCCTGGTTGAAAAGGGCTTCATCCTTCCCGACCTCTTTGAGAAGTTTTGCCAGGGTCATTTCGCCCTTATTTTCCAACGCTTTGTAGATCTTTCCCGCGGTTTCACCGATTCCGTAATACTGTTCCTGCATGATCATACCCTCTCTGATGATGTGATGATTAAGAACGCTTAAAAAACCTCGTGGTCGATATCCGGAAAAATATTATTCTTCCCTTCCAGGCCGCTGAGCCAGCCTTCATCCAGGCGATTGTTCATGAGATCCTCATAGATCCTCGTAAAATTCCCAAGATGTTCCTTGGTCCGCTTCACGGCATAAGGCACCATCGTGCCCGTGTGCATGATAAAAGCCCAATCGCTCGACTGAGCGAGGAAAAGTTCGCGTGCGGCCTGCTTCAACGCGCGGCCGACTGTGCCGTTCTGGCCACGGAATTTTGAGGTCATTTCGCTCATGCGAAGCGAGGCCTTGTGTAAATGGCGGTAAATCCAGTCATTCGCTCCGGAAAGCCAGGTCTCGCTGTACCCCTTCCATCCCCAGCTCGAGAAACACGGCGTTGAGACCTGATTGACGGGATATTCCTTAAAGTAATCGGACGGGGTGATGAGCCGGAAGGTCTTTTGATCGTAAGCGCACTTACGCACAAAAAGGTTCAAAAAGTCCGGGCCTTCATACCACCAGTGGCCGTAAAGTTCCGCGTCATACGGTGCCACGATCAGCGGTTTGCGCCCCATGAAATCATAAAGATATTCCACCTGTTTCTC
>CAZDVO010000031.1:0-23043 GCA_964508905.1 uncultured bacterium
ACCTGAAGGGCCAGAACGATGGATTTGCGGATTATTTTGAAAACTCCGTGAGGGCCTCCCGGGCCAACCGGCTTTTTTGTATGGAGCAGGCCTCAAAATATGCGGGTTACGGGCCGGCCCTCTGGGGACTTTCCGCTTTCGACGGTCCCTCGGGGTATCGCGCGTACGGAGCTCCTCCGGGATGGACCGTCGCTCACGACGGGACGATCGCTCCGACGGCGTGCGGGTCTTCCATTGTTTTCACACCCGAGGAATCGATAGCGTGCCTTGAGCATATTTATTCAACTTATGAAGATGTGATGTGGGGGCGCTACGGTTTTTCGGACGCGATGAATCTCGGGAAACAATGGTTCAGTGAAAAGGTGCTCGCGATCGATCAGGGGCCGCTTCTTCTGATGATCGAAAATTATCGCAGCGGGATGATCTGGAAGTTCATGGACCGTTGTGAGCCTGTCCGGAATGCCCTCGAAAAGATCGGTTTCCGGAAGGGGCGCGTCGAGCTCCCTTGGCCCTCGCCGCCCGAATATCGAGCTCCTTACGTTGCGGGAGGCCTTCAAATCGACGGTTTTTTGAAGGATTGGCCTTCGGGCCCGGCGATCGTGCTGACCCCTTCGAAGAACAAGGAATTCGGCGACTTTGAAAAACGGCCGGATTATCAATGTGCCGTGCGTTTCGCGTGGGATGAGGTTTGTCTTTATTTTGTCGCGAAGGTCGCGGATCCCGATGTGGTCACCAAGCGGACGGGGAAGAATATCTGGAAAGATGACCTTTTTGAGATCTACGTGGATCCGGAGGGGGACGGGCTCTACTGGAATGATCCGGGCGATTTTCAGCTCGGATTCCGTCCGGGGCGCAGGGAGCAGGAAGCCGCGGCCTGGTCCTGGTTCCAGGGCGGGGAAGATCCCATGGAAAGCCGTAAGATCGCCGTGAAAAGTTATCTGGATGAAAAGGGGTATATCGTGGAGGGAGCGATCCGCTGGGATTTTCTGAGGCTTCAGCCCAAAGCCGGCGAGATCGTCCACTTGAGCCCGGCGGTCCATGATGTGGGAGTCAAGGGAGGCGATGGGAAGCTGGTCTGGTTTTTCCGCAATGAGGAAAAATGGCAGCGTTTTGTTTTAGGGAAAGTTCTTTTAGCGGCTCAGGATCAAGCCTAGAAGGCGAAGTCCGTTCTTCTGGCCGCATGTAACCGGGGAGGTTCAAGATGCCTCAGATTGCCAAGAGACGAAAAAAGACGGAATCCACGCTTGATATCGGCAAGACGGTGAGGCGTTTGCGCGAAACCCGGGGATTGAGCGGGGTGCTCTTTTGCAAACGGGCCCGGAGCATTGATCCCAAGACGCTAACGGCACTGGAGAAAGGGCGTATCCGTAATCCGTCGATCGCCACGCTTCGCGCGCTCGCGACCGGGTTCGGCATGAGCGTGAGCGGGCTTTTCCGCGAAGCGGAAATGGAGCATGAGGCGTTCTTTTCCCGAGGGACTCAAAAAGGCCTCTACAAGATCGAATTACCTTTTCAAGGGGTTCAAATGATCTCTTTTACGCCGCTCGCGGAAGAGCTTTTTTGCGGGAAACTGCTTGTGGACTCGCTGAAGTCTTTCGATGAAAAGCTAGTGGGCCGTTCCGGGGCTATATTTCTTCAGGCCCTCATCGGAAAGTTCGAGGGTGAAGTGGACGGGAAGGCCGTGGAACTCAAGGAAGGGGATAACCTTTTCTTTTTCGGAGGCATCAAATTCCGCATGACAAATGCCATCCAAAGGCAGGGGACCGTATGGCTTGTCACTGCACCATCTTCGTTCGTCCTTCGCCGAGCCTCGGTGATCCAAAACCCTGATCTGGAACCGTAAGCCGAAAAGCGTGTTCCGGGTCAAGTCCCCTCATCACGATGCCGATAAAACCCAGAGGATCGTCGGCCTTTTCCGGTTGTCCCTCCATTGAAGCTCGAGGGGGATTTCTTCCTGCTCCAGATGGGGTAGAAGGCTGACAACGCTTGTGGATTTTGTTCCGAACCGTGGTAATATGTTCGCAGTTCAAAACTTATGAAAAGAAAATATCCCATTTTATTCTCTATAGGATTTGTTTTGAGCCTCTGTGTCTCTTGGACTATCGCCCAAGCTACCGACGCCCCTGCCAGCCCGGCCCCTGGATTGGCAAAAGCCTCTGACAGCAAGCTGGTTTTGAGCCCCGGATTGAGCGCCGCGCCAGATGTTTCCTCTCCGACCGCCGCCAAGCAAGCCCTCTATTCTTCCGCGAAAGACCAGGCGATGGCTTCCGCCACTTCGCAGGTTGCGGATCCGATGCCGAAGAAAAGATCCAAGGTGAAGACCCAAGCTCCGGAGCGTCCTAAAAAATGGAAGGAGCTCAAGCGCGATAAGGAAAAAGAAAAAGCCCAGGAGGGGGCGTTTCATGGCGTTGTGATCCAGAGGGTCGATCAAATGCGTGAGGAACGGAGTAAAGAGATGCCCTATCTGGATAAGATCTTCATTCGCACTGCGATCACGCCTCTGAAGTCCCAACAAAAAGACGAATTCCTGAAAGGCGGCCCCAAAGACCTCGAAGATCTTCTTATCCGCGCTCAATCGATCCATATGCAGGCCAAGGCCGCCCATGAAAATATCGCGCTTTATAACCGTAAAATGCTGGTCGCGTTTCGGAAACTATTCCCGGAGGCGACGCTAGATGTGAACGATCGTGTCGGGACGTTGAGTTCTCTTCCTTACACGGGGGGGGATTGGCATGTGACGTTGCGCCAGCCGATCTTTAAAGGCGGCGTTCTGTGGAATACCTTTCTCCAGGAACGGGCCATGCTGGAGTCGGCCAAGAAAAATTATGACAAGACGATCGCCGAACTTATCTACGATCTCTCCAAGGCCTATTACGAATACCAACGCGCGCAACAGTCTGTTGAAGAATACCGCGCCATGGTCGAACGAATGAAACGTTTCGCGGATATGTCGGAAGAGAAATTCAAGGAGAAGATCATTTCTGAAATGGAACACTTGAACGTCCAGTCCATTTACAGCCAGATGAAGTTTGACCTCGAGGACGCTAATCAGGAGTTCGAGATCGCAAAACTCGAGATGCAGAAATATCTCGACCTTGAGGTGGACGATACGCTGACGGTGGAAAAACTCTATGACCTCGATAGTGTGGCCCAGCAGCAGGCCGCTCCGACCGCGGATCCGGCGAATCCCAAAAAAGTACCTGATGTGTTTAAAGGCGAAGCGAAGTCGCCTGAGCTTCCCAAGCTGATCGATCTTTCCTATGGGCATCGTCCTGAACTTCAGGTGGAGGCCGCGAAACTGCAGGCGGCGCGGCTGGGGGAACGCGTGAAATGGGGCGAATTCCTTCCTCAGGCCTATTTGACCTATAAATTTGGAGGGTTTGGCGAAGCGTATACTCAAGACGGACAACGGCAGCATTTTGGCCAGGATAATCCCGGTTATGATACGAATCCTGCGATGAAAAAAGAATGGCAGATCATGCTGGAAATGAACTGGAACCTTGGCGGGAACAAGGCGAGTTATACCTTTGATAACGATCACAAAGCGCCGTCGATCACGACCTATGAAGGGAAGAGTGGCACCAAGACCCGCAAGAACGGCCTGAGTTTCGGGGTGCTTGACGGATTGGACGCTTTTGTTAGCGTGAAGCAGGCAGAAGTCGAGAAATTGAACCAGGTTGTGGAACTTGAAAAGGCGGAAAAGCTGGTCCTTAAGGATGTCAAGGAAGCCTATTACAGTTATCAAAAAGCGATGATCCAGGTGAATTCCACCGTCAAGCGGCTCGAGTATCGCAAACGGTTGCGTGATTACACAGAATATCGCTTGGGGAAGAAGGAAGTGGAACTCCCGGAATATATGCAGGCGGAAGCGGACCTTGTGAAGGAGAAGGCGGAGCTTCACCGGGCGCTGAAGGATTACTTTACGGCCAAGGCCGCGTTGAACCACGCGGTGGGGATCCAGGACCTCCTGAATGCCGGAGCGTCCGGGAAGAAGTAACGGGTTGGCTGAAGCGGACGAACTTTTGAATCATTCACGAAAGTGACTTTGGAGCCAAAAATGGAAACTCAAAAAAGCGGAAATCCTGAAAATCGAAAAGAACCTTTGAAGTTCAAAGCACCGGCCCAAGGCCCGATCAAAATGCCGTTCCCTATTCCTGAACCGATGAAGCGGTCGCCTTTCTTGCAGGGGAAGATGCGCTTTGTGGTGGTGGGCGCTACGATCCTGGTGCTTTTCTTCGCGGGGAAGATGGTGCTTGGGCTTTTCCAGAAACCCAAGCCGTCGCTTTCAGAAACCATGAAACAGAGCCAACAGGCGGCGAAGGATGCTCCCGTTGCGATCAAGGCTTTTAAGGTGGCCCGGTTCAATTACGAAGATTCGATGAACGTGCTCGGAACGATCAAAGGAGCGACCGAGCTGAAATTGAGTTTTGAGATCCCCGGGGTCATTAGTTCGATCAACTACAAGGAGGGAGAGCGCTATGAAGAAGGCGCTCTGCTCGTCTCGCTCCGGCAGGACGACATTCTTCTTCGACTGAAGCGCGCCCAAGCGGCGTTCAATAAGGCGGAGTCCCAGGCCAAGGTGGCCGAGCATGAAGTGGCTGAAAATGAAAAGCTTTTGAAGATGGGCGCGATCCCGCCCTCGACCGTGGAGAAAAAGAAACTTGAGATGGATGCCGCGAAGTATGAGGCGGAGGCCCAGCGCCTTGAGATGAAGGCGAATGAGTCGATGCTTGAGAAGTCGAATCTTTACGCGCCGTCATCCGGGATGCTCGGGGACCTCAATATCGAGGAAGGGGAAGCGATCACCCAGAGCACATTGATCGGGACCCATATCAATATTGAGTATGTGTTCGCGGAATTCGGGATCGTGGAGCGCGATGTGCAGAAGATCACGCTTGGGCAAAAAGCCAAAGTGTTCGTGGACGCTTATCCGGACAAAACGTTCGAAGGCGTCGTTGAGAATATCGCGCCGCAGATCACCGGGACAAGCCGTACCTCTACCGCCAAGGTCCGGGTGGAAAATCCCGAGAGGCTTTTGATGCCCGGGATGTTCGCGCGGGTACGGATCATGCTTTACAGTAAAAAAGACGCACTCGTGGTGCCGACCGATGCGATCCAGGGCGGTGAAGGCGAGAAGTTCGTTTACGTCCTTAAGATGCCTCAACATTCCGGAGCGGCCGTGGAGCCTAAGGTCGCGGGGGCCATGGGCGGGGGGCTGGGCGCGATCGCGGCGCTAAGCGCGGGGGCCAAGAACCAAGCCGATGTCGAGAAGGTTGCCAAAGCGAAGGGGGCCGCCTCAGCCGAAGAAAAGGCTATTGAGGAGGGGACTGTTGAAAAACGTCCCGTGACCGTCGGTTATACGCGCACGGATTATTCCCAGATCGATGCCGGCCTTGCCGAGGGTGAGTTGGTTGCGATGACTGGTTTTGAACGTCTCGAAGATGGTAAAAAGATCCGTTTGATCGAAACCCAGGAAGCCGAAGTTTAGGCTTGGGGGAAGCCTTAGCCGGCTTCCCGAGGATGGTCCCAACGCTATGAGTCTCCCAGAATTCTCGATCAAGAAAAAAGTAACGGTCTATATGTTCACGCTCGGGCTCATCCTCCTGGGCGTCCTTTCCTTCAAGCGGTTACCTCAAGACCTTTTCCCCCCCATTACCTTTCCTCAAGTCACGATCGTCACCGATTATTCCAACGCGGCGCCTGAAGAGATCGAAACGCTGATCACGCGTGTGGTTGAAGAAGCGATCGGTTCGGTTGCCGGTTTGAAGCGTATTGAGTCGGTATCCCGCGAAGGGCGCAGTACGATCATGGCTTCTTTTAACTGGGGACAGGATATTGATTTTGCCGCTCTTGCGATCCGCGAGAAAGTGGATCTGATCAAGGAAAGGTTACCGAAAGAGGCCGAGGACCCCGTTGTCTTGAAATTCGACCCGCTTTCCCGGCCGATCCTGCTACTGTCCGTGACGGCCCCCGACCTGCCCCCGGTGCGCATGAAGCTGCTCACCGAAAAGATGGTCAAGGACCGCCTTGAAAAAGTGGAAGGCGTGGCTTCGGTCAATCTCTCGGGCGGTGTGAATCGGGAGATCCTGGTCGATATCGATCAGCCGCGGCTTCAAGCGAATCACCTTTCACTTCTTGAAGTGGTCGATTCACTGGATGAAGCCAATGTGTCCTATCCCGCGGGAAGTATCAAAAAAGGCCTTTATGAGTACCTGATCCGAACGGTGGGGGATTTCCGGTCGCCGGCCGAGATCAATTATGCGGTGGTGGGAGTGGATACTGTCGAGAAGCTTCGACGTGAGGATTCGAGTTTTGTGGAGCGGGATACGAGCTCGGGCCCTCGGGAAACGATCGAAAAACTCCGAAGCGAGATCGAGAAGCAGATGCTTGAAAAACGTCTCGTGACGGTGCGGGATATCGGGAAGGTCGTGGATGGCCTTGCGGAGAAGACCAGCGTTTCGCGTTATAACGGGGCGCAGAACATCTCGATCGCCATTCAGAAACAGTCGAATGCGAATACCATCCAGGTGGTCGATCTGCTCCGCAAAGAGCTGCAGTTCCTTCAGGAGGATTTTCATTCCCGCGGGCTTGACGTCAAAATCATCTACGATCATTCGATCTTTATCCGGAATACGATACAGAATCTGGCGCATGAGGCCATGCAGGGCGGCATTCTGGCGCTGATCACCCTGTACATTTATCTGCGCGCGGCGGCCATGTCCGCTTTGGTGATCGTCTCATTGCCTCTGACGATCCTTGGCGTTTTCTTCTTGATGGGGATGGCGCATGTGACCGTGAACATCATGTCCCTGGGAGGTCTTGCGATCGCGATCGGGATGATCACCGATACCAGCATCGTGGTTTTGGAGAATATTTTTCGCAAGCGCCAGGAGGGATCGAACCCGGAGCAGGGGGCTATTGATGGGGCCACGGAGGTCGTGTGGCCGGTCATTTCATCCAACCTGACCACGATCGCCGTCTTTTTCCCGCTGATCGTTTTTGTGCCGGGCGTGGCGGGGCAGATCTTCAAAGACCTTGCTTGGGCGATCATCTTTTCCCAGATCATCTCAACCTTTGTTCCGTTGACGCTAGTCGCGATGCTCTCGATCTATGTGAAGGTCCAGCAGCAGGAGTACAAGCCGCTGAGCCTGACGGGGAACCTTGATAAAAAGATCATCTCCCTGCCGACGAAAGCCGCTCAAAACCGTTTTATGATCGGGATCCTCTTGGTGGCGTTTCTGACGCTGGCTTCGACCTTTTTCATTATTCCTACGATCGATCGCGAAGTGTTGCCGAAGGTGGATCAGGGGCAATTCTATGTCAGGGTTGATATGCCCCAGGGCACAAGGCTGGGGGTGACCGATGGTGTTTGCAAACGATTGGAGGACGTGCTTCGTTCCGAGGATGCGGTGCAGGATATTTCTGTTTCGATCGGCAGTGAAAAATCAAGTAAGGGCGAGATCAAGATCGAAACGCTTAGGGCTTCGCAAGCCTTGATCCTGGTGACGCTGACTAAAGAGCGAAAACTGCCGTCTGCGAAGATCGTGAATGCTTTAAAGAAAAAGGTCGAAGGCCTGAAGCTAGAAAAAGATGACGCGAAGGTGGAATTCGTGCTTCAGGAAAGCGAGTTCTCTGTCGGAGGCGGGAGCATCAAGCCCGTGCTGATCGAGGTCAAAGGCTACGATTTCAAGATCATGGAAAAGCTCGTGGCGCACCTTAAAGGTCGCCTTGCGGCGATCCCGGGGATCCAGGGCGTTCAGGATGATATTGGCGAAAAAACGCCCGAAACCAAACTAGAGATCAATAAGAAGCGGGCGGCGCTTTATGGCGTGTCGGCGATGGATATCTCTTTAACCGCGAAAGCGGCGATCGAAGGAGTGGTCGCGACGCAGTATCGCGAAGCGGGCCGTGAGATCGATGTCCGCGTTCGGTTGAGCGATAAAGATCGCGCTAATATCAGCAATCTCGGGACCCTCTTACTTTATTCGAAAGTGCTAGATGTCCATGTGCCGCTAAAAGAGATCGCGACCGTGGAGAGGGGAGAAGGTCCGAGTGAGATCAAGCGGATGGATCAGGAGCGTACCGTGACCATCTCGGCGGATATCGATAAAACTCGCCAGGATAAAGATGTGCTTGCGGATGTTCAAGGTTTTCTTGCCAGCTTGACGGTTCCGGATGATATCCCGCAGGATTTCCAGGTGCGTCTCTCGGGTAAGGCCAAGGAGATCAAAGAAAATTTTGGTGGCGTTATTTTTGCCTTTGCGCTCGCGATCATGCTGGTCTATATGATCATGGCGGCCCAGTTCGAATCCTTCTTGCAGCCTTTGATCATCATGGTGACCGTTCCGCTGTCTTTTGGCGGAGCGTTGATCGCGCTTAAAGTGACCGGAACCTCTTTTAACGTTATCTCGCTCCTGGGGCTTGTGCTCCTGGGCGGGGTGGTAGTCGGTAACGGTATCGTGTTGATGGAATATATCAACCAGCTTCGTTCCGAAGGAAAAGAGATGGTGGCGGCGGTATGGGAGGCCACCCGAACCCGCACGCGTCCTGTGTTGATGTCTTCGACTACGACCATTATGGGGATGGCGCCGATCGCGTTAGGGCTTGGCGAAGGCGCCGGGCTTCTTTCACCCCTTGCGATCACCGCGATGGGGGGGCTTTTTTCATCGACGATCCTGACCCTGATCGTCCTCCCGTGTTTTTATATCATCGTGAATCGATTCATGGAAAGGCTCCTCGGGTATGAAGACGAGGTCCCCGCAGAAAGCGCCCCAACGCCGCCTCCGGCCTGATCATGGGACTTCCTAGTTTCTCGCTTAAGCGCCCCGTTTTTACCGCGATCCTTTTTGCCGGTATCCTGATGATCGGGTTCATTTCCCTCATGCGCCTTAAGGTGGAACTCTATCAGGGGCAGGCGCAAGGGATCATTTCGATCGTGGTGCGCGCTCGTGGCGGTCTTCCGTCCCAGGACGTCGAGAAGATGATCACCAAACCCATCGAAGAAGCGATCGGGACCGTGAGCCGTATGAAAAGTCTCTACTCGAGTTCCCGGGAGGCGGAGTCCCGGGTGACGATGGAATTCGAGCCGGGAACCAACATGAAGTTCGCCGCGCTCGAAGTCCGCGAGAAATTCGCGCGCGTGAAACCGCTTCTCCCTAAAGAGATCGAAAAGCCGGTTATCGCCAATTATGACGATGCGCAGGCGGCGATCATGACCTTTGCCGTGACTTCCGAGACCATGACCCCCGAAGAGACGCGTGAGCTGGTGGACGTCAAATTGAAGCCCGTCCTGAGCCGCGTGGATGGGGTCGCTAGCGTCGAAGTTTATGGTGGCCGGGAACGAAAGATCCTGGTGGAGCTCGACCGGGACAAGATGGTGGCCTACAACATCTCGATCGAGCGGGTCATGGATGTACTGGGACAAAGTAACATCAATCTTCTCGCGGGGAATATCAAGACGGGGAAGTATGAATTTGCGGTGCGGAGCATGGGTTCCTTTCTGACGGTGGATGAGGTTGGAGAGATCGGCGTTAAAGCGACCCGTCAAGGTTCTATTATTTCTCTGAAGGAGATCGCGACGGTCAAGGATTCCTATATGGAGGCGACGGATCAGGCGCGCTTGAATCTGGATCAGAACGTAACGGTCTACGTCAAAAAGGCGAGTCTGGCTAATACGCTGGATGTGGCCGAGGATCTTAACAAAACTCTGGATGAATTCGAGTCTGAGCATAAGTCCGATCTTAAGGTCGTGATCGTGAACGATCGTGCGGATGCCATTGGCCGGGCCATTGGCGACGTGAAGGGGGCTCTTTTGGTGGGGTTGATCCTGACCATGTGCGTTATCTACGCGTTCATTCGAAAGACCATTCTTTCGGCCATCATCCTGGTGGTGATCCCGTGCTCGCTTGTGGCAACGTTCATTTTTATGGCGGCCTTCAATATCAGTATCAACGTTATGACCTTGAGCGGGCTATCGCTTGCGACCGGGATCCTTGTCGATACGGCCGTGGTCATTATGGAAAATATTTTTTCTAAAAAAGAGCAGGGGCTTGGGGATATGCACGCGATCCAGGAGGGAAGCGAGGAGGTCTGGATGCCCCTTCTGGCGTCAATGGTCACGACGCTGATTGTTTTTGTTCCGATCGTGCTTTCTGATAAGACCATCCAGCTGACCTACGGCGGCTTTGCCTTTACGATCACGGTCTCACTGGTTTGCTCGTTCTTTTCAGCGCTGATGTTGATCCCGATGTTGATACGTCAATTTGCCGCCGCTGAGCTCAATGACCGGAGGCCGAACTCTTCCGGGTTATTTCTGGAACGTGTGAAGACAGGATATGAAAAAGGGATCCGGTGGGCGTTGAAGGCGTGGGGGAAGATCCTTGGGGCGGTTGTGTTGCTTTGCGTCCTCGCGATCTTGATGCTTATGAGGACACCGATCGACTGGCCTTCAACTTTTGAAGAGAATGAATTTGCACTGGTCACTTTTCCTCTTGCCGGAGCGCGGCTGGAGTCTAACGACGAGGCCATGGCAAAGATCGAAGAAATCCTTTCAAGGATCCCGGACATTACCCTGTTCTCGACGACGGTCTCAAAAGACGATCTTCGGCTGTTCATACGGATGAAACCGGCTCGGCAACGACAGTTTTCGAAGGATGAGATCATGAAGCTTGTCGATGAGCAGGGTAATGCGGCGATCAAGGAGATCCACAGTGATTACAGTATGATCGTGGATGAGGGGGGCGGGTCATCTGAGGAAAAAAAGCTCGTGGTGAACATCTATGGTCAGGATGGTGATCAATTGGAGAAACTCGCCAAAGAGTTTGCCAACAGGATGTCGAAAGTCCCGGGGCTCTCGAATCTTGTGATGACCGATCTGCGCAAACGGCCCGAATACGCGCTCGTGGTAGATAAGGGGAAGGCCGCGATGTACGGGCTGAGTGTCAAAGCTGTGGCTGACAGCATGCATGCTCAGGTCAGGGGGATGCGTCCGACGAAATTCCATGAGCTGTCCAAGGGCGAGGAGATTGAGACCATCACGCGGCTCCAGGCTATCTACCGTCAGAAATTGGAGGACCTGGGCCAGATCTACGTCGAGACCAAGGAGTCTCGTCAGGTCCCTATTAGCGAGATCGCGAATTTCTATCCGTCAACGGGGCCGCAGACCATCGATCGCAAGGAGAAGCACCGGTATGTGTTTGTGAAAGGGGATGTGAAACGTCCGATCGAGCAGATCGCCACGGATGTGCGAGCGGCGTTGAAGGATGTCAAACTTCCCGATGATTATTATTGGCGTTTTGGCGGCGGGTTCGAAGATCTGATGAAAAGCAAAACGGAGCTTGGGGTTGCGGTGGTGATCACCGTGTTTCTTGTTTATATGGTCATGGCGTGTCTCTACCAAAGCTATCTTTATCCGTTGCTTATTATGGCCACCGTTCCGATGGCGGCGGTCGGCGTTTGGCTCGCCCTTGGCTGGCCGACTCTCATTTCTAAACCGCTGGGTTGGTTCGGTATCCCGGCGGATTGGCTGAAGTGGTTGCCTGACCCAAAACCGCTCAGCACCCAGGTCTTTATCGGGATCATTCTTCTCGCCGGTTACGTGGTAAATTCCGCGATCATCCTCGTCGATCATTTGATGCACCTTGATCCATCGAAATCCATGGAAGATCGCCTCGTGGCCGCGGGGCTGGATCGTCTGCGGCCTATTTTGATGACCGTTCTATCGACGGTATTGGGTTTTTTGCCGATGGCGTTGAGTTTTGGCCAGGCGAGCGACCTCTGGGCGCCTCTCGCTATTACAGTGATCGGAGGATTGATCAGTTCCATGCTGTTGACGCTTTTTGTTCTGCCGTGTTTGATCATGGCGGTGGAAGACCTTAAAGCTATTTTGCGCGGGGACTACGTGTTTCGCGCGCCTCATTTTATGAAGCTTTTTCTACCCAAGGCCAAGAATGCATCGTCCGTGTCAGGCGGTTCCTGACGGGTTGGTATTTGCAGGCATTTTAAAAAAGATCATTAATCAAAGGAGAGGATCACCATGGAAACTAACATGAATGTTCAGCCGCAAGGGGCGACGCCGCAGCGAGCCTACAAACGTCAGGTCAAGAACATTATCATCCATCGCCCGATGCAGCGGGAGTTCTCCTTTATGCTGATCGCACTTTTTATGGTGGCCTCAGCCGCTGTGGCGTGGGTGATACACCAGACCATCCGAGATGCGGCTTTCGGGGGAGGATTCTACTTTGGGAAGGTGAATCCTTTTGAGATCCTCTCGGATGTGAGCTATCAGATCATTATCCGGGTCACCCTGGTGTTGATCCTGACCCTGCTCATCATTGGCGCCTATGGCGTGGTGTTCCTGCATCGTGTCGCGGGGCCGGTCTACCGTTTTCGTCAAACCCTGCTCAAGGTCAATCGTGGTGAGATGCCGAATGATATCAAACTTCGCGAAGGGGACTTCTTTCACGACATGGCGCACGATATCAATGTGATCCTGAAGAGGCTTCGCACGGAGAAAAAAAAGGTCGAGGAGTTAAAAGGAAAACTCCTGGATTTTCAAGCCTCGGCCCCCAACGAAGATGTCCGCAAGAAAGCCGAGGACATGAAAGCCGTTCTGGATTCGCTTTCAAAGGTCTAGGGTTCATGCTGTAACTTGTTTTTTATGAGCAGGTTACAGCTATTTCGGAGCTTTGCTCTGAGTCGCGCGATCCTCGAAGCGGAAGGAGAGCTTTGAGACGTTCAAATCCATAAGCGGTATAAATTTTTTCACAGGACCCCTTGTCTTTATCTTTTTAAAAGGGTATACTTCCTCCTGACCCTCGCCAATTAGTTCATTTCACGAAAGGAGTAACACAAAAATGAAGAAGTTTAATGTCAGTTTGATGTTGGTGCTCGTCGCTCTGTTGGTGGTCGGTTTTGGCGTCCAGGCTTTTGCCGCGGAAGCTGCTGCCTCGAACGAGCTCGTGATCGCAGATTTTGATACCGGGGACAAGCCGAACAATATCGGCGGAGATTTCGGCGGTTGGGATAAGGATCCTAACGACGAATCCCAGGGGACCCAGATGTCGTTTGATACGGATGACAGCCAGGGCGATGCTTCCGGCTATTCCATCCGCCTCGACTACGATGTGGATTCTCCGAACCCGGCGTACAATGGTTTCTGGATGAAGCTGAATGGCGAGGATGCAACGGCTTACAACACCCTGAATTTCTATGTGAAGGGTGATGCGAAGCTCGGTTACACCAAGCGCTTTAAGATCGAACTCAAGGACATGACGAACAAGCCTTCCGCTTATATCGTGAGCGGCGTCACGGATCAGTGGCAGCAGATCTCGATCCCCTTTGAAAAGTTCCGTCGCATTGAGAACTGGAACGCTTTGAATGAGATCGTGTTCGTGTTCGATGATATCAATTCCACACCGAAGACCGGTGGGATCCTGATCGACCAGGTGACGCTCTCGAAGCAGTAATCGAAGCGTTTCCTTAAGGGTTGTACGAACGGCCCCGCTTGAAAAAGCGGGGCCGTTTTTTTTGTGCATTCGGAGCCTTTTTCGAGGGGCTCTAGAGCGTGATAAAGCTTAAAAGATCCCTCTTTCGGCCGATAATCCACGGGAAAGGCGGTGTACCTCCATGGATTACCCTGAAGGCGAGTTTGTCATTTCGACGAGCCGGATCTTGCCGGCCAAACGCTGGCAGGTCCTTCGTCTTCTTACCCAAGTTGAGGATTATCCCCGCTATCTTTCCGAGATCCAGGAGTGCCGTGTTCTCTCCAGAAGTCGTACCGAGGCTGTGACTCTGTGGAAGGTCGATATGGGGAGGATACCGATATCCTGGCAGGAGAGAGACACCTTTGACCTGAGTTTGCGCGGGAATGATCCCAAGCATTGCACGATCCGTTTTAGGGCGATCGACGGCGATCTTGAGAAATTCGAGGGGCATTGGAAGCTTCACGACCATGAACTTGGCGGCACCGAGGTGTTTATCGAGGCGACGATCAAGATCGGTATCCCGGTCCTGGAACAGGCGATGGGTGGGGTTCTGTCCTCGAAGGTGCTTCAATATTTTGAAAAACTGCTTGCGGCGTTCGACGGGATCCTGACCGCTCAAAATTACCAGCAGCGCGGAAGCCGTTATGTCCGTCCGGTGGGCGGTTTTGGCGTGATCGGCCACCCTTACAATTATCAGCATCTGGTCCATTATTTCCGTTCGTTCAAAAAAGACCTGCGTCTTCCGTCCCGGGAATTTCTGACCAAACTTTTCGAACTGACTCCCTCCTATGTTTCTTGCGACATTCCGGCGTTTCGAGGCGCAAGCGGGAAAACGACCTCGGGTGCTTTTATCGCGTGCAATATCATCCCGGAGATGCTCACGGCGGATATCGAGCAGGTGGTGAGCAAGGTCGTGGAGTCTTGTAAGGTTGCGGAGAAGTTGGGCCTCGGGATCGTGGCCCTGGGAGGGTTTACGTCGATCGCCGGAGAGCGGTATGGCGATGAATTCCTCAAGCGCATCCATGTCCCTGTGACGACGGGTAACACGCTCACGGCCGCGCTTGCCGTGGAAGGCGTGCTGAAGGCCGCGCGTTTGCGCGAACTGGATCTTTCGAAATGTAAAGTGGCCGTGATCGGCGGCGCGGGGGATATCGGGAGCGGTTGCGCGCGGGCCTTTGCCGAGTTGGCGGGGGAGGTCATCATTACGAGCCGGAGTCTGGAGAATCTTGAGAAAATGCGCCGGATGCTTGCCGGATATCCCGCGAAGTTCACGGGGATGCAGGACAATAATGAGGCGGTCCGGGATGCGGAGATCGTGGTCGCGGCCGCGAGCGCGGCGCATTCGATCGTGGATATCGCGAACTTTAAACCGGGGGCCATCGTGTGCGATATCGGCTACCCCAAGAACATCGCTTACACCGAAACGGACCGGAAGGATATTCTGATCTTTGCCGGCGGGATCTGCTCGCTGCCGCAGGAATTCAAGGCGGGTTTTGATATCGGTCTGCCGTCGGGGAAAGTCCTCTACGGATGTTTTTCTGAAGCGATTGTGCTGGCCCTGGAAGAGCGCTTTGAGAATTACTCCTGGGGAAAGGGAAATATCACGAAGGAGAAAATGGCGGAGATCTTGAGCCTGGCGCGCAAGCACGGGTTCGACGTCGCGCCATTTTTCTGGGGGCATCGCCAGGTGAGCGATGAAGAAGTGAAAGCGATCCAGGTTGGGTAACGGGGCAACAGCCACGCGGGTCCTAAGATCATGATAGAAACGCTGTCGCGGATGTTTCAATTTAACTGGTACGCGGTCCCGGTCTTTGTCGTCGGGATCCTGATGTTCCTTATCGCGCTTTTTATTTTCCTGCAGAATAAGCACTCTCGGGTCAATTTCTCTTTCTTTCTGATCGGGATCTGCGGGCTTTTTTGGTTCCTCGGCGTGGCCGGGACCTACGCGGCGCGTACCCCTGAGATCGCGCTCACCATCTACCGTTCCGTGACGTTCCTGGGAGTGGCCCTGATCGCGCCGTCGACGCATTACTTTTCCGCGACGTGGCTCGGACTTTTCAAAAAGCAGAAGATGCTGATCCGCGTCGGGCTTTTTCTGGGTATCGCGTTCTATATCGCGGGGCTCTTTTCACCGCTCAGCTTTCCGGGAGTGACCCGGTATTATTGGGGCTTTTATCCCGTCTATGGGCCGCTCAATCAGTATTTTCTCGGATTCTTCTTTATTGTATTGGTCTTCGCGTTCACCAACTTCTTTAGCGCGCTTTTCCGCGAACCTAAAGGGGTGCGCAAGACCCAGATCGGTCTTATCACGACCGGTTTTTTGATGTCCTTTCTAGGCTCTTTCGATTATCTGCCGAAACTTCTTTATTATCCCGTCTATCCTCTGGGGTTTTTGCCGGTCTTTTTCTGGATCCTGATCGTGGCTTACGCGATCATCCGCTACAAGGCGATGGATATCGAGACCGTGATCCACCGGACCCTGATGTGGCTGGCCACGACTCTGGTGGCGATCGTTCCTTTCGCGGCGTTCATCTACTGGACGCAGAGCCTGTGCGACGCGTCGTCCGCCTGGAGTTCGATGTTCTATTACCTGCTCGTCGCGATCGCTTTCTATTTCTATTTCAGGTCCATCCAGCCGCGGTTGGATCATCTATTCCAGCGGCAGCGTAGAAATCTGCTGGCGGTGTATGTGAAGTTCTCGCAGGAGCTGGTCCATTTGAAGAACCTTCGCGATCTTTTGCAGAGTTTTGCCCGCATGCTTCGCCGTCAGGTCTATGTTCGCCGGCTCGCGGTGTTCCTGCTGGATGAGAAGAACGGGGAATATATTCCCGCGATCGCGAAGGGGCTTCGTAATCTCAAGGCCTTTCCTCAGAACCATCCGTTCCTGGCGTGGCTTCAGGAGAAGGATCATGTCGTGATGGGGAACTTGGTGGGCGCGGACCCCGGGGTTGAGAGTTTTAGGTTCGAGGTGGATGAGTTTTTTCGACTGACCCAGGGGATGGTCGCCGTGCCGCTCGTTTTGGGGGGCAAGCTGATCGGGGTGGTGAGCCTTGGGCGTAAGGCGAACCTCAAACCTTACCGTGCGGGGGAGATCCAGTTCCTGACCCAGCTCAAGATCCCGGTGACGATCGCGTTCTCCAACTCCATGCAGTATGAAAATATCAGCGAGCTCTATACCCAGGTGCGGGGGATGAGTGAAGAGCTTAAACGCTGGAACGTGGAGTTGGAACAGCGTGTGGAGGATCGGACTCGGGAACTTGTAAAAACGCAGGAGCAACTCGTGCAGGCCGAAAAACTCGCGACGCTCGGGACCTTGGCGGGCGGAGTGGCGCATGAGATCAATAACCCGCTGACGGCGGTGCTCACGAACGCGCAGATCCTTAAAATGGGTGCCGATGCGGATGCGAAAGAATCGCTTGATCTGATCGAGGAAGGCGCGAAGCGATGCCAGGCCATTGTCCAGAAGTTGATGAAATATGCCAGGAAGACCGTCGAGGAGACGCCTCACAAAGACGTCGACCTCCGGGATGTCGTGAAGGGGACCTGCGCGCTTCTGGCGTTCCAATTCCAGCAGGAGAATATTGAGATCGAAATGAAATTGGGTACCGTCCCTTTGGTGAAAGGGATCTCCGGTGAACTGGATCAGGTGCTTACCAATCTTTTGGTGAATGCCCGTGACGCGATCCACTCAGCTAAGGTTAAAGGGCGGATTACGGTTGAGATCCGGCAGGCGAAAGAGGTTGTGGAAATGATCGTGGCGGATAACGGCATTGGTATCTCCAAGGAAAATCAGAACAAGATCTTCGACCCGTTTTTCACGACCAAAGATGTCGGTTCCGGGACCGGGCTCGGCCTTGCCGTCAGCTTCGGCATCCTCAAACGTCACAACGCCACCATCTCCGTCGACTCCGCCCCCGGCCAAGGCGCCGCGTTCGTGGTCCGCTTTCCCCTCAAGGCATGAATCCCTACAATTTTTCCGTCCTCTGTTTTGGTTTCTGCTCGCTCCTTGCAGGGCTTCTTGTTTGGTTTAAACGGAATGATGCAGTGGGAAGAGTTTATTTTCTTTTCACCCTCTTTACTGTTGCAATGCAGGGTGTGGGTGAAAGGACGCGTCAATGAACTATTACGCATTAACTAGCTTATTCAATGGGGTGGTGGTTCTTTTGGTCGGTTTTTATCTCTTATTTCAACAGAGACAAAATAATCTGTATAAAAGTTGTGCGGTTCTTTCCATGTGCGTTGGTTTGTGGTGTGTTTTTTACTCTTTTTGGCAGGTGCAATCATCCTATCAAGATGCATTGACATATATGCGTTTGGCTATGATGTTTTGCTATCCCATCCCTTTCTCTTTTTTCTGGTTTTCACTGAAACTCATCCATGCGCCTCTGCGCCCATGGCAGGGGATTTCGCTTCTTGGTATCCCGTTATGCTTTATGATCTTTAGCTTTAGCTCTCTTATGATTCCGGAGATGAGACCTGTGGCGGGATTCAATTTCTGGCCGCGGCCCGGGATCTTAATGAACTTCTATGTGGTCATCTTTCTAGGAATGGTTTTGCTTTCTTACGGCCTTTTATGGAGAGGGTATTTCGCGGCTAATGGATTTTCGCGTCGGCAGATTCAATGGGTCATGCTTGCGCTGTTGCCAGCGTGGTTGGGGGGAGCCACCAATTGGTGTCTTTGGTATGATATTCCCGTTCCTCCCATCGCTCATTTTTTTGTAGGCGTCGGATTTCTTCTTCTCTTTTACGCGATCGCCCGCAGTCGGCTCTTTGATGTTGATGTTATTACGGACCTTGTTCGGGAAGCGAAACTTTCGGCGCTTGGAATTATGGCCACAAGCATTAATCACGAAGTCCGTAACCCTTTATTCGTGATACGCGGACTTGCGGAAACTCAGCTCGAACGTTTGCGAGAACCGGTCGAAATGAATAGAGAGCAATTAGCTGAAAAAACGAGAGAGATGCTGGAGAAAACTATTCAACAAACTGATCGGGCTTTGGGAATCATTCGTAATTTTTCGGACTACGCTAAGCGGCAAAGTTCAAAGGTTTTGGATAAGAGGTCGCTTGATCTAAAAGAGATTCTCGAAGGAATCGTCCCCTTTATTCGTAGCGAACTGACGTTGGATAGTATCCAACTTCATTTGACGGTGCCTCAAGGGACGTTGGTTTTCGCAGATCAGCATTCTTTGGAAGAGATTCTTCTCAATTTAATTGTTAATGCCTGTCAAGCCATCAAGGAGACGTCCGTCGGGGGAGATATCCATATTACCGCCAAGGAAGACGCTTCTTGGACGGTTATTAAGATTCGAGATACTGGGCCGGGATTGGCCCCGGATCAACTAGAGCGAATCTTCGAGCCTTTTTACACCACTAAGACCTCAGGGACTGGGCTTGGTCTCTATGTCGTAAAGCAGCTTGTGGAAAAGAATGGCGGAAGGGTGGAAGCCTTAGCTTGCAATGGTTCTGGTACCACTTTTATTCTGGCATTTCCTGCTTCGTGAAATTGAGACTTAACATATTCATTTTGTTACAGTTATAGTTCAGAAGAACCGATATTTTATGACAAGAAAAGAGGGGGACTGCTCATGCGGAAAAAAATTCTCTTGGTTGACGATGAAGAGCTAGTCATTCGTTCAGTTGGAAAACTGTTACAGAAACAAGGATATGAAGTCTTTATGGCAAGCAGTGGGGAAGAAGCCATTGGCCTTGTAAAACAAGAGGCTATCGATCTTTTTGTTTTTGATGTAAGGATGCCTCAAATGAATGGGATTGAGGCTATAAAAATTATTCGGCAACATCAAAAAAAAGTTGGGAGGAAAGCAATCCCTGAGATTTTGATAACGGGCTATGCCGATGAGTCCATGATGCGCGAAGCGGAAGAGCTTAAAGTGGCAGATTGTTTATATAAGCCTTTTGACGTGCGTGATTTTTTGGCGTGTGTAGGGAAGCATCTCTCCTAATATGAAATATTTTGCTTATTCCCAACAGGCGTTTATATATAAATATGTTGTGATGCTGAGCGACACGGACCAGTTTCAGCATATGAGCTTTGCAAACTATCTTCGTCTGATGTTTCTTGCTACGGATGCTATGTTCCTTTCATGTAGCGACGAAGATTTTTTATCAAGCTACCGGTTCCAACTCCGTGCATCTCGAATGCAATTTAAGAAACAGAGCAATATAGGGGATAGTATCCTTATCAAAGTAAATGCTTCTAGAGAGGGGGAGGACTCCTTTACGCTTTTGTACACCTTTGCTCTGGAGGGGGCGGGGGATCTTGTTGCTTTGGCAAAACAGACGTATGGAGTTTTAGATATGAAGAAAAAAGTACAAGTTCCTCCAATGTGCCTGAATCGCATCAGAGGGATTTTGGAGCCGATTGCTGTTGATGAAAAATATCTGATTTATAAATATTGAGGCGGCTATGGGGGAAGATCTCCACAAGGTGTATAGGTACGATAAAATCAGCCCGTTTTTTAAACATACGGACTATTACGGCTTTGTTCACCCCTATAATTATTATGAGTGGACTAGCTACGTTCGTGAACGTTTTTTTCAGGATACCGTCCCAAATTTTCTTGAGGTTATATCTCGCCCTATAAAAATGATGACATCGAAAATTAATTGTACGGTATGTTCTGAGGCTGGTTTTGGGCATGATTTTGAGGCTCGGCTTACAGTCGGGAAGATTAAGAGGGTCAGCTTTGACATGATCATTCGTTTTTTTGATCTCCGACAAAAGAAGGTTGCTTGTGAAACTCAGCATACGGTTGTTTTTGTTGACTCGAGGGATGGCTCCTTTTCGCCCATTCCCCTAGAAATGCAGAAAATTATTGCTGATTATATTGAGAGGGGGGACTGATGTTGTTTAAGAAAGTATCCGGGCTTTCGCTGCTTGCTTTGCTTGGTGCAATTGGAGTCCCTTTTTTTTCAGTGATCTTTTTTTCTTTTAGCGAGAAGACCTTTTCGCAATGGTTTTTTGTAGTGTTTATTTGTTTCCATTCCGTCGAGCGAGTCTGGGAGACTTTTTTTACAGCTAAGGAGCGACGGCCTATGGAGCTTCATGGGGATTGGACCCTCGTTGCGACGACTGTTGCATATATCGTTATGTGCTTTCTTAGTAGCGCGGAGTGCTTTTTTGAGGATAACACTAGATTGCTAGGGATGCTGGTTGGTGTGGTGTTTTATGTTCTTGCGTTTAGTTTGAGATGGTGGGGGATGAAAACATTGGGTAGTCAATGGGCGGTGCATGCCGTGGGTGCGCAGAAGGTAAGTAAGGTTAGTATTATAAAAGAAGGCCCCTACCGGTATATTCGTCATCCGATTTACTTGGCCATTTTTATGGAGGTTTTGAGTATCCCTTTAATGGCAAATGCATTTTGGGGGATGTTATTTTCCGCCTTTTTGTATATTCCTTTGCAGTATAAACGCTTGTTGGAAGAGGAGAAAAATAATGTCCGGAAAATGGGCGAAGCTTATTTGTTGTTTATGAGAGAAACTAGCGCCATTTTCCCTGTTAAATGGTTTCGGTCTCGCGAAGGAAAAAAATCCGAATGAATTCCGCGGGCATTTATCAGTTTGGGGCTCTCTTTACAACTGTTTTGAATTTTTTTCTATCTTGGCTCGTCTTCACTCGGGGAAGAAGTCAGGTCTTAATTCAAAAGTTTATTTTTTATAGCAGTTCGATTATTTTTTGGGCGGGTTTTGTTCTTTTGGCGACCACGGTTCGCACTCCTGAAGCGGCTCTCTTTTTTAGTCAGCTTTGCCACGCGGGAGCTGTTTTGATCCCGATAGCTTTTTTGCATTTCATCTATGCGTACATTGGTGTTTCTACTAAAACACTAATCGTCCGCATTTTGAATCTTTTCGCAGCTGTTTTTGTGGCGGTTATTTTTTTAAAACCAGATCTCTTTTTTGATGGTGTCTCTTCTAAGTTTGGATTTCCTTACTTCCCTAATAACGGGCCGCTCTATTCCTCGTGGTTCTTCTTTTTTGGTGTCGTCGTGACGGTCGCTCACTTTCGTCTACTAACGGCAGCCATGTCCTTTTCCGGTGTAAAAAGAAAACAGGCGTTTTTCTTTTTCGTTGCAAACCTAATTGGATATCTTGGCGGGATAGGATGCTTCCTGCCTGTTTACGGGATAAATGTTTTTCCGTTCCCGTATGGGCCATGTGGCGTAGCTTTGTTTAGCTTGGTAACTACCTATGCAATATTGAAACACAAATTTCTCAACATTGAAAAACTGCTTCAAAATACAGTGATTTTTGCAGGGCTTCTTGTGTTTGTTCTTTCTGTCTCAATGTTGGTTACGTTGCTTCTGCAGGATGTTTTAAGTAAGTATTTCGGCTTGCAGTCCTCCTGGAGTCGCGGGCTGAGTTTGTTCTTTATCGTTTTTGGTTTTGACCCTACTCGAAAGTTATTGATTAATCTCACGGATAAATTTCTCTTTCAAAAAAAATATGATTATCACAAGCTGTTGAAAGACGCGTCGCGGGGGATGTCGAACATTGAATCCCTCGAGCATTTGCTGGGTCTTGTGGTGCATTTTGTGACGATGAAGATGCGCGTGCGGAACGCGGCGGTGTTGATGCGAGAAGGGGGGAGTGATCAATACCATCTCGTGTACCAGCGCGGGTTCGATAAGAATTTTTTGACACTGACGCTCTATCAGAACGATCCGCTGATCCACTATCTCGAGGCGCATAAAGAGGCCGTGGATATTGAGCGCATCAAAGAACAGGTTGAATCCGCGTCGTACAAACGGGATAAAAGCGACAAGGCCTACGATTACGAGGCGATCCGCGAGCGGATGAACCAGCTGAAAGCCAGTTGTTGCGTGCCGAGCTTCTTGGGGCGCGAACTGCGGAATGTGCTGCTCCTGGGCGAGAAGAAGTCCGGTGAATACTACTCCAACGAGGACCTGAATCTCCTCTATACCCTTGCCCAGGAATCTTCGATCGCGATCGAGAACGCGCGGCTCTATGACGAAGCGATCAAAAAGTCCCGGGAGCTCGAGCATATCAACGATCAGCTTGAGCACTCCAAAACGCTTCTCATGAAGGCCCTGCAGGAGGCCGAAGGGGCCAATAAACAGCTCCAGGACACGCAGGCCCAGTTGATCCATGAGCAGAAGATGGCGACACTGGGGCGCCTTGCGGCGTCGGTCGGGCACGAGGTTAATAACCCGCTGACCATCCTTTCCATGAACGTCTCGCGTGTGATCCTTAAGTATCGCAAG
The DNA here is from genome assembly GCA_964508905.1 of uncultured bacterium. Lineage (GTDB taxonomy): Bacteria > Omnitrophota > Omnitrophia > Omnitrophales > Aquincolibacteriaceae > Aquincolibacterium. Next base: position 22,727 of record CAZDVO010000031.1, read on the forward strand.
AATCAGGACATGAAGGTGACCGAGATTCTGGATGTTTTCGACAAGATGGAAAAGAATGTAGAGCGCATCAAAGCCGTGGTGAACACGCTGACGGGGCTTCTCAAGAAGTCCGAGAAAGGGAAGTTCGAGCCGCTCTCTCTGAAGCTGATCCTTGAGGAAACTTTGCCGCTGGTTCAGTTCCAGACCTATCTGGATAATCTTTCCGGGACCGAGGTGGATTTCAATGTGCCGGGGAATGTGCCGCTGATTCGCGGGGACCTTGAGCGCTTGCAGGAGGTGTTCCTGAACCTCTTTATCAATGCCTATCACGCGATGGC
>CAZDVO010000032.1:0-22978 GCA_964508905.1 uncultured bacterium
AGGAACGCGAGCAAGGCATCGATACTGAGCGCTTGGACTTCGGCAATGTGCCTCCCCTGAATGCGATAGCCCAGCGCCTCTTGTTTGAGCCGCGTCACGTGACAGGTCCCGCAGGGCGCGTAGCCGCGGTAGCGGTTGAGGAAGATCCTGACATGCATCTTGTAGGTCTTTTTGTTCATGTACTCAAAAAAATCACGGACACTGGCGAAATCATCCCCCGGGTAACCCTCCAGGATCCACTTCCGCTGCTGGGCTTTGAGTTCTTTCCAGGGGGTCCGGATCGGAATGCGTTTCCGCTCGCAAAAATCAAGCAACTGCCCCTGTTCCCAACGCGTGCTCGCCTTCGTCCAGGGTTCGATGGCCCCGTCCCGGATCGAAAGCGAAGGGTCCGGCACCACGAGGTCCCAATCGACCGTGATCACACGCCCGAACCCCTGACAGGCCGGGCAGGCGCCGAGCGGGCTATTGAACGAAAAAAGATTGGGCGTGGGTTCCGGAAAAGATCTGCCACAGGAGATACAACGCAATTTTTCGGAGAAGAGCAGGACCTTTCCCTCCACGCGGACCTGGACCTCCCCGCGGCCGAGACGGAACGCCTGCTCCAGCGAATCCGTCAGCCTCTCTTTATCGCCAACGGCAAGCCGGAGGCGGTCCACGCTCACCCAGAGTTCCGAGAGAGACACTTTCTTTCCGAGCAGGACCGCGGCGTCAAGCCATTCCCCGTCATAGAAAAATCCGCTGAACCCCTGGCGTTCGAGCTCTTCCAACGCCTCCCGGAGATAACGGGCGGAACGTTTCCCAAGCAGCGTCCGAAAAGCGATCCGCGCTTCTTCGCCGGGGAATGCCGCGAGAAGGCGCGCCGCGGCCTTCGGCGGATCGAACGCTTCCACCTCCGCCTGGCAATCCGGACAGATCAAGCGGCCCGCGCGGGAAAAAAGCACGCGCAAATGATCGTTGATCTCCGTTTGGGTCCCAACGGTAGAGCGGGCGTTCGTGACGGTGTTTTTGGCCTGGATCGCCAGCGCGGGAGGGATCCCGGTCGCGGACTCAAGGTCCGGCTTCGCCATGCGTTCCAGGAACTGACGCGCGTAGGCGGAAACGGATTCGATGTAGCGGCGCTGGCCTTCCGCGTAGAGGGTGTCAAAAGCAAGGGAGGACTTGCCGGAGCCGGAAACCCCGGTAATGACATAGAACTTCCGGTGCGGAAGTTCGAGATCGAGATGTTTCAGATTGTGGGTGGTGACCCCACGAAGCCGGATCGCATCCAAGGGCGGATCAGGAGCGGGTCTCGCGCCCCAACGCCGCGGCGACCGCATCCAGAAGATCCGCGCCGCCGTAGACCTTCTGACTGCCGGGGGCGATCGAAACGGAAGTGGTGCTGCGATCAACGCGCTTGACGAGGAACTCGATCACGCGGAGATCGGCGTCGTCCAGGCTGCTGAAATTCGTGTCCCGGACGCTGATCGTCCCGTTCTCCTTATCGGTCTCCTGGAGCTCCCAATTCGCGTGGTTGTCGAGCGCTTCCATGGTGCGGAGATAGGTCAGATCGTAAGGAAGTTCGTACACCAGCACGCGATCGTTCGGGGGGAGAACCTCGCCGATCGAGTTACAACCGGCAAAACCCAGCGTTACAAGGGCAAGCATCATCACACTCAGGATCTTTTTCATTATGGGATCTCCCTGTTAAAAATAAGGCGAACGGAATTCTAGAATTTACCCGTCATCCGCACGAACGGGCCATTGGACTTGAAGCTGTTCGCGTCGCGCAGGTCATCGCTAAAATCGGTGAAATTATACCCCACGCCGAGCCGGACGTACTCATAAATTTCGCGGTCGATCTCCACCAGCGCCCCCTGTTTCAGGGTCTCGAGCGCGTACGACTGGCCGAGGATCCGGTATTCAAGCGCGAGATCCCACTTCCGCGTCACATGGAAATTAATGCGGCTCGCGGTCAGGAACGTGTTGACCGCCACCGTATCGTCATACGAGGTCAGCAGCGTGGAGCGCTTGTAAGCCAGTTTTTGAACCAGGCCAAAGTAGCGGTTCACATCGTACGCCACATCCGTCGCCAGAATATGCGCGCTGTCATCACACTGATAGCCATTGTCATAGGCATTGTCATATTGCTGCCCGGGCGCGACATCCTTCAAGTAGGTGTAGCGGGCCAGGAGGTTCAGCTTGTCGTTCTTGATCGGACGGTAGGAGAATCCGGAATTCCATTCCAGAAATCGGGATGAATCATTATTTGTAAGGTATTGTTTGGTATCCCCGTAATTGAAATAGGAAAGAAAACCCCAATCTTCGGTGATCTGATACTGCAAGGAATTACGCGTCACGACCTGCCCGAGCGTCGGCGCGCCGTAGTCGTCCCGCACTTCCCAATAGGTCCGTGCCCGGAACTTCTTGCCGACCGCGTAAGCGAGATTCGCCCCAACCGTGTTGAACGTATTGGCACGCGCCAGTGCGGCCTGCGCCGCCGCGGAGAGGACGCTATCCGCCGTATAGCTCAGCCGTCGGCGCTCATATTTCGCGCCGTAATCCCAGTGGTCTCCGGCCTTGCCTTCATAGCCGAGGATATCCGCGTAACCATCTTTCCCGCGATAGGAGGAGTACTCCCGTTCCGAATACATGCGCGATTTCTCGGTCAGTGAGAAGGAGTTCCCGATCGCCGTCCCGAGCGTCCGGTCGCCGATCCCACGATCGATCGAACGGATATTCGCGTAACTGCGGGCGCCGTTCTCGTGCTGGCGCTCAAACCCGAAATAGGTCGAATCCCCGAGCGGCCCGACCATTTCCTCAAGATAGGCAAAAAGGCTGTTGGTGATCTCATAACGCACCCCGCCTCCGAACTGCTGGTCGCTCTTACCATCGATCGCGGCCTGCGCCTTCACATAAGGAAGCAGCCGGTCATTGATATGGTAACCCAGCTTCATGGCCACCCCGTTATTGAATGGGATCTGATTCATGACGTCGGGCGTCAGGCTTACGGAATCTTCCCCATCCTTGGGGTTACGGCGCAGGTACTCCAACTCCGCGAGATATTGTCCGTCGTCGTAAACGATCTGCGCCGTGTGCGTCCCCAACTGCTGGAACGGGGCTTGCACATCCTCCTCCGCGGCATATTCCAGGGGTTCGATCACGGCATTGTGATCATAGCGGTAGCGGACGGCCAGGCTGTCCGTCAACTTGTAACGCGCCGCGAGCCCGTATTTCTGAAGACCTTCCTGACTGCGCATATACCCGTTGGAGAAACCCGCTTCAAGCCCCTGAAGGTAACCGGTCGTTTCGAGATTCTTCACGGGCTCCGAGGACCCGCGGATCAAATAAGCGTGCTGAAGGGTGTCAGGATCTTGCGGCGTCAGGTTTTCCATATCCGCATAGCTGATGCCGCCATCGTAGGAGATCGAGGCCCCCATTTGCTGGTTCAGGGTCTGCGCATACTCGGCCGTGATCTTCGTGTTGCGCCCTAGCTTGAGCATCGCGTCCACGCCGCGCATATCATAATCGCTCGTGGGCCGCTTCTCCTCGACCGCGGTCGCTCCGATACGCAGATGGTCGCCCAGCCAGGTATAACCGCGAATACCACGGTTCGGGACCTTCGAAACCTCCGTCCCGGGATCATATTCATAGTCCACGATCAGGTACACGGGCGCTCCGTCGAGGATATCGGTCGAAACCATCGTGTCGGCCGCCGCCACGGACGAAAGAGGCCGTGAAAGAAGGATGCGTCCCTCTTCATAATTGATCTCGTAATCGGTCCCCTCGACAAGATCGTAACTGGCGACCGTCATATTCTGGATCTTGTCGCGAACCTCGACGCGGATCTTCTCGCTTCCTTGGACAATGTTCCGGTTCCGGGTATAAAAAAGAGAACCGCCGGTCCCGTAAAGTTCATTATGGTCGGCCTGGGTCGTGGAATCCGCGCCAAAGACCTTGAAGCCGCGCTTGGGATCGCCGTACACGGTGCTCTCCACGGTATCGAAATTGACCTTTAACCCGGAAAGCGTCCGGTTGTAGGCCGCAAGCTCGGTATCCGTGAACTCGGTCTTGAAACTTCCCCACTTGAGATAGGAGCGGTCCATTTCCACGAGGATATAAAGCTTTTGCGCGGTGTCTTTGGCTTCATAGTCCCGGGTGGAATTGTCGCCGTAGATCGGATAATAATCGTTCGGATTCAGATTGGTGAAAAGGCCCGCATCCTCGGCCGCGGTATCGTACTTCGCCTTAACGAGGAATTTCCCTTTCAGCTTCCCCTTTAGAAAAAAAGACGCGCGCCCGTCCTGGCGGAACCCGTCGCGGTACGCGTCCGATTCCGCGGCTTCCATTGCCCCGCTCGCCCAATTCTCTCCCAGCTGTTCTTCCGCGAGAGCGACCATGAAGAACGTGCTGTCCTTCACCGTGATCGGCTTATTGAAACTCGTCGTCTCGCCTTCCGGCGTCGTGGCCGAGATCTTCACGTCATATTGGCCGGGCATGACAAAGAATTCTTTCTGGAACATCCCGTTCTCGCCGTCCACCGTGACCGGGGTGTCATTGATCATGATCTTGTTCTCGGGTTTGGTCTTCCCCTGCACCCGCACGACCGGCTTCGCGTTGAGCGGAATGCTGCGTTTGCCATCCTTGAAAAGATTGAAATCGCCAATGGGAGGGATCTCCGGGTGATAATTGGATTTCCCTTTGGGATCGAGCTTGGTCATCACCTCAAAAAATTTCAGTGCGGTCCAGTCCTCGCGGCTCTTCGCGTCCCGCACCTTGAACTGATAGGAATAGATCCCCGGCTTGATCAAAAGACCCGACTCGGTAATGCCGCTCCAGACCACTTCAGGCGGCGGCTGTCCCACGCCATAACCGGTCCACACCGGCTGGCCCATTGGATCGCGAACCTCGAGCGTCCACTTCTTGATGAACTTGCCATAGTTGTTATCGAACGTGAACACCGGTTCCTTCTCCAGGACCCCGACCCCCAGTTTCAGCACGGAAGGTTCCATCTGCACATCGAGCGTCGGCCGCGACACATCCACGCCTTGCGTGACCATCACCGTCAGATCTTTCTGGAAATTTTCGGGGATCCCGGAAGGTGGCAGTAACACGGCAAAGTTCGCCTTATTCATGATCCCCGGCGTTGTCTTCACCAGATACGCCTCCTCGGAAATGAATTTCGTCCCCTCGGGCAGGCTGTGCCCATCGATCTTGATCACATGGCGACCGGGATTCACGTTCGGGATATGATAGAGGCCGTGCTCGTCGGTGACGATCCCGATCCCCTCCTCGGTGTAAAGCCGGACCCACGGAATGCCTTCTTCACCGCAATCTTGAACGGTGTTCTGGTTCAAATCGTTAAAGACCTTACCGATTACGGTCCCTTTGTCAAAGACAGGATCGCCGTCGACATCGAATTTGAGCGTGGCCTGATCTGAAAGCGCCCCGGTCGCGTCTTCGATCGTCACCTTCATCGAATACTGATGCCCGAGCTGAACGCCGCTGGTCACGAGCGCGACGAAGCTCGCGTTATAGCTCGTCCCGGCCGCAAGCGTCCCGATCGGAATGATCAGCGAGCCTTCGCTGTAGGTCGCCGGCTGGCCGTCCACGCGGATCGACTTGGCTGAATAATCAAAGCCATGAGGGATCGTCACTTTCATAACCACCCCACTGAAGGTGGTCCCAGAAGCATTGTTGAAACGGGCGTTGATCCCCACCGCGTCCCCCGGCGCCACGCGGCGTTTCGACGCCGATACGGCCAATTTCGCGGGATTCACTTCAGCGTTCGCGTCATCAAAAGCGATATTCCCAAAAGACGGCGTCGGCCCTGCATCGGCGATACCGTTGCAATCCATCACGAACACGGCCTTCACCGCCCCTTCCGGTGCATGCTGCGTGACTTTAAACGGTGACCAAGAACCTACGGGCGCTTTTCCCGAAGTAATCTTTTCGGACTTGGCCGCCGTCACCGTATCTCCCGTCGCCTCATCCTTAAATGAAATTTTATTACCCGACGCATCTTCAAACTCGATCTTGAGAAACCCTCCAGTGTCCGCCTGTTTGATATCCGACTGAGCATACGCGGAGAAAGTGACATAGTCCCCGGCCTTCACGCTACTGTACGTTTGAAACGTGAATTTACTCTCGTAGAGCGATGGGATCCAATAGGCTTGCAAAAAAAGCGCGTAAGAACCCGACCGAGGCGCGGCAAATCCTGCTGGCATTTGAGCGCTCGTCCAGCGGCCCATTTGAGCAACGGTCGTCGGATTCCCAGGATTATCTGCCCAATTACTGGCGGTACCGTTGCCCAGCGGCTGTTCAAAATCCGGATTCCCGAGAACGTTCGCGAAGGCGGCGGGGGTGAAGACCAGCGTACACAAAAGGAGACTTAGCAACACGGTCGTCATCCTGAAGCTGAAGGCCGAAGGATCTCGGACGGGCCCCTTCGCCGCACTCAGGGGGACATGCTTTTCAACCCACTCTGGTTTTCTCATCACGCCACGGGACGCCATAGATTAAAACCGCCGGCTGGAGAACTTGACGCCAAAGCGCAAGTCGTAGTTGGGGATATTGGGAACTTCGCCGTTCTGCTTGACGCGCTGGGCGCCGCCGATACCGTCCCACTCACCGAAGATCGCGAGCTTCGAGAGCCATTCGTTCTCTTTCCAGCGGTAGGTCCTGAACGGCATAATGCGGATACCCGCGGCCACGAAGTACTGGTTCTGATACCAGAACGAATACTTGGAGTTATTGACGTGCTCAAAGCGCATATAAGGCATGAGTACGAGTTCGTCATTGATATAGTTGTGCGGAAGCGGGATCCCCGGGAGTTTGATACCCATCGTCACGGTGGAGTTCGCGATGAACGCGTTGAAGCTCTTTTCGGAATTCAGGCCGGTCTTGGAAACATAGTAGTCGCCGTAATATTCACCCCACACATACTGGCGGATGTAATCGGTGAACTTCTCCGGCCGGCCTTCGTCCAGCGGCGGAAGTTCCGTCCCCCATTCGTAGTAGCACTGAACGCCCCAGATCAGGTCATAATGCTGGCTGTTGGCGATCTCCTGCTTGATGTTATAGCGCTCGCCGTACTTGATATAGAAACGGTAATTGCGCATCCACTCGAGGATCGGAATGCCTCCGAACGGCTGGAAGTTCAAAAGCCACGGATTCCTGGCCAGCGGACGCCATTCCAACCCGGCATACAGCTGAAGGTTGTTCGTCCAGCTCGTATCCGTGGAGTCCATGCTGATCGTGCTTTCAATAAAAGGATCGATATTGTGGAGCGGAAAACGGATGCCGCTAAAGACAAGGCGGTTCGTCCAGTACCCGACCTGCGTGTCGTAGTGGTTCGCCGCGAGGTTCGTCAACCGCCAGCTGGTCTCGCCGAAAGACTGCCAGGTGATCGGCGTCCCGCAAGGATCGCCTTGGAGCACGCCGTACATTTTTTCTCCGATCCCCATCTGATCCGTGAACTTGAGGATGAGTTCCTCTTCCTTCTTGTACTGCGCGGGAGTTTTGACCTCGATCACGGGTTCCGGCTCGGGGATATAAACAGGCGCCTGGTGCACCGCCTCCAAGAAATTGCCGCCCTGCGATTCCACCCTCATCTTGCTGGAATCGATCGCCTCCGTGGCCTCTTCGGGGGAAGCGAAGGCTTTATCCCCAACCCAGTAAAGCGTGCTCGTCCCGCCCTTGACGTTGGGGATCGCAAGCTGGCGGATCTCCACACCCTCAAATTTGGCGGTCAGGAGGTTCTTCTTGATATACGCGTCGATCTCTTTAGGGTCCTTGAAACCCGGCACGACACGCGACTTGAGCACCCCGCCTCCGAAATCCGTCACGACAGCATACTCGGAATCCTGCTCACGGGAATGAGCTTTGACGAACGGCAACCCGCGGATCTCCGTGATCTTGTTCTCAAGTTTTTGCCCGGCCGGCGCATAAAAAGCTTCCGCGAAAAGATTGGGGCCGGCTTTCACTTCCGGAGCGGCGGTTTCTTCTTTCGCTCCCTCTTTCCGCCTCTCGGGGATCTCACTCTTTGCGGCGGCCGCCTGCGGCGCCACTTCGGTCATCGGGGCTTTGACCTCCGGGACTTGCGGGGTCACAACAACGGCTTGCGGCTGGGCGGGCGGAACCGGCATCGGCACTTCGGCCTGCGGAGCTTTCGCTTCGATCAGAGGAGCGGCAACAGCGGGCGACTTGGCTTCAACGACCGGTACCGGAGCTATAGTTGCTTGGGGCGCCGGTTCAGGTCCTTGCGTTTTGGCCTGAACGGGCTGGGGATGAACTAAAGTCACCTGGAGTTGGACATCCGTCGCCTGCGGATTGGCTTGCGAGCTTTGAGATGAAGCGGCTACTTCGGTCTCTTGGATAACATCACTGGCAAGGGCTGAAACTACAGCGGGCAGAAGGAGGGCTATGGAGATTGTTAAAACTTTTTTAATCCTCATCGCCGGTTAGTCTTCTCTTTTTGTTGTAACGCGTTGAAGAACCGAGAGAAAGGGTATTTCTTTAATCAATTCCTAACACTTGCCGCATATGATAAAGACCGGGCTTCCTTTTCGCAAGGAATTTTGCGGCTAAAACCGCTCCGCGGCCGAACGCTTCGCGCGAAGAAGCCTTGTGAACAAGCTCCACCCGCTCGCCGTCCCCGAAAAAGGACACCGTGTGGTCGCCGATCACGTCCCCACCCCTCAGGGCAAAGACGCCGATCTTTCCTTTTTCCCGCGCCCCGGTCTCGCCTTCCCGTCCGTAGATGACATCCTTCTTAACGTCACGGCCCCGGGCCGCGGCCAGGATCTCCAGAAGCTTCATGGCCGTGCCGCTCGGCGCGTCCTTCTTCATCCGGTGATGCACTTCGGCGATCTCGAGGTCATAGCTTTCATCGAGGACCTTCCCCGCCAGCGCGGCGATCTTGAAAAGAAAGTTCACGCCCACGCTCATATTGGGAGACTGAATGATCGGGATCTTTTTTGACGCTAGCTTGATCTTCTTCAGCATCGCGTCAGGGATTGCGGTCGTTCCAATAACGTAAGCTGTGCGTGTCTTGACGGCCGCCGCCAAATATTCCGGAAGCGCCGAGAAATGCGTGAAATCGATCAACGCGTCCGCTTCTTTAAGCGTGGCCACCGCATCCTGCGAGATCTTCACCCCCATCAGGTCCCGGCCGAGGATGGGCCCCAGGTCCTGACCTAGCGCGGCGCTGCCGCGCTGCTCCAGCGCGCCGACGATCTTGATGGACTTATCCTGGAGCGCAAGGTTCAAAATGATCTTGCCCATGCGCCCCGCGGCGCCCGTCACCACCAGTTTTATCATTTAAGAACTCCTATCCTTTTTAATTCCTATGCCCCGTCATCCTGAGTTAGCCCCTTTTTGCGGGGCTGACGAAGGATCTCGTTCTGGATTCTTCGTGAAACACGAAATCACTTCAGCCTCAGAATGACGCAAGGAAAAACCTACTTCACCAATCCCAGTTTTTTCATGACATCCCGAAGCTTCTTTTCGTTCTCAGGCCGCATTTCGCAAAGCGGCATGCGGAATTCCGGCGTCAACTTTCCCATCCACCCCAACGCGGTCTTCACCGGGATCGGATTCGTTTCGATAAAAACCACCTTGGACAGCGGGTAAAGCGTCTTGTGCAGCGAACGCGCTTCTTCCATATTCCCGTCGAGCGCGGCCGCGACCATACCCTTCACGAGACGCGGCACGATATTCGCGATGACCGAGATCACCCCGCGCGCGCCGGCCGCGATCAGCGGAAAGGTCAGGGAATCTTCTCCGGAAATAACGGGGAGATCGCAAAGCTGCATGATCTGATCCGCCTGGTCCATGCTCCCGCTCGCTTCCTTGATCGCCACAATGGTGTCGATCTTGGAAAGCCGCGCCACGGTCTCGGGAGCGATGGAAACCCCGGTACGGCCCGGCACGTTATAAAGCACCATCGGAATATCCACGCGGCTGGCGAGGTATTCGTAGTGGCGGTACAGGCCTTCCTGCGTCGGCTTGTTGTAATAAGGCGTCACAACGAGCACACCGTCCGCTTTGATCTTCTTCGCGTGTTGCACAAGCCCGAGCGCCTCGGTCGTATTGTTCGACCCGCAGCCGCAGATCACAGGGATCCGGTGATTCACGTAATCCACGACAAAGCTCATCGTGTTGCGGTGCTCTTCGTGGGACATCGTCGCGGACTCCCCCGTGGTCCCGCAGGGGATGATCACGTCAGTGCCTTCCTTCAAATGAAAATCGATCAATCCCTTCAGCGCTTTCTCGTCCACTTTCCCATTCTTGAACGGAGTGACCAGTGCGACCATGGAACCTTCGAATAATGCTTTCTTCTTCCTCATACCTTCACCTCATTGATTCCGGCTGTACTAGCCAGCAATTGTACAATTGAAACCCTCATATCGAAATCCGAATGCCTCATGAATGCCGAATTTTCTAATTCCGAAAAACAATGATTCGGAATTCGTCATTCGAGCTTCGACATTTACAAGAGGTATTCCCCTTTGTAAACGAATGACGCCTGGCCTTCCAGAAAGACCTTGGTGATCTCCCCCTCGGCTTGTTGCATATCGATCTTCAATTTTTCCCCGCTCCGGGTCTGCACCTGCACCGGCGCCTGCACAAACCCCCTGAGCACGCTCGCGACGGCCGAGGCCGTGGACCCGGTCCCGCAGGCGAGCGTTTCATCCTCCACGCCGCGCTCATAGGTTCTCACCGAGATGTCCTTTTTACCCGTTACCTCGACAAAATTCACATTCGTCCCGAACGGCTGGAAATGCGCGTGGTTACGGACCAGACGGCCCACTTCCGCCACGTGAACTTTCTCCAATTCATCCGTAAAGATCACCACGTGGGGTACCCCGGTATCAAGGAACATGAACTGAAGCGGGGTTTTCTGCACCACAAGCTCCCCGGTCTTCTCGAAGATCCTGGGCTTGACCAACTGGACCTTCACAATGTCCTTCGATCCCACTTCCGCTTCGATCAATCCCGACCCGGACTCAAAGGTCATGCGCGAGGAATATTTAAGCACCTGATACGCATAAAGGGCGATGCAACGGAACCCGTTGCCACAGGCCGCGGCCTCGGACCCATCGAGATTGATGATCCGCATCTTGAAATTCGCGGTCTTCGAACTCTCAAAAAGCAGCACGCCGTCGGCGCCCGCGCCCTGGTGCTGGCGGCACACCTTCCGGGTGAACGCGATCGGGTCCCGGATGATCTTCTGGCGGTTATCCACCACCACAAAATCATTACCCGACGCGACCATCTTGTAAAAAGGAACAGGCAGTTTCATCCCGTTAGAAATTTCCTATCGCCCCTGTTGAGAAAAAATATGCAGCCACCAAACGATCCCAAAAAGATTGAATCCCTCTAGTCCGGTGTCACATAGATTCAAACGGCACGGTCCGGCGAACCAACTAAAAATTAATGCAGCACCGCACTAGTTTGAAATTTCTAACGGGACTCATATTTAAACCCTTATCCGGTATGAATTTAAGTGGCGGGATTATACCAAAGAACCGTAAATCGGGGAACGGGAAAGGTAGAAAATCAAAACCCTAAATCATAAGCACAGATTAACCTCTAGGACTGTTCTCTATTTGATTTTGGAGGTTAACAGAACTATACCGCATGCCATAAAATCAATTGCCATGCGCTACTAGGGGGCAACAGAGGATGCTTTATATATGCGTATTATACAATATTTATTTGATTTTTAACAATCGCCATGATACCCTCTCAGACAAATATCTCTTGGTGCATTATTTATAAAGGAGGGGAGCAGGGTGAATACTCGGGATAGGCAGGTCTTAGGGATACCAGAAGAAGCAATTCAACAGAAAATATACCTGCTTCGAGGCTACCGTGTCATGTTGGACCATGACCTGGCACAGCTCTACGGAGTTACGGTCAAACGGCTCAACGAACAAGTTAAAAGAAACCGCCGGCGCTTTCCCGAAGATTTCTTACTGCAGCTCACAGCCCAAGAGACTCTTTCTTTAAGGTCGCAATTTGCGACCTTAAACAAGCAAAAGCGAGGAGCACATCGCAAATATCTTCCTTATGCGTTCACGGAGCAAGGAGTGGCCATGCTGTCAGGGGTACTCAGCAGCTCTCGGGCGATCAGCGTCAATATCGCGATCATGAGAACTTTTGTGAAACTACGACAGATGATTGAAACCCACAAGGATCTAAGAAAAAAGATCGAAGAACTGGAGAAAAAATACGACGGACAGTTCAAGACCGTCTTTGATACCCTCCGGAAAATGCTGACACCCCCCGCACCGCCCGCCACGCCTCCGAAACCCAAAGGCCCGATAGGATTCCAGCCTTAGAGGTCGCAAAAACGGAAAAGGTGGATGACAAGCACAACGCGCAACGATCCCAATACTTATCAATTTCAGCGAAGCTGAAAGTCGGGACGGTAAACCCCACGTTGAGCGTTGCGCTTTGCGCGTTGAGCGAAAATTATACCAGTATAATTTTCGCGGGCTCGAAGCCGTTGAAGTTGGGGACGGCGGAGGCGCAGGAATAGGCGCCGATCTGCTTGGCGTAGACGACGTCGCCCACGGAAAGTTCAGGCAGTTCTTCGCTGGAGGAAAGGATATCGAGGGAGTCACAGGTCGGCCCCGCGAGCGCGCACGCGGAACGAGGCCCGCGGCGCAGGGTCTTGAACTCGTACTTGCAGTGGTCAAAGACCATCCCCGAGAAATCCTGGTACACGCCGTCATTCACATAATAGAAGTGCTTGTTGTCGCGGAAGGACTTGCCGATCACCTGCGTCACCAGCACCCCGGAGGGCCCCGCGAAAAAACGCCCTGGCTCGGCGATGAATTCCGTCGTTTTCGGAAAAAGCGCTTTCATCTGCTTCCGGATCTGCGCGGCCATGCGTTCAAAGTTGATGCCGATCTCGTTCTCGAAATGCTGGATCGGAAAACCGCCGCCCAGGTCCACGATCTTAAGCGACATGTCATTCTCTTTCGCTTCCTGAAAGATCCCCGCCGTGAGCTCCAGCGCCTGCAGATAATTCTCCACGTTCGTCGACTGCGACCCCACATGGAAACTCACGCCCTTCGGCACAAGGCCCAGGCTCTTTGCCTTGCGCAAAAGATAGAACGCCTGGTTCGGTTCCGCGCCGAACTTGAGCGACAGCTGCACCACGCTTCCCCGGTTCTCCACCTTGATGCGGCAAATGACATGCGCCTTCGGGAAATTCTCGGCGATCTTGTAAAGCTCGGCTTCGTTATCGAAGGTCATGAGCTTCACCCGGCGCCGGTGGGCCGTAATGAGGTCTTCTTTGGATTTGATCGTGTTGGCGAAAATAATGCGGTTGGGGGCCACGCCGTGTTTCAGCACCGATTTCATCTCCGCCGCGGACGCCACGTCGAAATTCGCGCCGAGTTCCGCGAACGTCTTCACGATCTTCGGGTGCGGGTTGGCTTTGATCGCGTAATACGGTGTGACCCCGGGGAAGGCCTTCGTAAATCGGGCGAATTGCCGTTCGAGCACACTCTTGCGGATCAGCATAAAAGGGGTCTTATGCTTTTGGAGCATAGTGCGGATGAGCTGCTCGGTCCCGGAAATATCGGCGGGCTTCGGCCTCAACAATGGGCTTGGAACACTGCCAGTAAAGGCGGGTTCTTTCATCGGCTCTGGATCAACGCTCCATGAGGAATGTCGTGAACTGCCACATATCTTTTTCCTTGGGGACCGGGGCGCCGAACCTTAGATACTTCTGGTTCAGGTTCTTGAGCGGCGTCCAGTCCGAAGGAATGGACACGAACGGAACAATGTAAGGCACCGCGAAATCCAGAATGAACTCGTGATCGAGGTCGTCGGGGAGGCAGTAACCTTCCTTCGGATTCTTGATCATCCAGAGCGCCGCGCCCACGACCGAACACGCCACCTGCAACGTCGTCGCCTGCTGATGTGCCGCGAGTTTCCGCGACGTGTGGATGTCGAGAAGACTGCCGCACCACCACGACTTGAAATCATGCCCCATGAGAAGGACCCCGAGCTCGTCGCGGCCTTCGGTGATATCGTCGGAAAGAATGCGCAGGTTGTCCTGCATCTTGTATTGGCGCATTCTGAGTTCATGCAGCGAATTGATCGCGGCTTCGGACGGACAATACGCGTAATGCACCGTCGGACGGTACACCGCTTTGCCGTTCTTCCACACCGTCAGGCGGTCGGAGATACTGAACGCCTCGCCGTGTCGGATGACCATGCCATTGATCTCACCGCACGGCACCCACGAACGCACCCAGGTGTTCATGCCGAGAGAACTCAGACAGATCTGATTCTTCGGCCCCGAGGTGTACGCGTAGCCTCCGGGAGGCAGGCCTTTTTCATGCGTCCCCCACCCGAGTTCCGCGGGCGCGACGCCTTCTTCATAAAAACCTTCGATCGACCACGTGTTCACGAATTCATTGAACTTCTTAGGGACATCCGTGATCTGCAGGTCGCGTTCGCTGATATGGATAACCTTCACGCCCTCCAGCTGGGCGAGTTTTGAAAAATTCTTTTCCGCGAGCGCCTTCTCGAGCCGCGCGCGGCGCGGGTCGTTCTTCTTCTCCTTCAGGATCTTCTTCGCGATGTCGATCAGGGCCTTCTTCGTGAAATGCGACACCAGCCCCGGATTCGCGCCGTGGTCCACGACCGCGGTCGTGCCCTTGACGCCCTTCCAGTGCTTGGCCATCTTTTCCCGGAGGATCATTTGCCGCGCGTAAAGCGTGTAAAGCCTCGGGTCTGTGCGCTTGTCGTCCCGGTACGGGTTCCACTCTTCCACCGAGGTGTTCACATAGAGGACTTCGTTCGTCCGGCACCAGTCGAGGATCTCCCAACAGCCGATGTTCCAGGCAAGATCGATGATCATGTCCCCCGGCCCCACGTACTTGGCCAGAAGCTTCTTATAATTAGATTCGGTGACCGTATCGAAAACATAGCGGACACCTTTTTTAAGGGCCTCTTTAACCCGGGAGCGATTGTCGATCGGATCCATGATCGTGATCTTCGAAGCCGGCATATCAAAATGCCGTAAGACGAGCGGCACCGCGCATTGGGCCACGCCGCCGCAGCCGATGATAAGCAGTTTACCGCCGAACTTCGTGCGGGTCTTCGGGATCTGGACTTTCACCTTCGGGTATTTGAACTCAGCCATTTTGTTTCTTTTCTCCGGATTCATGATCATAAGATCCTCGGGACCTCCCCCGCGGACCGGACATTTTTAAAGCGGATCTCTTGAGCCAAGAGCCGCGCTCCCCTCTGATTTTTTAGAAAGGGCATGAATACTACATCAAAATATTTTCGCCATCAACAAATACCACTCGAAAAAGCGCCTATAGCTTATGGCCTATCGCCCATCGCTAAATGACTTTTGCTATGAGCTATTGGCTATGAACTATGCAATTTCGCCTAGTCCGGTTCCGTCGGCGGTACATACGCGTCGGGAGGGACCTCCCGGTAACCGAGCTTCAGCACCAAATACGCGACGCTCTTGGGTGGCATCCTGTATTTGCGTGCGATCCCGAGCGCGACGTCATTTTCCGCACGGCGAAGTTCCTCACCGAACAGTTTTTTCTCCTCGACCGTTTTCAACCCCTGCAGATAATCGCCATACGCTCTTTTTTCAAGCGCCGAGGCCGGCACCTTGCCTTCAATATAATGTTCCGGGGTCTTGAAAAGTTCGGCGGGCGGCACCGAAACGACCTTCTCCGGCTGGGTGAGTTTGAACGCCAGAACGACCAGCACGAACACCATCAAAAGAACGCCGCCCACGGTGAACGACTTGGCCATGGCCCCGTCAAAAACGTTGGCCTCTTTTTTCTCCGCCGTTTGAAAACTCACTTTATGATCCATAGATGGCTCCCTTTTTCAGCTGATAGCTAATAGCTGATAGCCTATGGCTCATAGCCGATAGCTTATAGCCTATGGCTCATAACTTATAGCTTTTGCTATAGGCCATAAGCTATCAGCTATTAGCTTGTCAAGAACGCGTGCACCGCCTTCACGAACACTTCGCGCTCTTCAATATGGATCGAATGCGCCACGCCCGGAACGCACTCGTACACACTCCCGGGGATCTCCTCCGCCATGGCCTTCGTCTCCGCGGGTGGGATCAAAAGATCCTCCCCGCCTTCCAGGACAAGCGTCCGCGCGCGAATACTTCCCAAGCGGCCACGCGCGTCAAAAGCCGCCACGGCGTCGATCTGCCCTTTGAATCCCGGTAGCTGCTGCCGGTAGCGGTCGCGCATCCCTCGTTTGATCAGCGCGGCAATAAAATTTTCCCGGGCGAGCACGCTCGGTGAAAAAAGCCAGCGGGTCCACTCGCGCAACCACGCCTCGGGGTCGGTGCCGCCTTCGAGGTCTTTGTAGAATTTCAGGAAAAGCGCGTTGTTCCGCTCGGAAGAGACCGCCGCCGTGCTGGAGAGCACCAGCCGGTCCACGCGCTCGGGGTAACGGATCGCGAATTCCTGCGCGACGTACCCGCCCAGGGAATGCCCGAGAATATGCGCCTTCGGGACCTTCAGATGTTCGAGCAGCCGCAGCACATCCTCGGCCATCGTCGCCACCGTGTACGGTTTCTCGGGGATCTTGCTCCGGCCCGCGCCGCGGTTATCGATCGTGATCGTTCGATAGGACTTCGGAAGCCTCGCGATCACCCCGCTCCAACTCGCGCCGTCCGCGCCAAGACCCGCGATCAGAACCAGCGGCGTCCCTTCCCCGCGCACCTCATAATAGAGGGGCACCTCGCCCGCAAGCATCGCCCCATGACTTTGTCGCCGGTCGTGTGTGATCACAAGAAATCATCCTTGTTTTAGCTTATAGCTTATAGCTAATGGCTTTTAGCTATAGGCTATAGGCCATAGGCTATGAGCTATCGGCCCCGCCTCTTTCAACCTTGATAGAACGCTTCTTTTATTACGGCTCATTTGAGCCGGAGGTGAAGACGGAGACCGAGGGCATTGGTAGCTGAACAAAAGAAAATGGCCGCGGCGCGGCACTTGGGACATCGACGCCTTTTTCGAATTTTGGGGAGGCCGCCTCGCGATGGCCCTACGGTCTATTGATACCGCGAAACATACCGGTCGAGGACCTCGCGGATCATACGTTGGTATTTAGTATGCAACTGGCCGGCCTTCTTCCTGAAAAAATCCACGCTCGCCTTCCGAAGAACGATCGTCACCTTTTCCGTTTCCTCCCCCGGAAATACCAGTTCCTCCGGCGGAGGCAGAAAATCGGGAACACGCGTCAGTTTTCCGGATGGGAAATCCGGGTCCAACGGATCATCGTTCTCATAACCGTCCGGCCCTCTTTTATTCCTTTTGACCTTCATAGCACTTCCTTCCTTTTCGCCAAAAACCGGCCCCAAAGATCCGGATCACGCCTTCACGATAAGTGAACCGCACCGTCAGGATCCCCCGGCCTGTCTGCCCGTAACAAAAGAAACGAGGCTCTTCCCCGCTGTGCATGCTGTCCCTATCGATCTTTCTGTTGGGATCCCCGAACACCCGCGTGGCCTCCCGGAAGCTGACGCCATGCTTCAGGATGTTAAGCCGCTCTTTCTCAGTATCCCAAACAAAACTGCTTTCGCGCTCTCCCATAAAAAGAATATCCCTTCGCCCTCACTTTGTCCATATTAAAGTATGGCTATTTATACATATAAACAGCATTTCATCACAGAGACACCCTATCATTGGGTTGCTTTTAACGCAATTAAAATATGACAAAAGAGGATGCTCGAGCAATACCAATCTCCGCTAATGACCGAGAGGAAGGAAAACGGCTAGTAGACCTATGCTTTTGTGGCGGATTTGAACATCCAGAGAGCGAGGAGGAAACCCGCCACCACCCCGGCGAAACTCAGCTCCAATCCTTCTTAAAATTGAACGGTTGATTGGGACAGTCCCATTCACCATTAAGAAAAAGAAAATCAAGAATGGGGACGCCGAAAGCATCAACGGCTTTTTCTGCATCGTCCCCTCCCTTCGTTAACCTCGCCCCTATTCCGGCACCTGCACGGCACTTGGCCCTCTGTCCAAGTACGACAGAGTCACGATTGATCCCACGGGGGCGATAAAAAGCATCGAAGTTAATCGTGTACCCTGGCCGCCAATCCTTTTTGTAAGAGCTCATTATTCAGATATAAGTTACTGCCGCCCTTTTGTGGAATAAAGACATCGGCCAAGTACCGATCGTACTTATCTGATTTTGTGGTTTTGATGAGGACCCGGGTCGAGGGCGGAAGCAGTTTTTCGACGAAGGCCTTGGCCTCTTTCCCTTCCCGGCTGACGAGTTCGGGGCAGTCAATGCCGCGGAGGCGCAGGACTTGCGTGCTCCGGACGCCGAAGCCAAGGTCGACCACGACTTCGATCGTGTCGCCGTCAAGGACGCGCACGACAAAAGCCCGGTAGGTGTAAAGGTCCGCCTCAGTGCGTTTGGAGAGGCGGATCAAGTCCGCGGGAGCGGAACCGCCCCTGGCGAACGGCGGCGTGGATTCAATAATGGCCCCGTCCTTGAAGCGCAGGTCCTTGGACGTTTTGTAGTAATTGGAGAACCCCAGGTCGAGCACCGCCTTGCCGGCCTCGGGGCCCGCTTTGGCTTTCACGATCCGATACGTTCCGGGTTTGCCAATAGTGGGCGGAGGGAGAAGTTTTTCTTCGAGGGGGACAGGCACCCCGCTTTCAGCTGGAGAGGCAGTCCCCTTTTCGGCTTCAGCCTTGGCATTCCCGACTTTGATCTTTTTGACTTCTTCACGGGTCTGGTCGCGATTCCACTTTTCCTGCACCGCTTTTGCGGCAAGGGCGTCCCGTTCCTTGGAATCATTGACCGCGAGGAGGGCCTGGTACTGGCTCCAGCTCAATTGTCGTGCGGGCACGACAATTGGATAAGCGCGGTAAAATTCCAGCATGCGATAAAGTTCAGAACGATCCATACCCAAGTCGTTGGCGAGCTTGGGCATCACCTGTTCAGCATAACCCGCGCGCTCCTTGTGCTGGAGAACATGCGTGTCAATGAGCTTGCCGATCTCCCATGCCTCGCGGACCTTCTCCTGGTCAACGGCGGCTTCAACGCGGGCAGTGCTCGCGGCCCGGGCTTTCATAATGGCCTGGCGAAGTTCTTCGTAAGTGGCGACCGACGCGGCGACGGGCACAGCGTCCGGGGTAGCGGCTTTCCCGGCCGTTTCGGCAAGGACAAGCGCGGGGGCGGCAAAAAGAAACGCGAGGGATAAAACGAAGAGAGCTGTTCTTTTCATAGCGAACCTTTCCTTATTAGAGACTAGCTTCGGAAGAACGGCGAACTTGGGGTGAGAATATGCCTCCCCACCCCGCCTTGCAACACTTTTTATGAAGAGAAATGGGCCTTTTTTAGACTTGCCTATAAATCATATTTATATTGATTTGTCGGGAATGTTCACATACCCTGTGCGCATGAAAAAGATCGCCATTAATTCCAACACCATTGCTTCCGGGGTCTATTTGATCCGAGGGAAAAAGGTCATGCTTGATCGCGACCTCGCGGGCCTTTACGGGGTCAGCACCAAACATCTCAAACGGCAGGTGCGACGGAACCAGAACAGATTTCCCGATGATTTTATGTTCGAGCTCTCGGACCAAGAGACCCAAAATTGGAGGTGCCAATTTGGCACCTCCAATTTAACGGACAAAATGGGCCTTCGCTACGCGCCTTTCGCGTTCACGGAACATGGGATACTCATGCTTTCCAGTGTCTTGAGCAGCGAGAAAGCCGCTCAAGTCAACATTGCAATCATGCGTGTCTTCTTAAAACTCCGGGAAATGCTCATGACCAACAGCGCTCTGGCGCTTCAACTGGGGAAGATCGAGAGGCTCGTCGAGCATCACGACAGGAAGATCCAGGACCTTTACCGGACGGTGACGAGATTCTCCGCGACAAAACGAAAACCCAAAGGCCCAATCGGTTTCCAACCGGAAAATCTCCCAAAAGGGTCTAAAGCTGTGTCGAGAAAAGAATGAGGTGGTCACAAACTGTGACCACCTCGAACGTTTAAGGCACCCCATCGTATTGCCTCATGCGTTCGCGCAAGACGGGTGGGATCGGGACAGGATAAGAAACAAAGGGACGGTTCTCCTTGGGAGCACCGTCCCTGTTACTTTTTATTGCCTAGCGGAGCGACTCGCCGCCCTGGTTTTTGTCCTCTTTCTAAAATAACGAGGGCGGTTCCGTTCTCCTACCGGAGAACTTCACCGCGAATGAGGTCCTGGTAGGTCTCGCGTTTGCGGACGACCTTGAAGGAGCTCCCCTTCACCATCACCTCGCAGGCGCGAGGACGGGAATTGTAGTTGGAGGCCATCGTGAACCCGTAGGCGCCGGTGGACATGAGCGCGAGCACGTCGCCCGCTTTCATGGCCGCGAGCTCCCGGTCCTTGGCGAAGAAGTCCCCGCTTTCGCAGATAGGACCCACGACATCGTAGACCCAGCGCTCGGCTTTCGGGTCTTTGACGACGGGCCAAATGTGATGGAAAGCGCCGTAGAACGCGGGGCGGATAAAATCGTTCATGCCCGCGTCGACGATCGCGAATTTCTTCACGTCGGTCTCTTTGACATAGATGACCTTGGCCGCGAGCATGCCGCTATTGGCGGCGATAAAACGCCCCGGCTCGAAAATAAGCTGGAACTTGCGCTTTTTAAAAAGAGGCAGGATCTTCTGCGCGAATTCCTCCGCGGTCTGGGGGTTCTCGTCGCTGTAAATGGCGCCAAGCCCGCCGCCCAGGTTCAGGAACTTGATCTTCGTCCCTTCCGCGGCGAGTTCGTCCACGAATTCGAGGATCTTCTGGAAGGCTTCGACGAACGGCGCTCCGGTTTCGATCTGCGAACCGATATGCACGTGAATGCCTGAGACCTGCGCGTTCGTAAAGCGTTGCGCGTCCTTGAAAATGGCGCGGGCCTTCTCGAAATCGATGCCGAACTTGGTCTCCGCCTTGCCGGTCGTAATGTAATCGTGCGTGTGCGGGTCAACATTGGGATTGATACGCAGCGACACGTTCACCTTTTTACGCATCTTCTTCGCGATCGCGTTGATCTGCTCGAGCTCGGGCATGGACTCCACGTTAAAAAGAAGGATACGGGCTTGAATGGCGGCCCGGATCTCTTCGGGAGTTTTGCCGACACCGGCGTAAACGATCTTGGAGCCGGGGCATTTCACCTTTCGCGCGCGGAACAGTTCGCCGCCGGAAACGATGTCGAGGCCCGCGCCCTTGGCGACGAGCGCGCGGAGCACCGCGAGATTCGAATTCGCCTTCACGGAATAACAGATCAGCGGCTTGGCCACGCGGAACGCCTTCTGGAGTTTGGCGAGGTGTTCGGTGAAGGTCTTGTAGCTATAGATATACGCGGGCGTCCCGGTCTTCTTCAGGATCTTCGGAACGGGGACCTTGTCGCAGAAAAGCTGGCCGTTCTTGTAATAGAAATCGTGGATCTTCTCACCGTTAAAATCGGTCTGGGGCATGTCCTAGCCTCCATTTTCTTTTTTAAAAAGGTTGCTAGGGCTAGCCCCATTCACCTTAGATTCTTTTGAAAGAGAATAGGGCATGTCCTAGCCTCCATTTTCTTTTTGTAAAAGGTTGCTAGGACTAGTCCCATTCACCATAAATTCTCTTAAGAGAAAATGGGGCATCTTAGCACCTCATTCGTTATCGTTCCCCCGCCCTGTCCGGAACGGACGTTTAAGCGAGGAGTTTTTTCCAGGCAGCGATCGCCTGTTTCACGCGCGCCGGGTGCGTACTGCCGAGCGTCTTCTTGCCCCGCACGGACTCCCGGGCGTCAAAAAGATCGTGAATGTCCGCCCCGAACTCGGGCGCGAACTTCTGCCATTCCTGCACCGACCACTCCCGCAGACGTTTTTCAGATTCGATCGCGGCACGGACCGTCTCCCCCACGAGCCGGTGGGCCTCGCTAAAAGGCACTTTCTTCCGCACGAGATATTCCAGAATGTCCGTCGCGAAAAGGCTGTCGTCGTCCAGGGCCGCCGCGAGCGCCTTCTTGTGCCAGCTCACCGAATTCACGGTCAATGTGAGAAGCCCGAGGGCCGATTCCGTTTTTTGGAGAGCGTCAAAAAGCCCCGGCTTGTCTTCCTGGAGGTCGCGATTGTACGCCAAGGGCAGGCCCTTCTGCGCCACGAGCAGCGCCTGAAGATGGCCAAAGATCACTCCCGCCCGGCCGCGCACGAGTTCGAACACATCGGGATTTTTCTTTTGCGGCATGAGGCTTGAACCGGTGGCGAACGCGTCGTCGAGTTCCACGAACCCGAACGCTTCGGAATTCCAAAGGATGAAATCCTCCGCGAGCCGGGAGAAATGCACCCACAGAATAGAAAGGACACTCAGGACTTCGGTCAGCACGCCCCGGTCGCTCACGGCGGCCATGCTGTTGGGCGCGTATTTCGAAAAGCCGAGTTCCTTGGCGAGGAATTTCTGGTCGAGCGGCAGCGCGGAACCCGCGAGCGCGGCGGACCCGAGCGGCAGAACGTTCAACCGCTTCATAGAATCCGCGAGACGGCTGTTGTCCTCCTCCAGCATTTCGACATACGCCAGCAGGTGATGCGCAAGGAGTACCGGTTGGGCTTTTCGCAGATGCGTCATACCCGGGATCAAAAGATCGCCCGCTTTTTCGGCGGCGGCGACAAGCGCTTTCTGGAGCAATTTCACTTCAAGCCAGATCGCGGAAACTTTTTCCCGGAGATAAATACGCGTGGACGTAATGACCAGGTCGTTACGGCTGCGGCCGGTGTGGATCTTCTTGGCGACGGCCCCGGCCCTTTTCTCGACCTCGGATTGGATCAGCGTGTGAATGTCCTCATACCGTTCGAGGTACGGGGTCAGGTCCTGGCCCTTGAAGGCCTTGGCGACGGCCTGGAGGCCTCGTACGATCGCCTTCGCTTCCGCGGTAGTGATGATCCCCGTCTTGGCGAGCATGTTCGCGTACACGGTGTTCACGAGGATCTCGGCATCGA
>CAZDVO010000033.1:0-22935 GCA_964508905.1 uncultured bacterium
ATTTGGTGCCGGCAACTGGTTTCGCCTTTGCCTCGCCGCAGCAAGTCGCGCAGCCGGACAGAACTAGCGCCGCACTCACAACAAGCAACAGCGCGCATAGACCCACACACTTCTTTGAAAACAGCATATTGAATTCTCCTTTTTGGGGTTGAGTAAAAGCGTTCACTTAAAAATCGTAGCGGATCTTCCCGTAGCCCACGTTCTGAAGGTCTCGGTTCTGGACCAGCAAATCCCAACCCGTGGTCCAAGTCATGCGCCCTTTGCTGAGAAAAATGAGTTCCGCGCCAAAAACCCCCGTATTCCGCTGGCGGTTATGGCTCTGGATATCATGAATGTAATCGATCCCCCACTCTCCCTTGAGGACGGGGATAAAAGTGCCCAGCTTCTCTGATACCATCGATTTGGCCAATTTCAAGCCCAGTCCCTGTTCGAGATCGTTCGAGCCCTCTCCTTTGACCTTATAATCGTTAGCGCCGAAGCCTTTGACCTTCGAAAGGTTCCGGTAAAGATGCGTCCATTCCAGAAAGGTGTAGGGCGTCACATGAACGGTCTTTTCTTCTCCGAAATTGAAGATATAGCCCGCTTCGGTGCCGAGAGTGTATTCCTGCCCGTGATAATCCGATTTTCCAACTTCCTGGGCCCCGGTAAAATCAAATCTTTCCGTGCGGAGATCATAGTTGTGCTGGGTAAACCCAACGGCACTATCGACATACCAACCGTTAAGGCCTTGGTTTCTCACAGCTTCAGGTGAATAGTAGCCGTTTTTCCTCGATTCGCAGAGATCGATCGAATCATAGGTCGCGGTCCCGGTGACATTGAAAGAATGATCGTCGACCCCGTAACTTCCGTATCCGGTTCGATTCTGCTTGTAGTTTCTATTGGAATAACCATAACCAAAACTCGCGCCCAAACGCGTATGCGGATTCACAATGCTGTCAAAACCTGCCGCATAATTCATCACGTTATCCTTAAAAGCCTTGTAGTCCTTGTTTTCCCGTTGGTTATCCTGACCCGCAAGCCCTTGGGACCAAATGCCCACGCCCCCTAACCGGCTTCCCGAATTATCCGGGATATCTGATGTTACTTCCGCGGCATAAGACAACACGGAAAAACCCAATATCGGGATGATCACAAAAAGAGAAAAAACAACCGTCCGGATCAATGCTTTTCTCATAATTTTCTCCTGTTTTGCGTAAAAAGCCACTTCCCTCAAACTCTGAAGCGCTATGGCTTTTAAACGAATGGCCAGAACGAACACCCGACGATTATACAAAAAAGGGCCCGGCCCCCCCCCTGTCACGCATCTCCCATTTCCTGACTTTTTTCCACTCGCTCTAAAACGTCAAAAAAACGAGTTTGACCGGATTTTGGGATCCCTTACTCTTGGGCATAACACATGTCATGTTCGCAAGCGGGGCTCCCGTTCGAATCCGTTCAATCAAAAAATGCGACGCCGTAGAAGGTTATCCTTGGCCCGTCACGGCGCCGCACTGGCGGATAGGCGCCAGTGTCCGCATCGTAAACGTCCACAATTTGTGGTATCATGAGCTCAAATGAGGGATAACTTATGACTTTTCAAAAAATGCTCTTTTTCGTGCTGTTTTTTTTCCTCACAAGCGCCAGCCTCCTTCACGCCGGGTGGAAAGAACAATTACGATCGATGCTAAAACCCCTGCAACAGGTAAGTCTAAACGACACAAAAGTCGGCCAAGGGCTGAAAGAGGCCCTCAGCGTCGGGATCGATAAGGCCGTCGAGAAAGCAAGCTCTGCCGGCGGCTATTCCAAGAACGATCTGATCAAGATCCGCTTTCCGCAACAGCTTTCGCTGGTTGAAAAAGGGCTGAGGGCCGTCGGTATGGGCGCAAAAGTCGACGATTTTGAAAAGAGTGTCAACCAAGCGGCTGAAGCGGCGGCCCCGCAGGCCAAGGGGGCTCTGTTGGATGCTGTGATGGGTATGTCTTTTGCGGATGCTCAGGGAATTCTTAAAGGGGGCGACACGGCAGCAACGGATTATTTTAAGAAAACAACATGGGATCGGCTCTATCAGACCGTCTCCCCTTCCATGAAGAAAACCCTCGACCGTTACAGCGTGTCGCAGAAATACGATCAGCTGCTTCAGGCCTACAACAAGATCCCCCTGGCGGCAAAACCAAAACTTATTTCAGCGGATCAATATGCCACGACGAAAGCGCTGGATGGGCTTTTTGTTCTGATCGCCGAGCAGGAAAAAAAGATCCGGACCGACCCCACAGCCCGTGTCACCGACCTCCTTAAAACCGTTTTCTCATCACCCGGAAAGCCATAGCCCCCCGATTTCTCGTGGCCTTTAAAAACACAAAGGCCACCGAGGTACCCCCCGGTGGCCTTCTGCGTTACAACGATTAACGGGCTGTTTTAAAAACCCATTTTATTTTTCATGTCCTTCTGGGCCTTTTCAGCCTTCTTGGCGGCTTGCTTCGCTCCGCTCTCGGCCTTCTTCCAGCAACCTGCTTCTAAAGCGGCACAGACGTCCTCAGTCCTTATATTTGATCATCGTCCCCTGAGCAGAAACCGTAGCTTTCGAGGAAAGATTTACGTACGCAGGAACATATTTATACTCTGCGCCGATGACCGCGCTAGCATCGGATGCTTTAGCTTTCGTTCCCAGCTTTTCAAAGATCATTTCTTTGTATTGTACCGTTTTGGCGTCCAAAGCCGCTTTTGTATCCGACGGGATCTGACCCCCGATGCGTTCGTCTTTGGTCGCGTAACCCGCAAGCCCCTTGGCCGTGTCCGCCGCGCTTTCCGCAATCTGCTCGCTCACTGAAACCGGACCGATCACGTCATAAGCCCTTGCGACATCCGTTGTTTCCAAAACAACAACTTTGGGATCAGAAATGTTTTTTGTCGCGCAACCCGCCAACAACACCACGAGCAACATCCCCACAGCACTAGAGAATCTCATGAACCCTCCTCCTTTTTGCTCTATACATAATGGATTGATAAAACTTCCTGGCCCAGCCTAAGGCCGCCCAGGCAATAACATCCTGGGAGATCCCCCCTCCCCAAAAAATCGCGTTAAGTTTACTCTCTGACGGTCCCACTCGCAACTTGCCGCAACAGATCTCCCAATACTCCTGTTTTAGAGGGTGTCGTTCTCGGCGCCGGTCCGGAAGAAGCTGCGGGGGACGTTGCGTCTTTCGGAGCTTCCTTTTTCCCGCCGAGGGCTTTTTCCAGATAACCGCCGACCATCTCTTTTGCTTTCTGAGCAGCGATCTTCGCGCCAACAGATTGAAGATCCGGCATGGCCGTCACTTTCGGAACGTTACCCTGGATCGTCAGAGGGATCTGGATCTCTTTCTTTTCATTCGTCAGATACTGCAGTTCTTCCACACTGCGGATCATCGCTCCGGAAAGGTCCGGGTCGATCGAAAGCAGCACATTCCCTGCCACGGCGCCTTGACTCAAGCCATAGGTCCCGGCGCCTGTCACCTGGAAAGAATCCGTGGCCGCACTCAACTGCGGCAACCGGACGGTTCCGTTCTGCACCATAAACGGAACACGGATCGTTTGAAGTTTCGTATCCTCAGCTTTTAGTTTTTCCTGATAATTCGGAGGCAAACGCGCCCAAAGCTTTTCCACCAGACCGGGGATCACCGAAAGCTTTTGAAAAACTTCTCTCAGAACGTTCATTTGCGTGATCACCCCCTCGTCCACGATCACGGTCCCTTCCGCCGTTATCGTTTGCTGGATCTGCTCGGGGGTCTGTCCTTTCAAACTCCCATTGACCACTAGCGAAAGCACCCCGTTGACCTGAGGACCGGCCTGCAAGGGTGCCTGAACCAGGTCTTCGATCCTGAGTTTATCCGCTTTTGCACCAAAAACGATCTCGGGGCTTGAAGGATCGGCTATTTGGACCGAGCCTTGTCCTTCGATTTTTCCGCCGGCCGTGTTCGCCGCGAATTTCTGGATCTTGATCATCGCGGCCGAGACGAGCGCCTCGACGGAAATATTCTCTATGGGACTTTTGAGTGACGTCAGCTGGACCTTCCCTCGATCGAATCGGACTTTTGCTGCCGCGTCCTTGAGCCCTTTCTCATCCAGTCTCAAGGAGTCCGCATCGATCCCCAGAGTTCCATCAACCGGGAAAACGATCCCTGAGGTTTTCAAAGACGGGCTGACTTTAACGATCTCCTGGAAATCCATCGGAGCCAATTGCAACTCAGCATGAAATCCGCTCAAGACATGGGCGCCAGATTGAGGAGCGATTGTTAACTTTCCTTTGGCCTCCAGATTTTGATCGCCGTTTAAAACAGCCGCCTTAACTTTGAAATCGATCGGCTCATCGAGAGCAACATTTTCGAGGGTCACATCGATCTTGCGAAGATGCACCTCCATCGGCTCTTTCCCAGAAACATCTTTAAAGAATAATTCCCCGTTCTGTATTTTGATCTCGTTAACAAGGAACGAAAGAGATGCCGCAGCCTCGGGAGCGGTAGCAGCCTGACCTTGTGTCTGGCCCGGCTGTGACGGTGCAGGTTCCAGACCTTCAAAAGTTCCGTCCGGTTTCTTGATAAGTCGGACCACGGGATGGCTCAGATAAACGGTAGCCACCTGGATCTGACGCGACAAAAGCGGCGCAAGATTCAGAACGGCTTTTGCGGATTGAACTTCGGCAAGCTTTTCGGTGCTCTGCTCGCCCTTCAGAATGGCAAACCCCTGAAGCTCAAGTGCGATCCCCGACTGCCATCCTAGTTTGATCTTTTCCAGCCTCACGGGCTTTTTAATAGCATTCTCGACTTGACTCACGATCTGCGGCCTGTATTGATCCACATCAAACGTCATCAAGAATATAACCACACCGATGATCGCGATGAAAAGCAGCGCCAAAAGAATCAAAAAAAGCTTTTTCATCTCAGATTCCTTTCTTCCTGATTCTCGTTCAAGACATTCGACAAAAAGCTTGGAAATTATTCCTTTTCAAAAATACTTTTCCATAGAACAGCCGATACGATACCCCCGGCAATAGGGGCGACCCAGAAAAGCCACAATTGCCGCAGAGCATCTCCTCCCACGAGAAGTGCGGGCCCAAAACTTCGTGCCGGATTAACGGATGTCCCGCTGATGGGAATACCGACCAAGTGAATGATCACAAGCGACAATCCGATGGCTAACCCCGCTAGCTGGGGCGAAGCTGCTTTTGCAGTGGCTCCGAATATCACGAAAAGAAACAAAGCGGTAAGAACAACCTCTGCCGTAAAACAAGACATGAGGGAATAGCCCATCGGAGAATGGGCTCCATAACCATTCTGCCCTAACCCGTTTACTGCCAGCGCATAGTTTCCATGTCCCTTGGCGATCATAAGTAACACCGCGGAGGCGAGAACGGCTCCAATGCACTGGGCAACAACATAAAAAATCGTATCTTGGGTGTTCAATTTACCCGCAACCCGCATGGAGATGCTGATCGCCGGATTAATGTGGCATCCTGAAATGGGCCCAATGGCATAAGCCATGACCACAACCGAAAGACCAAAAGCTAGGGAGATGCCTAGAAATCCGATCTGATCACCCGCAATGACTGCACTGCCACATCCGATCAACACCAGAACAAAGGTCCCGATAGCCTCAGCTATATATTTTTTGAAGTCTTTCATAACAACGCCTCCCGTTTTTTTTGAGTAATGCAGAGAAGAAACATGCAGATTTGCGACCGAACCATGACAAATAGGCTACGCTTAACGCAAGCGATGGTCAAGGAGAGGATAGTTTAAACTTTCTTGATGTAGGGCGTCGTTGACGATGCGGAGAAGCCCCTTTGTTTTCTTATATCTTTTTGCTTGGTTAGCGCGATGCAAAATTTATGAATGTCCCAAAATATGGGAAAAGCGACATTGGGTCTTCCCTGGAACCAGAGATAAATGAGCGGGACCAAATGGGCTAGAAACTAAAAATCCCCCGACACCGTCGGGGGATTTTATCTCCCTGCCTGCCGGCAGGCAGGTGTCCTGTAGAGAGTGACAAGAGAAGTGCCCTGACTATCCATGATTCGGATACAGTTGACCTCCTAGCCTAGCTAAATACTTCCAGTATAAAAATGCGCAATCCCGTGCGCGGCCATTCTCAAGACGCAACGGCATAGTATTTGCGCGCAACGCTTTTTGCAGTCCCTGAGGGATTGGGCACAAATGTCGGGGCACGTTGAACCCGCGGAACAGGCGCGAAAACATGTCCGTTCCCAGGCGACACGAACAAGGTATCACCCGGATCATCCGATCTTGATCTCTGCCGTATGCTCTATGCGATCGTCTGTAAGCCGTACAGTCTTCTCTTCCTGCTCAACGCCATCCACGATCACAGAAGTCACGTGATCTAATGGCCCTGTCCGGAGGAACGTCATGTGGTAGAAGGTCTCACGATACCGGTAATGGAGTTTCCAGGACGACCACGCGGCAGGAAGACACGGCTCGAAACAAAGCCGGTCCACCTTCAAACGGAGCCCCAACAAATACTTCGTGATCAGTTGATACATCCAGGACGCGGACCCGGTGTACCAGGTCCATCCCCCCCGACCGGCAAGCGAGGATGAGGCATAAACATCTCCGGCCATTACGAACGGTTCCACCTTATAAATAGCACATTTGTCCGCCGTATCAGAATGCCGCACCGGATTGATCATGTCCGTGAGTTCCCAGGCCCGTTTCTTGTCCCCCAGGACCGCGAATGCGATGGCCGCCCATACCGCCGCGTGGGTATACTGCCCGCCGTTCTCTCTAACACCGGGAACATAGCCCTGGATATATCCGGGATTGGGAAAGGCCTTGTCGAAAGGAGGTTCGAATAACTTGACCAAAGCGTGCTTGGGATCGACCAGCCTCCGGGCCACCTCGTCCATCGCCGTTTGCGTCCGTCCGGGTTCCGCCGCGCCCGAGAGTACCGCCCAGGACTGCGGCAGGGAGTCGATCCTGCATTCGCTGTTGGCGGAGGCACCCAGGGCCTCGCCGCTATCGAAATAAGCCCGCCGGTACCACTTTCCGTCCCACGCAGATTTTTCGATATTCTGAAGGAGTTTCTCGGCTTCTTCGGCGCAGAATTCTGAAAAAACGAGATCTTCCCGGCCGGCGGCCAGGGCCGACATTGACTTCAGAACATCATAAAGAAAAAAGGCAAGCCAAACACTTTCTCCCTTCCCTTCGCGCCCGACCAGATTCATCCCGTCGTTCCAGTCCCCGCTCCCCATCAAGGGAAGGCCGTGCTCACCGTACCGCAATCCTCTCCTGACACTCAAAACGCAATGTTCGTAAAGGGTCCCGGCCTGGACCGAACGGCGCGGCATATCATAGTAGGATTCCTCTTCGGGTTTAACCAGCGGGCCTTCCAGAAAACCCACCGTTTCGTCAAGAACGCCTGTATCCCCGATCTCTTTCACATAAAGGCAGGTCACGAACGGGAGCCACAAGTAATCGTCCGAACAGTGGCTCCGGACCCCCCGGCCGGAGGGAGGATGCCACCAGTGCTGCACGTCACCTTCGGGGAACTGGTGCGCCGCGAAAGCCAGAAGCTGCTCCCGCACCATCTCGGGCTTCGAATGGATAAGCGCCATGACGTCCTGAAGCTGGTCCCGGAAACCGAACGCTCCGCCTGACTGGTAGTACCCGCTACGTCCCCAAAGGCGGCAGCTCATGACCTGATACTGCAGCCACCCGTTCACCAGAAAATTAACCGAGGGCTCCGGAGTTTCCACATACACGACGCCCAGGGTGCGTTTCCAGTACTCCCACACATTCCGGAGTTCCTGATGGGCCGCCTCCAGCCCGCCGAAACGGCGCAAAAGCTCTCGCGCCTCTTCCGTGGTCCTGCCCGATCCGAACGTGAAAAGAATTTCCTTTTCCTGACCGTCCTCGAGGTCGAATTTCACCTGCGTGGAAACACAGGGATCGATCCCCGCGCCCACTTTTCCGGAAAGCCGCTCCCGCCGCATCGCGGAAGGAGAAGCCATCGTCCCGTTCCTTCCAATGAATTCGAAACGGTCCCCGCTCACAAAACGCATGGGCTCGCTGACGTCGAGAAAAACCGCCCGGTCCCGGAACTCCTTGTTGTAGGGATTGCGGGCCAAAAGCGCGCCGCTTTTGGGATCGATCTCCGTCACGATGTGCATGTGGTACTTGTCACGAAGAGTTCCCATGACGAGCTCGCAATAGGCCGTCGCGGAAAGCTGCCGCGACCGGCCGGAGATGTTCCTGACTTTCAGGATCGAAAATTTCAGACTGTGCTCGAGCGAGACGAATACCGTCAACTCCGAAACGATCCCGCTTTCCGTGTGCTCAAATACGCTGTAGCCGAAACCGTGGCGCGTGACGTAACGGGTCTTCCCCGTCGCGGGAAGAGGCGTCGGAGACCAGAATCTCCCGCTCTCCTCGTCACGGATATAGAACGCCTCACCGGAGGCGTCCGAGACGGGATCGTTCCTCCAGGGCGTCAGTCGGAACTCGTGGGCGTTCTCGCTCCAGGTATACGCTCCGCCGCTCTCCGAAATGACCGTGCCGAAATGCCGATTTGCGAGAACATTCGCCCACGGGGCCGGCGTCGTTCGCGAGCTCAGGGTCGTGATCACGTATTCCCTTCCATCCCAGGTAAATCCACCCGTACCGTTAAAATAAGCCAGATCGGAGCGCTCCACCGGGCCCCGGTCCTCATCCTCCGGATCTTCCTTGCGGGACGGAACGAAGGGCAGGAAGTTCACCTTGGGTTGGGTCATGTCCGCGAGCTGCTCGGCCAGCGTTCCCCCGCGATCGGAGATCACGATCCGGGCGACCGTCTGCATCAGGACCCGGTCTTCGTCGGACATCTGATCGGCGCGCCTCAAAAAGATCCCGCCTTTCTGGTTCATCTTTTCCTCGCCCGCCGCCGCGATCAATCCGCTGATCCTTTCTCCGAGGTTATCACGGTAAACAGAAGTATCTTCGTTCCAGACCACCAGGTCCACCGCTAGCCCTTTCATGCGCCAATAGGCGTGCGCCTGGATCATTTGCACAACAAGATCGATATTGTCCGGGTTCTCGATCCGGACAAGGACGATCGGGAGGTCGCCCGATATGCTGTACCCCCAAAGGTCCGACTGCCCCCTGTTATTGCGGCGCAAAACGCTGGGGCTCGCCCGCCAGGAAGGATTCGCATACAGGATGGCGCTGGCCAGACGCCCGTAGAGCTGGGCCGAAACCTCAGTCGCGTTGATCTGCTGGATCGCCACCTGGCTGTGGGTCCATGCCAGATTAAAAACGCGGTCGGCGAGATTCCGGTCCCGGTATTTTTCCATCAGCGCCTGGGCGACGTCCCGGTTCTCGCAGATCCCCGTCACGTAATCGATGACGGCCGATTCATCGGGCGCCAGTTCGATCCGGCTCCGGATCGAAACGACCGGATCAAGCACGGGGCCCTGGCTATCCGAAAGATTTCCATACTCCTCCATCGCCGCGGGATGGACCACAGTACGGCCCCGGCCGAGGAACCGGGAGCGGTCCGTCTCATAAGAAGCACCCACGACCGCGTCCCCGTGGACCGCCATCAGGTGCAAAAGCAGCGGGAAGTTCTCCTTTTCCGACCGCGGCCGCCGCCGGCAAAGGATCGCCTGATGCGACCTGATGATCTCGGTCTCGGCGAAAAGATTACTGAACGCGCGGTGGGCCTGATCGGCCGCGGGGTCATTGAGAACAACTTCCGCGTAGCTGGTCACTTCGATCAGGCGCCTCGCGCGCGAGCGGTTGGTGATCGTGATCCGCCGAAGCTCAATATCGTCTTCTGGGGAAACGGCGATCTCGGTATGCGTGTCGATCCCGTGATCGCGTCGCTTGAACTCCACCCAGGCCTGGGAGAAAAGGGCCTCGTAATTCTTCGGCTTTTTCTGCGTCGGCTGATACGCCGAGGACCAGAACTGACCGGACTCCACGTCCCGCAGATAAATGAAGGTTCCGTCGGCGTCCATCGCGGCGTCTTCGCTCCACCGCGTCACCGCGAGGTTCTGCCAGCGGCTGTATCCCCCGCCCGCGTTGGTCACCATGACATGATACCGGCCGTTGGAAAGCGGGTGTACCTCGGGCGACGGCGTCTGGGCGGTGGTGAACACACGCAGAAGAGTTTCCCTGTCGCCGAATTTTCTGAGCATCCCCGTTACTTCAAAATCGTAAAGGAACGGCTCGGCGACCGGGACCCGCTCCTGGAGAAGAAGTTCCGTGGATTTGAACATCGGCTCCGAGAGAAAACGTCTTTGCATGGGGCGGTCCAGCAGGACATAGGCGAGAGACAGCAGGCTCATCCCCTGGTGATGGGCCATGTAGGATTTCACGACCGCCTTGGTCTCGTCCGGTGCAAGCCTCGCGGGCGTGTAATCGACCGCTTCGTAAAGACCGTACACCCCCTTGCAGCCCTCGGAAGACAAACGCTCGAGGTTTTCACAGGCCTTTTCCGGTTCGACCATCAGGGCCAGCATGGAGGCATAGGGCGCCACGACGAGGTCCTCGGCAAGACCGCGCTTGAATCCCATATCCGGGATGCCAAAGGACTGGTACTGAAAGATCCTGTTCGTGTCAACCTTGTTGTAACCGGACTCCGAGATCCCCCAGGGAATATTGTTTTTTTCCGCGTACCGCATTTGGCCGTGGACTACGGCCTTGTAGGTCCTGTCGAGAAGGGTCCCTTCGTACGTCGGCATCACCAGAAGGGGCATGAGATACTCGAACATCGACCCGCCCCAGGAAACCAGCACCGGATCCCCTTCCGTTTTGGAGATCATCCGGCCAAGCCTGAACCAGTGGTCCTGGGGCATCCGTCCCTGGGCGATCGCCACAAAACTGCACAGACGGGCCTCCGAGGCAAGGAGATCGTAACAACCGCTATCCAACTTGTGCGCGTTGACGTTGTATCCGATGGAAAGAAGATGGGAGTATTTGTCGTAGAGAAACTCATATTCGACGTCCGAAACTTCGTTGCACCGAAGAATGATGTAATCGATCGCCTTGATCCTTTCCGCAGAGCGCGTCCCGGCATCCTTG
Source organism: uncultured bacterium (assembly GCA_964508905.1). GTDB lineage: Bacteria > Omnitrophota > Omnitrophia > Omnitrophales > Aquincolibacteriaceae > Aquincolibacterium. The sequence continues at coordinate 11,028 of CAZDVO010000033.1, forward strand.
ATCGTGTCCCGGAGCTTGAAAAACCATTCGCGAGTCCTTCTTGACGCGTCGTCCGTCTCAGGCAAATCCGAAAGGATCTTCTCGATCAGAGGGACCATCTTTTGCTCGAGCCTGGCGACCTCTCCAAGCGCGGGGATCTCGTCCAGATGCCTCAAGGCGTCACGTAACTGGGCAAGCCGCCGGGTCTGCGCCTCGTCCGTACCGTCCCACATCCCCGGCATTTCCGGGCCGAGCAGGATCCAGGGAGCAATGAAGGACATGTCCTCCAGAAAATCGTAGCACTGGCGCTCAAAGGCACGGGCCCACTTTTTGACTTTCTCGTAATACTTCGGGTCCAGGCCCGACAGGATCTTTGAAATATCCGTCGAAAGCTGGCGTAAAAGCGTGTGGATCTCCGACAGGCACGCGGGAGACGATTTGATCTTTTCCCGGAACTGCCCGATCCTTGAGGAAACCGCCCGCAGGGGTCCGGCCACGCTTGTTTTCCGACTTTTCTCGAGCCCGGCGACGTTTTCATGCAGGATATTCAGCGTATCTTCCAGGCCGTCAAAGATCTTCAGAGAAACGATCTTCTGCGAGATCATTTCCGTGAGCCCGGAGCGTAGGACCAGCAGATGACCCGTCAGATTCCCGCTGTCCACGGAAGAGACGTACAGAGGCGTAAGGGGCTTTAGCGTTTCGGTATCGTACCAGTTGTAAAAATGTCCTCTGAACTTCTCCATGAGGTTCAGCGTGTCGAACGTTTTTTCCGTCCTGTTAAACATCATCCCCATCGAAACATAGCCGAAATCATACGCGGTCAGGTTCGCGAGGAGCGAAAGACCGATGTTCGTGGGCGAGGTCCTGTGCGCGACGGCGCTAACGGGTTCTTCCTGAAAATTGTCCGGCGGCAGCCAGTGGTCCTTCTCCGTGACAAAGTTCTCGAAAAAGGCCCAGGTCCTGCGGGCAAGGTTCCGGAGAAAAAGTACCTGGCTTCCGGAAAGCAGGATCTTCCGGGGCGAAGAGGGCCGGCTGATCAGATAGGCCATCGCGGGGGAAACGAACCACAGGCTCAAAAGCACGAGAACAAACCCGTTGGGGCGGAACCATCCGAAAAGAAAGAAAAATGACAACAGAACCGCTGCGGCCGGCTCGAGCGGCATGGCCTTGTAGCAACCCAGGAGGTGGTTCGGCAAGGACGCTTCGGCTTCGAGAAAGGTCCTCCATTCCAGAAGCCGTCTATGCGAAACTAGCATCCTCCACAGAGTCCGCAGGATCGCGTCCAGGCAATACAGGACCTCATGCAACAGAAAAACGATCGTGAAGAAGAACCGCGCCGCGTTCTTCCTGAATGAAGACGAAACCGCTACCAGATGCGTCCTGAAGTTCAGGTCTCCGGGCTTTCTGACAACCTCCGCGAGCGACATGGGCACCAGGGGAAAACCGAGCAGCGCGATCACAAGGACCGACCAGGCCCAGGACGGCTCAAAAAATATCCAGCCCGCCAGAAGCAGGGCAACCACCGCGGGCGGTACGAGACTGCGCCTCAGATTGTCGGCGATCTTCCACCAGGAAAGAAAGGAGACCGGATTCGGGGCCCTCGATTTCCCGGGGCCGGGAACGAACGGCAGCAGCCATGAAGCGATCTGCCAGTCCCCGCGGATCCACCGATGTCTCCGGCTCGAGTCCTTGAGATATCCCGTGGGAAACCCCTCGTAGAATTGAACGTCCGTCACAAGTCCCGCGCGGGCGTAGCACCCCTCCAGCAGATCGTGGCTCAGGATGATATTTTCCGGGAAGCGGCCGCACATGGAACGCTCAAAGGCGTCGACGTCGTAAAGCCCCTTGCCGATAAAAGACCCCTCAAAAAAAAGGTCCTGGTAAACGTCGGACACCATTTTGGTATACGGATCGATCCCGGACTCCCCCCCGAAAATTTTGACGAACAGAGAGGGCTTTTCCCCCGGATAGCTAGACTCGACCCGGGGCTGGAGGATCCCGTATCCGGAAACAACGCGCCGCTTTTTTTCGTCGTAGACAGGGCGGTTCAGGGGATGAGAGATCACTTCCACTAGTTCGCGCGCCGCATTTCTAGGCATGCGGGTGTCGGCGTCCAGGGTGATCACGTATTTCACGGTTCTGAGCCGGAGCGGATCTCCGAGGACCACACTAAACCGGTCCTGCCCCTTCCCGCGGAGGAACGCGTTCAGCTCCGCGAGCTTGCCCCGCTTCCGTTCGTATCCCATCCACATTTTTTCTTTTTCGTTCCACCGGCGCGGACGGTGGAGCAGATAAAAAGTCTGGTCCTTCTGTCGCCGGTATTTGTGATTCAGCTGCTCGATCCCTTCCGTAACCTGGTCCAGCAACGCCCTGTCTCCGGGCATTGTCTCCTGCGGGGCGTCACAGAAATCTGTCAAAAGCGCAAAATCAACATGGGCATCGACATTGGCAAGATAACGGACTTCCAGCTCCGCGAGAAGCATGGAGACCGTCTCCGCGTCACTCAGCATGCAGGGGACCACGGCCAGCGTGTGGGCGTAAGCGGGCACTCCTTCCGAAAAATCCATCCGGGGAAGGTTCTCGGGAACCACAACCATAGCGGAAAACCAGTTGGCGAGAGAAATGGCCGTCTGGCTGGCTACAAGAAGAAGCAACGGGAAGAACAGGAACAGCCTCTGCGAGTTCAGGGCCCCTGCTCTGTCAAGCAGGACCAGGAGACCGCCCGTCACCGCGAGGGTCATCATAAAAAAAGATCCAAAATAAAGGGTATACGACCAGAAGGTTTTTTTTGCCTGCAAATGCTTACAAAAAGGCAGTCGAAGTCCCAGTCCGCGGTAAAAAAGTTCCAGCCCCCGGTCCACGAGATAAAATCCGACATGCCCCGCGGCGTGTCCGGCCCCTTCCTTCGCCGCCGCTTGGGCCATCTCCACCGCGCGGGCCGCCACCTCTTCTTCTGAGACCCCGCTCCTTAGAGAAAGTTTTTCGATCACGTGACGATAGCGGTCTCGGGTCGTAAAGGACATGCGGCTGTAATGCCCCGAGGGATCGCGACCCAGGACTTTTTCCACGACGCTCAAGCCTTCGACAAAATCATGCCAGTCGGTCATTTCCAGGAGGCGAAGGCTCCCGATCGTATTCGCGATCGAAACCTGGTCGGCCGCCTGCTTCTGACTGGTCGCCCGGATGATCCGCTCGAGCGTCTCCCCCTGCTCGGCAAGCTTTTTTTCCAGCCAGGCGAACGGAAGGTTCAGCGCCTGGCTCTGGCCGTGGAGACGCCGCGTGAACTCCGCGACGAACGCGTCCGATAAAGTAAGGTTTTTCCTGGACATGGCCGCGATCTCAAGGATCACCCCGTCCGTGTCCTTGGAAGAAACTTCCAGGATCCGCGTCGCCCAGTAACCCGCCTTGTCCCTTTCCGTTTGGGAGACGATCAGGCGGGACGACACGCGCCTCAGGTTTTCGATCAGCGCCAGCCTGAGCATGATCGGAACAGCCCAGAGTTCCCCGAGCTTCAGCGGACTGATCGTCTGATACGCGGCGATGAATTCGGAAAGACCGCTCTGGTCCAACCGACCGTCCCCGTGGGAAACGAGCTCCATGGCGAGCTCGTAGACGCGCGGGCACCCCGCAAAAGGCCCCTGCGTGAGGTGGGGCAGTTCGCGAGCATAGCTTTCTGGAAAATATTTCTGGGCAAGCCGGATCTGCTCCTCGATCAGATAGTAATTATCGAGGAGCCACTCCCCGGCCGGGGAGATCCTCCGCTTGGATTGCCCGGTTTCGTTCAGCAGCTCATGGATCTCGGAAAGGATCCTCTCGTTCTCTTTCAGACGGGGCAAAAGCCTGTTCCTACCCCTCCGGTAACTGACCGAGTGTTTTTGGGCCAGACTTTTCGCGTGGACCCGGAACTGTTCGATGCTGAAAAGTTCGGCACGAAGCGGCTCTTCCTCCGCGATCTTTTTCCTGCCCCAAAAGGCGTCCAGACGCATTGTGGCAGATAATGCATTTTTTATGAATGACATCAGATTCAACACGGACTCCTGTTTTTATCATGAGGCTGGTTTTGGCTCGCCGGATACCCAATTCAAGCAAAACACCGGTATTATACACGACAAGATCTCCGAAGCATCCTTTCTGATGCATTTCACTACATTGATAGATACCCAAGAAGAGATCATGACCAGCAATCCGGTCAGCTTATGCGAGCACGCGGAGCGATCCTTAAGGAACGTGATCAGCGAGCTGGATTGGGCCAAACAAACCGCAGCCTGGCAGCAAATTCTCGCCTAATGCTCCCCCTGAAACTAGAGTAGATTGCCCAACTTGCCCTGGTTATGGGGACTATTCCAGCTTCAGCAAGATTATCTTGATGGCAACTTCTGAGATATGTGCGGGATCAGCTAAAACTAGCCGACTGAAACCAAAGGCCGTTTTAGAGATAGTCCCAATTCCTATCAATTTCAGAGCATCTGAAATTGGGGCAATCCTAACTACCATTATGAAAAACAAAATGAAAGTCAGGATAGTAGGCAAGTTTTGGATGAAAACGAGGGGGATCAAGTGGGCTGGAAACTAAAAATCCCCCGGTTTCCTCGGGGGATTTTATCTCTGTCCGGTAGAGAGTGACAAGAGAAGTGCCCTAACGATCCATTATTTTTTAATTGGAAGTCAGGACAACACTCATTTTCAATTGAAAAATTTATGAAAAATAAGTGTGACGCGCCTACGTCCTTTGCGTGTCATACGCTCTAAAAGCGGCCGTATTGTAGCATAGGATATATGTATGAGTATTCATATGTAGACCGATTCAGAGATCACGATACATCCGACATTCCCTCTTGCCCAAGCACGTCCAGATTATGAAACAGGGCAAAAACATGTCCGTTTTGTCCGGACTTTTTGGGACGACATTTCAGCAACTATATATTGCTGAATAGGATAAGAAATGTCCGGCCCAAAAGGGCGGACATCGGTGAAATAGCCCCGCGGGGGTGGGACATTATGTCGCACTTTTTAGACCTCAACAAATTCTGGGGCGGGCAACCTTCCCCAGTCGGGTTGATGGTGGGAGCGTTCATGGTAGAGCTCCTTTTTAAGCGATGCCAGGATCAACCCATCGATGAATTTCCAGATGTAAGAAACAAATCGAACGGGCTTGAAGATCCCGGATTTGTCGTAGTAACGAAGGTTATAGGATTGGCTCCTTGCATACATAAGAACGATCGCCTGCGAAAGAATATCCTCTCCGAACCTGCGAGCGTAGGCTGGGAATGCTCGCTTGTTGATACGGAAGATCACGAAGCCAATATGCCGCAAGACTAATTCATCGGCAGCCTGTTTCGAACCCTTCTTGGCTAAACGAATCAACCGACGTTCTTCTCGGAGAGAAATCTTGGAATATTTACAAATGATGTCTCGGTACGCTTTCCACATACCAGCACATTGTTAGATAGGACTTTTTAAAAAGCTACCCCGAATGTCGCAAAAGGAGGCAAAAACGACAGATACTATTCTAGCTGAGAATTTCCCAGTGTCCGCCCTTATCAGGGCCAACCCTGCGGATCAACCCTTTGGCTTTGAGTTTTGCGATATTGGCTTTGATCTTGCGATCTGATATGCCAACAATAGAGGCTAACTCCCCACTCGTAACATGGCTATTTTGAGAGCAAGCATCCAGAATTGCGCGTTGATTAGGGGTGACTTTTTCTGGGACCTTTACAGTGACCTTTTCTGGGACCCTCTTCAGAGAATACTCGGGATCACGATAAAAAATTGCTCGAAAGAAGGTGTCCGCCTCAAAAACCGGCGGCTTCAAGCCGGCCTGTTTCATAAGACTCGCCATCCTGCGAATTCCGGATCCCATGCGCTCCACTTTTCCCATGCGATGAAAGAGATCCGCAAGAATAAGGTTCCGCCGAATCGAGATTTTCCCGAAGTTTTGCTTGGTAACTCCCGCGGTAAATCCTCCAGGATTCTCGATCTCAACACGATCATCATAAACCGCAACGTAGATACTCGTTCCCCGCATGCTATAGTCCCGATGAACGATTGCGTTGACCACTGCCTCACGAAGGGCATCTAGAGGGATCTCGTAAATGTCATCCCGGTTAATCCCCCGAATTTCGCTACGCACGTTCAACTGTCTTTGAATAAATGCCATGGATTCATTCAGCTGTGTCAAAAGATCGTCGCGCACATCCTTGCGATCATAGATATAAGTCCGATCGGTACCTTTAAAAGCGCCGCAAATGACCTCCGAATAACGAATAAACTGCTCAGGCTTCGCTGCAAACATCAGAACGCCAGCATTATTAATCTTTCCATCCTTGTAAATGCCAACGCTGGTGAGAAAAGAAACGAGGTTTTTCTTGCTAAGCTTGAAAGATGTATGCGATTCCACAAGGAACGCTTTGATCTTTTTGACCGAAATGTCTTCCAGCCCGCAATCTTTTCTTGGAAGATCTTCAAAAAGCCTGTCCACCGTCTCTCTGAAGATTGTTTTGATCTCCTTTTGGGTCATCTTCTGGGTGACAGCATCAAGCCGTTGGTAATACCCGGACGAGCAGGAATATGGTTTTTCAGCGCCCTCAGCCACACAGACTACGACTACGTTACCGACCTGTTTGACCGATACCTGAATCGAAGGATCACAGTTGCGGCCCATGCTCACGATCTGTGATTTCAGCGAGTTGGAAAGTTTCTCACCTTTAAACCTCCCATCATCCATTGAATTCTTGATTAAAAGTTTTCCTGATCGAGAGAAAAATTCGTGATTACCAATTCGGTAAATTTGGACCGTTTGGTTGGATCGCCGGCTATCAAACTGGGGCGTACTAGTTCCGTTTTGTAAAAAATTCCGTTGTATTGCTGCTTTATTAAAGGATGCGCAGCATTGCTAACAATGACGTAGACATTTCTTTTGCTTAATTTCTCTGCCAGCGTCGCTAATCGCAATTCGTCCGTCTGGCTAAATAGTTTGGCGTTATACTCAGCGAATCCGTTCTTTTGATGGGTTGTAATATACGGCGGATCAAAATAAACAATATCTCTTGGCTTAATTCCTTTAATCCCCTCTTCAAAATCGCAGTGACGCAACTCTGCCTTTTTCAGGACCTTGCTCGCATGCAATAGCTGCTCCTCGTTAAAAATCTCGAGGCAATCCTTAAATTTTCCAATCGGCACGTTAAATCGTCCGTCACGATTTACCCGATAGAGGCCATTCCAACAAGTTTTTGTTAGATAAATGAAATAAGCCGCTTTCTTTATCGGGTCTTCTTTTGTGTTAAACTTTTCTCGAATGAAATAATAATCATCCTTGGTTTTCTTCAGATCTTTTAAAACCGTCAAAACTTTTTGACAACGGTTGCGAACACACCGGTAACAATTAATCAGCTCTCTATTCGTATCAGACAAAACTGCCCTAGATGGTTCCAATGAGAAAAACAAGCTTCCACCACCTAGAAAGGGCTCATAATAAGTTTTGAATAATGGTAAGCTTTTGTAGATTTTCGGAATTAACCATCGTTTCCCGCCCGCCCACTTAAGAAATGGCATCATAGCTATAAACCTATCGATAATTTTTGTCTGGATTTAAAATCACTCACGCCTTCTTCCGTTTGAATCGATGTAATCATATCTGACATCTGCGCCAGCGCTTCACCGGAAATAAGTCGTCTTAGTCTCGCTCGTTCCTTATCATCCCTCTTGTCCAACAAAAGAAAAAAACATTCATATAATTTTCTAAATGTTTCCTCTTTAGAAGAACTGCTCTCAGGGCCTTTCCGCTTATAAAGCTTATAATTGTCCTTTGTTGTTAATGAAATGCACATATTTGAAAATGCTAACAGCTCTTCCGGAGGAATCCCTGCCCTTAAACTCTCTCTTTTCCCGGAATCAGCCGCTTGTAATACTCCCCACAAGCTTTTTTGGAAGGCTTTGAAATTCTCAAGTGTTAGTTTGAAATGTTCCAAGTGGCGATCTTTGGGCAGAGCTTTTCCTAATCGTTTATATGAATAACGTTGTTTGATCGCAGTCAGATACGTAAAAAATTGCTTAGAGCTATCCTCGCAGGCATGCCGAAAAAGATCTGCTAGCTGTTCTGCAGATAACTTACCGCGAACTTCTTGCTGAGGATCAATCAACGGCAATATCTCGATGAAATAATTCGACCCTTTTATATTTCGCAGGTCCCTTTCCAAATCAGATTTATTTGACCATATTTGACGCACCTTATAGCTCCGAAAAACAGTTGGCCGTTTAATAACCCCCTTTGTCTCATTTTGTATAGCCCATCCAAGAGAATGCGGCTGGTTAACGCCGTTCTTCAGCAAAACGTCTCCGATCTGCCACATTACTGAAAGTTTCTCGCCCGGCGTAATGGTTTTCCCCCGATAGCGATTATTCAGATCAGATATTTCATCGACTATTTTTCGAATATTTAGTTTCATAATATTTCTATGTAGTTTTGATTTCCAAGTTCATAACAGTCGCTGATAATTGTTGCTCGAATCTCAGGCTAAGTCGAACAATATTATCCACGGCTTCCTCAACGGTTGGCATTTTCCCTCTCCTTTCGAACAGTTTATGTATACAGTGCGGAGCAACTACTTGAGATACATAATTGATTAATCGTGCATCAAGTCTGGCGGTACCCATTTTATTTGGATTACGCGAAATAAAGTCCGGATGCTGAGTATTTACTATTATGGAATTTCCAATATCAATTACTCTATCCGCATCCGCATGTGGTTGAAACTCAATTCTCGGCCCAGGCGTGGTAACAGTCATTGGAGTTGATTGACCGTCTGCGGTAGCCTTACCTAATTTACCCTCACCACCCCCATGATCCGCATCTCCGATACCACTACTCCCATCCACTGAAGGCATCCCACCGCCGCCTTTTTCATTAGCGCCAGCTCCACCGCCGCCAGGCCCGTCTCCTCCAAAAGGAACAGTTCCTTCGCCTTCTACCGTTTTTTGATCGAATTCGACGCCGACTCCACTAGGAAGCATCTGCTCGAATTCCAAACGGAATTTTTTTAAAACCTGTGACAAGCAATCGGACATGATGCTGCTGATTTTTTTGTATGAATCTTGCGCTTTTTTATTTATTGTTGCGTTCACAATTTCATCTAATTCATGCTGGACCTGCAATAATACCTCGCAAAGTTTATCTCGCTCTTCACTGTCTTTCAAATCATCCCTCGTTAGATTCGGAGAACACAAGTCGTTGATTTCCACAGACCCCACGACCAATCCATTCCCCCACACATAGCTTTTTTCGCCCTTCGCCCGAGTGAAGTTCTTATAACTCTTTAAATCATTTATCGCTTGAACTCGCCTCCCTTTATTCACTAAAAGCGGCGGCCTATCATCTAGCGGGCGCTCTAAGACCTTTAAATCGACCGCGATACTTTTGCTGCCTTCTTTTGTTTCCACTTCTAGATTTTTTTTCAGAGCTGTTCCTTGTAGGGAAGTAAAGTCGAACGCTTTACATTCATAAGTTTTTGACTTTCCATCCGAAATAAAAATTCGTGCTAACCCGTTACGCAAAACATCATCAAAGTGATACTCTATTTCTTGCGCAAGATTTTGTATAAAAGAAGCTTTTTTAAAAACGTGCTTTTCAAAACGAGAAATAACAACTTTGGTTCCTATCTCTGGCAAAAGCTTGTCGTTCGCCTCTACGCAACAGACTTCCTCTGTTTCATCGATATCACGATCGATCGTAATTAACGCCGTTTTACCTCTACCCTTCCGGCTTATAAATGTAGCTTCTTTCGCAAAAGCCCTAAAAGCATGCACCCCGAAACCAAACTGCCCATTAGCCCACGGAACAGTCTTCTTGCTGGATTGCCCCACACTCGACAATAACTTGCAAAGCTCTTCCGGGCTCATTCCCCCGCAATTGTCTTGAAAGGACACCGTTTTTTTATCAGAATCGATTTCTATAGTTATCTGAGCTTTTGTTTTTTTCCCTTCCTTTGCTAGAATCGTGCCGGCATCTACGGAATTATCAATGTATTCCATAGCCGCTCTAAAGAAATCCTTATAAGTTCCGGCGATTTGATTCAGCAAACCTTTTTGATCTGCTATTTTCAATCTAGTCTTGATAAGTGTTTTCATTTTTCCTGATCTCCATTGGCTAAACGATACTTTATTTGATTACCAGCTCCTTCACGAATGATTTCACCGGATGCAAGCAACACATTTATATATCGCCCTACTTGGTTATATTTTATTTTACATCGAGTGGAAATTTCTTGAGTGTTAGCCGATGAGCCTCTAGACAAAAGGTCTCTTATGTCATCCAAACGCTGCATCCTTTTGATTAGCGCAATTTGAGAACGTTCTTCACGCCACTTCCTAGTATCGTCTCGAAAACGAGGATTGCCTTGAGGTGGCTTTGGAATATCAAATTCTTCCCGAAAGCGATCTGTAGTACCCCACAATGTATAAATCCTAGCTGACAAAGGTCTCCATTTTTTATTATATTGAAGTTCCGTGGTAGTCGGATGATGCCCAAGCTGATCCTTAATCGCCCGATATTCGTCAATGGCTCTTTTTTTTCTTTTTTCAAGACGCAATTGGTCTATTTTTTGAGAAGTTATTCCATAAGAAGCGAGCAGCCTCCTTCCATAGTTCTCTGATATATTTAATAGTTTAGCAACCCGAAAAAGATTGGGATCCTGTCCTAGTGCGGAAAGAAGGCTTTCTTTTGAAACATAGGGATATTCATGCCCACGATAATCAAATAGCCCATATTTAGTTCCTTTGACCAATATTTGTCGTACTCGTTCCCGAGTTACGCCGGTTATTTTCGCAACACCTTCTAGAGTCCCCTTTTCTTTGTATAATTCGTAAAAACGTTCGTATTTCTCATCTTTAAGAACATTTTTCCGCATCGCATCGAAAGCATGAATCTTGTTGGGATAATTCTTTTGAAATTCCTCGACAATCGCTTGGGGCGAAGGTGCGCTCCCGATAAGAGTCGCTACCTCCTCATCGAGCTCTGGCTCTAAATTCAATCCAAAACTTAAATCTAATAATTCTAAGAAGCCTTTGATTTCACCTATGGTTTTCTTGCCACAATTCTCTCGCTTAAACACTCTTGTTTCCGCCAAAACAACAAGATCTTTCAAGCATTTTACCTGTAGCCCATCGAGTATGTTTTTTGCTCTTACGGAAAAAAATATTCTTGAAATTGGAATTGCAAGTACAAGTTTCAGATATTTACGTTTGCTTTCGGCTTGCTCTGCGGAAATAGCGTCTTTGAAAGATTCTCCCAGTGAAGTATTTTTATTTTCGAAGTTGCAAGAGCGGATGCAACTCAGTATTTCTTGGACAGTTTTCTTTCCAAGATTTTTTATTTTAAGAAGCTGCATCTCAGAGAGAGCTGCGCATTCTTTAAGTGTCACAAACCCTTTTTTAGTAAGCGCGTTTTTTGCTCGAACGGAAAGCAAGCTGGCCTCTATCCATCCCTGCTCATTTCGCGATATATTGTCTGACATTTTAAAGCTTAAATTCCTTTGATTTTGTAAAATGAAATTTTGCTTTAACATCCTTAACTTGACGATCGATTGCAGTAAAGATCTTGTTGATTTCATCCTCCGTATACTCGTAAGCACTTCGATTTGCGCAATTCCCGAGAACTTTGAGGCGCCTGAGTACCACATTGGTCCTTTGTTGGGCCAACCTCTTGAATCGGTCTCTTTTGTTTGTAGAATCCATAGTTAAATCTCCTTGGTAAATAATCTTTTATTTATATAAGGGTATCACGCTATTATGAAAAGTGTCAATAGATCAAGGAAATATTTTTCATATTGCGATAATCCCCCCCCCCTTTTTTTTTGTGACGGCTGACTTATAGGACTTGCCATATCTCGGGTTGTATAGCATGTATATGTCGAGACACTTGGGAGGTAGATATGGG
>CAZDVO010000034.1:0-22715 GCA_964508905.1 uncultured bacterium
GGGACCGAGGTCAAGATCGCCGTGGCGCACGGTCTCGCGAATGTGGAATATGTGCTCAATCAGATCCGAACGGCGCAGAAAGAAGGCAAGCCGCTTCCGTATCATTTTGTGGAAGTGATGGCGTGTCCGGGTGGCTGCGTGGGTGGCGGCGGGCAGCCTTATGGCGTGACCGATGAGCTCCGCGTCGCGCGTTCAAAGGGCCTTTACTCCGATGACGAAGCCCAGACGGTTCGTTGCTCGCACGAGAATCCCTATGTGTTGCAGCTTTATAAGGAGTTCCTGGGCAAGCCGCTCAGTGAGAAGTCGCATCACTTGCTCCATACGAAATATCAGCCGTTGCCAGTTTATCGGCGTTAAGCTAGACTGTTGTTGATTTCCTGAGGCGAAGGGCCCTTCAAGGCTCCGGAAACTAAGGGAGAAAAGAAGAAAATCATTCTTTTAACCCCGGAACGCTCTCAGGCGAGAGTATTCCGGGGTTTTTTATTTCCAGAACCAGGGGGTGTGCCATGGAAAGACGTGTGGGGTTTGTTGGGATCGTGATCGAAGACAGGAAGAAATCAGCGGACAAGGTGAACCATGTGCTTTCAAGTTATGGCGAGCATGTTGTGGCGCGTGTGGGGATCCCATATCACGAGAAGAATGTTTCCGTGATCACGCTCGTCGTGGATATGACCACCGATGAGCTGGGCGCTTTGACGGGGAAGCTCGGGGGGATCGAAGGAATCTCGGTCAAATCAGCTTTAACCAAGCAATAGGGAACGAGTGGGTTGGGGGCATCATGGAATACCGGATAGAAAAAGATGGCTTGGGCGAAGTGCAAGTTCCGGCTGAACGCTATTGGGGGATCCACACCCAGCGCGCGCTTGAGAATTTTTCGCTCAGTGCCGCGAAAGTTCCCTGGGGACTGATCCAGGCGATCGTTCAGGTCAAGAAAGCGGCGTGTGTGGCGAATCGCTCCCTGGGGCATCTGGAGTCCGAAAAAGCTGCCGCGATAGAAACGGCTTGTGATGAGGTCCTTTCCGGAAAATTCCCTGATGAATGGCCGCTCGACGCGCTTCAAGGCGGTGCAGGGACTTCCACGAATATGAATGTCAACGAAGTGTTGGCGAACCGTGCGAATGAACTCCTGGGGCGGCCGAAAGGCGCTTATGACCCCGTGCGGCCGATCGAGGATGTGAACCGTCATCAGTCCACGAATGATGTTTATCCGACAGCCCTGAAGCTCGCGGTTATCTTGGAGCTAAAACAGCTGAGCGATGCCGCCGCGAAACTTCAGGGAGTGTTTCAGGTGAAAGAACAGGCTTTTGCAGGAGTTGTCAAACTCGGGCGTACGGAACTTCAGGAGGCCGTGCCGATGACACTGGGGGCTGAATTCGCGGCCTTTGGGGAGGCTGTGGCCCGCGACCGCTGGAGGACTTTTAAATGTGAAGAGCGTCTGCGCGTGGTGAATCTGGGCGGCACGGCGATCGGGACGGGGTTAGGCGCGCCGCGGGATTATATTTTTCTTGTGACTGAAAAATTGCGGGAACTGACGGGGTTGGGATTGGGCCGGGCCGAGAATCTTGTCGATGCGACGGCGAATACGGATGCCTTCGTGGAAGTTTCCGGGATACTCAAGGCTCACGCGAGTAATCTTATCAAGATCGTGGAAGATTTCCGGAAGATGGTTCTGCTGGGGGAGATCCAGCTTCCGGCGCTTCAAACCGGGTCGTCGATCATGCCGGGGAAAGTGAACCCGGTGATCCCGGAAGCGGTGATTCAAGCGGGGATCCAGGTGATGGCGAATGATCTCGTGGTGACCGAGGCTGTCTCGCGGAGCACGTTCCAGATCAATGAATTTATGCCTCTTTTGGCGCACGCACTTTTGGGATCCTTAAGGCTACTCAAAAATGCGGGTGCCATGCTGGCTGTTTGTGTGGAGGGGGCCCAAGCCTCTGTCGAGAAGTGCGGCCGATATGTGGATCACTCTGAGACGATCATTACCGCATTTTTACCTCAACTGGGATATGAAAAAGCGGAAGCCCTTTTGAAAGAATATCGTACAACGGGAGACGGCAATATCCGGGATTTCCTGGAGGCTCGATTGGGGAAAGAACTTGTGGCGAAAGGTTTGTCATCTCAGGCGCTTCTTTCGTTGGGATATCAAATAAATGGATAAGACACCGAAATCCCTCAGATTACAGATCGGGATCTTTGGCCGAACCAATGTTGGGAAATCCAGTTTTCTCAACATGATCGCCGGACAGGATGTGGCGATCACTTCGCCGGTGCCGGGGACGACGACCGATGTTGTGGAAAAAACGATGGAACTTTTGCCGATCGGCCCCGTGGTGTTTTTGGACACCGGAGGTTTGGACGATCGGTCCGTTCTTGCGGAGCAGCGGATCCAGAGGACGCGGCGGGTCTTCGATCGTGCCGATGTGATCGTTTTGGTGACCGAAGCGGGCGCGTGGACAGACCTCGAAGAATCGATCTGCGAGGAAGCTCGGTCCCTGAAAACCCCGCTCATGATCGTCGTCAATAAAAAGGATCTTCAAGTGCCTGAAGCGGGATTTCTCGATAAAATCCGGGCTTATTCGGATCGGGTGCTAGTGTGTTCCAGTGTGGACTCTGCAACAAGAGAAGACGCGGTTAACGCGCTGAAGGCGCATCTTTTGGCCGTTTGCCCCGATGATTTTCTCCGGACGCCCGCCTTGATCGGTGATCTGCTTCCGGCCGGAGGGTTGGCGGTGCTGATCGTTCCGATCGATCTCGAGGCCCCGAAGGGAAGGCTCATTTTGCCGCAGGTCCAGACGATCCGGGATATTCTCGACAGCGATGCGGCGGTCGCGGTGGTGAAAGAGCGTGAATATGCCCCGTTCCTTGCGCGGCTCAAGACGCCGCCGGATATCGTGGTGTGTGATTCTCAGGTCGTGCTGAAAATGGTCGCGGATACGCCGCCCGCGATACCGTGCACGACCTTTTCGATCCTTTTTTCCCGGCTTAAAGGGGACTTGATCGAAATGGCGCGAGGGGCCGCCGCGATCGATAGCCTTCGGCCGGGGGACCGCGTTTTGATCGCGGAGGCGTGCAGTCACCATGCCGTCGAAGATGACATCGGACGGGTGAAGATCCCGCGTTGGCTCCGGCAATATACGGGGGCGGAGCTGGATATTCAAAGTTGTGCCGGACGGGATTATCCGGAAGACCTTGAAAAGTATAAGCTCATCATTCATTGCGGTTCGTGCATGCTGACGCGTCGCGAAACGCTTTATCGCATCCAGCAGGCCAAGCAAAAGGGCGTGCCGATCACGAATTATGGGGTCGCGATCTCTTTTGTCCAGGGCGTGATCGAACGGACCCTGGCGCCGTTCCCGGCTGCTCTGGATGCTTATCGAAAGACCCGGCAGAGTTCGGGCATGAAAGGGTAAATCACCATGGAGCTTCATACAGGGAATATGCATTCTTGGATCGCGCAGAGGATCAAGAGAGACCAGATCGACAAGTATCTTGAACAGGGACGCGATTTTATCGATGACGACAAAATTTGGGGCGAGATCCGCGGGGCAGCGGAGCCTTCCGCGGCCCAGGTCCATGAAATCCTCGCGAAATCACTCGAGGCTAAGACGCTGTCGCCGGGGGAACTCGCGACGCTTATCCAGGTCCAAGATCCGGGACTCTTGCGCGAGATGCAGGAAACGGCGCTTAAGATCAAGCTCAAGGTCTATGACAACCGGATTGTGACTTTCGCGCCGCTTTATATGGGGAATTATTGCGTGAATAATTGCGTCTATTGCGGTTTTAAACATGAGAACACTTCGGCGAAACGGCGCGTGTTGTCGATGGATGAGATCCGGCGGGAGACGGAATCGCTCGCGGGCACGATCGGCCACAAAAGGATCATCGCGGTTTACGGAGAGCATCCTCTGACCGGCATCGATTATATCCTTGAGAGCATGAAGACGATCTATGACGTGAAGGTCCCTACCAAGCATGGTTACGGGAATATCCGCCGTATCAACGTGAATGCCGCCCCCATGTCGATCGAGGAACTCGTCCGCTTGCGTGACGGAGGCCTCGGAACCTTTCAAGTATTTCAGGAGACTTATCATCATGAGACCTATGCCAAGATGCATCCCCAGGGGACCATTAAGTCGGATTATTCATGGCGACTTTACGCGATGCACCGGGCGATGGACGCGGGGATCGATGATGTCGGGATCGGTGTGCTTTTTGGGCTTTATGACTGGCGATTTGAAGTCATGGCCCTTCTTTATCACGCGATCGAGCTTGAAACAAAAATGGGGATTGGTCCTCACACGGTCTCATTCCCGCGTATGGAGCCGGCGCTGAACTCAGCCTATGCCGAACAGTCGCCCTACAAGGTCTCGGACGAGGATTTTAAGAAGATCATCATGCTGATTCGTCTTGCCATCCCGTATACAGGGATGATCATCACGGCGCGTGAGACGGCGGCGATGCGGCGCGAAGCGATCAGCCTCGGGATCACGCAGACGGATGCTTCAACCAAGATAGGAATCGGCGCTTACAGCGAGGCGGGAACCGGCCAGGAGTCCGAACGGCAGCAGTTCATCCTTGGAGACACGCGCAGTCTCGACGAGCTTGTCCGTGATTTTGCCAAGATGGGGTATATTACTTCATTTTGCACGGCCGGTTATCGTTGCGGCCGTACCGGTAAATGCATTATGGAACTTCTCCGGAGCGGGAAAGAGGGGAAATTTTGCAAGTTGAACGCCGTGCTGACCTTTCAGGAATGGCTGGACGACTTCGCGACGCCTGAAACGCGTGAGATCGGACTGAAGGTGATGGAAAAGGAAGTGGCCGAGATCCGGGAACGTAATCCCCAGGGGTTTCCTGCCTTTTACCATTTTCTCGAACGGGTACGGAATGGCGAACGGGACCTGTTTCTGTAGCCGGGAGACATCATGAGCGACCTGACGCGGGAGCAGATGTTAGGCTGGCTTCGAGAGAAGGACCCCGCGAAATTGGACGGGCTTTTCCGCGAGGCGCGAGCCTGTGCCATCCACCATGTTGGTCCGAAGGTTTATTTTCGGGGGCTTATCGAATGCAGCAATCTTTGCGTCAAAGATTGTTACTATTGCGGTATCCGGAAAGGCAATCCTCATGTGAAGCGGTTTGCTATGAGTGAGGATGAGATCCTGGATTGCGCCCGCGCGGCGCACGCGATGCGGTATGGTTCGATCGTGTTGCAATCGGGGGAACGCCAGGACGAGGCTTATACCCGGCTTATTGAAACCGTGCTTCAAAAGATCAAGGCGGAGACGGCTGGGGGATTAGGGATCACGTTGTCGCTCGGGGAGCAGACCGATGAAACTTATGAGCGGTGGTTCAAGGCGGGGGCTCATCGCTATCTTTTAAGGATCGAGACGAGCGCCTCCGAGCTGTATAAAAAGATCCATCCTGGCGACCATTCGTTTGAAAAACGGCTTGCCTGTTTGCAGGCTTTGAAGCGGATCGGTTATCAGACCGGCACCGGGGTAATGATCGGATTGCCAGCGCAGACGTATGAAGACCTCGTGAACGACATTCTATTCTTCGAGCGTGAGGATATTGATATGATCGGGATGGGGCCTTATATCCCTCACGAAGAAACACCTCTGAAGCATCCGGATTATGATGCGGCCGATCACTTCCGTTTGGGTCTTGTGATGATCGCTTTGACCCGGCTTTTTCTGAAAGATGTGAATATTGCGGCGGCGACGGCCCTTCAAACTCTGGATCCGGCGGGGCGTGAAAAGGGGATCCTGGCCGGCGCTAATGTGATCATGCCGAATGTGACGCCTCCCGAATACCGGAGGGCTTATAAGCTCTACGATAACAAGCCCTGTCTCGATGAAAACGCCCGACAGTGCCTTTCCTGCCTTGAACAGCGGATCCGCTCGACCGGAGCGGAGATTGGCTATGGCGCGTGGGGCGATCCCGTCCATTTCCTGAAGTCCAAGAACCCTTGATGCTGGAAGGGTCCCCCGGCGCCGTATTCTGCACTTGATATCTTCGAAAAATATGGTAGAACATACGCCCTGTGGGACGTTGCTATGCCCATGAAGGTCTTGTGGGCTCCTCCGAAGATCGGGTTTCGGATCATGTTTTGACCGGGTGAGGGTACAATGGACAAAAAAGAATTTTACGCGAAGTCTGAGAAGATCATTAACGAGACTTTTGAGGCGGTTAAGAAGTACGCCAAGGTGGTCGCCGAGAAGACCGGCGAAGCGGCGAATGTGACCAAGCTTTTGATCCAGAAGGCCACCTTGGAGCATCAGATCACGAAGGCCTTTTCTCAGTTGGGGAGCCTGGTGTACCAGAAAGCGATACGCCAAGGCGAAGAGTTTTCCGTGACCGAAGCCGGGGTCCGGAAGATCATCGAAGAGGTCAAGAAGCTGGATGCGGAACTAGGACAGGTCGAGGCGGTGCTCGAAAAAGAGCGCAAGGTTCGCGCGATCAAAGAAGAGAAGTTGACGGCGGTCCGGAAACGGACTTCGAAAGGTTCTTAGCAATCCTCGTTATCGTTTATGCGAGCGTGGTGAAACTGGCAGACACATCAGCTTGAGGGGCTGACGCCGCAAGGCATGGAGGTTCAAGTCCTCTCGCTCGCACTTTTTTCAGTAAAAAAGTACGTCACCGTGGCGGCTATAGGTTGGCCGCCTACGATGAACGCTTTAGAGAGGATTTGAAGGGAGCTCTCGTTTACAAATATGGCTTATGTCATGTTTGTGAGAGTGGGTGGCCGACCGGAGCGAAGCGGAGGCGCCAAGTCCTCTCGCTCGCACTGTTCTTTTGGAACAGTTGCGTTGTCGTGGCGGTTCAAGGTGGACCGTCTACGACAACGCACTTGTTCTCTCTTTAAAGTATATCTAAACAGCCACACTCCGCAGACAATTCAAAAGGTTATCCGATGATTCCATCCCATATTTTTCGAGAATACGATATACGCGGTAAAGCAGGCAAAGAACTCACCGAAGAGGTCGCGCTGGCGATCGGTAAATCCTTTGGGTCACTTTTGATCCGTGAGGGGAAGAAGACGGTCGCCATCGGCCACGATCATCGCTGGAGCGCGGAGTTCCTCTATCGCGGTCTCTCGAACGGCCTACAAAGTTGCGGGTTGACGGTCATTGAGATCGGACTTGTGCCGACGCCGCTCGTTTATTTTTATGTGACGCACAACAAACTCGATGCCGGCATCTCCTTGACCGGGTCGCACAATCCTCCCGATGAGAATGGTTTCAAATTCCATCACTCCGGACGTTCCTTCTACGGAAAAGATATCCAGGGACTGCGCGAGATCATTGAGAAAAATGATTTTGTGACAGGGCAGGGGACGGTGGAACATCCCGACCACGCGGCTCTCGTGAAGGCCTATCAAGATTACATTTTTAGCGGGTTCAAGTTCACGCAGAAGCTTAAAGTCATCGTGGATACCGGGCACGGGATGGCGGCTGTGACGGCGCCGGCGCTACTTCGCCGGTTTGGGCACGACATCACGGTTCTTTATGAGAACCTGGACCCCAAGATGCCGGATCATCAGGCGGACCCTTCCGTTCCGGAAAATCTGGCGGATCTTCAGAAGAAAGTCCTCGAGACCGGAGCGGATATCGGCATTGCGTTTGATGGCGACGCGGATCGTGTGGGTGTTGTTGATGAAAAAGGCCAGATCATTCCAGGGGATAAATTGCTTCTTCTCTATGCTCGGGAGATCCTGAGCCGAAAACCCGGTGCGGTCATTATCGGCGATGTTAAAAGTTCCAAGCAAGTTTATGATGATGTCGCCAAGCGCGGGGGAAAGCCTTTGATGTGGAAGACGGGCCATTCGCTGATCAAGGCAAAGATGAAAGAGACCCATGCTGAAATGGCTGGGGAGATGAGCGGGCATATGTTCTTCTATGACCGGTGGCTCGGATTTGACGATGCGGTCTATGCCGCCTGTCGTATTCTCGAGATCCTGGATAAGGCCAAGGCTCCGTTCTCATCCCTTTTGGCGGATGTTCCTCAGCTTGTGAATACTCCGGAGATACGTTTTGAACTTCCGGAAGAGATCAAATTCAAGGTGATCGCCCAGGTGGTGACCGATCTCAAAAAGAAATACGAAGTGGTCGATATCGACGGCGCGCGGGTTCAATTCCCCGATGGCTGGGGGTTGGTCCGTGCCTCCAATACGCAACCGGTGCTCGT
Organism: uncultured bacterium; assembly: GCA_964508905.1. Classification (GTDB taxonomy): domain Bacteria; phylum Omnitrophota; class Omnitrophia; order Omnitrophales; family Aquincolibacteriaceae; genus Aquincolibacterium. The sequence goes on from CAZDVO010000034.1 coordinate 8,188, forward strand.
GATGCGTTTTGAAGCGCAAACGAAAAAGCGTCTTGATGAGATCCGCTCGGTCGTTGAAAACGAACTTCACGCTGTGATGAGCAGGATGGCCTGATGCATCGAACGGCCCAAGCCACCTTTCAGAAAAAAGGATCGCATGCTTGGGCGGTTATTATGGCGGGCGGAAGTGGCACCCGTTTCTGGCCGGAAAGCCGGAAACATCGCGCCAAGCAGTTCCTGAATATCTTTGGGCGCAAAACGCTGATCGAGCAGACCTTCGATCGCATCCGGAAGGTCATTCCCGCATCCCGCATTCTCGTTTTTACCTCACAGGATCGCGCTGCCTCAACCGCAAAACTTCTCGGGATCCCTCGTGCCCAGGTGATCGGGGAGCCTGTGGGGCGGAACACAGCGCCCTGCGCCGCATGGGCCGCTTCCCTTGTCATGAAACAGGACCCTTCGGCTGTTCTGGGCATTTTCCCCGCGGATCATTTTATAAAAGACGAAGCCACATTCGCAAAACTGCTTCGGATCGCGTACGCTCAGGCGGACGAATCGGGGATGCCTGTCACCCTTGGGATCAAACCCGATCAGCCGCATACGGGCTATGGTTATCTCGAGTTGGCTTCCCGGAAGGTTGCTGTGAAAGGCACGCCCGTTTTTTATCTCCGTTGTTTTCATGAAAAGCCGAAGCTCTCGGTGGCGAAACGATATGTCGCTTCCCGGAAGTGCCTTTGGAATGCCGGGATCTTTTTTTGGCGTGCCGATTGTCTTCTCGAGACCACGCGGCGAGAGCTCCCCGATGTGTTCCGAGCGGTGATCCGCATTGCAGAAGGAACGCTTTCTCCGGGGTCGGTGAAGAAGCTTTTTTCGAAAGTGACGAGTATTTCGATCGATTATGGCCTAATGGAGAAACTGCAGGGCGGGATCCTGGCAATCCCTGCATCGATCGGCTGGAGTGATGTCGGGAGTTGGGCGGCGCTTGCGGGGCTTTTGCCCAAAGATCTTCAAGGGAATATTTCGATCGGTAATAATATGCTCGTGGAAAGTTCCGGGAATGTGGTCAAAGGCTCGGGGCGTTTGATCGCGACCGTCGGGTTGAAAGACCATATCGTGGTGGACACGGGGGATGCTGTGCTCGTGTGCCCGATTAGCGAATCCGAATCGATCCGCAAGATCGTCAGTGAAATTCAAAAAAATAAAAAAGCGCGTTCTTTTCTTTAAACCAAAGGAGATGTGTCATGAAAGTGTCCGTTAGATTTGTTGCCTTGTCCCTGATCGCTCTCGCGGCCTCCGGCTGTTCTTCTTGCCCTTGCCAAAAAGCAGAGGTCGTGGCGCCTGTTGCACCGGTGGTTGCAGCCCCTGCTGTGGCAGTTCCTGTGGCCGTAGCGCCTGCAGCGCCGGCAGCTCCGGTGAAGGTTGTGGAAGAAAAGATCCCCGCGGCGGTGTTGAAATAAGCATTTTGTTTGGGTGAGGATTACCGAGAGGAGTTCTTGATGCGGCCATTGGGTGGATGCTTGTTGTTGCTTTTGATGGTTTTGGCTTCTTCGGGTTGCGTGACAAGCCATTATGAAAATGACCAAGGATGCGATTGTACGCGCCGTTATTTTACGCCTCTCGGGATCCCGCTTAAAACTTGTTCGGAAACGTCTTGCGGAGAAGGTATCCGTCCGGACAAAGTGGGGGTCGAGATGTCTGTGCCTTCCGCTCCGGCGCCGTCCCTGAGGCAGTCGACGCCTGCCAAGACGATGGAACAGAGCATCAAAACCACCACACAAGCCCTTCGATAACGGGGTTCTCGGATCTTCTTATGCCCTTATGGCAAGCTTTGGTTCTTGGAGTTGTTCAGGGATTGACGGAGTTTCTTCCGGTCTCCAGTTCCGGGCATCTGGTGCTTTTCCAAAGCCTCTTCGGCATGAAAGAGCCCATGCTGGCCTTCGACGTTGCCCTGCATGCCGGGACGCTCGTGGCGGTTCTCGTTTATTTTAAAAAGGAAACGGCCGAGATCCTGGCCGGTTTGGGTCGGTCGATAGCTCGATGTTTTTGCCCCTGCGTGTGTGCCGCAAACCCCGCTCCTTCGGATAAGCTTTGGTTCCTGATCGCTCTGACATTGATCCCGACAGCGGTCGTTGCCGTTGTTTTTAAGGATTATTTTGAAAGTGCGTTCTCAGACCTCGCTTCGGTGGGTTGGCAATGGATCATCATGGGGGTATTCCTTATCGCGAGCGTTCGGATCCCGCAAGGCCATCGCAAAATCGAGGCGATCGGGGTGTGGCGTTCGATCTGGATCGGGTTCGCTCAGGCGCTGGCGTTGATCCCTGCGATCTCACGCTCCGGAAGCACGATCCTCGCGGGGATGGCCCTTGGGATCAAGAGAGAAGATGCCGCCAGATTTTCGTTCCTGATCTCGATCCCGGCGATCGCGGGTGCGGTCGTTCTTGAATTGAGGCATGGGGGCGCGTATTTTTCCGAGAATTTGGGTCCCGTTTCGATCGGCTTTCTGGCCTCGGCGTTAAGTGGCTACGTGGTGATCAAATGGCTTATGGGTGTCATTCAGAAAGGCCGTTTCTCCGTGTTTGGTTATTATTGCATCCTTGCCGGGCTTTTTAGTTTTTGGGTCGTCCATCTTTCCCGATGAAAACCGTTCGTTGTATCCTTCAAAAAGGCAAAGAACGTCCCGTCCTGAACCGCCACCCCTGGATCTTTTCCGGGGCCATTGACCAGATCGAAGAGGGGTTTGAAGCCGGCGATCTTGTTAGGGTCTTTTCCGCGCACGATTATTTTCTTGGGATCGGGTATCTCAACCCCGAGTCCCAGATCGTGGTGCGGATGCTCGCTTTTGAAGATGTGACGATCGATGAGGCTTTTTTCGACGCCCGGATCGCTCAGGCGATCGAAGTTCGGAAGCGGTTCCTGCCACCCCAGACCAACGCTTATCGACTGATCCATTCCGAGGGGGACTTTCTTTCGGGACTGACCGTGGATGTTTACGGGGATTTTCTTGTCGCAGAGTTCAATACCGCGGGGATCGATACCTGGAAGCCTGTGATCGTCAAGATCCTTCGGAGCCACTTTCCCGGGCATTCGATCTTTGAGAGGAGCGATTCCGATCTGCGTCGGTGGGAAGGCCTCAAGCGTTCCGTTGGCGTGCTTGCGGGGGCCGAACCTCCGGAAGCGATCGAGATCGAAGAGAACGGTCTTCGTTTCGGGGTCGACGTCAAAGGGGGCCAGAAGACCGGCTTTTTTCTGGATCAGAGGGAAAGTCGGGCCGTGGTCCGGGATATTGCGGCAGGGAAGCGCGTGCTGAACTGTTTCGCCTACACCGGCGGTTTTTCGGTCTATGCGGCTCGCGGCGGAGCTTCGCAGGTCGTTTCGGTGGAGTCTTCCGAACCGGCGGTTGCGATGGGACGAAAGAATTTTGAGCGGAACGGGCTTACTCCGGAGCAGAGTGTTTGGGCTCAGACGGATGTTTTCGATTACCTGCGTACGACGAAAAAGGAATTCGATCTGATCATTCTGGATCCACCGGCTTTTTGCAAAAGCAAAAATCAGGTCCAGGATGCGGCGCGAGGCTACAAGGATATCAATCTTCAGGCGTTGAGGATGCTTCCTCCCGGCGGGCTACTTTTTACGTTCTCCTGCTCCTCGTATATTACGCCGGATCTTTTTCAGAAGATCCTTTTTGGCGCTGCTGCGGACGCGAAGCGGAATGTGAGGATCCTCAAAAAAACTTCTCATGCCTTCGACCACCCGATCAATATCTATCATCCGGAAGGGGATTATCTCAAAGGTCTCCTCTGTGAGGTGTTTTAACGCCATGGCTGAGCGCTATGTTGGGGTTAAATTCGAAGTGCGGCATCTGGCGCCGGAACCCGTAGAAGATCCCCGGATCAACGAACTGATCGGGATCGGGAAGGCGCTGGCCGAACGCGGCTTTTGTCCGGAGAATAGCGGTAACTTGAGCTTTCGTTCGGGGAAGGACCTGGTGATCACGGCGGCAGGCTCGGAGCTGGGCAACCTGCTTTCCGCGAGTTTTATTCGTGTTAGAGAAGTCGATGTGGCCCAAAAGATCGTTACTTGCACAGGGAGTGTCCGGCCAAGCTCGGAGGCGATCATGCACCGGATGATCTATGATGCACGTCCGGAGATCCAGGTGATCCTTCACGCTCATGCGTTAAATTTGAAACACGCGGTTACCACCTCCAGAGAGTATCCTTACGGGACCGTGGAATTCGCTTGTTCTGCAGTGGAAGCCCTCCGAGACCGCAATCTCGTGATCCTGAAAAACCATGGCTTTGTCTCCATCGGGAAGACGGTGGGGGAAGCTTTCCAGGCGATCGGCTAGACAACACGGTTAGACAACACGGTCTTGGCAGTCATAAAAAATATGGTATACTCCTGCCCATGGAAAATATTCAGATCACGACAGAATTCACCCCGAATCCCAATTCGCTGAGATTTAATGTCAATGTGCCGGTCTGCACGCACGGGACCGTCCATTTTGCCTCCAGATCCGAAGCGGGGAAGTCTCCGCTTGCGGCGAAGCTTTTTGAGATCGAACATGTGAAGGAGGTCATGATCGGACCTGATCTTGTGACCGTAACGCGGGACGAAGGGGTCTCTTCCTGGGGCGCTTTGATCCCACGCGTGACGGAAACGCTACAGGCTTTTTTATCGACCTGCAAGGCAAGCCCGAAAACCTGCGAAGGGTGCGCGGATGTCACAGCTCCCAAGTCAGAGGTTGAGAAGAAGATCATCGACATTATGAATGAGCAGATCCGCCCGGCTCTTGCGCGGGACGGAGGGGATGCGGTTTTCTGCGGGTTCGAGAACGGTATTGTAAAACTTCATCTCAAAGGTGCCTGTTCCGGTTGTCCCAGCGCGACCATGACCCTCAAAATGGGCATTGAAGCCTACCTCAAGGAATATATCCCCGAAGTCAAAGAAGTCGTCCGCGTTTAATCGTCGCGGCTTAGCCGCGTACGTCTGCTTCATCCTCATCATGAAATGCCGATACCTCTAGCGGGGAAAAACTCGCATCCACGGAGGGATCCATGGCGAAAAAAATCCTGAAAAAACTGTCCACGAGCAAAGTCACAACCTTCAAGATCCGAAACCGTTCGGGGTATGCGGCGATCTGTATGGGGAATCTTACCGAGGGAACCACGGTGAGCATTGCCCTGGCGCGGATGGCCAAGGCGGTCAAGCGGATGGGATATCTTCTCTCCTAAAAAGATTTACGGAGTACAGCGGGATGATTCCCACCGTACTCCGTTTTTTTAAGCGATTCTGCCGCGAAGAATCCTTGAGCAGCCTCTTCCTCGAATGGGTCTAGCGGGGCCCTTTCCGATGACGGAAAAATGGCTTATCGCCATGACCAAATCCTCCGGGGCCTTTTCGGGCGAAAGGACGGTCAAAGCCGCGTTCGGAAGAGCGTTCTTTTTCGAAGCCCCCTTCACGAGGAGCGAAATCCCTCTTGGGTCCGCGGTCGAAACCTCTTTTGGGACCGTGGCCAAAATCTCTCTTGGGGCCGCGATCGAAATCTCTTCTCGGCCCGCGGTCAAAGTCTCTTTTAGGGCCATGTCCGAAGGATGGCCGGGAAGGGCGGTCAAAACGTTTTTCCCGGAACGGCCGCTCGGAAGATTGTCCGCCGCCAAGCAGAAGATCGATCTTTTTTTCGAGGTAATTCAGCTGCTGCTGCATTTTTTTGATCAACGAAACAACGTCGGATCCTGTTTCGACAGAGGATGAAATATCCTCGTTATCTTCGATGTGTTCACTCATTGTTTTAGACTCCTTTTGGATCCGGGGTTTATTTGAACGTTAGAGCAGGCGTACGGTCCCGAATGTCCGTGATGCGCGCTTCTCCGTGGAACTTGTTTTTGAGCTTCTTCGAGCCCCTCCGGGCGAGGGAACCGTTCTGGCCGGAACATCGCTTGGCTTTGAGGCAGACGCTTGAACCGTCTGGAAAATCTCCCGATGACTACTCCGGCGCAGTATACCGCAGTCTCGCCGGGAAATGTTATTTAGTTATGAATCTCCGATGACACAAACACAGAGGATTTGTTTGGAATGGCTTGAGGCTCCGGGGCTGTGCTATTTCGCCTCGACGCTGACCTCGAAAACAGTCCCACGCACCGCGCAGATGGAAGTCGGAGTTTTGACCTGGAACGCGGAATTTCCTTTTAACTTTTCAGCCTTGATAAGAACGCGTCCAAGAGCTAGGTCGAGCAGGGTCGTCTTATCTCCCGAGGTGGTATCCTGTTTCATGGTTTCAATTCGCAATTGGCTATTCGGGGCAAGGTTGAGTTTCCCTGTTTCTCCCGCTGCGTCGAGGAGGATCTCAGCCTTTGCATTTTCGCCTGTTTTGATCTCATCGTTTTCAAGGAGGATCATGCCCTTTGAGGCCCCTTTCCAGTCGTCAGTCCCTCCCTTGCGGAACCAGACCATTCCTTCAATGCTACTGACTTCGGCGACGCGGCCGACCTCGGCCTGAAGGGGAGCGATCATGGAAAAAAAACAAACACCCAAGACAAGACTCATCATCGATTTTTTGAGCATAAAATCCTCCTAAAATGAAGTGTAGCACATTATATTCGAGATGCTAGGGGTGAGGACGATTTTTTTTCTGCTCTACAAACTCTAAAAAAGGTTTGATCGGACCTGGAGCGAGAATGAAATTGACGCCTTAAAATGTCGCTTGTACAATGCGGGCCTCTATGAAAAGCCTTATTTTTATTACACTTGGATTTCTTGTCATCTTCTTTCTCGCGGTCGGTCTCATTCTCTATCTTCCTTTTCCCGGGCCATTCGAGAAGGGGCCTAAAGCCCATTATCGGGTTGAGGAAGGGGTTGTAGAGGTCTTTGGTGCCCGAAATGGGCAGATCCAGTCTTTTCTGGGTGCGGTTACGACTGGGGGTGCACTGACGGCGCCGACGCTTTCCGCCTCCGCGGAGAAGGTCCCGTTTTGGCTTAGATGGATCGAGCCCGTGATGGCGGATGCGGTAGGTCGGGCTCGGTACTATATGTACAAGGAAGGGAAGAAGACCAAACGGCGGGAATTCACGGTGGGTTACACCAATGAAACGATCCGGAGTAGAGGATTTGTCCGTGAACTCGAGCGTTCAAAGCTTCTCAAGAATATCGAGTTGAATTTTTTTCTTGGCGGATTTTCATTCTATACGAAAGCGCTCGGTATTCCCATTAGCGCTCGAGGTTCTCTCAGTACGATGGATGAAGCGGGGGACAAACTTTTTTTGAGTCTCCAATGGCTGAAGATAGGGTCTTTTTCGATGCCGCCGCATGTGTTGCGCGGAGTGGAGAACCTTTTTGTAAATGCTTATGTCCGCTCCGGCAATTTTTCGATCCGGCTCCTGCGGATCACCTTTGCCGAGGGAAGTATGGTCATGAGTTATCGGAAGACCTCCGATATGGATATTGATTTCCTGAAGTGACCCTCGAGCGCATTTGTTGACACCCTCGAACGATCTACTGTAAAATCTTCAAAATTCACGGTTTACGGAGGCAAGTCTTTTTATGCCCACACGTGTTTTAAGTGGTACTCGACCTACCGGCAAGCTCCATTTGGGGAATCTTTTAGGGGCGGTTGAAAATTATAAGAAGCTGCAAGGCGCGGATGCCTTTTTTATGATCGCGGACCTGCATGCGCTTACTACGGATAACGAAGGCAAAACTTCCATTGCTGAGAACGTGATGGAGGTGATGATCGACTACCTCGCGAGCGGCCTCGATTCCGATCAGTGCACGATCTTTGTGCAGAGCGAGGTGTTGGAACACGCGAATCTGTCGCTTCTTTTTTCGATGATCACGCCGCTGGGATGGCTTGAGCGGAATCCGACCTACAAGGACCAACTGGCGGAGCTGAAGGGGAAGGATCTCCACACCCACGGATTTTTGGGATACCCGGTGTTGCAGGCCGCGGATATCGCGCTCTATAAGGCGGAAAAAGTTCCTGTGGGGGAAGACCAGCTGCCGCATTTGGAACTGACGCGGGAGATTGTCCGCCGTTTTTTCCATCTTTACAAAAAACAGGTGTTTCCGGAACCTGAAGCGGTGATGACCCGTGTGCCGAAAGTCCCGGGGCTTGATGGCCGCAAGATGAGCAAAAGCTATGGCAATTGTATCTATCTCGCGGATTCCAAGGAGGAAGTGACAAGGAAGATCAAAACGATGGTGACGGACCCGGCGCGAAAGCTGCGGACGGACAAGGGCCATCCGGAAGTCTGCCCTGTCTTTTTTTATCATAAGCTTTTTAATAAGGACCAGTCGGAAACGATCGCGGGGGAATGCCGCAATGCGACCCGCGGCTGTGTTGATTGCAAAATGCAAATGGCTGCAAAACTGAACGAGTTCATGGACCCGATAAGGGAAAGACGTGAAGCATGGATGATGAAAAAAACGGAAATCCGGAAGATCCTCGACCGGGGAGCCCAGAGGGCGCGGGAAGTTGCGAGCCAAACCCTGAAGGAAACCCTTCAGGCGATGGGGCTGGCATCGTAGCACCTGAGGTGGCGCCGGTGACCGAGGTTTCTCCGCTCCCGATCCTTGCGGGGCCGGAGCCGGAGAAAGATCCGCTTCACGTCAAGATCTCCGCCTATGACGGTCCGCTGGATCTCTTGCTGGATCTGATCAAGAAGAACGAGATGAATGTCTATGACATTCAGGTCTCTGAGATCACCCAGCAGTATCTTGATTACCTGAAGGTCATGAAGCAGTTGGACCTGGAAGTGGCCGGCGAATTCATCGTTATGGCGGCGACGCTCATTTATATCAAGTCGAAGATGTTGCTCCCGACCGATAAGGACGAAGAAGAGACGGACGGAGAGGACCCGCGGGCCGAGCTCGTGCGGAAGTTGCTCGAGTATCAGGCCTTCAAAGAAGCGGCGAAGGAACTCGGATTGCTCCAGACGGAGCGCGGCAAGATGTTCACACGCCAGATCACGGATTATTATCTCGGGGAGTTGGGTCCTGAGGATCTGGGTGTCGATACCTTTAGTGCGAATTTCTTTGATCTGATCGTTGCGTTCCAGAACGTGCTTGCGAAGAAAGAACCTAAAAGCGAACACGAAGTTTTTGAAGAGATGGTCTCGATCGAGGAGAAGATGATCCAGATCCAGGCCTATCTGACGGAAAAGAAGAAGGTCTCTTTTAATGATCTTTTTTCGGAGCGGTGGACGCGGAATGAATTGATCGCGACATTCCTGGCGGTCCTTGAGATCGTCCGGACGCATTTTGCGTGGGTGCGGCAGGACAAGCAGTTCGGCGAGATCGTCATTGAAAAACGGGAAGGGAATTAGTATAACCTAAAATCCTATGAAAACGACCGCGGCACAGGAACGTGAAAAACAGGCGAAGCTGAAAACGTTGCGCAAGGAACTCGATCAGGAGATCCAGGAACAACTTGAGGAAAAGAACGCCCTCGAGTCGCTGACCGGGGCCCAACGGTTTCAGGTGGAGTCGCTTCGCGAAGAAGATCTGCAGGATCCCCAAAAGGCGAAGCAGGTGGTGGAGGCGCTCATCTTTGCTTCTTCCAAGCCGTTGACCCCTGCCGAGATCCGCAAAGTGACGAAGGTCCTGACGGTCAGCCAGATCGAAAAGATCGTGGCGGAATTGAAAGAAGATTATCAGAATAGCGGGCGGTGTTTTGAACTGTTGGAGATTGCCGGAGGCTATGAGCTTTCAACCAAGAAAGAATTCGCGGCTTGGATCCTGAAGATCGAGTTGCAACGCAAGGCACGTCAGGCGACGCAGTCGGCGCTTGAGACGTTGGCGATCCTTGCCTATAAGCAGCCGCTGACCCGCGCGGAGATCGAATCACTTCGGGGTGTTGACGCGAGCGGCGTTCTGACCACGCTCATGGAAAAGAATTTCATCAAGATCGTGGGCAAGAAGGAAGTCCCGGGACGCCCGTTCATGTACGGGACAACGGAAAAGTTCCTGGAACACTTCGGCCTCAAACACCTGCAGGATCTTCCCAGCATCGATGAGATCAAAACGATGGTGGAAAGCTCCGTGAAGAAGGACGAATTGATCGGAACGAAGAAGATCGTGGACGTTCCCGAGTCCGGCACCTTGCAGGGAGGCGAATCTCAAGATGTTGCAACGGAAGCAATCGCGCCGCAAGACGGCGTTACGTCATCTTCTGAGGGGACGGCGGATGTTCCGGAGCCTGCGGGAGAGGCGACACCCAGTGAGAACGAGGGGAATGCTTAATATGGATCTGAGCCAATTGCGTAAGAAGATCGACGACCTGGACCAGAAGATCATCGGGCTTTTGAACGACCGTACGGAATTCGCGCGTGAAGTTGGAAAAAAGAAGATCGAGGCGGGGAAGGAGATCTACGCGCCGGACCGGGAGAGCGAGGTTTACCAGAAGATCGATCGCTTGGCCGCGAAAGGGGTTCTGCCGAAGGATGCTTTGAAGTCCATTTACCGCGAGATCATGTCTGCCGCGCTGGCGCTTGAAAAGCCGCTTAAGATCGCTTATCTGGGGCCTGAAGCGACATTCACGCATCTTGCGGCGCTTTCCAAGTTCGGTTCCAGCGTCGAGTACCGTTCCTGCGCCAGTATTAGCGAGATCTTCCGCGAAGTGGAGCAAGGACGTGCCGATTATGGCGTGACGCCTATTGAGAATTCCATCGATGGAGGGGTGAGCCATACGCTCGATATGTTCATCGACTCCGATCTCAAGATTTGTTCGGAGATCTATTCCGAGATCGCGCAGAATCTGATGTCGAACGCGAAGAGCCTGAAGGATATCCGCCGGGTCTATTCCAAGACCGAGGCGTTCGGACAATGCCGGATGTGGCTTGAATCGCATCTTCATCATGCGGAGCTTCTCGAGGCTTCCAGTACGTCCGCGGCCGCGAAACGGGCCACGGATGAAGAAGGCGCGGCGGCGATCGGATCGAAGCTTGCGGCGACCTTTTACAATTTGCCGGTCGTGGCCGAGGCGATCCAGGATTTTGCGAATAATGTGACGCGGTTCCTGGTAATCTCGAAACAGATCCCGGCCAAAACACAGCACGATAAAACCTCGATCCTCGTTTCGATCCGCGATAAGGTCGGCGCGCTCTATGAGATGCTGTTGCCGATCAAGAAATACCGCGTGAATATGACCAAGATCGAATCGCGTCCGTCGAAGAAGAAGGCGTGGGATTATTATTTCTACATCGATCTTGAGGGCCACGTGGCCGATCCTCGGGTTGCCAAGATGCTGGCCGAGATGGAGAAGAAGGTGAAATTCCTCAAAGTCCTCGGTTCGTATCCCGCAGTGGGAAAAACGAAAGATTAGATGAAGGATGGCGGATGGGGGATGGCGAATGGAGCTTATCGGAAAACCAATCGCCATCCACCTTCCACCCTCCTCCATCCTGAAAGAGAATTAGAGAGATGAATCAACAAATTCCATTTAAGAGGCATATCCAAGAAATCAAACCGTACGAGCCGGGAAAACCCATCAAAGAGCTTCAGCGGGAGTACGGGATCCGCAATGTCACGAAGCTGGCCTCGAACGAGAACCCCTTGGGGGCTTCGGGCAAAGCCATGCGGGCGATGCGCAAGGCGATCCGTGAGGTCCATCTCTATCCCGAAGGGAACAGCTATTATCTTTTGACGCGGCTTTCCAAGGAACTCGATATCGATCCGGATCATTTGATCTTCGGGAATGGCTCTAACGAGATCATTGAACTTTTGGCGCGCGGTTTTTTGTCTGAAGGCGATGAAGTAATCTCTTCCGAGATGACCTTTCTGGTCTATCCGATCCTGTCGCAGGTCTGCGGCGCGACATTCAAAGCTGTTCCGATGACGAAGGATTATCGTTACGATCTTGACGCGATCCTGCGCGCTATCACGCCGAAGACGAAGCTGATCTTTATCGCGAACCCCAACAATCCGACCGGGACCTATGTTACGGCCGCTGAGGTGGAGGCCTTTCTTTCCAAGGTCCCGGACCACGTGATGGTGGCTTTTGATGAAGCCTATGTGGATTTTGTCGATGCCGTCGATTTCCCCAAGATGCTGACCTGCATAAAAGCCGGGCGTCCGAATGTAGTGGTGTTGCGGACCTTCTCAAAAGCCTACGGCCTTGCGGGTGTCCGTATCGGCTACGGCGTTGCCTCCAAAGAGGTGATCGCTTACCTGCACAAGGTCCGGCAGCCGTTCAATGTGAATTCGCTGGCTCAGGCCGCGGCCGTTGCGGCGATCGAAGACACGTTCTTTCTCTGGAGGACGAAATGGCTGGTGGTTCGGGGGCGGAAATTTTTTTACAACCGATTTAAAAAAATGGGCCTCGAATTTCTGCCGAGCCAGGCCAATTTTGTTCTCGTGAATATGAGATCCAACGGCCACGATGCCTATCAGGCTCTCTTGCGCCAGGGAATGATCGTGCGCCCCATGAATTCGTACAAACTGCCGGATTGGATCCGCATCACGATCGGTCGTCGTAGCCAGAACGTGCAGCTCATCAAAATGCTGAAAAGTTATCTGAGTAAGAACACGACAGTCAAGGAGTCCTGAAATGATCATTGTCCTAAAGAAAACAGCAACGCCTCAGGAACTGGAACATATCTGTGAGAAGGTCCGCGAGCTGGGGCTGACGCCCAACGTCTCCCGCGGAACCGAGCGGACCGTGATCGGGGTGATCGGGGATGAGGAAAAACTGCAGGTCCAGCCGCTCGAAGCGTTCCCCGGCGTTGAGTCGGTGTTGGCGATCCTCAAGCCCTATAAGTTGGCCAGTCGGGATTACAGGGCTGAGAACACTGAGTTTGACATGGGCAATGGCGTGAAGGTCGGGGGGAAGCGGATCGTGGTGATGGCGGGCCCTTGTTCTGTTGAAAATTACGACATGTTGTTCGACCTTGCCAAATCGGTCAAAAAAGCCGGCGCGACCTTTCTTCGCGGCGGCGCTTTTAAGCCCCGAACCTCACCGTATTCTTTCCAAGGGCTCGGGGAGGAAGGACTAAAATACCTTCGGCAAGCGGCGGATGAAACAGGGCTTTTGGTCGTGACGGAAGTGATGGACACGCGCCAGGTCGAACTCGTGTCCCGTTACGCGGACATGCTCCAGATCGGCGCCCGGAATATGCAGAACTTCGATCTTTTGAAGGAGTGCGGCATGACCAAGAAGGCGGTGCTTCTGAAGCGCGGTCTGAGCGCGACGGTGAAGGACCTTTTGATGTCGGCGGAATACCTTCTTTCGAAGGGGAATTTTAAAGTGCTTTTGGGTGAGCGCGGCATCCGTACGTTTGAGACATCCACGCGGAACACGCTGGATCTGAATGCGATCCCGGTGATCAAGAAAGAAACGCATTTGCCGGCGCTTGTCGATCCGTCGCATGGGACGGGATACCGTGATTATGTCGCGCCCATGGCGATGGCGGGCGTGGCGGCGGGATGTGACGCGCTGATGGTCGAGGTGCATCAGAACCCCGAAGAGGCGAAAAGCGACGGAGAGCAATCCCTGCGTCCCGAGCAGTTCGAGGAACTGATGCGTAAGGTCCGTTTGGTCGCGCATGCGGTTGGACGTGACATTTAAAAACGATCTCGGAGAAATTGACCGCTATGTTTAAAAAAGTTGCTATCGTCGGTCTCGGCCTTATGGGCGGCTCGCTAGCCGCGGCGTGCCGCAAGAAATTTCCTAAGGCCACGATCGTTGGGATCAGCCGGAGCCGTGAGGCGATCCGGTTGGCGTTGAAGCGCGGTTGGGTCGACGAGGCGACTGACAACGTTATGCTAGGCGCGCATGAGGCGGATCTTGTGGTGCTTTGTACGCCGGTTGGGACTTTTCTGCCGTATCTGAAGTCGATCGATCAGGTTTGCGCGAAGGGGGCTCTCGTGACGGATGTCGGGAGCGTTAAGGTTTCTGTCCTGAAAGAGGCGAATTCCAAGAAGTGGCAACGTCTTTCGTTCGTCGGATGCCATCCGATGGTGGGGTCGCATGAACGGGGGATCAAGGCCGTGAATCCGAAGCTGTATGATCAGGGCCTGATGCTTCTGACCCGTGATCGAAGAACTACTCCCGTCGGCTACGCGCGGGCCAAGAGATTCTGGTCAAAATTTTCCACGAAGGTCATCGAACTTTCTCCGGAAATGCACGACCGGCTTGTTGGCGAGGTAAGCCATCTGCCACACGCGATCGCGGCGTGTCTGATGCATGCCGTTTCAACGCCGGCGCTGAAAGTCGCTTCGAACGGTTTCCGGGACACCACGCGTATTGCGGCCGCAGATTCTTCGATCTGGCAGCCGATCTTCATGACGAACCGCAGGGTGATGCTGGATGTGCTGACCCGCTTTGAGCGGCAAGTGAAGGTCTTCAAGGAACTCCTCCAAAGACGTGATGCCGCGAAGTTGACCTGCTTTCTCGACCAGGCAAAACAAAAACGGAAAAGAATCTAGCTCAACGCGCAAAGGTCAACGCGCAACGAAAAGAACTGAGCGTTGCGCTTTGAGCGTTGAACGTTGCGCGCAAAAAAGGCCTGTTGGCAGCACGTCAAGATGTCCCCTTTTGGTAGCACATGAAATGTCCCCTT
>CAZDVO010000035.1:0-17022 GCA_964508905.1 uncultured bacterium
TCGGGAGTAAAACCTTCCGAAGATCCCACGAAGTCGATCTTACTCGCGTAAAGCGTTCCCGTCCTTGTTTCGGGGCGGACGGGCCCGAACTCGGAAGCGTTCCCGCTCGTCATCGGGCCATGCGTCCTCGCGACCATTTCGCCTTGTCCGACCTCCAGGGCCAATCCCTGAAGCCCCGACTTCGTCTCCGCGAACGCCATGGCAAAATTAACGAACTGCCCAGTCCCGCGCGCCAGCGCGCCATCCAGGAACTCTCCGTTCGCGACCGTATAAGTCCTTCCGTCAAGGTCGGTGAAAGTGGTGGATTCCTTTTTCCCGAGAACGTTGAGCGCGAGATCTTCAAGCCTGCCCCCGGCGGTCGTTCCGCTCACCTTGACCGACCAGTTCTCAAAGCTGTCAATCGACTTCATGTTGGGGAGTTTCTCGGGAGCCGCACCCTGCTCGAGATCCGTAACCCGGAGCGTCGCTTCACAACCAAACTCTTGACGGACCTTCTCGTCGTTAACGAGGATCAAAGCGAGGGCCGCCGGCTGTTCGCCCCAGCCCTGGAGCCCGATCACCTTCTCCGTTGCCAACATGCCAAGGTCGTTTCCGTTCAACAGGAACCCGCTCTTGCCGGTCGCGTCATACAGCTTGATATATTCGGACGTCCCCATTTTGACCTTCTCATATCCCGTGATCTTTTTTCCATCGGGTAGCTTTGCGTTCACCTCGGCGATTTTACTCTTCACCGCCTCCGACTCTTGCCCAAAATCAAGGGCCTTTCCTGAGGTAAACGCATTCATAGAAACCAGCAGGCTGCCATCTTTGTCGAAAAGGCGCGTCCCTTCCCAGAAGCCGAAGAGGGACTCGGCTTGAGATTTCATTGCGCTCATCTCATCGGAGGTGAGCAGCGCCCCGAGGCAATCGAAATTCAGGATCGTGGAAACGACGCCGCTTGAGACGCTGCTCAGGCCACCGGTCTGCCACAACTTTAAGGATTCCGCCGAAAGAGCTGTTTCACCCCGCACGGCGCGCACCACGCCCGGGATCGCCTTGAGATCGCCCGCGACCCCACTCGCCCAAGTCGCTTTCAGGACCTTCCCTGACGCATCAAGGTTGTAATAACCCACGGTCTGCCGACCGCTCTCGTTCATCTCAACGCGATACCCAACGAAGCGCGCGGACTTGAGATCCGGCCCGTAAAATGCGGTCGTGCCCGTGACTACCCCAAGATGGGAGAGGGCAGCACCCAACATGGCCTGCAATCCTTTATCGCCCGTCAAGGAGATCGTCTGATGCCACACATAGCTTTTTGCCGGCAAAGACTGATCCGGCAACAGCGCCGAATCGAGTTGTTCCACCAAAAGTTCTTCGGTGGTCAATTTGCTATGATCGAGATCGATTTCTTTAAGCGCTCCGACCGAAAGCGTCGCGGTCTTCTCAACGCCATCGATCGAGCGGGTTATATCAACGCTCGCCACTCCATCCTTAATTGAAACAGACTCCCCTACAAGAAAGACCCTCCCCCCAAAGACTCCCGCCCCGCTCACAAGATAGGTCCCTTGCGGCGCGCCGCGCTCGAACAAGCTGAAGTCATACGCGGTCCCAAGCAGGTTTTCACTCCCATCCTTGTTTTTCGGGCCCAGGATATTCGTCCAGCCCTTTGTTGCGATATCCAGGTTCGCGATCCCGAAATTCATCGCCAGCAAACCGACTGCGACGTTAGCAAGATCCGCGGACAATCCTTCCCCGGCAACAAGCCTGTTAGATATCTCGGTCATCGCCTCCGGCATATCCTTTTTCCACCGGTCATTCGCCTTGGATTCTATGACTTCCGTCAGCGCAAGCGCCTTACCCTCATTGAAAAGGGTGCCATCCGAGGAAGCCCCATACACTTTCGAATTCACCTTATCAATATAGAAATTCCCGTATCCCCTCCCCGGCAAAGTGACGCCCACCAGAACATTCCCGACGATCTGACCGCCGACCCGGACATTGATCCAGGAAGACAGACCGAAATAGGTGATTTGAGACGGCATCATGTCCCCGTACCCGGTTATATCCAAGGCCGCCTTAAAAGCAAGCCTCGCGGCCTCAGCGTTCAGCGATTCCCCGCTTGTCGTGATCGTCAGCTCTTCCAGTTTGCTCCCCCCCGGAACCTTAAAATTCGCGGGAAGCTTAGCATCCCCTTTTACTTCAAGACCGGCTTCCCCCCGTCCAAGATAACTTTTCAACGTTGCGCCGATCACCCGACTGCCGGCCATAACCGGCTGATACGTCAATAGATCCCACTTCCCGAAAGCATCCCGGACCACCACACCGTAAATAGACGCTTTCGCCTGATTCGGGCCAAGAAGCGTCCCAAAAACCGCATTCAGGACCTTCTGCTGCCCCTCCTGCAGGCCCACATCCGAAAGCCCCGTTGTGTTTTTATTGACATAATTCAGGATCGCCTTCGCCGTCAGGAATTTGGCGTCGATCCCGCGTCCTTCCAGTTTTCTTAATTCCCCGACAAGGCCGAACGCATCCTCGGCGCTTCCCATCGGGATGCGGCACGACTCCTTTTCCTGGCGGTCGCCATCCGCAGGCTTGGAGAAATAAGACAGCTGGAGATACGTCGTCCATCCTGAAGCCGTATTCATAAAGTGAAGCACCTCGGCATCGAGACCGGTCGTTTTGATGAGTGTCAGACTGAAGGCACTGCCTTCGAGACCATAACCGCTCTTTAACAAACTACCGCTTAAGACCTCACAGAGGTTTTTTATAAAAGCGCCCGCCTTGCCCGGATCGATCAACGAGGTGAACTTGGCGTCCTCGACCGCGGTATTAACCACGCCGGCAACCTTTTCCATCATTTCCCGTGAGGCACTCTTCACATCACCGGTTTGTTTTCCGATAACAGTAAAAGAGAGCCTCGCCTCACGCCCGGCGACGTCCACAAGCGTCACCGTCGTGCGGATCCCGATCTGGTCGCCCTTTTTAAAGAGGGCATATTCGAGCGGCTTACCATTCCCGCCATCTTTAAAGGAAAGCGTGTATTCACCGCCGCTCACACGCTCCTGTTCGGTGAGATGAGGCCCTTCCTGACCCAAAAGCATGGCTCCGACCAGGGAAGCAAAATCGCCGAGTTTGCCGGCATCTTTGGCGGAGCTAATACCCAACGCGTCCACCTTCGCCTTCAACCGCTGCATCTCGGCAAAAGATTGTTTGAGCGTCGTCGAGTTCGCCGCAAAACCGCTGTGCCCGACGCGGATCCCGGGCGCGATCTCGAACGAATATTGAGCTGTAAACCCACCCTTATCTCCCTGCGTAAACCCGTACATCAGATTTGAAAAACCGGGCATCGTAAATTCAAAGATCATTTCCGTGAGACCGAACCGGGCCAAATTCGAAACCACTTCGCTTAAGAAGCCCTCGATCCCCTTTTGGGTCTTAAAATCATATTTCGCCGCGATCTTCTGAAGTTCAAAAGTCCCGTCCAGGACCGACTTCATCCCCTTCGCCTTGCCGTGCAGGATCAAACCGTCCGCGAGTTTGACATCGAAAGAAATAACATCGCTTCCTTTGGTAAAGGTCGCGGCCAGATCGAACTTACCGTGAAAAATGACCGTCAACTGGTCAAGGCGGAGTTCGCCGCTATTCATCTTGGCCAGGAGCTCATCGGCAAAGTTAATGACACCCTGACACTCCTTAGGGCTATTTCCGATCGTAAGATCGTATTTTGCCGCGATCCCTGAGATCATCTTAGCGGCGAATATCGCGTCGACCAAATTGTCGGCAACGGCATCTTTAATCGTGATCGAGGAATCATTCAGCCCGCTGACTTCGCAGCTAAAAACAACCCCGTCCATCGTGACAACTGCCTGAAAATTACTGACGCCGGGGATCGCGATCACGTCATCCGGAGCAACAACGGCGTACGACACCCCTTTCTGCGTATCGATGCCCAACTCACTGATCAGTGCCTGGATCCCGGCATTGCTATCCAGCGAACGGCCGCCGCCGGCCAGCATGATCTCCCGCATGACGTCCATCGTATCTTCAGAAAAAGTTGCCAGTTCGATACCACTCGACCCGACCGAGATCGTCGTATCGTAGTCGCCATAGTCATGACTTTCAGCATTCAAATCCGTCTGTTGGGCATCTCCGTTTTTATCGGTCGTGATCATGAATGCGGAACCATTGTCGAAAACAACACCTTGAACATTCAGGGACAAAAGGCGCTGAAGCACCGGTTGGGACACGGCCTCCGGCTTGAGGTTTGTCGTCAAAGCGCGCACCTCGGCGCGGGTTTGTTCGTCGGAACCAGCCGACATATACACGGTCACATTTTCACCCCTCACCTCGGTAACGACAGGCTCGGAGGCAGACCAGCTCGCTTCATCCCTTGACAGATAATCATCGATGGCTTTTTGGCCTATCATGGGAGGTAGAGCCTCACCCTGAGCATCCGTCACCGTCATCACTGGAACGTTTTGCCCCGCCACTTCAGCCGTGGACATTGTCGCGGTCAGCCCCGCCGCGGCGCCTCGCCCGTAGAGGATCCCAGTCTTGAGGAATTGTTCCTGTTTCGCGGCGGAAACCGTCACCTTCGGATTCGCCGCAGCCTTCAAGCGAGCGGCCTCCGTATCTTTCTGCTTCTGTATGGACTTCTGCACAGCGGCCACCACAGAGGTCGTCGCCGTCATGACCATCTGCCCGACAAAATTTCCGGCCGTTGTCCCCAAAGCACGCGTCAGGATGCCCTCGTTCTCGGCCTTTTCTCCCGATTCATCGCCCAGAACCTTTTGACTCACCTTCGCGTCATAACCGATCAGCATAGCCGAAGAATAATCTTTCCGCGACTCGAATCCAAGGCTATCCATGGCCTTCCAGAGGGCCGCCTTCGGTGTCGTCAATAAACCCGCAGAAAGCGACGAAAAGAAATTTGTCGCCATGTAAAAAAGCGGCGTCCCTTCTTTAAGCGAAAACAGCTCTTTTACTGCAGGCTCCATAGCCATCGATATCAATCCAGTGAGGATATTGGCGGACATTCCGGAAAAATTAATCGTCAGACCGTACGGGTTCCAAGCCGTTCCAGAAAGATCCCAGCTGCTTAAATTGTCTTGGAGCCACGCATCCGAGTCCGCCATCCAGCCAAACGAATCCGTTTTATCCAGCTCTATATTCCCTAAAATCCCTGATCCCAGAGCGGATAAAAAGGCTCCGGCATAGGCGTAGAGGGCAAGCTTCGCAAACGCTTGAAAAAACCCCTGTTTGGGATTCTGTAAATAGCTCAGCGTCCCGCTCACAAGAAGGCCCACAGTGCCCATGACAGCCGCTTGAGCCGCAACGGCAAGAACAGCCGTTCCAACGCTCGCCAAGGAAACGTCTGACATCATTCTTCCGATGGCATTCCCGGCCATCTCACCGAGCTTTCCTCCAACGCCCACGAACCCGGTAATAGCGTCCCCTATCCCGGAAGCTTCAATGAATCCGCCGATCTGGGCACAAACCCAGGAAGTGGCAAAAGAGATAACGCCCGCCTGGAGCGAGCCCCAGAAGTCTCCCGTAGTCACCATGCTGTAAACGAACGTAAGTATTGCCGCGATCAACCAGCCAATCGGTCCGAAGAATGACGCGACAATTTTGATCGCCTGAACGACATAACCGATGGCCTTGCCGAGGGCGCTCGACCAGAATCCACCGCCGTGGGTCTTGATTTGGGTATTCGTGAACTTGGATGACCACGTCCAGGTCCCGGCATCGGCGTCATACTTCATGTTCCCTCTGCTACCGAACCCTGCAGCGCCGCCCAAAGCCCCACCCGTCGTCTTCCCGCCCCAGCCTGCGTAAGGATTCTTGAAGACCGGTTTCGTGGCCGCATATTTCATCGCGTCAACGATATTGTAATAGACCACCGATGTCTCAGTCGTGTTCACAAAAGTCTCAGTCGTCACCCCATTTTTCTTGTGGGACTCATAGTGAAAACTCTGAGATTTAGTGGTCGCGCTAATGGTCTTGTAACCGCTATACACGTAGGTGGTCTTCGACCTCGACCGATCGATCGTTTTCCCCTCTCGCGAGGAGGCATAGTAAAACGAGGTCTGCTCGGTGAGCCGTCCATAGGCGTCATAGTAATACTTGTAGGTGGTCCCGCCCCGAACCAGCTTGGTCGTCTTGCCGTCTTCGTTGCGAGTTTCGACACCATCCTTTTTCTTGGATCCCAAAGACCGATCCGTGCCGTGAGTGTTGGCCCATGTAAAAGTGGTCAACACCTCCCCCGTCTCCTTCGTCACCCAACGGGTCCGGGTACGGCCCTGGGAATTAACGTAAGTCTCCTGCACTCTCTCGGTTACGCGAACTTCCTTGATCGTATCCGGTAGCGCATAACGGGCGGTCCACTTTCTCGAGTTCGTACTCTCGGCATCTGTTTTGCCTTGATCCAGTTCCGCGTTCGGATCCCACTCGAGTTGCACGGACATATATTCATTCTCGGGGGAATTGCCGGTATGGTCGTCGTAATTGCCCGAGTAGGCCCGCGCGGTTTGTAGGGTCCTCACAAAATCGCCGATTTTCTTTTTGCGTAAGGAGGTTGACAAAGACCCCAACTTACTAACCGACCCTTCCAGAAGCTTGAAGAAAACGGCAAAATGGACCAGATCTTCGCTGCCCGTAGCCTCAAGGTCAGCGATCACATTTTGAAGCAGGCCCTCCAACTTCGCGATCGCCGCCTGTTTAACGGCTTTGTCCTTGCTGCCAAGCGCCGCCACGAGATTGCCGGGCTTCGTGTCGTCCAGCAGGTCCATCATCTGCGTCAGGGTCTCTCGCGCCGCGTCAAGCGCTGCCGCGCGCCTCTGGGAGATACCGCCCGGCACGAACTCCCGGACCACGTCCCCGATCCTTCTTCCGGTGAGATCCATCTCCGTGGTGGTCCGGACGTCCGCATCGCCGACCCCTCGGCGCAAACCGGTCAAGTGGTCGATGTAACCGTCATGGTCATACGTGGTGGCGATCTGAAAATGGACGGCGTGGTTGACATACAACTGCATCTCAAAAACCGTTTCCATCTGTGAGTAAAGATCCAGCTCCCGGTATCCTGTCGTATCACCGTATGCGTTATACGTCATACCGGTCACCAGGATCGTATGCCACATCTCAAGCCCGCCGTCAGGCATCTGGTTCTCATCCAGCGAAGCCCCCAAGGCGTTCCGCTCATAGCCCAGGAGCACCCCAAACATGCCGTAGGAATAATTCGACGTGGTCTCGAACAGTATGCCGAACTGGTCGTAGCTTGAAGAAGACGTTACGCGCCCCTGGGCATCATAATCGGTGATCTTTTGCGTTAGATGATGCGGCTTGTCAGGATCCGTCTCTTCAGTCTTCGCGACATAATCGTCGGCGTCATAGTCGGGATCGGTGGTATCGAGACGATAATCCGTCACATCGAAGAAACTGCCGTCCCCGTGGTAGGTCCGGCGGGTGGTGGACTCCAGGGTGTAAGCGCCATTCCGGAACACGTAGGATTCGATCCTGCTTACGACACGTTCCCCGCGGGCGTTATCCTCGTAAAATGTCACGGTCTTTCCGTTGGAAACAAGGTCCAGCGTCAGCGACGAGATCATCTTGCCATCGGCGTCATACTCAAACGTCGTTACGTTCGTGACCGTTTTGCCGTCCGTTCCATACTTTTCGGTTTTATAAACCTTCCCCCTGCTGTAATAGGACGTCTCGATCTTGACTCCCTGCGGATTGTGAATAAAAGAATACGTATCGGCCGAAAGGAGAACACCGGCGGCATCATACTGATATAAGACTTCCTGCCCGATCCCAAGCTGACCAACGTCGGTCCCGCGTGGAGTAGAACTGACAAATGCATGCCCGTAAGCTACTGTCGGAAATGTACTCCCGGCAAAAGAAGGACTACTAAAAGAGATAGAATCCCCTGGCACCCCTCCTGCATACGCAACCAGGCGCACCGTGCCATACCCGACAGGAACTGATAACCCGATCCGGGTACCGTTGCCAGAAACCGTTCGCAACCCACCGCCGATACAACTAGCACCATTGCAATACAAAACATTAAAGGTCCGAGATCCGCTGCCGGCATTAACGGTCACCCCCATAGCCCCGCCGTTACTATTAGGTAACAGGTAGGACACATAATCGGTGCTAGTACCCGTAGAAACCCAAACTTTGTTGATAGCCAAATGACCGGTATTATCGACTGGACAGCCGGCTTGGCCTCCACCATTACACCCGACCCATTCGAGCTTGACCGCTGTAAGCGCGGCAGAACCGGCGGGCTTGGAGGTGGCCATGGAAAAATAGTCAAACTCCGATTCCGTCGCGCCGGAAGCCGCATCGATCGAAAGAGTCCCGCCATTATATTGGTTCCCCGCCGCGTCAATCAGGGTCACCTTAATATCATAGGTCCCCGCGTCATGAGATGATGCAATGCCTCCACTGCTGCCGCACAGTGCCGCGCCAAAATTGACGGTCACGCTATCCCCGCCGGGGACCTGACTCAGGCTATAAATAAAAGTACGCCGGTCCGCATGAGCGATATCTGTTCGGGCCCAATAGGCAAACCTTCTATTCGAATCCTTTGCGGCATTAATAAACCAATCGATACTCGCCTGGGTGAAACCCACGTCCGCCAATGCGGCCCGGATCGCTGACTCCCTTTCCTCAACCAGGTAGGTCAAAGCAAAGCTGCTCGTAGATCCATCCTTGTATACTCCGCCTACTGTCTCAAATAAACCTGCATTATGAAACGCATAACGCACCGTTGAATAATCCGACAACTGGCCGGCATATCTTTGACGAGAATACCCAGACTTTAACTCCATCTTGTCGTTCACAGAAGTCGCGCTATAACTCTCAAAGGTTTGCTGGAAAGAAACCTGAGATCCCACCGGCTTTCCCGTAAATATGGCCGATGATATAGCTTGGTTAAATACCGAAACGGCATCACCCCCGGTGAGCGTGGGGGGAGCGTAGTTTGCGCCCGGATTTTGCCAGAGATTGATGGGGCGATTCGGGCCCAGCGCAATAGGGTCAAAAAAAGATATCCCGATGAACTCAACGCCTCTTTCCTGATAGTCGCTATATATATGGTTAAACGACTCGGTTTTCAGCAAAAGATCGGTCTCAGGCACATAAATCATAAGATCGGTTTTCGTCAATAAGATCACAAAGCTAACCGGGGACCAAACTGTGGCAGAAGACACCCGACTCCCCCAGGTCCCGGAGGCGGTCGTATAGCCCTCATAGAGGCGGGTTTGATAACTCATAATATGCGCCGAATCGTCACTATAAAGACGACGCATATCATCAGTTTTACTGGATGAGAGATAAAAAATTCCGTGCGTTGAAAACGAATAGGTGTTAACGCTCGATCGCCATTCTTTCTGGCCAAGGGTTGTAAACGGCCCGTCGTGAAATTCCCCCGCGGTGATCCCGGCCTCGCCGAACATCAACGTCCCCATCGCGAGGGTGCCATAGTCTGCAGCCAACGGCCAATCCGAGCAGATATCCGCCCACCCGTTCAGAGCGCTGGGCGGTGTGGTGTTGTAATAGGTCAACGTCTTGATCCTGTAGTCGGATGCGTCGTTCTGGAAATTCGTTCCCGGTATCTTCTCCACCGTGTAAAGCAGATTGCCCGGAACCCGGACATCGTCAAAATAGACATTCTCCGAAACCGTTGTTGAACCCGTACCATCCTGGGCGATCACCTCGGTATAATCGGTCCCATCGGCGCGAAAGTGCTGACGGGAAGTGATCAGATCGGCAGGGGCATAGTTCTTTGCTGGCGGGTAGATGCGTTCGTAACTGTCGCTACGGACCTTGGCGTGCGTCACTTCGTCGTAAACATAATTCGAATAACTTGTAACAGCCGAGTTATAGCCATGGGCTTGGGTATAATAGTATTCAGGCACGCTGGACACAGCGGGATGGACCCACGTATAGTTGACCGTAGCGGTCATAAGAGGTCCGTAAGTTGCGGCGTCATAGCATGTGTCACCGCAGTTCGCCAGATAACCTGCATCCGTATTGAAGAAAACCTCCTGTTCCAGCCAGGCGCGTGGATCGCCTTCCCTACTAACCGCATCGAAGGTTTCCGTCTTGTACAGCTTGTAAGCTCCCGAATAGCGATTATCCTCGACGATCGTGTCGCCAACGGTTTTTGTATGATAGCGGTAGTCCGTGATGGACTCCAGCACGCGGCTCTGATCGGGAGCCGCGGCGTAATTTTCAATATAATTTACGGCGTTCTCGCCATAGACCGCCGTATCCGCGCCAGTAAAGAAATACTTCTTCTGGGCAAGCCGCAGCGAATT
The DNA here is from genome assembly GCA_964508905.1 of uncultured bacterium. GTDB lineage: Bacteria > Omnitrophota > Omnitrophia > Omnitrophales > Aquincolibacteriaceae > Aquincolibacterium. Next base: position 10,305 of record CAZDVO010000035.1, read on the forward strand.
GTTTTCCAGAACATAAACATCGGTCCGGGCGATCTCGTCTGTATCCGCGACGTTAAAATTAAATTCCAGAGAGGTGATATAGCTGTCTTTTGTCCCCGCGGCCATCTCGGCGGCGGTCCCTTGTACAAACGCGATAGACGCGCTCGCGATCACGAAGGTCTTCCCATAGGGTAAGGATCCAAGGCCGGCGAAAGCGTTCTCCCACAGGTCCCCGTCTCGCTGATAGACCTGCAGCATAAGAGCCTTTTCCAGCCCGGTCGCGGTCAGCGCTACCGGACCAGTTTCCTTAAAACGCTCGGCCAGCTGGGTCAACTGGACGCTTGTCGCGTATTCGTATTTTGAAACTTCCCCGGTCTCAGGGTTCCTTTGGGTCGAAATGGCGTAGGTCACCGTCCCCACAAGGTCCTTATCCTTCGGTGCTGTCGGGTTCAGATAGACATACTGCGCCCGCGTAGCCTCCGAGCCATCCCTGTTATAGGAGATCGTATAATCCCGGGTCTGCCCGTCGGCGCGGAAATGCGTGCGGGACAGCAGCAAACCGGACGCCTTCATATCCCGCGTTTCGATATACGCGAGTTTCCAGGATTTGTTCGTCACCCAGGAAGCCGAAACGATCGAGGCCGGAGCCAACGCAGTGCCAGGCTTTTGGTAGTAATAGATCTGCTGGTTATCGTTAACCCGTACCCCGGCCACGTACTCATAGCTGTTGGTGGATTCCTTCACTTCGCGAAATTTCGCCCCGATATAAAAATCCTCGTTTTCAAGGTGCTGGTAAGAGGCGGAAGACTCTAGCGCTTCCTGGGCGGCCCGCCCAAAATCTTCGGCCGTCGCTCCGGACCCAAGGGTGATCCCCAGTCCACGAGCATCATAGGTCTTCTGGTTCACCAGGATCCCTCGGGTCGCATCCCCAAAAGAGTCCAGAGCCCGCTTTGCGGCCGCGCGAACGGTCACGTCTTCATCCTGCAGGGCCCGCCGCAGTTTGGAAACCGCTCCCACCGCTTTCAATTCTCCAAGGGCCCAAGCCGCGCTTTCCCGGACGAGAGGCGAATGATCATTAAGAGCATCGATCAGTACGGGGATCCCCTGGGGCCCGAGCGAAGCCAGCGCTTGCGCCGCCGCGGCGCGCACCGACGCATCCGGATCCGCCTGCACGATCCCTGTCAACGCGGGAATGGCGGCAATGCTTCCCAGCATACCCAGCGCCTGCGCGGCGGCAAACCGAAGCGATCCGACACCCTCGTTTTGAAGCAGATCGCTCAGCGCAGTCTCCGCATCCGCATCCCCCAAAACCCCGAGCACATACGCCGCAGCCGTCCGGACCAACGCATCCGCATCATTCAGGCGATTGACATACCACATAAAAACACCGGGCTGGGCGATCTCTGCCAGCGCATGGGATGCGGCTCTACGGACTAACCGGTCCTCATCGTGAAACGCTACGTTCAAAGCGTCGATCATATTCTGCGCGGGCGCTTCCACGGCGCCAACGCACCGCCCGATCGCCTGAACAGCCTCCACCCGGACCTTTGAGGCATCATCCTCCGCCGCAGCAAGCAGTACCTCCTGGATCTTAGTCACGGACGCCTCGGATAATGCGCCGGAATCCGTGAGTATATTCCCCAACACGCGAATGCAAGTTGCGAGAACTTCCTCGTTCACAGCTTCTTCCGCAATACCTACCAACGTATTAATAACGCCATCCCGCCGATCTGACAGACCGGCCAGATCCTGAGCGATCGTTAACCGGACCTCGGGATCCACCGACGGATCCTGAAAAACCGCGATCAGCGCATCCACCGCGGACGCATCGTGGATCTTCCAAAGCGCCTGGGCCGCAGTTACGGCAAAAGCCGGGTCAGTCCCCCGCAGTCCAAGAGTAAGCGCGGTGATCACGGCATGATCGGGGGAAGCTGAACCAGCAAGGATGTCTCCGAGAACCTCTGCCGCCCGGACCGGAGAAACGCTAACAACACTTCCCCCAAGGGCGTTCCGATAGGCGGTGATCACATTGGCGGGCGGGACCGCGGGACCGGAAAAAATCTCCGCCAAAGCCGCATCGGCATCTTTTGCAAACTGGGCTTGATCTAAAAAACCAAGCAAGCTCGTGATCGCGGAAGACGGCGGGGCGACATGACTGCATAGTTTTCCGAGAACCCGCAAGGCGGCACGTTTCATGCCCGCATCTTGCGAGGAGTCCTCCAGGATGGTTTGCAACAACCCCAACGTTCGAGCCGAGGTGGCGGAGTCAGGAACAGATCTTTCTAACAGTTCGCCGAGCATTTCCATCCGCTGAATATCTGGATAGGCCAGAAATACCAGCTGGTTAAAAACATTGTTAAAGTATTCGTCCCCACGGAAAGCAATTGCGGGGATAGGATCCGTAGATAAATACTTAACGAAGGCGCTGATCTTCGCGCTATAAGCAATGGTAAGATCCGAGATCTCAGCCCACGCTTCCGCCGCCCACGCATCCGCCCGGTACGCTTCGTTGTTCAGAATCCCTGCCACCATGTTATAATGTTCACCAAAGCTCGTATATGGTTCAGGGAAATATTTAGCACAGATTTTAAGCCTCCAGTTTGCAACACCTAATCCGGTGTCGAGTTCGTCAGTGCGTGGGCGGCGAGGGTGATAGAATGCCCTGTCTGCAATGACAATAAGGCTATTTAAATAGTCGACGGAAGAACCATATAACAAACCTGGAATGTAATCAGATGGAATCTCTATCCCAGCGAACACCTTACTTGCCGCTTCGCGAACCGCAGCATCTTCGTCGGTCAAAAGAACCGCGATCTCATTAATCTTCGGCGGGTCATTACCACCGAACCCTCCCCTGAAAGGCGCATAGATTTTCGCGATCGCTTCGGCTGCCGCAGCGCGAACCGAAGCCATATCATGATGCAAAACGCTACCGATCACCGCGAGAGATTGCTGAGCCTCGGGGCTGTACTTGGGATCAAATGAGTTCGAAAAGATATTTCCCAAAGCCTGCGCCGCCGCGGCGACGACCTGCCCAGAAACATTCGACATCACCGCCTCCAGGGCGCTGACCACGCGAGCCGTATCGCCTTGCACGGACATCTCGAACTCGTAAGCACCCGAAAACACAAGGCCTAAACTGCGAGCCGCCGTGGCGAGGACCTCCTCCGAAGCCTCCGGGTCCTCAAGTTCGCGGATCCACCGGGCGATTTTTTCCTCTTGGGTTTCGTAGCCTTCGAAAAACAGGCCTATCGCTTCAGGATCAGCGTTCGAATCGACAAGAGCCTGCAGCGCGGCGGCGCGAATAGCCGCGGGTGAATCGCTCTGCGCTATGGCGAGCATCGCCCCCACATGATCTGGATGTTCATCGATCCAAGCAACCAGCGTCCTGTGGGCAAGATCACGAACGCCCTCACTCGAGTCCTGCCGGGCCTGAAGCAAGAGTCGGGGCACATTATTATCCCCAAAATTCCCTAGCGCTTTTACCGCGGCCGCGCGAACATAATAGATCTCATCATCCTGAAGAACGCGGGCCAGCTCGGGAACAAAGCGGGCATCCTGCAGTTCCCCCAACGAACGCACCGCATCCGCGCGGATGACCGGATCCGGATCCTGGATCTTGCTCAAAAGCCAGACCGCGTCGCCGGGCTCTGACAACTCGTCCAGAACTTCCAGGGCGGCCGCGCGCACGTCCGGATCTGCCCTATTAAGCGCGAGGCCGATCAGCCAGTCAACCGTATCCACACTCGGGCCACTCGGGCCGTTCTGATTCGCCAAGGCCTTTGCCGCGGCCGCGCGGACAGAAGAATCCGCATCCGTTGTTAATGCCGTGTTTAATGCCGCGATGAGGCCGTCGCGCACGGTCTCTGTCAGCGTACCCGTGAGAAGCAGAAACCCAACCGCCTCTGCCGCGGCCGCGCGGACAGAAGAATCCGCATCCGTTGTTAATGCCGTGTTTAATGCCGCGATGAGGCCGTCGCGCACGGTCTCTGTCAGCGTACCCGTGAGAAGCAGAAACCCAACCGCCTCTGCCGCGGCCGCGCGAGCCGGGATGGAATCTTCCGTTGATAAATTCCAGGTGAACCGGGCATACGCGTCCGTTCCCCGGTCTTTCAATGAATCATCGTCCGTTGCCGTTGAAAGATACCCCGAAAAACCAAGCCCTCGCAATGCATACGGAGTGATCGGTGAGTCATGATAGTCTGCATAAATCAGGATACGGCGGTATCCCGCCTTAGCATCGTCCGACCATTCGCCTGGGGGTATAGTCCCGATCACCTTTCCCAGAAGTTCAAGAATCGCATACGATTCGACTCCGGAAAAACCATTAACGTCACGTCCGATTTCGATCAATTTATTCTTGTCGTCTGAACTGAGGGAGAGGAGGACCTCGGGCGAGCACATCGAGAGAAGCTGGACACGGGTTACGGTAGTTAAGCTCAGCGCCTGAGACGAATAGCCTGACACCGTTCTCGTGACCAGTTCCATATTGTCTATCAGCCATCCCATTATATCACTGTCAGGAGTTATCGAAGCAAAGGCCTCAAACAGCAAGCTTTTTTGAGCCGCGGAGAGGCCTGTTTCCTGAGTCTTATCTAGATCAAGCATCGCCTTAACAATTTGCTTTTTCAGACCGTCCGACAGGGTGCCTGACTCTACCATCTCTTCGAGGGCCGCTGCCACGTCAAGGGAACCAGCGCGATTAAGCATAGCCGTAACAATGTCACTTTCCAAGTCGTCCGACAGGGTGCCTGACGCTACGATCTTTCCGAGGGCCATTGCCGCGCCAGGGGCGCTATAACCGTATCCTGAAAGATTAAGCATAGACGGCTCTAGATATATCATCTTCATCAAATCATTCACTCGCGCCTCTACTTGGTCAGACGGAATCAGGCCAAGACTCAGGATGGCAGCGTATCGATCTATGACCATCTTCACTTTTGGGGAAATTTCATTTACATACGTTTGAAACGTTTGAAAATTACCGGTATTAAGGCCAAAAACTATCCACAGCTCTGGGAGCAGAGCTTCGATGTAATCATTAAGGTCTGTTATCGCCCAAAGTCTGTCGACGATCGAAGTCGAAACGTCAGATATCAATAATCCACGGGTAACATCGGATTTAAAGGCAAAGATGGAAAGTTGGAGCTGGTAATCCCAATCAAACGGTGGGTTCCCCCCTGGGTTAGCGAAATCAACATAATCGCTATAATTCGCATAAGCTTGCGCGGCAGCCTCGAGAACGGAAGGGTCCGTCTCGGTCAATAACAAACCCGTGGGATAATCGCCGATCCGTGAATATGACAGGTAGCCGTATATAGCAGGGTTGTCTCCGATCGCCTTGAGGGCGGCTTCGCGGACGGCCGGAGCTTCATCCTCAAGGGCATTGAGAAAAACAGAGGATAATTCCGTCCAGCGACCCTCACTCACACCTCCGATCTCGCCCAGGACGCGAACGGCGGCCGCGCGAACAGCGGGATCGGTATCGTTCAGCCTCCCGATCCAGTAGGCCGTTTCCTCGGCTTCCTGCCGCGTCTGAAGGACCCACCACACGCCAACGGAGATTCTAAAATCCGTGTACGCCTCATGAAGCGCCGCATCAACGGCCGGATCACTCACCCCGCCCAGGGCCCTGGCAGCGATCAGGCGTCGATCGGAAGACAGATCGGTTTGCAGTAAGATCGAGATCAGTGCGTCAACCGCGTCAGGATCGGGATCATCTTCTCCCTCCAACAGGCTGCCCAACGCATTTGCGGCGGATTCAAAAACACCCAAGTCCTCATCGTTCAAAGCGCCAGTCAACGCCTCGACCGCTTCGGGCTCTTCTAACTTTCCAAGCAGTGTCGCGGCCTCCATGCGGTGCAACTTTGAAAGCTCCGCATTGCCCAGGATCCCCACAAGCGCGGAAACCAGGCCGGCGATAATATCCGGCGCCTCCTGATCCAGGCCGATCAGCACGGCTCCGGCGCCCAGCCTGACCGCGGGATCGGGATCTTTTAAACGCTCGAACCATAAAGTGAGGTTATCTGCATCCGCTGTCAAAGCAGCCAGCACGGCACCGGCGGCCGCGCGAATGGCCGTGTAAGGTTCCTGCTGGGACACCCGCACCAGAACAGGGATCGAAAGCGGCGATTCCAAAACTGAAAGCGCTTCGACGATCGCTCCTCTCACCGAGGAACTGCGGTCTTGCTCCAGCGCAACGATAAGCGCGGGAAGGACCCGAGGGCCGCCCTCTTCCGTTTCGCCAAGCTTCTTGAGCGCCAAAACCGCGGCCATACGGACTGAAAAATGAGTATCGTTCTGAAGCACCCAGCTCAACGCCGGGATCGCCCGAGGGTCTCCCAGGTCAAGCAGCGCGTTAGCCGCCGCCTCGCGAACGAACGCGTCTTTGTCCCACAACTGGCTGAGATACCTTGCGACATCTCCGGGCTGAGAAAGCTGCGCCAGCAGTTGCGCGGCGGTTTCCCGGATTTGGGTAACTGGGTCAGCAAGAGCCCCGATCAACGCGGAGATCGCATCATTACCTCCGATCGCCCCAAGCGCTGTCGCCGCGGCTTCACGAACGTTTATTTCTGTATCCGCAAGAGCCCCGATCAACGCAGTGATCGCATCGGAACTACCCGCGCCAATACGCCCAAGCGCCTCAATGGCGGACAAACGGACGTCTATTTCTGTATCCGCGAGAGCCCCGATCAACGCAGTGATCGCAGAAGAACTATCCGCGCCGATACTCCCAAGC
>CAZDVO010000035.1:17122-21722 GCA_964508905.1 uncultured bacterium
ATACGCCCAAGCGCCTCAATGGCGGACAAACGGACGTCTATTTCTGTATCCGCGAAAGCCCCGATCAACGCAGTGATCGCATCGGAACTACCCGCGCCAATACGCCCAAGCGCCTCAATGGCGGACAAACGGACGTCTATTTCTGTATCCGCGAAAGCCCCGATCAACGCAGTGATCGCAGAAGAACTATCCGCGCCGATACTCCCAAGCGCTGTCGCCGCGGCTTCACGAACGTCTGGGGATGAATCCCTGGAAGATCCGATAAGAACACCGGTTAACGCAGTGATCGCATCATCACCTCCGATCGCCCCAAGGGCCTCGGCTGCGGCAGCACGAACGGGTACCGTTTCTCTTCTGAGCAGTCTTTGCAACGCGGGAATCGCTTCATCACTCCCGATTGCTCCAAGCGTTTCGGCTACGGCAACATAAAACTCCTCCAATGCCGCGGCCTCATCCTCGTTTTTAGCGGGAATGCGAGACTCCAGCACAGCAACCAAATTAGCAACCGAGCTGTAAGCCTTCGCACCCATCTCCCCAAGCGCTTCCAAGGCGGGCATCCATACACTCTCTTCCGTCCCTGCACAAAGCCAAGGCAATTGAGTAAGCACGTAGGAAACAGCATCCGATTCCGGATCGCCCAGTTCCACGATCAATTTAGCGGCGGCGAGACGGAGCATTATAGGATCCCCACTCGGTCGGAAAACATTAAACAGAGCAGTAATCACGCGGGCAACAGATTCTTCGCTCCCCATCTCCCCAACCCATCTCGCGGCATCAAAACGGAAAGTTGCAGGCTGTGTCGTGTCTTCTATCTGCTGGACAAAAGCAGTAACCACCGCGGCGATCGCTTCCGGATCCTTGGTTGTCTTGATCGCTTCTGCGGCCGCCAAACGGACATCTCCATAATAGTGACGCGCATACGCTATCAGCATCTCGGTCGAATATGAATTACCCACAAGCTGAAGCACCTGGACCGCCTCGAGATACGAATTAAGGGAAAGGTCCTGCCAGATACCCCACATCTGGTCAACCACGGCATTCTTTACGTCATCGGTCCCTCGAGCCGCAAGCGCCCCAAGCGCTGAAACGGCGGCATCACGGACTACCGACTCGTCATCGTTTAACGCACTGACCAGGTAAGACATGGCCTCGGCTCCAACGATATCGCCGAGCACCGTGACCGCAGTTGCGCGGGCAGAGGCATCGGAATCGTTCAGTTGATCGAACCACCACGAGATCTCAGCCCCGTCGGGCACCTGTTCGAGCGGATCGCCGATCTCGTTGCCGGAGGACGCTCCCCCATCGATCAGATCGTCCCCATCGTCTGGATCAGAATAATCGTTGGTCGTGATCTTCAACGCGGTCAGCCCGCCCGAAACGATATCCTGATAAGTTTTTGTCCCAAACGACGCATTGTCCCACAGGACCGACATGACTTCGGCCCGTCCACGGCCCGGGACCGTTCCATAATAAACGTCGCTGATCGAGGCGATCGTCGTCCGGGTGGCATCGTGATAACTCACGGTGCGGCTTGTCGACCTGTCGAGATCGAATGACCGAACCCAGGACACTTCGGTGCCGGGATGTTCCGTGTCCTGGTACGTATCGACATCATAAGACGTCAAAAGCGTGCTCTTCCCGGGATAGCCCTCGTCGTCCAGCCTTTCTTCCTGCCGCGAAACACTTTCCAGCACATTAAACTGAAGATCCGTGTAGGTTCGGGACTCCGTGATCTTGTCGGTGATCTTTTCCGTCTCCCCTGCGCTGATCAATTCACCCTGCGCGATATCGTCATGCCCCACGCCGCCTTCTTCCACCACATAACTCGCGTTCCTGACAAGGCTGCCGTCTTTCGCCTCGGAAATATCCAACTGCGTTGAATACGTGGTGAGATTCTGCATAAAATGCTCGAACGCGTTCTCGACATTGTCGATCCCGTAAACGGCCGTGGCCTTCCGCCCCGTGATATCTGTGCCGTCCGGAAGATTTTGATCCAGGCCTGCCGCGTCCGTCAGCTCCTCAGAAACGGATAACCGGACCTGATCGTCCGGAGTATCAAATGTGGCGTCTTCGTAGCCGCCGATCGAGTAGTGATAATCTCCCGCGGAGTAACTCCGGGTGTAATCCGTATCCGGCGTGGCAAGAAAGGTTGAAGTCAGACCGCTGATATTTTTTATCCAGGAAACTCGCAATCCAAAACGATCATGGGGGGGCTCTTCCATCGACACACCGTACTCGGAGGCCGCCACAGGATCAAAACTGCTGCTAAGTTTGCTGAAGCGATAGGTCCAGTCCCCGATCCCGAATGCGTTGGTCGTATTGTAGGTCACGATCTGCATGCCGTACTCAAGCCCTTCCGTCTGAGTGAAATTCTGGTCAAACCCGCTGATCGTATAGGTCGCGTCGCCCGTAAGCGTCTGCAACGGGGTTTCCGGGGCTTCATCGAGGGCGACATCAAAATCCACGCCGTTCTCGGTCATCGTCATCAGATACCGGCTCGACACCTGGTCCTCAAAATCCGCCGTCAGATCGCTGTAGACATAGGTCCAGTCTCCCTGTCTGCCTGAAACCGTCATGTTTTCCACCTGGCGCTGAAGACTGTACTGGGTTTCTCCTTCGGCCACGAAAAACCCGCTGACCGTCCCATCCTCGAGCCGGGAGATGCCAAGATCACTATAGATCCGCGTCCAATCGGCAACTTTGCCAAAATAACGGCCTCGCTCCTTGATCTGGATCGAAGCTTCGATATCTGAATCACTGGAAAATTCACGGTCATAGTTCGAGAGCGTAAAAGTAACGTCATCGCCCGGCTGAATGCCAAGGTCAAGATCCTGGAGCGTGATGCCGCAAGCTTCGGCGCTGTTACTGCAGGAGCGGCTGTATTTTGTGGAAGCCGCTTCAGTAAAATCGCTCTTAAGGCCCGTGATGTTCCGGGTCCATTCCGTAGTCCCCTCCGTGAGCATCTTGGAGTATTCAAGCTTCCGGCCGGCGGGAGCTCCTGAAAAATCAGATCGGTACCCGGAGATCACATAGGTGGTCCCCGTCTTCACGCCGTCGACACGCTCTTCATACTGACGCGTATATTGTGACCGGCCTGCATCCTCGGTGAAATCGCTCGTCAACTTGCTCGAAACCCGGATGCCGTCGCCTGTCACCGGCGTGCAAGGTTCGGGACTGCAGGTCCCGTAAACCTGGCCGTGCTCTTTCTCGGTCCTGGAATATTCAAGCTTCACGGTCGAATACCCCGCGTTCGTATAGCGATGAGCCGCCGCAAACGCGGCCATCGCGCCGATGGCTTCCATGAGGGCCGCGCGGACTCCGGCATCCGGATCGGTCCCAAGCGCCGTGGTCATCGCCGGAAGGGCGCCGCGATGGTTCAATTCCGCAAGCGTCTGCACAGCTGTCAGGCGCACCGACGGGTCGGCATCGCCAAGCCGGCTGATCCACAAATTGACCTCTTCATCATCCGCGAGACCGCCGAGGGGATGCGGGATCTCTATCGGATCTCCGATCGCTTCGCTCGCCGTCAAGGCCGCCTGCCGGACGGAGGCCATCTCATCGTTCAAGGCTGCGGTCAGCGCCGGAAGAGCGCTGGCGTCACCCAAAGCCCCAAGGGCTTGAGCCGCCGCGACGCGAACAGACGCGATAGTGTCACTTTGCAAGGCGCTGATCAGGAAGGAAACAGCGCGGGCATCTCCCGACGCTCCAAGCGCCTGCGCGGCCGCGGCGCGAACGGCATGACTGGAGCTCTGCAGATCTACGAAAGCCAGTACAAGCTCGTCCGTGGACGATCTTTCCAGAAGCTTTGCCGCGGTCTCACTGATTTGAGTATCGCCATCACCCAGCGCCGCGATCAACGCGGAAACAACAAGCGGATCCGAAACTGAACCCGGGATCTGTTCAAACGCTTGAGCTGCTGCGACACGAACGGACACATCCCGGCCTGCGTCGCTTAAAACATCGATCAATTCCGGGATCGAAGTGGGATCTCCGATCTGGCCCAACGCCTGGACAACCGCGTTCTGAACAGCGACAGAAAGTGACGATCCTTGAAATATCCGGACAAGTTCAACGGCTACAACCTGATTCCCCATCTGACCCAACGCCTCGGCAGCCGCACCGCGCAACAGATCATCCACCTGGGGAGTTTCGAGGAGACTCAACAAGCGCGAAACAATAGCGGCATCCGGGTTCGCGACACCTTCAAGAATATTCCCGAGCGCTTTCGCTATTTGAGCCATATGCCACGGAAAAGAACCTGCCTCCGTATTGATCAAAACATCTTTGAGGGCGGAAACCGCGCTGGTATCGCGCCTGGCGCCAAGGGCCGCAACGGCGTCCATTTCGAGCGTTCCCCAATCCCTTGGGTTCCCGCTCACGAGATCGATCAAAGGCTGAACGACCCGGTCATCCTTGATCGTAATGAAGGCGGAGACGACCGCCTCCCGCACATAACTGACGCTATCATTCAGCAAAACATCGATCAGTTTGGAAACCGCATTACTATCGGGATTCTCGACTTCCGCCAGGATCAGACCCAAGGCCTTCGCTGCGGTCAGTCGAATTTCTGCATTGGTATTTCCAAGAGCCGCGGTGAGTT
>CAZDVO010000036.1:0-21251 GCA_964508905.1 uncultured bacterium
CCACGATCAGCGGTTTGCGCCCCATGAAATCATAAAGATATTCCACCTGTTTCTCGCGATTGAACATAAAGTTCGCGGCGTGGCTTGCGGCTTTATTGAGGGCCCAGGAACGAACGTACGGCTGTTTCTGCTCGGTATTTCCCGTGATCCGGTGATACTTGATCCCGGTATTCACACGGAGACCGTCCGGAGAAATGTAGGGACGGATGTAATCGAAGTCCAGTTCGAACCCGATATCGCGATAGAACTCGCGATAATCCGGATCCCCCGGATACCCTTCGATCGCGGACCAGACCTGCTTGGAAGATTCCACATCACGGCCGAACGCGGCCACGCCGCTCGGGCAAAAGATCGGAGCGAACACGCCGTATTTCGGGCGAGGCGACGCGTGCAGAACGCCATGCGTATCGGTGAGAAAATAACGGATCCCCTGCTCTTTCAGATATTTATCAACGCCGGGATAATACCCGCACTCCGGAAGCCAGATCCCCATCGGCCGGCGCCCCAACACCTTTTCATAAAGATCCGCGGCGGTCTTGATCTGTCCGCGCACGGTACCTTCATTGCGGCTGATAAGCGGCAGGAACCCGTGCGTCGCACCGCAGGTGATGATCTCAAGATGGCCGTGGTCCTGGAATTTGCGGAACGCCTGCGTAAGATCGCGATGATAGCGGTTCTGGAACGTATCTTTGGCGCGCGTGAATTCCCAATAATAGTGAAGCGCCGTTTCGTGATATTCCGGCTGGAACCGGGTCCGCTCGATCTCTTTATTCGCCAACTCGATCATCTTATCGAGATGACGGACATAGCGTTCCTGAAGCAATCCGTCGCGCAGCATGGACATAAGGGAGGGGGTCAGGGACATCGTAAGACGCCACGGAACACCGTCGCGCTCAAGGCCCTCGAACATGTGGATCAGCGGAATGTAGGTCTCGGTGATGGCTTCGTAAAGCCAGAATTCTTCGAGGAAATATTCGTGTTCAGGATGACGGACGAACGGGAGATGCGCGTGGAGGACTATGGACAGGAACCCCTTTTCCATAGTTATTTTTTCTTTCCTGCCTTGAAGATCGGCGCGGGCCTTTCTGTATTGCGGCTCACGATCGGGGTAATGATCCGCTCTTCGATCCCATCGGAAGACTCGGCATGGCAATCGAAGACGAATTTCCCGTCCGGAAGTCCGTAACGAAGCGTAAAGGTTCCATCCGGCCTCAACTGGACCGGCCGTCCCTGCATCGTGACCTTCGCGTCAGGTTCGGTGCCGCCGTAAATGATAAGTTCGCATTCGAGCCAGAAACGGAACCCGCGTTTTTGCGCGGGCTTCACCGGACTGGAAAGGCTAGAAACCGCGCCGGCGCCGGAGCCCGAGGTGATCGCGTTCTTAAAGCGTTCTTCCATCAACTGGCGTAATTCCGCAGAACTTTTGCCGACCTGGAAACCTCCCGAAAGCGCGTACATCTTGTCAAAGTCGATCGACATCCATTGTTCGTCAATGATCTCGGACATCCCGGAGCGAGGGGTCGTCACGTGGTTGGATCGGGCCAAACAAACGAACCGGCCGTCGCGATGCAGCAGCCCGATCTCGACATAGTAACTGTGATTGGGCTGGGTGTTGATATACCAGCACTTGACCATATTTCTCAGGACGATATCAGAGACCGACGGGGCCTTCCCCGCTTCGAAGGTATCATAAACGCGAAGCACGGAAACCACATGGTCCCAACTGCCGCCAAGCTTCGCGAGATTCTCGCGTTGATAATCGTCCTGGATCTCCCAATAGGAATAGATCCAGTACGGATCACGCACGAGAAGATAGATCTGATTGTCGCCGTAGTTGTCGGGAAGTTCGTAGTTCGCCTCCTGAACGGGACGCGACTCGATCTTGGGAGCTACGATGACCGGGGCAACAGCGACAGGGGCTACGACTTTTTTGGAAGAACGGACCGGAGCAGATCGTTTTTTGACGGGGACCCGCTTGGTGGTGACCGCCGCGATCTTCGCGGCGATTTTTTTGAGGGAGGTGATGCCCTGTTCCTTCTTCGAAGAAGGCTTCTTGGGAGAAACCTTTTTCGCTGACTCTTTTTTGACTGCCTGAGTTTTCTTACGAGAGAACAAAGCCATCTGCCCGGTCCTTTATTTATTGCCGCTTCCAAATGAACATCATTTCAACGCGCTAGAACATGATCGAAAGAATATGAATAATAACAGATAAAGATCGCGTCAAAACCTTGCCAACAATTCATGCGGACCGGATTTGGTAAGGGAGGGTAATATACCAAAAGTCCCTGAACCTGGCAACCCTTGAAATATTTTTTGTTCGGTCCCGGACTAAAACCGTTCAAAAACAGCCAGAAAAACGGCCACGCCAACCAAGACCACCGCCGAAACGCGTGAGATCACCGAGTGATTGGATTCGCTCCAATGCTTGAGCTTCTTGAGAAAGATGAAAGCGAGCGGGCCGAACCAGAGGACTCCTCCCACGCAGAAACCCGCCAAAAAAAACTCCCGGAACAATGGATCGCTCGCCTCCTTAAAATTCGCGCGAAGAAAGCCGACCACGCCCACCCACAAAAGGAAGATGGCCGGATTGGTCGCCACAACAAGGAAACCCACGAGAAAATTCCGGGTCGGATTCCTCCGGCTGACGTTCTCGATCTGTTCCGGCGGATTCCCATGTCCCCGGTAAACTCGAACGGCCAGAAGGAGCAGTACAGCGATCCCGACCCAGCGGATCGTCCCCCACCATTCGGGATGCTCCAGAAGAGGCTGAGTCCCCGTCAGCGCAACCCACAAGAAGATCATATCCCCAAGGATCGCGCCGCAGCCGACCAGAAAAGCCGCCGTCTTCCCGCGCTGAAGTCCGCGCTGAATCGCGATCAGATCGATCTGCCACCCCAAGCAGGCGGCGGCAAATCCTACGAGGATCCCAAGAAGCATCAGGCCCCTCCCTCGGGGATCGAAGATTCGTCCGCGGAAGCTTTATGCCCGGCAGCGCAATAGAAAGGCGAAAGGACCAGGAACGTGAGAAAGATCGAGGCGATCGCACTTTCAATATTCAAGTAGAAGAGAACTCCCAGAAAGACCATCACTTGCACCAAAAAAAGATTTCTCCAAGTGCGAAATTTGATCGCAGAAACCTTCGGATAAGGGATATCACTCACCATCAGGAACCCGAGCGCGGTCATCAGAAAAACAACGCTGATGTGGGAGAAGGACCGTTCCGTCCAAAGATTTTTATGAAAGGCAAGCATGCTCATCATGAGCGTCAGCGCGGCCGCGGGCGTCGGGAGCCCTTCAAAGCACCCCCCACAAGTCGGGTTCACGTTAAAGCGCGCCAACCGAAAAATGCCAGAGCATAGATAGAAGACCACGACCAGTAAAAGCACGATCGGCGAATTCCCGATAAACACCTTGGAAACGAACATACAAGGCGCCACCACGAACGACACAGCATCGGCCAGAGAATCGAGTTCGCGCCCGAACTGCGTCTCATTGCCGAAGATCCGTGCGACATGCCCGTCCAGAGAATCCAGGATGAGCGCCAGAAAAACGAGCCATACTGCGAATTCGTATTTTTCCTGAACGCTCATGAGGATCGAGAAAAAACCCGACACAAGGTTCAGCAATGTGATCATGTTGGGAAAAGCGGCTGTCGAAAAAAAACGTCGTTTCATAGGTTACTCCTCGTCGGTCCACGCCCCAAGGATGGTCCGCCCCGCGGCGACATGCTGTCCGACCTTCACATCCGTCCGGAAAAGCCGTTTCGGGATCGAGATCTCCACCCCCGAGCCATAACAGATCATACCAACCTTTTCACCGCGGCCGACCACTTGCCCGATCTTGACGTCAGAATAGATACGACGTGCGATCGCCCCGGTCAACTGCCGTACCAAGACCCGTCGGGCACGGTTCTCGATCCCGATCCAATTCGATTCATTGTGGTCGAAGGCATCCTTGCGCAGCGCGTTCAGGAACTTCCCCTTCACATAATCCTGATATTTCACGATCCCGGCCAAGGGCGACCGGGTCACATGGACATCAAGTATAGACAGAAAAATACGGATACGCACAGCCGGTTCCTGAAGGAACCGGTCATCGTAGTGCTCATCAACCAGCGAAACCGTCCCATCCGCGGGAGAAAGCAGTCCGTGAGCGAGAGGCGCTTCACGCCGCGGGTCCCTGAAAAAAAGGAGATGCGCGGCAAGGATCACCGCGAAGACCGGCGTGGTGTACGGGACATGGAACAGCCCCACGACGATCCATAACACCACAAGGAGCAACGCTCCCGGCCAAACGCGTTTATCGAGAGGGATCTTTTTTTTCACACTCATCATAAGGTCACCGCCACTGAGGATGTAGTTGATCTCGTTTGCTTGGGATCCGGCAGCACAGCATCTCCCGCGTCGTCAAAAGGCGGCTTCCGAGGATCCTGGCCTTCGGGAACACCCTGCGTCTGCGTCACATAAATACGAAAAGCCCGGTGGGTCGCGATCCAACGGAAGAACTCAAGCCACTTGCTCATCGAGAACGGCCCGCCCTTCGCCACTCGCCAGAAAGTCCGCGTAAAGAACTTCATGCGCTCAAAGTCGAACGTCAAAAGATAATAAGCCAGCAACTTCACCAGAAGGTACGTAAACTTAAAATCCAGGGACGCCCGCTTATGCTCCGGGTTCAGATTCCGAAAACGGTTCAGAGCCGTCACCAGACGGTCCGCATAAGTGTCGTAACGATAAAGACATCGGCTCAGCCAGTTATAACCTTGATTCAGTTCTTCCGGCGTCATCAGCTTGGGGATGAAATTAGTGTCCGCAGAGCCATGTCCTTTCGTTTCGGTCCAATCCAGGTTCAGAAGGCGCCCCTCCGATTCCAGCCGTTTCATGAGCGGGGTGTTGGGAAGCGCCATGAGCGTCCCGCAGGTCGTAAAAGGGATCCCGAGCTCCTGAAGAAAATCAAAGGTCTCTTTGAAGATCATCCGGTCGTCCGTATCGAACCCGACGATCATCCCGGCCACCACCGTCAGATGATAGGCATGGATCCGTTTGATATCTTCCAGAATATTTTCACGGGTGTTCTGCACCTTGCCCGACTCCAGGAGGCTGGCGCGCCGCGGAGACTCGATCCCGACAAAGAGCGCGTAAAAATTCGCGGCCTGGAAAAGCTCCAAAAGGTCCGGGTGATGCGCGACATTGATCGTCAGCTCGCAGGAAAACTCGATCGGGTAATCATTCTTTTGGGAATACGCTGCAAGCGCCTTCAGAAGTCCACGCGCGTACGGGATATTTCCGATAAAATTCGCGTCCCCGAACACGATGTAGTGAGCCCCTTGCTTGACGCAGTGGTCCACCTCGGCCAGCACTTGATCCACTGTCTTGGTGCGCGGCACACGTCCGTCCATGATGATAATATCGCAGAACTCGCAATTAAAAGGACAGCCCCGGCTCGTCTGAAGCGAGAACATATTGTAGCGATCGCCCCGGATCAGATCGTACCGCGGCACCGGACTCTTGTGGAGATCCGCCTTTTTCTCCGCCTTATAAAGTTCGCGTGCCGTCCCCTTCTCGAAATCGCGTAAAAATTCCGGCCAGATCTCCTCCGCCTCCCCGACGATCCGGTGATCGCACTTCCCTTCGAACGCTTCCGGGAAAAGGCTGTTGTACGGCCCGCCCACTGCGACCTTCTTGCCGCGTTTTTGGAACTCCTCAATGATCTCGAGGGCCCGGCGATACTGAACATTGAACGCGCTCACCGCGATCAGATCGGCGGACGAATCAAAATCGATCTCCTCGACGTTCTCATCCGCGATCGCGACCTCCCAGGGTGCCGGCGTCAGCGCCGCGACCGTCGCAAGTCCCAGAGGGGTTGTGGAAAAACGGGTGCCGGTCAGGGGCTGAAGGCCCTCAAAGGACCAGATCGTCGGCTGGAATTTCGGATTGATCAGATAAACTTTCATAACCTAGTGTTTCCTCAAAAAGATCCCGGAAATAACCACGGAAAGGATGAAATGGAGAAAAAGGCTCAACTCTTCCAGGCTTGCCCAAAGAAGCTTGAAATAGTTCACCCCCAAAAAGTCGCCCCGCTTCCAGGCGGCCTTGACATTCTTCCAAAAGGTCGTGAGCGGCAAACGCGTAAAGGTCAGCTTCACGGAGAACAGATTGACCCGGTCGACCCACAGCTGGAATTTCGACGGGATGGAAAAACGGTAAACGTTTTTCTTCTCGAGCGCCGAAGCCGCCTGTTGGTAAAGATGGTGGATCTCCGAGATACGGAGGTCTCGCCATTCTTTCGCACAAAGTGTCAGCCTCTCGACTTCCGTGATCACCTTCTTTTCGATCGCGGTGCGCGGCCTCGTCGCAAGCCACACTTCTTCGAGTTGCATCGTCAGCCTCCACCGGCCCCGGATGCCGCGGAGCACATCCCGAAAACGCATTTTAAAATAATCCCACCGCGTATCGACCCCATACCCCGGACGGCGGTCGAGGCGGTCCTTGAGGCGGAAGAAACCGCTGATCATCGGGTGCCCTTCTTCCACATCGATCGAATTCTTATACCACATAAAATTCGAAATGATCCCCCAATAATTCTCAGACCTCAGATCGCGGTTCAGGATCCGCTTCATGTTCTCAACGCTGTAAAAAGACTTCCAGGCCGCCTCGTAAGCCGTCTGCCACTCCCCCGGCTTCATTCGCGGGTGCCGATGGGTCTCATGGAATGTATCGTAGTTGTTCAGATCCGCGTCCAGGAACATCCCTTTCCCCAAGGCATGTTTGTAATCCATCGCGCCCGGAAGCGGCGTCATCATAAAGAAGGAAGCCTGCCCGGCGCCGAAGCTCATCAGCTTTTCGACATCCTGACGGATGGATTCCGGAGTATCCAGCGGGAACCCGATAATATAGGCCAGGTGACAGACGATACCAACTTCGTGGAAAGAATCCACAAGCAATTTAAAATTCTCAATATCGTTCTGGCTCTTTTTCACCGCCTTGAGATTTTCCTGGTTCAAACTCTCCATCCCGATAAAGACCTGCCGGCATCCCGCGCGCGCCGCTTTCTCCACAAAGTTCGGAACGGTATAGGCCTGGGTATCGAGCTGCATCATAAAGTGGAAAGGAATGCCCTCTTTCTCCTTCAGATCGATCAGGCGGTCGAGGATGAGCTCCCAGTTCTTGTGGCGGCAGAAATTGTCATCGGTAAAAAAATAATGCGAGATCTTATGCTGACGATAGCCTTCGCGCACGGTATCGATCAGAAGATCCACGTCCCGAAAGCGCATCTTGCGGCCCTGAACATTGATCACTGTGCAAAAACTGCACCCAAAAGGGCAGCCACGGCCGCAATCGAGCGTCCCGAAATGCTGGAGCGCGTACTTCTTTTGATGTTTCGGATTGATCTGCGGAAAAGGCGCCGTTGAGATATCCGGAATGTCTTTGAGGAAATTATAAACAGGTGACAGTTTGTCCTGGATCGCGTCGCGCAACATGATCTCCCAGTGCCCGCCCTCCGCTTCTCCCGCAGAAAGGATCACGCCCGCATTCTTGAGCGTCACCAACTCCGGCGTCAGATCCGGCAGTGTGGCCATCACGCCACTCACATGGAATCCACCGATCAGAACGTCGATCTGCGAAGACTGGCCGTCACGGCCACGCGAGCGTGCCGGAAACGTTGGGGTTCCGGCCCCGCGGAATTGCAGAGCGATATCCGAAGCTCTCGGGAACTGGTTCGTCTGAACGCCCACCAGGCAAACGACCGTTTTCGTTCCGGGGCGCTGATTCTCCTTCATGATCTTCTTATAAGGAATGCCCTGCACCGTATCATCGATCAGCGTGATCTCCCACTCAAGATCCTTGCCAAGGACCCCACGATCACGAACATCCTCACTCAAGCCATTCAGACAGGAAAGCGTATTGCTCGGGAGCACGCCCTTCCAATAGCGGACAACATAGCCTTCATCATCATATTTTGAGGGTTTGATCAGAAAGAGGCGCAGGCGTTTGTACTTGTGAGAACAAACGTTCGCAGAGTCCGCCCGCTGAGGCGTAAAAGAAACGCCCGGAGAACAAGCACGGTCTGGAGAGATAGGATTTTCTCGGATTGACATTAGGGGGGGCATTGTACTCCAACTCACAGCGAATCGCTATGCTGACTTTCATTTTCTTTTCTATCACCCCGATCTCGGCGAAAAATGTGAGCGTTCGCCATGCAAGTTACGGGTTGCGCGAAGAGAGTACACGCTCATCCCCCGCGATTTTTTACGCCGCGGAAGCAATAACGAGGTAATTCTCGAAGAAGGATTGAACGGTTTTCGCGATCTCGGAAGAATAGTGCCCAGCAACGTCGCGATGGAAGCCCCCCCGATCGACGGGGAGATCATCCACTTGTTTACCCAGCAGCGCCGCGAGAACAAAACCTTTACCGTCATCGACATGAACGAGGGTCGCGGACGTGGCCTTAAAGTTCTTACCCAGGCTCGCAATGAATTCCCGGGTGATCCCGGCATCCGCGGTCGAAAAATAAAAGACCGGCATCGTCGGACTCAGCGTTTTCCCCGAAAGAACACGATGGACTTGCGTTACCTGTTTGAGATCGCTCACCCAGGAAGGCTCCCTTCCCTCCGTCATGTCCGGGATCACCACACGAAGCATCTCTTGATTGATCTTCGCGAACCCGAGCAGCCATTTAAGCAACACTTCCTGGTCCTTCGATCTCAGCTCGGCGATCCTCGCCTGCTCGATCACGAACACCATCGGCTCGGTCAGCTGGAACGCATGCGCCCCCTTGACACTAAAAGCCCGCGTCGCATCTTTGATTTGCGCAAGGATGTCCTGCCGCATCTCGGCTCGGACTTCCTTGGTCCGAGCACGAATGCGTGCAGGACTAAGGATGTCCTGCCGCATCTCGGAACGGGCGGGATAGTAACCGGCGTTGGACAATTCCTGCATTCCCGTGATCAGGACTTCTTTTGTGACCGGCATCTTGACCGTCAGCGTGTTCGAGGACTGATTGAGATGACGTTCGATATTCTTCCAGAAGAACGGCAGAAGAAATGCGCCAATAAAGGCCGTTGCCCCGCTCTTCCGGATATCCGAAAGCCGGTCCAGATTCTTTTTCACATACAGCATCCGGTAGAGCGCTTCCTTCTGGTTCTCGGACAAACGGTCCCAATCCTGGATCAACATCCTGAGATTTCCGGAAGAGAGGTTCGCGGGTTTTTCCGGAGATTCAAACAGGGCGGCGATCCAATCCCGGACTCCCAGGATCTCCACCCGGAGAGTTTCCGCGTCTTTAAAAGCCTTCGCGGTCGCTTCATGCGTCGAGACCGCGTTGTCCGGATCCGCCGTCAGCACGAGCGCCAGCGCCTCCGCCTTGTCAAAATTCCCGTTCTTGAACGCATTGCCTGCGCGTTCGAGGATCGCGGATAAATGTTCCGCCAGCACCGGCGGCTCGAAGGCGGCTGCGGCGATCGGATAGCCAATCTCCTGGACCTTAAGACGGATCATGTTCAATTTGTCTTTGGGGGCACCCGAAAGCAGAGACTGGATGCGATCCTTTTTCCGATTTTTTTCAAGATCCGGATCGAATACCGCAGACAGTAGCGCCGCCGCGTTCTCATCCGTGATCAGTTTCCCGCTGATCCGTTGAGCCCTCATTAATTCCTTCGCTTTTTCAACAGTCTCCTGAAGTTCCGGCGTCGCGGGAAATCTAAAGAATTCGGGGCTCACCACAACAGGGGCCGGCGCCGGCACGATCTCCGGAACTTTCGCCGTTACGGGAGCAGGCGCGGGCGGAAGCGTTACGACAGGAGCTCTCACGAAAACGGGCTCGTCCTCCGCTTTTTGAAGATCCCGCGCAACATCTTTGATCAATTGTTCGATCACAGGACTGACAAAAGCCTCCTCATCCTGATAGGCCTTGTTCATCTGTCGTATGAAACGCATTGCCATGCGCAAGTTATAAAGGCCCGCACGATTCCGCGGCTGGTGCTTCGCCCAGTCCTCGATCTTTTCCCGGATCTTAAGACGAAAGTCGGGACCTGCGATCTCAAAATAAAGCCCTGCTAGACCTTTGACCATCCCTTGCAGGTCCGTCACCACACCGTTACGGAGCGACGGAATAATGATCGCCAAAAGATGGATCTCCGCAGCAAACCATTGTTTCAGAAAATCCTTGGCTTCTTCGAAAATGGCTTTTGGCAACGGTCCCTTTTCCTTCAGCCATTCTTTGGCGGCATTCGCAAAATCAGCAACACCGTTCGAACTTCTCGGTGCCAGCGCGGCCTGCATGCCTTTGACAGCCTGTTGCAAAAGCGCCAGCTGGCCGGGGCCTTCGCTGAATTTCAGGTTATGTTCCACAAAGGAAACGATCTGGCGAAGGTCCGTAATGATCTGCAGATAGGAAAAAACATGGGTCGGAAGGTTCTGCCGGACCAACTGATAATCTTCAGGGACCACGACCGTTTCCGTTTCCCTGCCATAAAGCCATTCCTCGATCTGACGAATCTTCGCGGCATTTTTGACAGGGTCCAGCACTCCCTTAGCACTTGCTTTAATGGCATCATCCAAATGTTTCTGATTAGTGGAGCTTTCTTTTTTATCCCAATAAAGATAGAAAGTCATTTTGCGATGTTGGGGGTCATCCGGCGGATAGGCCGTGACGATCTCATACCGGAAGATGACCCTCAGCGCCGATCTCCACGTAAATTCGCTATAGCCGCTTGAAAGGCCTTTGAGCGCCTTCCCGACGCCCGTATTCCGGTCCGTATGCTGTACCCCTTCAAGGACGCCATGCAATTGGCTCATAAAATCTTCCCGATCAGCGTTCTTCAAATGGCTTAGCGATTCGTAAAAAGCCTCCGTATATTCGAACGTCATATTCACCTTTGTGCGAGACTCCGAGCGGCGAACTGCCGCAGCTTCAAGATCGCGGCGGAGATCGCTCGTACGAAAATAACCGCTAATACCGTCTGTAACTGCGCGGCGCAGAACCTTTTTAACGGCCACAGGGACATCGAGATCAGGCAGGGCGTCCATCGTTTCAAGAAGCCGATTCGCGTTATCGCCAATATCGTTCGACGCCGACAGCCGCTTTCCTTCCACCAAAAGCCGGAGCAGCGTCATGGCAACCGCATAGGGATCATGTTGCGAAAACGGCTTCAGAGTTTCAACCCCCTGCAGGCCGGACGCAACGCGATAGCGATCCGCGGTCATATAAAGCGCGGTCCCCGTCGCGGCGAGATCTCGACCGAGGAATTCCGGCACCGTTCGGAACGCCGTGTCAAAGTCGTAAAGGATGACCTCGCCGTTATCGCCCAACCAGACATTCCCGGGTTTGATATCCCAATGGATCACTCCCACCGCATTCAATGCCTCGACCGTACGCGCAACCTGGATCACGATCCTAATAAGCTCGGCAGGAGGCACTCTCCCCGACTCGACTTTTTGGTAGAGCGTCGCCCCCTTCGGGAATTTCTTGAAAAGGATCATCCGGACGTTACCGGTCGTCACAATAAAATGCTCCGCTTCGCAGATCCCTTTCACTCCCGATCGTTTCACATATTCCAGGATCTCCGCCTGAGCGGTCACGTGCGCTTTTTCTTTTGACACTTGCTCGAAAAGGTCATTTTCTTCCAATCGTTTTGCAAAATAAGTCTCACCGCTGTATTCCACCTCCTCCATCATCGTGAACCTCACGGAGGGGCTCCCCAGGAACCGGATCTCGCTTCCGTCCTTCTTTGGAGAACGCTCCACCACGCTCACCCCCGGCTTCCACACCACGAGCGAAGCCGCTTTCTGCTCCTCGACGCGCGATTCGGAACGCGCGGTGGGTTCGTCGCCGAGGGAGGGCTGGACTTCGTCGATATTTCCAGGTTCTCTACCAGGGTCTTTTTCTTCCACGGGGACAGACTTGATCCTCGATGCAAGTTTCAAATGCGTCAGGAGCCACCGTCCGAGCTCATCCTTTTTAAGCAAGCCGATCGTTTCCGGAGTGTCGAAATAGGACCGCAACGCGTCAGGGTATTTTTCCATCAAGACATCGAGAATACGTTTCGCCCTGATCTGAAGCGAGGGACCGCCGTACGTTTCCCCCGCCGTCAAGGTTGGCGCCATGAAAAGGATCGTCTCAAGATCCTTCAGGATCGGCGCGCCCTTGTCAAAGAGCTGCGCCGGCGTTAACGCGTTAAGCAGAGGGTCCGTCTCTTTCGCTCGATCGATCTCGAACTTTTGAGTCCTGTGATAAAGCGAATTCGGCAGATAGAGCAACATCCGGTACGCTTCCACGGGATATTCTCTGGCAAACTCCGCGGGATCCATCGTAATGTAATGAAAGAACATCTCGGAAGCATCGTAATCGGTTTCGGACATGCCAAACCCGGAAGCAGCGTATTTGCGAAGTTCTTTCTTGAAAGCGTCTGCGAACAAACGGACCTGATCCTGAGGAAGCGTGATCGCTGAAAGGATCTTCCGATAACTTCCGCGAGGCAAGTTCAGCTGATCATCCACATCCGCATACCGAACGGTCGGGGCCAACACACGGGTCCTGAGAAGCATGATGAACCGTTCCCTCCATCCGTTCCGGAGCCTGACCTCCTCCGCCCCCAGGGTTACTTCCGCGGCTTGCGCGAGCGCTTGGGCCGCATCCCGGATCTCTTTCACCAAAGCCGCCGTCTTTTGCTCCTTAGCGCTATAAGTGGTAAAGTCCGCATCTTCAAGATAATCTCCAAGATAGTCCCGGAATCTCAGAGCCGAAAGGGCCACATAGGCCAAAGCTTCCTTATCGGAAGGCAATGACCGCGCGAGTTCTTGCAGGATCAAAAGGTTCCGGCGCCTGACAGACTCCTCATCGCTTAAAAAGTCCACCCAGCTTGCGAGTGCCGCGAGAAGCAGATCCCGATGTTCCGGCAAGGCCTGCATCTGCTGACGGAAGTAACCGAGCGAATAGTCCTCCGTTGTTGCGTCCTTGATAAATAGAGACCGCCTGAAGATCGGAACGTAGGTCTTGGACTGAGGGTCGCGAACTAAAATGTAATCAGGAACTCTCGCCGGATCCTTGTCGTAAGCTTCGGCATCGTGCAAGTACACCGCCTGTTCCGAATCGATCTTGGGCCCGGGAACAAAGAACGGCACTCTCCCGATCATGTCTTTCACGCTCATGATCCTGACAGAGCGCCCGCCTTCCTTTAGCAAAATATACCACCGAGGTCTCACCGCAACATGATGCCGGTAATTCTCCAGGGGGACATTCTTCCCCAGCGCATGATCGATCAACGCAAGGCGACCAAAGCGCACCGGGTAAATACCGTCACCCAAGTCGGGATCACGATAATATGTCGCGAGAAGCTGCCCCGAGGAAAGGTCGCGAGCCTCAAGAAAAACTCCGTAAACCGGACGCTCGGCGAGCCTAATTTCCACGGGGGCGCCATTTCCAAGTCTTTCCAATAACGGCTGAGCTTCTGCCAATGTGCTCAGAGTAAGCGTTTTTCCCGACAACCTCAGCCACCCTAACACTCTGTACAGTTGCTTCTGGATCTTTCCCCGAAGATAGTTTGGTTTTCCCGCCTCATTCTCATGATCCTTTTTGCCGGAAAAGAGAGGCTTCACTTTCCCGGAGATCGATTGCCCGGTCCGCACGCGAGAGAACTCTCGCTTTTTCCCTTCTACATAATCCTGAATATCCATTTCCGCCAGATCGACACGCTGGTCTCCAATATAAGAGGTTAACGGATAAAGCACCTTGCTTCGTCCTTCAAAAAAATCCAAATACTCCGATTCGAGATAAAGATTCGTCACCTGGCCTCGCCCCGGCTCATTTTCAACACGGATCACCGCCTTTTGCCGGTCAATCCCCTTTTCGCCAAATCGGCTCCTGTATTTTTCCCGATACTGGGTAAACTTGCTTTTCGGGATTTCGTAGATTATTTTCCGGTGCTGATACTCAAAAATAACTTGTTGCGTTAATTCCTTAATCGTGGCTCGAATGGCCCTAAAACTCGACGGAAGCTCCGGATCGCCCGGCTTGGCATGATACGCACGGATCGCGCGTTCTGCTCCAAGGTTCAACAACTTGGGAGAATGGCCGTTCCCCACGGAAACATAGGATGGGGCATCAAGAGCGCCGAGCGGGCTGGCCTTGAGTGAAAGAGGATAAATGTTCAGAACGAGACCGATCCCGGGTTCTTCCTCCATTAGGAAAAGGTGGTCGGATTCTTTCGGGACTTTTCCTTTCGGCGCAAGACGTAACCTCTGCATCGAGCCGCCTACCCGGGTGGCAAAGTTTACCGCGGGATGAGCTCTAAGGATGCAATAATCCCCCGCTTTGAGACCGTGCCCTGTGAGCATTCCTTCCGCAATCTCACGTCGGGTTTTCTCCCCAGACAACGGGAGAGAAGCTTCATCAGCCTCAGGACCATCCGACACCTCTTGCAAAGCCTGGATCATTTCCTCGCCGGAAGGCTCATCCGATAAACTCTCGGGAACAACGGCTGTCTGTTTGAAAGTTTCGGCCTCAGTCGGCACTTCGGCAGGAATTTCCTTGGCGGCCGTCTCATCCGTCTTAGTGATTACTTCCTCCGAGGCATATTCCCTTTCATCTTCATCTCCAGTAGCAATATCTTCGCGAGGGACATGGGCGGGAATAGGCAATGTTTCCGGCGAGTAAGGTTGGATCGTGATATGCGTGTTGGGTTTCAGGCGCTGCTGGGCATAGATACTTTCCTGATGGGCCGCGGTCAAGCCTCGCCGAGCGAGAAGCCCGTTGATCAGGACCTGAAAGCCTCCTTGGGGAAGTCCGTTCGCCATTAAAAATTTTACGATATCCCCCATCGTCGGTTCCGAGGACGGCATCCACTCGATCCGGAAGAACGGCGATCTTTTTTGAGCCTGGGCCTTCTTGTCCCAGACCTTCACAAAGCTCACCTTCGGCATACCCGCGAAGATATCCGCCTCAACCTCGGAAGCCACGGCAGCTTCTTTCTGCCGTTCGGAGGCTTCCGCGAGCTCCGTCAACCTCGCCGTACTTTCCGGAAACCCCTGGATATCCACCGTGAACTTCAGTCCCTGGTCCACTGTTTTCTCAGCTTTCAAATCCTCCCGCGACTCCGAGCGGGCGGGTTGGATTTTGGAAGAAGGGATAAGCTCTTCGGAACGGTCCAGGACTTTCAACCATGGGATCTCACCAGCAGGACGCTCTTGCTGCTCCGTAAAATCCAGGAGCAGAAGAAAGATCATGAACTCCAGAGAACAGCCAAGAAGGTTTTTGATCCGGGCATCCGATTCTTCGAGAAGCCGAAGCAGAATATTCCGAAGCACGGGATTTTCTCCCGAATTGTAAAAAGATTCCAGTTTTGCCGCCAGAAGAACCAGCGGACTCCGGGATCCGTCCCCCTCTGCTTGTTTTTTGAGTTCCTTGTAATAGGCGAGAGTTTTCTTGATCCGGACAACATCCACAGGTTCAACGGCCGCGCGTACCGCAGCCCACTGGAAATAGGAAAAAACAGGGCTCTCCTTGTAGATATACATAGCATCATTCTTGTCCGACTGATCCCGCCCGCCAAAAGGATGATCCGCCTTTAATTCGATCTCCACCTCCCGCCGGTATTGCCGCACATCACTTAAAAACGCCTCAAAATCCTCCGATCCACTGCCCGCAAGTTCATGGGCTTCCTTCTCGATCTCGTGAAGATCGGTTCCCGTTCCGGAAGAAATCCCGAAAGGCCTGATCCCCATCACTTCGCGTAGGTGGTAAAGATCCCTTGCAAGACTTTCCTTCCACATGTGTTGCAAACCACGGATCGCCGCGGGGCCCTCGTCTTCCGCACCGTTTTCACGAACCCACCGGATGAGACGTTCTTTAGCGCGAATGCCCTCATCTTTCAAGGTCGTGCCCTCTTCAACAAGCGCAGGAGTGGCAGAAACGGGCGCGTTCAGATCAAGCGCCACGAGCTTAAGAACGTCCGAGGAAGGATTTTCAAAATACCGGAGATTGATCTCGTAGCCTTCTTCAACGCCGGCTTCTTTCAGAAAATCCGGCAATTCATAGGAAAAACATTTGTGATCACTGCCAAAATCCGTCACAGACCGGTATCCGGGAAGCCGCTTCAAGGCTTTCTCCGCATCCCGATAGGCTTTGCGGTCCGCGGAAGCAGAACCGGGTTGACCGCCTACGATCAGCCCGAGGTCCATATCGCTGTGATGCTTCACACCCAGGCGGGAAAGAGCCATACCGCTGACGGGATAAAGAACGAATCGCTGAACTCCAGCATCTTTCAATGTTTGAACCAATCCGATTTTCGAGAAGTAGTCCCTCAATTGTTTGTAGATCTCGGTCTTCTCAGCCGAAGTAAAAACTCCCTTCGTCCAGGCTTCTTCCCACTCTTCTTCCATAAGAAAAGGAGCAAGATCGGGCATCTCCCTAAAAATGATGTCCAAACCGGAGGCGAACTCTTCGTCCGTCTTCACCGCTTCCGGTAAAATGTACTGCGCTTTTCCGACAGGAACGCTCGATTTCCGACTCGCCACTTCAGGTGGCTCCCGGGATTCGGAACGCCCCGGCGCAGTTTCCGTCAACATCTTGATCGAGCCATCGACCGTTCGCAAAGCATCCATCACATCCGCCTCGTTACCTTTCCGCAATTCGAGGCGGGAAGGAAGGTCTGCTGTCCGGATATTCTCTTTTATGACATCAAGGATACGACGGACCTGCTCAAGGCTGTAGGTCTGCATGAAAGGATCGGCCTTTCTACCCCTTGAGAGAGAGCGGTCCAGGGCCCGTAAGTCCTTCGCAGCCTGTTTTTCACGGACCGCGACAAAAAGATCCGGGTGAAGAACCAGGATGGTCTCGATGTCATCGGCCGTAAGGACCGCGTGGGAAACTTTCGGGAACCCGGCTTCCGCGAAAACCTGTTTGAGAAGAGAGGTTTTCATACCGGTCGTAGCGCGGCTGTCCAAAAAGGCCATCTTTTCGTTTTTGAGCACCGCCAGACGGGTGCGTCCGTCCGCGGAAACCTTGGCGTCAAGGAGCTTGCCGGCTCTTTTGAGGAAAGCGCTTTGAGAGCGAGCGGAATCATTCCCTTCGGACCGCGCGTACGCCCAATCCCGATAAAGGCCTTTGTTCTCTTCCCCGTCGAAGAGGAACCATGCGGGCATCGCATCATTCGGATAAAAACGTTCCCAAGCGGCATCGACCAGTTCTCTCGGGATATCCGCGCTGTCCCCAGAGGCCAGGATCGCCTTGAAACCGCTATCGTGGATGTATTCCGCCATTCGGATCGCTCCCAGAGCAATCTCACGAATCCAGGCTTCATCCTCGCCGCGCATTTCAGACCTGCTACCGTTTTGAAGCAGTTCCGCCAGTACGAGAATGTCCGCGCAGATCGTCCGGTGGCCTTTGAGCGTGATCTGCTCCCGGATATCCGCGATGAGCCTGTCTCTATTTTGGACCGCTTCCCAGTAAATGGCGGCAACCGCCTGCTCATCAGCCAGGGTCTCCGAGGGCACGCGGCACAGCGTTTCAAGAAGGTCCAGCTGAAGCTCCTTCAAAGACTCGAGATGGTCTTTGAGATATCCAAATTCATCGCTCTGAGCCTTCGGGGAAAAGCGGAAGAACCACTTGAGGCTATTATAGAAAGAAGCTTCCTCCTGAGCGTATTCCCCCGCCACGCGCGCGACGGCTTCCATCTCCGGGTCCTTGTATCCGAGCGATCGATACGTGAGGCTCTCAGGATCCAGTTCATCGCTCATGAGCTTCCTTCCGAGCGCCTTTTCTTCCTTTTTGAGGATCTTCAGATAATCGATCCCGGGATAGAGCCTCATTTGGCTGAGCGGCGTACTAAGAGAGCTCAGGATACGGTTCTCCTTGATGAATTCGATGCTCTCGAGGATCTCGCGCCGCGATGCCAATGGCTCGATCATGATCCATCCGATGGCCATTTCGATACCCAGCTTTTGGCAGACCGCGATCGCTCCCCGGGCCTCCTCCGGGTCAACCCCTTTGCCGTATCTTTTGCTCTGTGAGAGCGATCCCGTTTCGAGGCCCAGGAACACGATCTGCAATCCGACCTCCTTTAAAAGCTTGAGGACTTCGACCCGTTTTTGCCGGGTGGCGGGATCATCATCCTTGTTGTAAAGGACATCCGCCCGCGCATTGATATAAAAAGGCATTTTGACACCGCTCTCAATAATGGCGCGCGCGAAACTCGCGGCCCTCTCAAGCCCCTCCCCGGCATCCCCGAAGAACTCTTCATCGGTGAAAGTCACTCTTTTCACGCCGTGGTCGCGAAGCCCTTTCATTTCAGCAACGATCGCTTCGACCGGTTTCCCGCGCCAGACCGAACGCCGCGTGCCCCAGAACACCCGGGTCGAACAGAACGTGCATCCCCCCCACGGGCATCCCCTTGCCGTTTCCATCCAGAAATTACCATCGGCGACAATATAGGAGAGCCAGGCCGCACTGAAAGTCACCGCCCCAAGCTCAAGGAGGTCTTGAATGACCTTCCGTCCCGCGGCACTCTCCGTCATCGTGCCGTTCTTCATATAAACGATGTTGGGCACCTCGGAGAGCTCCTTGTCGCCCTTCAGATATTGCAGCAATCCCGCGGCCGCCAGTTCGCCTTCCCCGCGGACGCAGATCGCTTCGGGATATTTCTCGAGCAGAAGCTGCGGGGCGAAGGTCGGGACATTCTTGCCGAAGACCAGAAGGGGTCTTTGGGACGGCGGGATCCCATGCCGGATCTTTTTGATCAGCCGGTCCGCTGTCCTGGAACCGCCCACCATGAGGGACAACCCGAGAAGATTCGGACGCCACTCCGCCGCGAAGTCCGCGATGCTGTCCAGGTCGTCGAGCTGCACGTCTTTGATCTCGATGTCGCATTCCCCGGGGTGGTGTTTCTCCAGGTAGCTTTTCAGCGCGTACAATCCCACGGGGAAATTCGGGACGCTATCCTGCTGGTCCGTCACATTCACGAAGAGCATCTTTCGCGCGCCCGTGTTCGATGGAACGGGAGATCTCCGGTGCCCCGCGTCCGGGCCGGCAACCGCCGAGGGACTG
Source organism: uncultured bacterium (assembly GCA_964508905.1). GTDB lineage: Bacteria > Omnitrophota > Omnitrophia > Omnitrophales > Aquincolibacteriaceae > Aquincolibacterium. The sequence continues at coordinate 19,036 of CAZDVO010000036.1, forward strand.
ACCGGGGCAGACTTTATCTCTTCCCGCATTTCGGAACGGGGTTTTGTGTAATCGAGCATGGAAACAGGCTTGGGTCCCTGAATGGATGAAAGTTTTTCTTGAAGTTCAGCAGGTTCACGATCGAGATCAAACTTGGCATATCTCGCTCCTGATCCTAATTGCCTTCCTGAGATCAATGTCAAGAGACCGGGCAATATCCATTCAAGCTTTTCACGCGGAAGATGATCATGTCCATGAAGCAACAGGGTTCCTCCAAATGCATTCAGCATATTTTGAACCCTGTTGATCCCCACGATTTTTCTTTGCAACCTGGGGACGAGGATCTCACCGCCAACACCCTCTTCCAGCCGCCACCACCTCTGCCGCTCAGGAGATAGTGTGGGGATCCATTTTTCCAAATCCTCTCTTGTTTGGGCTAAATTCTCTTTGACATAGGTGTTTGCGATCTCATCCATCCACTCTTCATTGGGCATGAATTGAGAAATTCCGGAATCCGGATGATGACCAAGCGTTGTGAGACTTACAGGCCCGCCGTGGACGGCAACAAGGCCATTCCCGAACAGCGCTAAACGAGGCATCTTTTGAACGACCAGAGCGAGTGCTTTCGTGATTTTGGCAGCATCGTCAATTCCATAGTTTTGAATCAACTCCGCAACAAATTCGTCCCCAATTTCATTTTGTTTTTTAAGCTCCGCCTTGATCTCTTCGTCCGACCTCAGGGAACCATCCTTTACGCTCATTTGTAGAACATCCAACTCCTGATTGCCGGCTAAATAAAAGAAATGTTCAGGATAGCGCCGTTGAAGCTCAAGCAATTTAAGCGCAGTCCAGATGCTATTTTTCTCTCGATTGCTTATCGCGTCCCCAAGAAAAAGGACTTTTACGTTTTCCCCTCTCCCGATCCGATTTAAAAAATCCTCTTCCTTTAAAATAGCTTCTAATGTTTCTTTATCACCATGAAGGTCCCCGATCACAATAAGCTCGCCGGGCGCCTTGGGAACGTAAAGGACCCTCCGGTCATGAACAACTCTCTCCATCCCCTGGAGATCCTGAAGGGTCTGTGCATTGGAAAGACGCCCCTTGTCTCGTTCAAGCTCTATTTCAAGCGCCTTCTCTGCTTCACGAAAAGCATTAATGATCTGGGGGGCCGGAGATTCTTCCCGCGACTCGGAACGGCTCCCTCCCTCATCCCTCTCATTGATGTCTGACGCAACACCGGTCAGATCAATGGTGGGAAATTTCATCGTCTGGCTTCCGGAAAACTGGGACATCGGTTGAGTCGACCCAGCTTTTTTAGCAAGAGTCTTTGCCAGTTCCTGCTGAAGCTCCACGGGGATCAGCATCACCCCCGACGTCTCGAGCAATACTTCCAGGCGCCCCCATTTCGAAATATATTTATTCACAAGTTCAAACATCGGCGTCACGACGGATACACGCTCATCATTCCCCAGGCGGGTCAACCAGTCGATTGCGTAAGCCTCGCGCCTCCTGGAAAACCCAACTGTGTTGGGGAAGAAATAGATTCCGAGGATATCTTTCCTTTTCTTATAAAGCTCAGGGAATTCGGAACTTTCCAGATAGAGGTGCGCCGCATGGTCCAGCATGAGTTTGAAACGCTCAAAATCCGGACCTCCATCGATCTTGTCAGTCCAGGCTTTTCCCACCTCAGGCTCAAGGGCTGCGACCGCATCGAGATTCTGATCAAAAGTGGCCAAAACCTCCGGTCGCTGCGGATAGACGACCGTGTCCGGATCGATATCGGCTGAAATATTCGTCCCGTTGCGAGAGTAATCAACGATCTTGAACCAGGTCCGGCCATCCTTCACAAAAACACTGAAGGTAAAATGCTTCCCTTTGCTCAGGAATTCTTCCCGGACCCGGAATAACGCGGCCGCGGGGACTAAGTCTTTCTTCACCAATGCGCGCGCGACAAGATACGTTGTCGCCCGTTCGGCCGACGCCTTCATGGCCTCCTCAAAATCCTCGGAACCGGGCGTCTCAAACGACGGACCTTGTTCCCCCTTATCCGTCCCCCGATCGAGGTTGTCCATTTTGACGGTAAATTCTTCACGGAGGCCTTCCTTCGGATAAAAGGTTCTGAAAACGGCCTCATCGGCTGAAACCGGCTCGATTTCAAAATAGGCATAGCGCCGCGCCGTGTCTTTTCCGATCCCGATCCGAAGCTTTCCTCCAAAACTCGCCATATACTCCCCGAT
>CAZDVO010000037.1:0-20929 GCA_964508905.1 uncultured bacterium
GAAACGCTTTTTTTCGTAACAGTTACCACGGTGGATTCACAGGGACAGCCTGTGGGTGGCAAAGTTGACGGGAAGAATGACCAGTCACAAGAGGACCAGGCCAAGCAAAAAACGGCTGCAACGGGTGCCGGCAAAAGCCTGAAGGATTCTGGGAAGATCACGGTCTCAGAGAGTACGAACAAGGACAAGAAGGCCTAAGGATTCATCCAAGGTCTTTGGGGTTTTTCGAAACGGTTTTCGACGGACTTCAGTTCGCAGTGAGTACAGCCTCGCGCTAGTTGACGCTTTTTCTTTCCTCTCAAGATTGACGCCCGCCCAAGTTCCCCGCGTGATCTGCCGCAAATAAACACGCTCTCATGAGAGAGCCTTAACGCAAAGCCTCGTCATCCTGAGCCGCTGTAAAGCGGCGAAGGATCTCGTTTCGGGATTCTTCGCCTGATTCTTGCTTTCGCAAGAAAGCATCAGACTCAGAATGACGGTATCTTAAGATTAAACGAAAGGATGTAGAAGGTCATGGAACGTAAAATTCTTATTTCACAGGACGCGAACGAAAAACAGGTCGCCATTCTTGAGGACGGCCGGCTGGAAGAATTCTATATCGAGCGGGGAGATTCCAAGAAGCTCTTTGGGAATATCTATGAGGGGGTCGTGAAGACCGTGATCCCGGGGATCGACGCGGCGTTTGTCGATATCGGTACGGGGAAGGACGGTTTTTTGTATGTCGGGGACGCGCTTCGTTCTCCGATCGATCTGGACGCGGAGTTTGATGACGGCGACGAGAAAAAACCGGAAGCTGTGCCCGGGCAGGTGAAACCGCCCGAGGGCGTTGTGATCGAGGGCAATGTGGAAGGGCCCCCGGCGGCTTCGATGCCGGCGCCCGTGACCGGGACCGCGCAAACGACGGTTCCAGCGCCGGGCCAGCCAGGGACGGGTGCGAACCCGGGCCAGGGGCAGGGGCGCGGCGGGCGGCATGGACGGGACCGCGGCCGTGGACGGCACCATCAGGGCGGACGCCAGGGCGGGAGGAACCAGCAGCAGGGACAGCATCACGGACATGCTCATTCGTTTCAGCGGAAACCCAGGATCGAAGAAGTGCTGAAGGTCGGGCAGAAGGTGATCGTTCAGGTCGTGAAGGAGCCGCTTGGGAATAAAGGGCCGCGACTGACGACGCAATTCTCGATCCCGGCGCGGTATCTTGTGATGATGCCGGGGGAATCCAAGATCGGTATTTCGCGGCGCGTGGAAAGCCGCGCCGAGCGTGAGCGCATCCGCGGGATCTTCAGGAATCTCGAGATCCCCAAAGGGGTCGGGTTCATCGTCCGCACGAATGCCGAAGGAAAGAGTGACGCGGATTTTAATCGGGATATCCGCTATCTGATCCGTTTGTGGAAGAAGATCCACGGGATGATCTCGGCCAAGAAAGCTCCGGTCATGATCCATCAGGAGCTGGGGTTGGTCGAGCGCGTGGTCCGCGATTACGTGAACGAAGACACTTCGAAGATCATTGTCGATCATCCGGAGATCTTCAAGAAATTGAAACGCTTCACCTCGGTCTACATGCCGGGGCAGGATCTCAACATCGAGTTCGCGAAGGAAAAAGGGAGCCTCTTTGAGCGTCACGGGATCGAGAAGGAGATCGAGCGGACGTTCCAGAAGAACGTGCATCTCAAATCCGGCGGCTATCTCGTGATCGAGCAGACCGAAGCCCTGGTCGTGATCGACGTGAACACCGGAAAATTCACCGGGAACAATAAGGGGCTTGAAGAAACGGTGTACAAGAACAACGTGGAAGCGGCCCATGAGATCGCGCGACAACTTCGGCTTCGTGACGTCGGCGGCATCGTTGTGATCGATTTTATCGATATGGAACAGGCGCAGCACCGGCGGAGCCTCTTCAATATCTTTAAAGAAGCGGTGAGTAAGGATCGCGCCAAGACGCATCTGGTGCAGGTCTCGGAGCTGGGTCTGATCCAGATGACGCGCCAGCGGATGCGGCCGTCGCTTGAAAGCGCGGTTTATGACACTTGTCCGTACTGCGAAGGCAAGGGGAACATCAAGTCGACCGCGACGATGGCGATCCAGGTGATCCGGGAGCTCAAGAAGTCGCTGAAGGATTCCCGCGACCGTATCGTGAACGCGTACGTGCATCCGGATGTGGCGGAACGCCTGCTTCAGCAGGAGAAAAAGGCGCTGCGTTTTCTCGAGAAGAACACCGGGAGCCGTATTTCGGTGTATTCCGAGCCGACCGCGCACCGCGAAGATATCAATATCACGTTCATTAAATAGCGCACAACGCTCAACGCGCAACGTCTAACGAAGATCCGTTTTCGTTACGCGTTGTGCGTTGAGCTTTGCACGAAAAGAGTGTGGCCCCCGCATGACATCGAGTCGGGAATAGTTTATAATCACGCCATGAACACGACCCTTTTGGTACTCACAACGATCGCGATCGCGGCTTGCTGTTTTGCCGCGGTGCTCTGGGTCGTGTTTCGGGTTTTCCCCAGGACCTCCGAGGGCGAGAAGACCCTTCAGCCTTTCCTTCAATTACAGCAGGAACTGCATAATCTCAACGCCACGCTTCAGGACCAGATCCACGCGCTTTCGCGCCAGATGAACGATCAGATGAAGCAGAACAGTCAGTTCCTCCAGGAAAATCAACTGAGTTACCGGCAAGTCATGGGCGACGTGCAGCACCGTCTCGGCGTGCTCCAGCAGGCGACGCAATCCATGATGGAGGTCGGCAAAGACATCGCTTCGTTACAGGATATCCTCCGCGCGCCCAAACTGCGCGGCGGGATGGGCGAGTTGCTGCTGGGTGAACTCTTGCGCCAGATCCTTCCGGAGGATCATTTCTCGCTTCAGTACCGCTTTGCGAACGGCTCCCAAGTCGATGCCATTATTCGTCTGGGCGAAGGGCTGATCTCCGTGGATGCGAAATTCCCGCTCGAGAATTTCAAGCGCATTCTTGAAGCCGGCAGCGATGAGAAACAGGCCGAGGCGCGCAAAGGGTTCTGGAAGGATGTGAAAAAACACATCGATGATATCGGGACCAAATATATCCTGCCGCAGGAAGGGACCTTTGAGTTCGCGCTTATGTATATCCCTTCCGAAAGTATTTATTATGAAACGATCATTAAGGATGATGCTCAGCAGGAAAGCCTTTCCGCCTACGCGATGAAACGCAAGGTCATTCCGGTTTCGCCGAATAGTTTTTATGTTTATCTTCAGTCGATCGTGCGAGGGCTGAAAGGGATGCGGATTGAACGGTCGGCCCAGATCATTCTGGAAAATCTGGGACAGCTTGAAGTGGATCTGGAACAATGTCAGACGGATTTTGAAAAGATCGGTGGCCATCTGGCGCATGCCCGCACGGCCTACGAGAAAACGGATCAGCGGTTCCAGAAGTTGCGGAATCGGTTGAATGTTCTGGAACAGCATCAGGGCCAGATCCCGGGCGTAGTCCCGGAATCTCTGGCGGAGGAAAAGGCATCATAACTCAACGCAGGATAGCGATGGAGGTCCGATATGAAATTCCTTAAGAAGCTCGGCAAGGTCCTTTTTGGTTCACCCAAAGCGGCGAAGTCTTCGAAGCCGAAAGCCAAGACTGCCGGGAAAAAGCCGGCGAAACCCGCGAAGAAAAAGGCGGCAAAACCGGCGCTGAAGAAAAAGACCCGGAAACCGGTCAAAAAGGCTGCTGTGCGATCCAAAGCGAAGCCGGCGAAGGCTTCGAAAAAGAAACCCGCCAAGAAGCAGACGGTGATGGTCAAGGAGGCGCTGGCAGCGCTTCCGGTCGCGGAAGTGACGCACTATTTTCCTCATGTCAACGCCGCGGTGCTCAAGATCAAGTCGGGCGAGATCCGGGTCGGGGACAAACTCCACTTTAAGGGGCATACGACCAATTTTATCCAGAAGGTGATTTCGATGCAGATCGATCACCAGCCGGTGCTTGTGGCGCGCAAGGGCGATGATTTCGGGGTGGAGGTAAAATCCCGGGTCCGCGCGGGCGATCTGGTCACGAAGCTCTAACGGGCGCGGACGATGTCACAGCATTATCTTCGGACCTTCCGGTCCTTCCAGCTGGATGAAGTCAAAAAGCATTTGCTCGTGATCGGGGACCTTTCCGGGAACTGCGCCTCGTGCAACCGGCTTGGGATCAACGCCTACGATACCAAAGCTTGCCCGGAGTGCGGGACGGTCTTCAAATATATCGCGAGCCGCCGACTTGAGACCCATCCGTCGGAGCGGTTCCAGCTGGCGAAACGGCTTGCCGAAAAGCGGCCGGATCTTTTGCTTATCGATTATCAGGATTATCAAAAGGCCGCGGGTGATAAAGCGGCGCGCGATTTTTTCAGCGTGTAAGTGTTTCTGAAAGAACGGAGCGGTATGAACCCCGGACCGATGGATGTAAGCGATCCCAAAGCGCAGTTGGCGTGCCGTATCGTGAAGACTTTGGTGGAGCGCGGTTTTACCGCTTATTTCGCGGGGGGCTGCGTTCGCGACCATCTCATGGCCCTCCAGCCCCACGACTTCGACATCGCAACGACCGCCACGCCCGACCAGGTTGAAAAACTCTTCCGCCGAACCGTTCCCGTCGGCAAACAATTCGGCGTCATGATCGTGGTCGAAGACGATATCCCGTTCGAGGTCGCGACGTTCCGCTGCGAAGGCGGCTATCAGGACGGGCGGCATCCTTCGAGTGTTTCTTTTACCCAGCCGGAGGAGGATGCCAAACGGCGTGATTTTACGGTGAATGGCATGTTCTATGATCCGGTCGCGGCGAAGGTGATCGACTTTGTGGGTGGCCTGGAGGACCTTCCGAAAAAGGTCATCCGCGCGATCGGAGATCCGCGGGCCCGTTTTGAGGAAGATAAACTTCGCTTGCTCCGCGCGATCCGTTTCGCGTCGACGCTCGGCTTTGAGATCGAGCCGGCGACCTGGAAGGCGCTCTGCTCCCAAGCTTCGGCGATCCGGCAGGTGAGCCCTGAGCGGATCCGCGAGGAGTTGGTGAAGATCTTTACGCGCGCGGGAGCGGCCCGGGGCATGGTGCTTCTTTCCGAGTCCGGTCTCATGAAAGAGATCCTGCCGGAGGTCGAGGCGATGCGCGGCGTTGAACAGCCCGAGCAATTCCATCCCGAAGGCGATGTTTACGAACACACCCGGCTTTTGCTGGAGCATCTTCGGCCGCCGGTCTCCACCGTGTTAGCCTTTGCCGCGCTTTTCCATGATATCGGGAAACCCCAGACGGCCGCGATCCGTAAAGGGCGCCTGACCTTTTACGAGCATTCCGAAGCCGGGGTGAAGATCGCCCAAACGATCATGCGCCGGCTCCGTTTTTCCAACGATGAGATCGATGGCGTTTGTGAGTGTGTGGCGAACCATATGAAGTTCATGGACGTACAGAAAATGCGTTCGGGGAAGCTCAAGCAATTCATCAGCCGGCCGAACTTTGAGGAAGAGATGGAGTTGCACCGCGTGGACTGTACCGCGAGTCACGGGATGCTGGACAATCTGACGTTCTTGCGGGAAAAGCTCAAAGAATACGAACATGAGGAGCTGAAGCCGAAGCCGCTCGTGAACGGCGAAGACCTCATCGCGCTGGGGATGAAGCCCGGCAAGGCGATGAAGCCGATCCTTGAAGAAGCTTTTGTGATGCAATTAGAAGGGCGTTTTAAAAACAGGGAAGATGCCCTAGAATGGCTACGCAGCACGGTCCATAAGGCGTGATCCCAATCAAAGGAGGAAGTATGAATCGTCGTTCGTTGAAGATCCCCGCATGTTGTTGGCGGCCGTGATGCTGTCCGGCTGTATGTCCCTGACCCAGTCAGAAAAGAACGCGGTCTATGAACTGAAATCCTATGGGGTCAATACCTGCGATGTGAAAGTAAAAGACCCGGCCGTGGCCGCGTGGCTCAACGTGCTTCCGGGGGGTGGTCATGTTTACCTCGCCTCGGGTTCCGAGGAAAAGCAGCTTTGGGGGATGGCGTGCTTCAACCTTTTCACGTATCCGCTTTCCTGGTTCTGGGGCATCCCGGGCGCCTATAGCGATGCCGGTGATGGACGGGTCCGCGTATCGTGAAGACGCTCGTGTCGATCCTGTTCCTGGGGTGGTTTTTCCTTTTTCCGACCGCGCTCTTCGCGGAGCTTGTTTCGGACGTCGATGACGGTGGGGTCTTGACCCTTGAAAGCGGGAAGCGCGTCAGCCTGGTGGGCGTGACGTTCGACGAAGAGGGAGTCTCGGTGCTTCGAGTCCTCGTCCGGAAGAAAGACGTGAATCTTCAGCTGATCGCGCGTTCCACTTCGGCGGCTCAGGAGGCCGCCTATGTCTATCTCCAGTCGAAATCGATGCCTTTTCCGTTCCGACAGGGCGAGGCGCCCGGTGAGCAGGAGGTGCTGGTCAACGAGCTTTTGGTGAAACTCGGCGCCGCCAAGGTGGATGTCGCTCAGGATTTTAGCCGCAAGGCGAAATTTCTGAAGGTCCAGGCTGAGGCCGAAAAGAAGGGGCTTGGCGTATGGTCTTACGAGGTCTCCTGAAACTTCTGGCCTGGTTTGTCGCGGCGGTCGTGATCTTTGTCGCGATCGTCGGGATCGCCGGTTTTTTTGCGTTCCGCAACTTCGATCCCAATAGTTTCCGGACGGAGTGCGAGGCCTATCTCGCCGCGAAGACGGGACTTCGCGTGGAATTGGGGGATATTCAGCTTGAATGGCAACCCCGGCCGCGGCTTCAGGTGGCGGAGGTGAAGATCTATCATCCTCAGACCCGTCAGAAGATCCTCTCGAGCGAACGGATCGGGATCGACGCGGACCTTTCTTCGATCTGGGAGAAGCGCTTCGTGGTGTCTCAGATCACGATCCAGAACCCCGAAGTCTTTCTGGTCCGTGATCGCAAGGGCGATTGGTTTTGGGAATCTCTGCCGACCTCGGCCGCCGTGACGCCCCAGGCCCCGATGCTCGCCCAATTCCGTTTGATCCCGGAAGCTTATGCGGCGGAAGGCGTTCCCGGGTTTCCTCTTCCTGATCTTAGCCGTTTTACGGAAGGGTGGGCGTTGGGGGTTGGCAAGATCCTCATTCGTAACGCGACCCTTCATGTGGTTGACGAATCGAATGAGCCGCCGCTTCGTTTTGATATTAACAAACTGGATGCCGATGTCCGTTCGACGGCCTCCCATTCGGTGTTCCATTTTACGGTTGCCGCGGCTGTTCTTGGAAATGCGGAGCGCAACCTTCACGCTGAAGGCGCCCTGGATCTTTCCGGCCGGTTGCTCGAACTAGATCTTCGGTATGGTCAGGATGTCCTTGTGTTGAAAGGCCGTGCGAACTTTCCCTCGGTGCTCCCTCATTTTGAAGGAACCCTGGACGTTCGGGGGCTTGAGATCGAGCCGCTTATGCCGGCGGATTATAAGCAGAAGCCTTATCTTGCGGGACGTCTTTCCGCTCAGACCCGGTTCGCGTTCGACAGCGTAGACTCCGAAATGATTTGTAAAACGCTCGTCGCTTCCGGGACTGCGGAGATCCGGGACGGCGCTCTGCGTAACCGGAATGTGGTGCGGGATGTTTTTGAGAAGCTTTCTTCCACGATCGTCGTGGAAGGCGGGCTCGAGAATAAGGTGCCCCTAGAGGTCAAAGACATGCTTCGGGGACGGGATACGCCTTTTGATCTTCTGGAGTTCCAGGCTTCGGCCTCGAAGGAGGTCGCTCCTGTCAGCCGGATCCAGGTCCGACATTCCAATTATGAGCTGACGGGGCAAGGGAAGTATGGGCTTTTGGATCAGCGGGTTGACGGGGCCCTGGAACTGCGTCTGTCGAAGAGCATTTCGTCCCATTTGGCAAAGAAGATCCGTGAGATGGCTCTATTAATAGAAGGCGCCAGCGGACAGATGTTCTTTCCTCTCAAGGTTCAGGGCACCGTTCCGGATGTTTCGGTCCAGCCGGATCTTGTGTCGATCGGTTCGAAGGTCCTCCAGGAGAAGGCGGCGCAGGCCCTGGATCAGGGCATGAATAAGCTTTCTGAAATGCTCGGCGGCAAGAAGGTGCGGTCGCCGCTTGGCGGGGAGCCGTCGGGACAGCTCTCCCAGCGCGATCAATTGATCCAACAGGGGATGGCGCTCTTTGCCAAATTTCAGGAGTCTCAGTCGGCGCGATCCTCCTATGCGGGTGCCGCGTCAGCGGAGGGTGCGGCGGATCCGCAGGCGGATCGGGAGGCGTTGGTTCAGGAAGGGATGGCATTGCTTTCAAAATATCGGGAGACCCAAAAACAATGAAAAAAATATTGATCACGATCAGCGGGAGGGACCAACCGGGGATTATCGCCAAAGTCAGCGGGATCCTCTTCGCTCGAGGCTGCAATCTGGAAGATATCAGTATGACGCTCCTGGAGGGGCAATTTGCCATGATGATGTCGGCGTGCCTGCCTTCGAACGCGGCGATGGGGCGCGTTCTCGGAGGCCTGGAACTGCTGCGCTCCAGGCCTTGGTCGCTTGATTGTCATGTGACGGAACTTTCCGGCGGAAATCTGTGTGCTCAAAAACACGGCCGAGGTTCGCTCCCGTGCATGATCACGGCGTTTGGAAAGGACCGGACCGGGATCGTTTATGAGATTAGCCGGACCCTCGCCGGCCTGCGGATCAATATCACCGATCTGGACAGCCGGAAATTAGGCAAGGGGGCCAAGACGACGTACGCCATGCTTTTGGAAGTGGATGTTCCCGTTCGCATGCCGCTCGCGAAACTTAAGAAAATTCTCGCGAAGAGCGCGGCGGCGCTTAAGATCGAGATCCAGATCAAACCGCTCGAACGGGTTTCGTTTTAGCCGCGATGAGATCGCCCGCCATCAAAATTTTTCCGGATCCGATCCTGCGAAAAAAAACACAGCCGGTGGTTGTTTTTGACCGTGCTCTTTTAAAGTTGGTGGCTGCGATGGTGCGGGTGATGAAACGTCAGCTGCATGGGATCGGGATGGCGGCGCCGCAGATCGGGGTCGCGAGATCGGTCGCGATCGTGGATGTTTCAAAACGGGAACCGAACGCGCGGCGTCTCGTTCTTGTCAATCCGGTGATCCTTGAAAAAAGGGATCCGGAAACGCGCAAGGAAGGATGCATGAGCCTTCCGGATTACACCGCTTTTTTAAAACGTCACCGCTGGGTCCGCTTTCGCTGGCAGAATGAGCGCGGTGAATTTTTTGAAAAGATCAGCACCGGGATCGAGGCTGTTTGCGTTGAACACGAAGTGGATCATTTGAACGGCGTGCTTTTTATCGATCATGTGACGTGTCTTAAGACCGATCTCTTTCCTCGCCAAGCTCGATCCAGATAGACCCGTTTCAGCGAGCTGTTTTCCCGGGGTTCCCGCCGTCATTCAGCTAATTTTAATTTAATTTTAAAAGATTAATTTGAAAATAATGGCTTTCGCTACTTTCTCTCTATAGGGATATAGCAACTTATAACATCGGAATGTTTGACAAATAACTTGAGGGTAGATATACTTTTTTTAGAGGTTCATTTAAGGAAAGCACACAATATATGGACTTTGGGCGCGCCGGGGGTATCGAGATCGTCAACATCAACGCACGGGGGTTGCGTGCGCGGTGCTCTTTATTTTTTTTGATACTGAGCGGTTCTGAAAGGAAGTGCTGTCCGTGATCTACGCTTATGGTGAAAGGAAACCGTGGGGGCTCAAGGCTGTCAGCCTTTTTGTGATCTTCACGTTTCTTGTCACGCAAAGCGATGTGTCTCTCGCCGTCGCGGCGATCACGGCTCCCAACCTCCCTTCCGCTGATTCTAAAATCTCCGACAAAATCCAGTACGCCGCGGACCTTGAAAAAGTTTTTCAGGCGGAGCCTCTCGCGGAGACCGCCGATCTCAATCGCCCGGATGCTGAAACTCCGGAAGTGCCCGTTTCGTCGATCGATGGGCTGATCAATCCGTTGAAGAACGGACAAGGCGCGAACGGCCTCGGCGTGGACCAGGCGACGGTGACGACGGCGGATGGGATCACGAAATATTCTTATTCCGACAACACTTCGTTTTCCGTGGACGCGCAAAAGCGGATCACGGAGATCCGTGATTTTACGAACCCTGATTATCCCACCACGCTTGAAACCCGCGCGTTCGAATATTTTGAAGAAGGCGGTAGTTCGTATGTCCGCGTTGTGACCTCCGCCGTTCAGGCAACGCTTCCCGACACGTTTCAAACTTTCAAAGTGGACGCGGACGGTGTGTTGGGGGATCTCGCGAGCTCCGGTTACAAAGTCGTGGAATCGGGCGTAGCGACTTACGTTCCGGTCGAGGTTTATGACAGCGTTCTGAACATCGCGAAGTTCTATGAATATGATGACGATGCGTCGGATTATGTTTTGCGGACCTATGAATGGAAGGCGCCGGTCGCCGGCGGTGCTCGGGAGCTGGGGCGCATGACCGCTTATGAATGGGTGGGGACCGAGGCTTCGACGGAGTTGGAGATCCAGTACCGCGATGCTGAGGACCGGATTCGTGTTGTTGACGCGAAGAGCGGTTATTATTGGGACTATGAAAATCTCGGGACGGCGCCGGGCAGTGATGACCGGACCGGGATGCTGAAAGCCGTGGGGCTTGTCGGAGAAACGGATGGGAAGGTGGAGACGATCGCCATGAAGACGATCACCCATCATGGGAAAAGTATGGATGTCTATGACATCACCCGCTCGGACGATGCAAACTATCATGTCGTGTTCGAGCGTCTGCCGGAAGGCGGCGTCGGACGTATCCTCGTCTATGAGACGATGGAGTCCGGGGTGTTGACCCATTTGGAGTATATCTATACGATCGATGAGTCGACCGAAGAGCAGACGGTGACGGTTCTCAATTACGTAAAGGGTGTTTATTTGAAGATGGGGTTCGCTGCCGGAAGTTCACCTGCGCCGACCGGGACGGTTGGGAGTGCCGCGGATGTGACCGAGGCCGGCTACTACGATTCTCAGGCCACTCCTCAATATAAGAAGCTTATGTCGAAGCTTGGGGATTACTGGGTTGTTTCAGATCCGACCGATGCACGGATATTGAAGGTCTATGAAGCGCTTCCCAACGGTGAGGTGGGTGGAATCATTCGTTTGCGCGGGCCTCCGGAAGCGGGGTCCTCAGTTCCCGTGGACTATCGTTATGAATACGACACCACTCGCCATTCCCTCTATGTTGATGATTTTACCCGCCTTCGTTACGCCCTTTACGATTGGAAAGATCCCCAAGCCCCACGCCTTTTAGAACAAGGGATTATTGTTCTTGATGAATCCGGCCCTTACGTGACGGGCGTTCGAAGTGTTACGCATACCTATTCTTCCGGGGTGGTTGCCCCTGTTAAGGTTCCCGAGGGTGTGATCCAGGACGAACTGGCTTTTGCCGCCGCCCAAGTTGCGCTTCAAACACGTATTCCGGGCCTGGATCTTGAGGCTGTTACTCAAGAGGCTGTGGTGGTGTCGGCTGAAAACCCGGATTCTCTTACCGTTGTGTTGGTCTATAGGGATGTCAAATATTACTATGACTGCGCCGTGACGGCGGGCACCGCGGTGCTTGTCAAGATCCGGACTCCTGGCTTGGATGGCGCATTTGATATTGTGGAATATGATGCCCAGGGGCGCAGATCAAGAGAATGGGTTGAGGCGGCCGATGGAACATTGACCCTTCAGGTGACCTATCGTTATGAGATCGCGGGCGATGAAACGATTGGAGGGGACGAAGTTCTTGTGATCGATCATCGGACCCATGCGTTCCGTGTTGTCCGTCTTAATTCGGATCAAACTCTGGGCATGACGCTTCGCGCCGGTTTTTTTGATGACGCGCAAAAGATCTACTCTCTTCAAGGGACGGGTGATACGGAAGCCAAATGGTACTCCTATGGTCCGGAAGGCGGTGATGGGAGTATGCTGACGAAAGATGATGTGGCGACCCTTCGTCCTCTGCGCGGGCCCCAACCTGGGAAAGGCCGCGGGGGAGGTCAGAATGACGCTCTTTTGCAGGAACTGATCCGTCGTCTTCGATCGAAGTATCGAACGTATAGCGAGTGCGCGCAGGAACGGGCTCGTTCCCCGGAGAGCGCGTCTTTGGCATGTGAAGAGATATTCGGGGCGATCGATTTGCTCCGGAAACTGATCGATGATGAAATGGATAGGAGATCGGGAGGCGGCCGGAAAAATTCAGGGAACGATCTGAATTATCACAATCCCGCTCCCGCTCCTGCCTATGTTGCTTCGATCGAGGGGATGGGGAGCGCACCTGTCGATCACCCGGATGCGCAAGTGATCTACACGAATGACACCGAAACTGCGGCGACAATTTCGTTGAACGGGCTGATCCAGGATTGGACCGCCGGACTGGACGGGATCTTCGGGAGCGGGGATGATGAGCTTTTGCTTGTGACGGAGGTCGCGACGAACACCACATGGTATTACTCCGGTGGTCGTGCGGCGCGCGTGACGACGAAGCGAGAAGAGAGTGAAATAGAACTTGCCCGTTACGAGTACCCGGGGGAGGGTCTCGTGAACGTGATCCAGGCGAATGGCGCGCGCTATGAATATAGCTACACGGACGAGAAAGATCCGTTTGGTTCTGCAACGCTTATCATGGCGCGTTACGAAAAGGATGGCCAGTGGGTGACCCAGACGTACGAGAACGGCCTGCTGGGATCAGTCTGTGATGGACAGGGCGCGAACTGCACGCAATACCGCTATGATTTTGAACGGAACCAGGCGATCTTGACCGGGGATTCCGGGACCCGGATCGTGGACCTTGGAGGGGATGGAGAACTCGGAACGGCGGATGATCGATTGGTGGGCGGGACCGATCCGTCTCTTCGGATCACGCAGGATCAGGGGCGGACCATCCGGATCGAGGATCTGACGAACGGGACGATCACGGAGATGGCTTATGAGGGGTCTCGCGTCTCGGTCGAAGTGACTTGGGCCGATGATGGCGGGTTGATCAGTCAGACCGATCTTGATCTGGGTGCGGACGGTATCCTCGGGACCGCGGATGATCGAACCCTATTTTGTGCCGGGATCTACAATAGCGATCTTTTTATCGAGACGTTCGATGACGAAGGGCACCTGATCTCGTGGGAAGGATTTTCGGAGGTTGTTCGTCAGGACGAAGACGGGCGTTTTTTGCGCGAGGACGGCACGATCGCGATGACGGAGCAGGAAGCGGTGCGGGATCTGAAGCAGCATCGTATCACCTTTGCTTGGGTTCTGGAGGTAGGTTCTGAAGGCGGAACTTCCCCGGACTGGAGCATGACGCGGACGGACTACGTCGCGCAAGGTTCGGAGTGGATATTCCAAAGCATGGAATCGTTCTCGATGGGGGCGAACGATCATTGGGGGGATCCCTCGGCCGCGCGGTTGACATCGATTGAGGCGTATGACCCCCGGACGAAGGTCCACTATGAGCAGACCTATGACGCGGAAGGCCGCGTTCTTCTCTACCGGGATCTGGATACGGGGGATGAGCTTCGCTATGCCTACGACGATACCGCGAAGAAGGTGACCATCACCTCGAGCGGCCAGTATTTCAAACAGGTTTATAAGTTCGATGATGCCCATCCCGGGGAATTCTCTTTCGCTCGTTTGATCGAAGAGGAGCGCGACGGGATCAAGCGCATCTGGGACGAGAACGAGCAGCTTGTTTCCACGACGGACGAACAGGGCCAGGTGACGGAGGCTCCGTCCGGCCATCAGGTGACGAGCGTAACAGATAAGGACGGAGTCACGACATTTTTCCAGGACGGAGTGATCTTGGCGATTGTGAAGCGGGACGGGACGGTGCTTCGCACTTTCACGCACGTGGCTGATCCGGTGACGGGCCTTTTGACGGATGTGTCCTTTGAGGGGAAAGAGACTTTATCGAAAGTTTCGATCTGTCTGACCGAGGGCGCTACGTCTTGTTCGAATTATCGCGTGATCTACGAGAACGGGATCATGCTGGAATACGAGCTGAAAAATGACCGGCCCGTGCTCGTCTGGGTGGGCGATCCGTTGGGCACGGAATTTACGCAGGCTGTGGATCCCGAGACCGGAGAACTGGCGGTCCGTTACAATGATGGGAGAAAGAGCCTTTACAGGCAAGTGGCCGGTTTTTATGAGCTTCAGCGCACGATCAACCTTTGGGGTGAGGTCGAGACTTATTGCTATTATGGAAGCAGCGCCAACGCGGCTTGCTCGTCAGTCGATGTCGACAAAGCCCGCGCCCAGCTTGAGGCGGCGGTGGAGGCGCTTCCGGGGACTGGGATCGATACGGGCACCGCGGTGTTCGAAGTGCCGGCGTTTGTGGAGGGGGATCCGGGTCTTGATTTTTCGGTTAAAGAGGATGGGACGCTCGTTTTTTACGCGAAGCGGAGCACGGAGGAGTGGCAGGATGTTCCGAGCGCTCTTTTTTCTCTTGATGAGTTCGGGCATGTGACGGTGTATCAGCTTTCTGACACCAAGGTTCAGCAGACGATCGAATTTCGAAAGGACCGTTCGGTCGCGAATGTGACCCAGTATGATGAAGACGGCCGCGTCAAAACCTCCTATGCGTACAATCCCGGCGGGACGAAGATCCTGAGCCGGAGCGATTACACCTACGCTTCGACGGATAAGGAGCATGAGGATTTTCGGCTACTTAAGATGGTGGAGACCTACAACCTTGGGGATCTGAATATCCTGGATATCTCAAAGCTTCCCGCGGCCGGCGGGACGCTTGAGTCTCGGTCGCATTATCTTTCGCGTCACGCCGAAACGCCGAAAGAGGGTGAGGCGGGGAATCTTTCGGAAGCGACTTTAGGCCGTTTTGATTATCTCGGGCTTGGCCTTGTCGATTACACGGAATCTTATCTCAAGCCTCTCGAACTAGGAGGGGATCCTGTTTTTCAGTCGATCGTTCAGCAGCAATACAATGTTTTTCAGCTGGTTCGTTCGGTGACCTACAAGAACCTAACATCCTCGACGGTTTGCGGGGAGGGCTTTGGTGGTTGTGAGATGACCTCGATGGATGAGTTCACGTATTATCCCGGGACCAACGACATCGATTTTACGACGCGCTGGTCGCTGGTCGGTAACAGCTTCGAGGGGAAGGTTAAACAGAGTGTGTACCGGACAGAACAGGTGGATGATGGGGTGTCGGTGACGCATGATTTTGGCAACGATTTCATGGAGGATACGGACGATGATACGTTCACGGTAACGCTTTCCCGGGAGGTCAGCGATCAACTTGACGGGAACGCGGCGATCACGGAGTGGGGTTCCGAGACCCGTACGTATACGGGGATCAGCGACGTTACCTTGACTCAAAAGGGCGGGTATAAGACGGCCTATGAGAAGAGTGCTTTTGAGGGCCTCAAGAGCCACTCGATCCAGTATGACGTTTATGGCGACGGGACGCTGACCCGTTCTCAGAATTTCGAATTTGTCCAGGGGGTCGAGACCGGGCAATCGACTTTTAGTGAAGCGCGGAAGATGGTGGGGACGATGCAGGGCTATGAAGGGACGCTTGTGGATACGCTTTTGGCGGGTCTTTCGCCTGATCAGCGCGAGCAATTCCGCGGCCAGGATTTTACGTTTAGCCGTTCGTGGCAGTTCGGTTTCGATCGGGCGGAGGAAGACCGCATTTTTCGCTCCGAAAGTTATTCGGTGACCTCCCGTGACGAGAGGACTTCGAGGACCGTTTCGCGGGACGTGATCACGGATCTTTTGACCTACACGCACCAGGAAGAGATCGTGGACGCTACGGCACCGGCGGAGCTGCTCGGGTTGGGGCGGCTTCAGGACGCCTCGGGGGAGCCTCTTTCGATCTCCTGGAGCTATGCCGGTGCCTTTAATAGCGAGCTTCAATTCCTGATCGACAAGAAGATCTCGTTAGATGTGTACGGCGAAGGCTCTCTTGTGCGCACGAAGAATTTCATCGTCGAGAATGGCGCCGAAACCGGGGAGATCAATTTCTCGGAGACAAAAGACATTCTTCAAAGTGAGCCTTCCTATGACTGGGACCTCGCAGGAGGCGGGCATACGGTCGGGGAGCTTCTTCTGGGCCCTGAGGCCGGGAAAGTAGAGTGGTCGGATCCCGTATCCCGCACTCAGACTTGGACGCAGGGATTTTCAACCGAGGCCTCGGCGCGCCGTTTCGAAGGCGAGTCCTACAGCCTGAGTTCCGCGGACGGCAAGATCACGCGGAACGCCAACTGGGACGCGATCAAGGGCGAAGTTTATTATAATTACACCGAACAAGTGAAAGTCTCTTATGACACGACCACGGTCGGCGGGGTCCGTGTCGGTGAGACCCTGCTTGGCGATGTGGCTGGCAGCGCGAACTGGAACCCGAAAACGATCCTTTATATGACCAGTTCCCGTGATGCATTTTATGTTTCAAACCGGTTCATGGATTCCGAGTCCTATCAGGTCACGTCACGTGACCGCATGGAGACGCGTACGCTGAGCGTGGATCGTTACCATCCCGACGGCCCCAAGGTGAGCTACTCGAGTTCCGTGCGGGTGACCCGTGCCCAGATCACGGAGCTGATCGAAAATGACAAGAACACGATCCTCGCAGGCGACGCGCAGGCGTTTTTGGAGGTGTTCCAGGACGGGGAGTTTGCGAGCAATCCATTTTATCTTGTGACCGGCTCTCTCCAGGGATTCAATGTTTCGGACCGCGCGTTGATCAGCAAGACGTATCAGGTGTCCGCCCGTGATGGGGATACGACCCATTCGCTTCAGGTCGATGACCGTGTGCCTGAGGGGTATCCTGTTCTGACGTATCAAAAACAGGAGCGGGTCCGTCTGGTCGATATCGCCGGGGGGACTGTGGATGTCTTTGATCCGGTGGGCGGTGCGACGCGTGTTGTCACGGTCGAAGGGTTGCTCAACGATCCTTCGTTGATCTTTGTGCCGCCGTATGACACGGTGCTCGATTCCGGGAAGACCCTGCGTGAGACGATCCAGGAGGCTTTACGGGTGAATCCCTACGCGATGTTTTCCATGACCTCTTCGAATTATATCCTGGACGCGGAGGCGCGTCCGGTGGCTACGTCTTCGGGATATTCCTGGAGTTCGCGGGACGGGAATCGAAGCTGGAATTTAAGCGTGAACCGCGCGGCGCCAGACGGCCCCGACCCCGAGCTTTCCTTTACCGCGACCGAGCGCGTGAGCCACGCGGCGGCGGTGACGGTTGCGAACCAGATCACAGATCCCGTAAAAAAATCGGAGGCGCTCGCCTCGCTTGCAAACGATCCCGCAGCACAGATCTCAATGAGCGTGACAGGGGACGGCGCTCCGGTCTATCAATGGACGAACTCACTGGATCCGAACGAGAGTTTTTCGATCTCGGAGAACGACCAGGTGCCTGTTGGAGTGAATAACGCGCCGACCGGGAAAGAATGGACGTTCAACCGGAGCCTGCGCGTGAGCAAGACGACGGTCCTGGCGCAGATGCAGAATATCCCGGACCCCGATCTTCGGAACGCGAAGATCGATAGCCTGAAAGCCTGTACGAATTGTGTCTTTTTTAATGAACAGCGCGCGGGAAATGATGATCCTTCTTATCAGTGGACGGAACTCGGAGACGCGAGCACCTCGTATTCTCTCGTGCTGAACACCAGCGTTCCCGTTGGGATCCCGAACGCGCAGGGCGTTTATCCTTCAAAGAAAACAGAGGCGACTTATAGCGTGAACACCCGTGTTTCGAAAGCGGAGGTGCTGGCACGTATCCAAAGCGACGCGGCCGGCGAGTGGATCGTCGATCCCGAGGCTCGGGCGGCGGCGCTCGCCGCGTATAACGCCCAGGTGGCGGTGAATGGCGCGTTCTATTTGGCCCAGAGCGGCGCGGGGGAGCCGGTCTATCAGTGGACCGTGAGCTCGGATCCGAATCGGAGTTACACCCTTTCACATAATGTCGCGTTCCATAGCTCTATTTTCAGTTATAACCAGCGCGTGAGCCGGGAGCATGTGGCTGCGCAATATGTTGGGCTGCCGGACGGGGATTCCCGTAAAACCTTGCTTGATAAAGCGCTTACCGAGGGCGAGACCTTTTATGTGTCGATGGGCGATAAAGGTCCGACGTACCAGTGGACGAACGCGGTGAATAAAAATGTTAGCTACAGCCTTTCGCTGGATGTGAAATCTCCCGGAGCGACGGCCGCGAAGCCGTTCATCGCGATCACGATCAATACCCGGACGAGTCTTGAAGAAACAGTGGATCAGATGCGCCTTATCGCGGATCCCTCCAAGCGTGCGGAGGCGTTCAAAACGATCGGCTGGAACGAAGAAAAGAAGGCTTTTGCGGAGACCGGTATTTTGGTTTCACGCTCGGTCACGGACGGACCTTCTGAAATCGATGGCGAGGATCCCGTCTATCAGTTCGGGGACACAAAGGATCCGAATACGAGTTATACCCTTTCCATTAAAACCGGGATTCCTGCGGGCGATCCTTCCGTGAATACGGGTACGGAAGCGACGTGGGGGATCAATACCCGCGTGGGTGCGGCGGAAGTCGCGGCCTGGTTGAACAATAACGCTCTCACATTGATCGCGACCGGGGTGACCGTGGATGAGGCGATCGCGGCGGGTGAGACCTTCTATCTCTCTCGTTCGAGTTTGACGGATGTCGGGCAATATCAGTGGACGAGTTTCACCGATCCGAATGTCAGCTTCAGCTTGCAGGTGAAGGCCGACGAAGCCCCGGCGGGAGTGAGCGGCTGGGTTGCCCGGGAACCTCTCCAGCGCATCAATCAGATGACACTTTCGAAAACCACACAGGTGAGCGCGCGGGATGTCGCGGTTCAGCTTGCGGCCGCGATCAGCGCGGGCACGATCACTGCCGGGGATTCCCGTAAGGCGGCGATAGAAGCCGCGATCGCGGACGGGCTCTCGTTTTTTATGACGGCGGGCGAGAAGGGGCCGAATTTTCAGTGGGCGAGTGATTCAGACAAGAACAAGAGTTTTAGTCTTGGCGTGGACACCAAGTTTCCTGTGGGTGAGGGGGCGACCGCCGGGTTCAGGACCGAACTTTCGCTTACGACCAGTGTGCGCGCGAGCCTGGCCGAGGTCCAAAACAAGCTCAGTCTGATTGCGGATGAGTCGGATCGCGCGGAGGCTCGGAGTCAGCTCGGGAACGCAGGGATGATGGTTACCAAAAGTTTTACGGACGGGGTTGACGCGACGGATGGCCTTGATCCTTCGTATCAGTTCTCGGACCTTACGGACCCGGATACCAGTTACAGTATTGCGATCAAGAGCGGGATCCCGCTCGGCCTGCCGAACGAGCAGGGAGCCTATACGTCGTTTGGAAGCGAAGCAATGTGGAATATCAGCAAGCGAGTTGGAAAAGCGGATGTGTCCGCCTGGATCGTGAAACAGGGATACGATCTTGTGAATGATGGTGACGTGGATACGGCCGCGGCGTTGTCGGACAGCGCTCTCTACTACTGGTCCCGGTCGGGGATGGATGATACCGAAGGTCAGTTTCAGTGGGCGAGCGTTTCTGATCCGAACACAAGTTACAGTCTTCTGCCAAGAAATGATTATGCTCAGGTGGTCCTGAACGCTTCGACGCAGGTGAGCCGTGAAACCGTGCGCAAGGAACTGGATGACGCGGTGGCGGCAGGGACGATCACGGCGCAGGACTCCCGCTATCAAAAGATCCTTGCGGCGATCGCGGCGGGCGTGAGTTTTATGAGGACCTCGGGTGAAAAAGGGCCCAGCTATCAATGGGTTGGCAACGCGGACAAGAACTCAAGCTACAGCCTGTCGGTGGACGAGCAGTTCCCGGCGGACGGCGGATTCATCACTCAACTTTCGATCACCATGAGCATGCGCGTGAGCGCCACGTTCGCGTATCAGGAAGCCGGCCGGATCACGGATCCCGACGATCTGAAAGAAGCCCAGGAGCTCGCGATCCTCACGGAAGCCGTCGAGGCTGAAAAGAACGGGATTTCGAGGCTTGCCGTCACTCGTACGATCACAGACGGTGCTTCTTCTCACGACGGAATCGATCCGACTTATCAATTCTCGGACCCTGAGGACGGGGACACGAGCTATTCGATCTCGGTACGGACGGGGCTTCCGGTGGATGACCCCGAGGTGGATCGCGCGGAGGAAGTGACTTGGACGATCAATGCCCGGGTGACGCGCCCCCAGGCGGAAGCGCTGATCAATCAATACACTCAACCGGAAGACCTTGAAGACGCTTTGGACGCGCTCGGGGACGGCCGTGAGATCTATTGGTCGCGAAGCGGCCTAAATGATGCGACCGGACAGTTCCAGTGGACCAGTCTCACAGATCCGGGCGTGAGCTACAGCCTTCAGTCCCAGCCCGGTTTTGATGAAGCGACCCTGACCGTGACAACGCAGATGAGCCGTTCGGCCGTTGCCGCGCAGATCTCGGTACTGACGGCAAGTTACGATCGGCAGAGGGAGGAACTCGAAGCCGAGATTGCGAAGCTGCCGTCCAAGGTCGCGGAGCTTCGGGAAGCACTCACGAAGCTTGAGGCCGAATATCTTGAGAAAAAGGACCGGATCGAGGCCGCGTTGGGCGACGCGGATGGCGGCCTGTTTTATAAGAATGAACAGATCGGATCGACGGATACCTCGTACAGTTGGTCGAGCCAATCCTTTCGAAATGTGAACTATACCCTTTCCTCGAATACGATGGCGCCGTTCGGACGGCAAAACGTTGACGGAAGTTATTCCGCTTCTTTGCCGGAGCTTTCATTTAATCGGAGTGAGCGCGTCAGTTATTCCTCGATCCGCGCGATGGCCGTTGGTATTGCGGATCCCGAGAAAAAGCGGGAAGCGCTTGCGTCGATCGATGCGATGAACGTTCGGGGCGCCGCCTTTTATCAAGCCGTCACCGATCTGAAAGCCCCCGTATGTCAGTGGTCGAATCCGGAGGATCCTGGGGAAAGCTGGTCGATCAGTGTGAACGACCGGGTGCCGCAGGGC
>CAZDVO010000038.1:0-17387 GCA_964508905.1 uncultured bacterium
TTTGGGAGCAAGATGTCGCAGGTTCAATTCCTGTCACCCCGATTTTTCTATTAGGGTCCATACCGGGCCTGATGGGCAGATTCCTTGAAGATTTCAGAATGGAAATTGGGTCAGCGCTCGGAATTCCGCTGGGGTGCGCGGCCATTTATTCCCGGGAACGCCTCGCCGGGTTTTTCTTCTTCCATGGGAAAAATCTAAAAAAATGAAAAAGAATTGCTGATGTTCTCGAGACAATATTGTATCATGCCCCCCTGTAAGAGCCGTGGGCGCGGGTTCGGAAGTCCGAACGCGGGAACCCGGTTCAAACCAAAAGGAGAAATGCACCATGGCGAAAGTCAAGGCGAAGAAAAAAGCGAAAGCGAATTCAGCATTCATGAAGCCGATGAAGATCAGCGAGAAACTCGCTCCTGTCGTCGGAAAAGGTCCGATGCCCCGTAGCGAAGTCGTCAAGAAGCTCTGGGCGTACATCAAGAAGAACAAGCTTCAGGACACGAAGAATAAGCGCAACATCAACGCCAACGACGTGCTCAAGGTCGTGTTCGCCGGCAAGAAGGTCGTCAATATGTTCGAGATGACCAAGCTCGTCAGCAAGCACCTTTCCTAAGCGTTTCGTTCGTCGCGCCTCATATTCAACGGCGCGCGGAATAAGTCAGGTGATTGTCTCAAAAGGGGTTATGGCCGCAAGCCATAACCCCTTTGGCTTTTCCCTGAGCGTGAAATAGCCACCATGGATTTTTTTTCGAGGGGCTGAGGTTTTTGCTGTATTGCGGTGGCTGATCGAAATCTTTATAATCACGCTCGTCGACATCTTGTTTCGTAAGGAGTGACTATGCGCGTTAAGACTTTGATGTTGAAATGCCTGACGGGAAGTCTGTTTTTGATCCTTGCCGGTTGTGCGGCTTCGGACCCGACGCCAAGCGGTTTTCTCAGCCAAAGCGGTCTGTCGGAACGAGGGGATCTTCCTTTCCGTAAATCCTGGATCAAGCCGGGCGTGAATTGGGATCAATATCGAAATGTGGTGATCGCTCCCGTGGACACGCATCATCTTTTGGAGTCCAGCGCCTGGCAGGAACTTGGCCGGACGGGGGAGATTCAAACCGACATTAAGAAGCTAGCGCTTTACACTCGAACCTCTTTCTCGAATGCGTTCCTTACGGATCCTCGCCGGCGGTTTCAGCTTGTTTACACTACCGCGGCACGGCCGGGGTTACTGAGGGTGGAAATGGCGTTGACGGAGTTGACCCCGAATAAAGTGCTGCTTAAGGCGGCGGGGTATGTGCCTCTCTACGGACTGGCCGCCACGGCGGTGAACCAGACCAATCCCAGCTATGTGTCGATCGAGATCCGGTTGAAAGATGCACGGACCGGGGAGGTCCTGGCGAAGTTCGCGGATCGGGAAAATGAACCGTTCACGATCGTGCATGTCGATCAGTTTACCTGGTACGGTTTTGCCGAAAAGCGCGTTGACCAGTGGGCGGTCAAACTGGTTGAAACGTTGAATCGGAAACCCGGACAGGTCGTTGATCGATCTTCCAATTTTGAGTTGAAACCCTGGTGATCGTTCTGGCACGGCGTATTTCTAACTGACAAAGGATTAAAATAATGACGCGTCGATCTGATGCAAAGAAAGTGCCTGTCTTACGGCGGCGGCTTGGGATCTTGACCTTTGGCGCTTTATTGCTTTTGACCTTTCCGTTGTTCGCGGAGGATTCGTCTGGCGATGCGGCGGCAGGCGAGGGAACGGCGCATGGGGTGAATGCCGATGAAAAGGCACCGGAAGGGGCTCCGTCGGCCATACTCGAGCGTTTGAGCGAAAAGATCATCCAAAGAAATAAGACAAGCTACGATAGCCAGGTCAATCAGATCGCCCAGGACCTTCAGAAGATCAACGCGGAACAAAAAGAACTGACCCGGGAGTCCGAGAAAGAAGAAATGCTTCCCGGGAACTCGGATGACGCCGAGATCCTCCTGAAATCCAAGCTGGGGTTGGCGCAGAAGAAAAAAGAACTGATCGAATTAAAGTCCTCTTTTCTTCAGGAAAAGATCCGGGCTCAGACCGTCTCTCATGCGAGGATCCAGTATCTTCTTCTCCATGTTTTCGCGGACGACGCGTCTTTTTTTCTGATCACGGACCAACTGCGGGAGACAGAAAAACGGAGAACCGCACGCTTTGCCGAGAAGGCGCGATTGCGCCGTGAGATCGACGCCATCGCTTCCCGGATACAGATCGAGGAAAAGTATCTTTCGGCGAAACGGGTGATCCTGGCGGCGGCTCATGATGACGAGCGGGCCCATATTCAGGAAACCGTTTCCCTGGCGGAGGAGCGTCTGCAGGTGTTCCTGGAGATGAAGGCGCTTTTTATGGAGCGCATGAATGATCTTGAGTTCCGGCTCGCGGCGATCGGTGAGGTTGACAGGTTGATAAGGTTGCGCCGCAGGGATGTCGCGCGGGAAGCGATCCTGTCCCGGAAGCCACGCCCGTACGGACTTTTTGAGATCGTCTTTGTTTCGTTCTCTGTGATCCTGTCGATCGGAGGATTGTTGTTCCGCCGATGCTTCGCGGAGGCGATCCGTTCACTCCCTTCCTATCTGAGTCGGGAAGTGATCTTTGCCTGGCTGAAGGCCCTTTGGGGGCTTGGGTTGGTCGCCTTTTTTGGGTGGAGCATTTTCAGCCTTTTGGAATTTCGGGCGGCCGCGATCGTTGTTGCGATCGTTTATCTGAACGTGGCGTTCGGGTTCATTTTGTTCGTGATCGTTAAGGGGGTCGCGGAATTTCTTTCGATGAGCCTTCTCCGCAGGAACCAGGAGACCTCCCATGCCGAGATCAAACAATCTTCCTCGGTGTTCCTGCTTGTGCGTACGGTGCTGATGTGGGGGATCTTTTGCGGCATCTTTTATGAGATCTTGGGCTACTGGGCGTTGCGAACAGAAGTGGTCGGCTGGATATCGGATGTTCTCAATACGCCTTTTTTCCAATCTCAAAAGATCAAGATCTCCTTATGGATACTGGTTCGTTCCGTTCTTGTTTTTTGGCTGTTCTATGTGGGCGCCCGGTTCCTGAACGGAGTTCTCCGATCGCGTGTCTACCCCAAGAGCTCGTTGGATAAGAACAGCCAGCATGCCATTCGGGTGACGATCCAGTTCGCCTGTCTGGTGATCGGGGCCATGGCGGGGATCCAGCTGCTCGGTGTGGATCTTAGCGTGCTGACCGTTTTTTCCGGGACGCTCGGGATTGGGATCGGTTTTGGGCTTCAGGAGATCGTGAAAAACGTCTTTAGCGGTTTCGTGATCTTTTTTGAGCGGCCGATCCGGATGGGGGACGTGGTCGAAGTCGGCGGGGTTCCGGGCATTGTGAGATCGATCCGGACCCGTAGCACGATCGTGAACACGTTCGATAATATCTCGATCGTGGTCCCGAATTCCGAATTTTTGACCAATCGCGTCGTCAACTGGAGCCATTCCGACCGGGTCGTTCGGGTCGAATCCCGGGTCGGGGTCGATTACGGGTCAGATGCCGGGGTGGTGAAGGAGACGCTTCTTGAGATCGCCCGGGACAATCCCAAGGTCATGTCCCAACCGGTCCCTGTCGTGGTCTTCGAGGAATTCGCGGACAGCGCGCTCCTTTTCCGGTTGCTTTACTGGGTCGACATGGATGACCGGATGACCGTAAAAAGTGAGATCAATTTCGCGATCCACGCCCGCTTCAAGGAAAAGGGAATCTCCATCCCATTTCCTCAAAGAGATCTGCATCTCAAGTCCTCGAGCCTGGATCTTCTGAAAAGATCGCCGGGGGACAGAGCATAGAGAGACAATCGGGGACGCGTGCGCGAAGGCTTTTCCCGTGAAACAGGAGAATACGCCTCGGATCTTATGGAACAAGAGATCATTCACAAGATCATTCGCTCAAGACGCAGGACGGTGGGGCTTCAGGTCACCCCGGATGCCCAGCTGGTCGTTCGGGTCCCGGCCTGGATGTCTCTGGGGGCGATCCACGAAGTGGTCCGCGAAAAGATGCCGTGGATCCTCGCGAAGCAACGTTTTGCCCGCGAGCATTTTCATCCCCGGTCTTCCCGTACGTTCTCTTCCGGTGAAAAGTATCTCTATTTCGGGGAGCCGTACGAGCTGTCCGTGGTCCCGGGGGGGCATGGGGTGCTGGCATTCGAGAAGGACCGGTTTTTGATCCCCGAAGGGTGCTTGCCGCTTGCCAAGTGGCTATTTCGGGATTGGTATCAGGACCGCGCGGCGGAGTTTTTCAAAGACCGGGTGAGCCACTATGCAGGGATCCTGGGGGTGGGCTATTCCGGGATCAGGATCTCGAACGCCCGTCAGCGCTGGGGTTCGTGCAGCGCCCGGGGAGGCTTGAGTTTTAGCTGGAGGCTCGTGATGGCGCCGCGCGAGGTCGCGGATTATGTGGTGGTTCACGAGGTCGTGCATCTGATCGAGTTGAATCACTCCAAAAGATTCTGGGAGAAGGTGGGGGCCCTGGCTCCGGAGTATCGCCGTGTCAAAAAATGGCTGGAGATGCACCAGCGGACCCTGGATATTTGAGGCTTTTTTTTGTGGAAAAAGCCGTTGCATCATTAAATTTTATTTAGTAAATTACCGCCGGGCTCGATTTATTTGGCCAAGGTTCTTGAGACCGTAACCAACAGGGGGGTAGCTATGAAAAAGATCATGAGTCTCGTAGTGGTTCTTTCGATGCTTCTCGCACCGGTGGCATTTGCAGCAAGTCCGTGGACGCAAGAAGAGGGGTATGCGGCCAAGACTTCCGGCAAGCTTCAGTATGGTTTGACGAACACGCTCCTCGGCTGGATCGATATTTTCGCGACGCCGAATGAGTATGCCAATGAAGGCAAGAATGTGTGGGCGGGCGTTGGTCAGGGTCTCGTCGATGCCGTGACGAACACGGTGGGCGGCGCGATCCATTTGGTGACCTTCCCGATCCCCGCGGATCTTCCGCTCCCCAATGGCGGTGTGGATATCAGCGGTAAGGCGAAAGCCTAAGCAGCATTTTGCATTTCGAACAGAAAAGAGGGGGTTTTCGGACCCCCTCTTTTTTTTTGACCGGACGGTCCCGTCGGATCGTGCCGCGCTCCTTGGAAGGGAAAGATGATGGCTGTTTCGTCTAAGATCCTTTATCTCGCTTCGCAGTCCTCTCGCCGGCAGGAACTTCTTATCGAGATGGGGTTGGCGTTCAAGGTGGTTCCCAGCGGGTATCGCGAACGTTGGTGCCGGAAGACCGCGCCGGAAGCCCTCTGTGTCCGCCACGCCATCGGGAAGGCCCGCAAAGCGACGCTGCCTCGCGGGGCCCGGTATGTTCTGGGCGGCGATACGATCGTTTGGCATCGCGGTCGCGGTCTCGGAAAGCCGAAAACCCGCGCTGAAGCGCTGCGGATGCTCCGGGGGCTTGCCGGGAAAAAGCATGCCGTCTATACGGGGCTCGCGCTCCGGGACGCGCGCACTGGTTCCCTCGTGACCGGGTGCGCGAAGACCGATGTCTGGATGAAGCGTGTGTCGCAATCCTGGCTTCAGACTTATGTGGATACCATGCATCCTTATGACAAGGCCGGAGCCTACGCGATCCAAGCCCCGCTCAAGATCGTACGGCGGATTGGCGGTTCTTATTCCAATGTGGTTGGGCTTCCCAAGGAACTTTTGAGAAAGATGTTGAAAGAACTATTTTCCGGAGGCGCCGTATCCGCTAGAATCTGACGCATGCGGCAAAATTCCACTAAGGGGCAACGGGAGTCGATGACGTGAGACGTATCATAGCCGTAGGGCTTTGTTTCTTTTTCGGAGGGGTGACGTTCCCGGCCGCTCTGGCCGCGGCTCCCGTGCCGGCAGAGGGCGAGCCCGAAGATTACAAGATCCTCCAGGAGATTATCGCCGCGGAGTTTTCGGGGCAAGTGCCGCACGAGTGGGGCGAGTCGGTCTCCGGCGTGAGGACGCGTCTCAAGACCGCCGACAAGGTCCTGGCGATCGGGGTGGATACCTGTGATCTGATGGGCAAGGGGGACGATGCCAAGCTGATCAAATTCCTTGCTGCCGAGAAAATTCCCGCGACACTTTTTGTCTGCGGCGATTGGGTCGACAAGAACGGGACCGTTCTCAAGCGGCTGGCCGCCAATCCGCTTTTTGAGATCGCCAATCAGGGGCTCTCCCGCAAGGCCTTGTCCGTGAACGGGCAAACCGTTGAAGGGGTCCCGGTGACGGGGAGTGTCGAAGAACTTTTCGTTGAGATCGAGAAGAACGCCCGAAAGATCGAAGCGGTGACGGGGAGCCTGCCGCAATATTATCATGCCGGGGCCGGGCACTATGATGAGGTCTCGGTGCGGATCATTAAGGCGCTGGGATATGAGGCGCTGGGGTCTCTCGTCCGCTTTCCCCGAGGTAAGGCGCTTGAGAAAAATCAGGTTCTGGAGGCGTTCGTGAATCCCGCCGCCGGGGCCATCGCGATCCTGGGCGGCGTGTCGCTTCAAAGTACTTTCGTGGAAGGGGTGATCGAATCCCTCAAAAAACTTCGCGCGAAGGGCTATCGCTTCGTCAAAGTCTCCGACTATCCTCTGGAATGAAAAAAATACCCGCCTCGTTCGACCAAAAGGACCTTATCGAGATCGCCCTGTCCGGGCAGGACCTTCGGCCGCAGGAGAAAGCGTTGTCCCGGTCACTACTGGCCGGTTGCGGCTTTGATGAGAATACATGGGCCTGCTCCGAGTTCAAGGGGGCGTACAGCCTGAACTGTTACACCCGCTCGAAAAAGAAAGTGGCGCAGGTTCGAGAACGCTATCGCGCTCTGGGCGTCAAGCCGTTCGCTCTCAAGATCAAATCCCTGAGAAAACGCGATTGGTTCGATAAATGGAAACGGGATTATCACATCAAACCGCTTGGCGCGAAGTTTATGATCGTGCCGGCCTGGGAAAAGAACAAATTCAAGCCGGGGCGGCGGAAGCCTCTCTTCCTGGAACCCGGAAGCGCATTCGGGTCCGGCTATCACGAAACGACGCGACTGATGACCCGGCTGCTTGAAACACTGCCTCGCAAACCCTGGAGCTTTTTGGATGTGGGGTGCGGGACGGGGATCCTTTCGGTCGCCGCCGCGAAATTGGGAGCGTCAAAGATCGTCGGTTTTGATAATGACCGCCCCTCGGCTCTCGTGGCGGCCAAGAATTTTCGGTCGAATGGGTGCAAGGGCGGGACGTTTTTTTGTGCCCAGCTCAAAAGTCTGAAGGTGCGCGAAACCTTTGATGTGGTCGGGGCGAACCTGCTTTCGCGGGTGCTTCTGGAACTGCGCCGCGAGTTGTTTGCTCGCGTTCGGCCGGGAGGACGTCTGTTCGTCTCCGGGATCGCGGTGCAGAATTTCCCGTCCTTTAAGAAGGGTTTTAGGATGGCCGGGCTTCGATGCGTGAAGATCCTTCGCGGGCGGCGTTGGGTGGCCGCGCATTATCTGCGCGTTCGGTAAGAAACTCGTTCAATTCAAAAACTGTTTTGCTACAATAACCTGTTTTTAATCCGAGGGACTTATGGAAACGATACAAACCGAGATAGCCGTGATCGGCGCCGGGCCGGGCGGCTACACCGCCGCCTTTTATGCCGCGGCGTTGGGAAAAAAAGTCGTTTTGATCGAACAGGAAAATCGACTCGGGGGTGTGTGTCTTAACCGCGGCTGTATCCCGTCGAAAGCGCTTCTCCATGTCGCCAAGATCATCCAAGAAACTTCTTCGATCGGAACCTGCGGTATCGCCTTTTCAAAGCCGGTGATCCATCTGGAGACGCTGCGGGCGTGGAAAGACTCGGTCCTTGAAAAATTGGGCCAGGGGATCGCAAGCCTTGCCGGGCGGAGAAAAGTCCAGGTGTTCGAAGGGCGGGCTTCTTTTGAGAGCGCGAAGTCCCTCCGCGTCGAAAGCTCGGGGGGTGTGACCCAGGTCCTCTTTGAGCAAGCGATCATCGCGACGGGTTCTCAGGCGGCGTTGCCGGCCCTTTTTGATATCAAGGATCCCCGGGTGATGACTTCGACCGAGGCTTTGGCCTTGCAGGATATCCCCCAAAAACTACTGGTCGTGGGCGGCGGGTATATCGGAATGGAACTTGGGACCGTTTATGCTTCCCTCGGCAGCGAAGTGACGGTGGCTGAGGCCCTCGGCGGGATCCTGCTGGGCGCTGACAGTGACCTGGTGCGTTTTGTTCAGGAGCGTGCCATGAATATTTTTAAAGAGGTGCGGCTGAATGCCAAAGTGTCCGGGCTGAAGCCTCTGCGCGAAGGGATCGAAGTCACGATGGCCTTTGGCGGTGAGGAAAAGCGCGAAGTCTACGACCGCGTGCTCGTTTCAGTCGGACGCGTTCCGAGTAGCCGGGGATTGGGGCTTGAATGTACGCGGGTCCAGGTCGACGCCAAAGGATTTATTGTGACCGGGAAAGATCAGCAGACCGCTGAGCCGAGGATCTACGCGATCGGCGACGTGGCCGGGGGGATGCTCCTGGCCCATAAGGCTTCCAAGGACGCGAAGGCGGCTGTGAACGCGACCTTAGGGCAGGGTACTACCGCGGCTGAGCCGATCATCCCGGCCGTTGTTTTTACCGATCCGGAGATCGCGTGGTGCGGGCTGACCGAAGCCCAGGCCAAGGCCCAAAATATTCCCGTCCAGATCGTGAAATTCCCATGGTCGGCCTGCGGCAGGGCGCTGACCCTCGAACGCACCGATGGCACCACCAAATTGTTGATCGACCCCGCGACCGAAAAGATCCTTGGCGTGGGGATCTGCGGCGTGGGAGCCGGGGAACTCATCAGCGAAGGGTTGCTCGCTGTTGCCAAGGGGCTGACGGCGCGGGATCTCGCGCATATCGTTCATCCCCATCCGACCCTTTCGGAGACCTTGATGGAAGCGGGCGAGATGTTCTACGGGGTTTCGACGCACGCTTATTCCCGGAAGCGGGGCTAGTTCGCGTTTTTAGGGGCTTCCGCTCTAAAAAATTCAAACAAAAACTTTGGAAAAAACCGTATTTTGGTATAATACCGCCCTCCTCATTGAGTGGTTTTTAGGGAAGCAATTGTGTCTTTTTATATTACCCGGTCCCAAGAGCACAAAAAAATTTTGACGAGTTTTTAAACCCTTAAAAAATAGGATGAGCGCAATGCAACCCACTTCCAAAAACCTTCGGCCTTTTTCGAAAATCCCGGCATTGAAATCAGCTTTCCGCAAGGGCCTTTTTGCAGCCGCGGCGATGGCGTGGGTCCTTTCTTTTGCGACCCTCACTCCAGGGACCGCTTGGGCGGAGCCCACGTTCAATCTCCTGGATGCCCGGGAACGGGAAACGGTGGCGACCGGGACGGCCAAGGGGACGCTGATGGCGACCTTTGACGAGGGGATCAAGAAGGATGTCCTCGAATTCGACTACGCGGTCGATGCGGGCGCCTCGGTGAAGGCGGTGATACGGAGATTTCCTACGGGTCTGACCCCGGCTTCGGTGGCCGTCGCTCAGGTGGGCGTTAAGGCGGTCGAAGCGTCGCAGGCGGCCGACGTCTCCGTGGTCGCGGAGTTGCGCGGTGCGGTCGGCGTCCAGTTGGTTCCGATCAGCCTGAAGACGGGTTGGAGTTCCGTAACGGAAAAGATCGATTGGACGAAAGTGGGTGAACTGAAAGAGGTTTGTTTCGCGGTGGCTTCTAAAAGTTCCGAGGCGGTCAAAGGGACCCTTTCTTTTTCCGTGGAGTTCGTGCCTCAGACGGTCGTGGCCAAGGCCGTAGCTCCTGTTGCCGCGAAGGTGACCCGGACGGTTGCCGCTCCTTCTACGGCGGTTGCCAAAACTCAAACTTCCGTGAATACGGCCAAAGCGGCCGCTGCGGCCGTCGTGGCTCAGGCCGCCAAAACGGCTCCGGCATCGACGCTTCCCAAAGTGGTCAAATCTCAAGCTGTAAGCGAAGCCCCGAAACCGGTCGTGCCCGCGCGCACTTCATTCGGGTTGCTTGATGCTTCCGAAAAGGGCGTTCTCAATACCGGCGCTTCCAAAGGCGTGGTTACTTTTTCTTTTGATGAGGAAGCCAAAAAAGATGTTTATGACCTGGGGTACACCCTTGTCGACGGCGCGCCGATCACGATCTGGACGAAGAAATTCCCTTCGG
This sequence comes from uncultured bacterium, assembly GCA_964508905.1. Classification (GTDB taxonomy): domain Bacteria; phylum Omnitrophota; class Omnitrophia; order Omnitrophales; family Aquincolibacteriaceae; genus Aquincolibacterium. The sequence continues at coordinate 10,115 of CAZDVO010000038.1, forward strand.
ATCTGATCGCGGCCCAGGTGAATACGCTGGGGATCGGATTGCGCGCTCTTGACGCGGCGCAGTTGAGCGAGGTGTTGATCCAGGTGGAAGTGATCGGTGCCGCGAACACCCAGACGATCGCGATCGGCCTGAAGCCAGGCTGGAACGCGATGGAGCGGTCGATCCAGTGGGAGAAGATCGGCGAGCTGAAAGAAGTCAATTTTGTGATCACCCCCAAAAAGAATACCGGGACGTTCAAAGGGACCCTGTATCTTGGCTTTGATTTTTGCAAATCAACTTTCATCGAGAAATATCTTGTCGCGGTGAAATTCGGTTCCGTGATCATTCTAGCCCTTCTGCTTGCTTTCGGGATGCGGTTTTTCTCCAGGAAGTCTGTGACTCCCGGTATCCGTCCTTCGTCCGACGCGGGATTGAACATTGTTTCGCCGGCGTCGTCCCTTTCAAGTCTCAAGAAGGATGTGCTTTACGGGGTGATGACCGTGTTGGTCCTCGGAACGGGGATCTGGATCTACATGTTGGGCATGACCGCCGCTTCGGGCGCTGCCGCGTTGCCGGGGATCCTGATCACGGGGCTTTTGGGCGGGGTGATCGCCGCCTGGTTAAAGCACGCGCTTTCGGGAAAGATCTTGACCGCAACTGAAATGTTCCAGAATGCGCTGATCGCGGGCGTGCTTGCCGCCGCGTCGAGCAGTCTTGAACTTTTGCAGATGCCTTCGCAGTGGAGCCATTTGCTGATGATCAATAAATTGACGGCGACGGTCGCGTTCCTGATCTATCAGATCTTTAATGCGCACGATTTCGCGACGTCGGGGAAGAACGTGAGGCCCGTCGCTTCAGCGCTGATGGTCGGTACGCCTTTCATGATCGGGTGGCTGCTCCTCCTGGAAAATGTCACGCTGCTTCAGACGCTGACCTATAACATGACGTTCGGGTTGTTGGGCGCCTGTCCCGCCGCGCTTGAGATGATCGGTCGGCTAGTGGTGGTGTTCGTGTTCAATGAGCTCCTCGCGAACGGCATTTCTTTCGTAACAAAAGAACGGCTCCTCAATACGGTGAAGGCGCATCTTTACATTCTGCTCGTTTCACTCGGCGTGGTCATCGCTCCTTCGATCGCCAATCTCGGCTCGAGCGTTGCCGTGGCCGGATTGCCGGAGATCGTGCGAGCGCTCGTCGCGATCCTGACGACGGTGCTTTCCTTCGGCGGGCTGTGGGGCGAAGTCTATCTCATCACCGGGATTCTGCTGGATGGCGGGAAACGGACGGCTCCGACCGCGGAAAATATCTTTAAGAACGTGACGACCGGGATGAAGAAAGGGATGGCCTACAGCGGGATCCTGATGGCGATCCTGTACGCGATGTCGCTCCTTTTTAAGGCGCCCGTGTCCCAGCAGGTGATGGGATCGTTCCCGTACATCATCGGAACGCTTGCCGGGTTGCTGGTGTTCCCGTTCGTGAAGACCATTATCGAGACCTTTGACGGTAGTTTGCCGTTCTTTGAACGCGCGGCTTATAGCTACCGGAACAAGACGATCTATGCTCGTGGTGCGGTCGCGGGTTTCGGGTTGGCCTACATGATCGCTCAAGGGTATATCGCGAAGGCGATGCCGGACCGGGTCCTCTTTGGTCTTGGGATCGGTTTTCTGGCCTCGGGCGGTGTGAGCCTTCTGAGAGACGTTTATTACATGATGCGCGGCTGCGGCAAGATCCAGTCGTGGCGGCTTTACTTCGTCGATTCGCTTCTGGGGATCTTTTTGGGGAGCGCGGTGGCGTTCTATCTCGATGTCCCTCAGGTGGCGGTCATTCTTTATAAGTTCAACCTTTATATCACGACCCATTTTTCCGCGGCGCAGTGCGGCGCTTATCCCGCTTTCAACTCGTTGGGGGAAATGTCCTATACCACCTATCCGTACCTGAACGATGTGGGGCATTATGTTCAGCCGGTGCTGATCAGTAAATGGGGCCAGATGGATCTCGGCTTCTGCCCGGGCGGCGTGAAACTGCTTTTCACCGAATCGTTGGACGGGGTGATCAAGTGGTCGGTCGCGACCTGGCTGTTCGCCGTGAACAAAGTGTTCCTGCAGGCATTCTTTGACAAAGACAAGACGCCGATCAAGTTCTTCTTTTCGAAAGCGGGCCTGGCCCAGCTGAGCGAGTTGATGATCCATGTGTTGCGGTGGGGTCTCTGGATGTCGCCGATCATCTATACGTTCCTGCGCATGATGCCGAACCCGACCTGGTACAACCAGGACGGCGCGATCCGGACGCTTTTCGCGATCTATAACAATATCACCATGTCGTCGCCCGCGTTCGTCGCGTGGAGCCTCAAGATGTTCGTGTGGATCCTCGCGTTCGATTTCTTCCGCATCCTCATTTGGATGGACCATATGGGGTTGCGCGTCGCGACGCTCGTGAATTTGAGCTTCCTCGGGATGGACAAGCTGGACGAGAAGGTCTCGAAGTTCATCGGTAAAGCCGCGGCCCAGCGGTATATCCCCGAGGGCGTCAAACGTTTCACGACATGGGCACCGCTTCTGATCCCGTTCTACATTCCTCGCGGGGAACAGTGGGATGAGGTCTGGAGCAAAGCGGAAAATCTTCAGAACGCCGCCCGGGGCAAGGGGCTGATCCCGGCTCTTAAGGCGCTTCCGATGCCGCAGTTGCTGTTGGTCATCGCGGCGGGGGTCCTGGTTTGCGCGGGTGTCTGGTTCGTGATCCGTTCGCTGCGCAGCCGTTCCCGCGCGCGTCAGATCCGGTCGTGCGAACTGTCCAATTGTGAATATAAGGTCGTGGCCAAGGAGAACGGTGAGATCTACAGCGAACTCCTGAGCAAGGAGTGCGATGTCAGCCGCCGGGCTTATGACACCATCGATCCGTCCGGGCGCGTGCTCTTTTTAGTGGACACGACGCCGGGTGCGGACGGCAAGCCGCAGGCATGGCCGGTGACGGGGAATTTTCCGACCGAACAGTTTGCCGCCTCCCAGGTGGAGCGTTGCGATGATCTGTTGAAGGTGACGAACGTAAGTCACGGGATCAAGACCACGATCGAGATCACACTGCCGGATTCGAACACGACGGCGGAACTCTGGAAGATCACGATCGAGAACCAGACCGAGAAGTCACGGCATCTGAAAGTCGTGCCGTATCTCGAGTGGGTCCTGAACGGCGGGATGCATGACCGTTTCCACACGCAGTACGCGCGCCTCTATCCTGAAATGGAGTATGTCGCGCAATCCAACGCGATCCTGTCGTGGCAGAAGAGCACGAAATCGATGGGGTTGATGGCGACCGATGTTGCTCCCGAAGGGATCCACACCGGACGCGTCGATTTCATCGGCCGCGGGCAAAGTATCTGGGCGCCCCGCTCCCTGGAGACGTTGGATTTCCTGCCGGCCAAGGATATGGTCGCGTACCCGACGTTCGATCCGATCGGCAGTTTGATGGTGAATACGATCGTGGCCCCGAAGGCCTCGACGGCGATGCGCCTCATGATCGGGTATTCGAAGAACAAGAAGATCGCGCTCGAAATGATCGCGAAGCATCTGAAGCCGAACCCGGCTCAGAACGCTTCACTGCCGCCGGCGCATGCCCGGAAGCTTTTGATCGGGCACGGGGAGATCCCTCCCGGGACACCGCAACCGTACTATGAGTACCTCAATAACGGTAACACGCTGAAGGTGTTGACGCCTTACACGCCGCGTCCGTTCGACCACGCGATGTCGAACGCGGTCCATTCGACGATGGTGACGAACCGCGGGCTTCATACGTCGTGCAACGGGAACTCCCAACAGAACCGTCTGACGCCGGACTGGCCGGATACGGTGACGAAGGAAGTGCCGACCGAAGCGATCTATCTCTATGATCCGGATCGCGACGAGTGGTATTCTCCGACGTACCAGCCGCTCAATGACAATAACGCCAAGCACGAGTCCGAATTCAGTGTGGACGGGACCGCGGTCTTTCGGATGAAAGACGGCAGTTTGTCGTCGCAACTCACGGTCTATGTGCCGCCCGAGGATCCGCTCGGCGTTTATATGCTGACCCTCAAGAACGACGAGGACAAGCCCCGGCGCATGAGGATCGCGCCGTATTTCCAGATGGTGCTTTCGTTCCAGCCTGAAAAGGCGGGCCCGCTCCAGATGCGTCATGACAAGGCCTCGGACGCGCTTTATTTCGAGAACCCGCGCAATATCTTCCGTTCCGGCTGGGCGTTCGCGTCCATGTCGATCCCGGCGGATTGCGTGGAGACGAAACGCGGCCGTTTCTTTGGGACCGGGCGTGGGATCAAGCGTCCGTTCATGGTGGAAAATGACGCTCCGGATGCGACGCAGATGACCGACGCCGCGCAGATCGCGGGTTTTGTCGGGACGGTCGAGATCCCGGCGAAGGGCGAATGCACCGTCGCGATCGTGCTCGGTCAGGCCGAGAAACATAAGCAGGCGGTTGAGCTCGTTCAGAAATACAAAAATCTTGAAACGGTCCGTAAAGAGCTTGATGCCACGCGTTCGTGGTGGCTCGGGCTCATGGGCACGCTTCAAGTCGAAACGAACCAGCCGCAGTTCGATCAATATCAGAACTGGCTCAAGTATCAGGCGCTCGCCGAGCGTATCTGGGCCCGCCGCGGGTTCTATCAGACGAGCGGCGCGTTCGGCTATCGCGACCAGCTCCAGGATACCGTGAACCTGATCTGGGTCGATCCGGCCCTCGCGCGCAAACAGATCCTGTTGCACGCGCGGCAGCAGTTCATCGAAGGCGATGTGAACCATTGGTTCTTTACGCTGACGGACGGACGCACCGCGTTCTCGTGCCGTTCGCATGCCTCGGATAATCCGCTCTGGCTCGCGTGGGGTGCGGTGGAGTACGTGCGGGCGACCGGTGACATGACGATCCTGGATGAAATGGAATCGTACATGGTCTCCGAGTTTCCGTTCGCGCCGCTACCGAAGAACAAACAGGGGTGGGGGCATATGTACCACCGTACGACGCGTTCCGACACGTTGTACAAGCATTGCATGAAGTCGATCGATCTCGTGATCAAACAGCGGTCGGGGAAGAACGGCCTGCCGCTTATGGGCGTCGGCGACTGGAACGACGGATTGGATGAGATCGGGAGCGAAGGGCACGGCGAGAGTATCTGGCTCGGGTTCTTCCTCTACTACATCCTGAAGGGGATGATCGATATCATCGGTCAGAAGGAAGGCGAAGCGAAGAAGGCGTATTACGCGCAGAAAATGGAGGCCCTCAAGGTCGCGCTAGAGAAGACCTGGCGCGGTGACCGCTATCTACGGGCTTTCCACGATGACGGTACCGAGATCGGCGTGAAGGGGAGCGGCGTGTGGGAGATCGATGCCCTGACCGCGGCCTGGTCCGTGATGTCGGGTATCAACTTCGAACGCGGCGTGACGATCTTCAACACCGCGCTGCAGGTCCTTGAAAAGGATAACGCGATCCTACTTGGTTGGCCGGCGCTCCGTGAAGATACGAAACCGTATCTCGGTCGCAGCAGCAAGTATCCGGAAGGCGTGCGTGAGAACGGGATGTATTGCCATGGCGTTCAGTGGCTCGTTCGCGCGGCGCGTCTTTTGGCCGAGGAGTTCGAGAAACGCGGCGATCAGGCGAACGCGGAGAAATACCGCGAAACCGCCTACCGGCTGTGGCTCAAAGTTTCTCCGATCGCGCATATGCACGAGATCGAGATCTACGGCGGCCAGCCGAACAAGCAATCGGCAGACCTTCTCACGACCTATGAGCCGGGTAGGATGATCTGGCACGGTTACACCGGGGCCGCGGGATGGATGCTACGGCAAGCCATGGAAGGGGTGGTTGGGGCGGTCATGGTGAAGAACCAGATGGTGCTTCCCAACGACCTTGATAAGTCCCGTGGCGCGTTGAAAGTGACGCGCGTGGTTCGGGATATTTCCAAGAGTCCTATCAAGGCTGCTTTTGCCGGATAAGATGTAACTTTAAAAGGCCCTGTGGCGATCCGTCGTCACGGGGCCTTTTTTTTATAGGAAAGTTCTGGATCTCGAGCCGTTCAAGGGTGATATACCTTTTGCAAAAAAGGTCGGAGGCCCTATAATCTTCGGCAAAATCTGTGCGTGGCACCCGAAGTGTCTTGCGCCTGCCCTAACACTTTGTGAGTGCGGCAAAAAGCGCCGAGGGCTGTCGCAAGAAGAGATTAAGGAAATGAAACACCAAACAAGCTTTTTAGAAAGAAAGATTAATGAGGTTTGCGCCTGTAGCTCAGGTGGATAGAGCACCTGCCTTCTAATAACCAGAACCCCATTTCTGTAACCTGTTGATATTCCTCATAATTCAAACAAAGGCAGCTATTTGCCCAAATAAAGGCCTTTGATACTGAGGCATATGGTTTGATATGGTCTGATGTGTTTGAACCAGCAGGTTGGACACTATTCGGACAGGAAGACCTACCCCCTGACCCCCCAGAGACCCCCAGAAGATAAAATCAGGTGCTTATACATTCCAGAGCAGTTTTTTAAGCAGGGGTGAAATCAGCAATCCAACAGCTTGGAAATGCTGACTTTAAATACCTTGGCAAATTTCTCAATCATATTGAGGGTGGGCGAAGAGGGTGTTCTGCCTTCCAGCTTTTGAATGTATTTGTAATCCACTTCTGACAGCTGAGCTAGTTGCTCTTGAGTAAGCTTATGCTTATACCTTAACTGTCTCAATCTCTTCCCAAACTGACGGTTAATGTCTGACATAGAAGCATATTGTGGAAACTATGCCCCATCAGTAACACCTAATATGTTCGGTGTTTTCATTTACGCCTACTATATGCGGTGATAGAATCCCCCCATTTAGAAGCAACGAAGGTAACATGTTCGTCGGGGGGGGAGATGCTACTATCCACAAAAGACAAAATTAAAAATGTCGCTTGGATTCTTTTCCAGCTTTTGCTTTTGGCGCTTATGTTTTTTATTGGTTATACCTTTAAAGAGACACCATTGAGGGCATTAGAGCCCGATGAACTTTCTTGGGGGGCAGGGCTAGTAATTTTGGCTATTTTGGGTGTCAGTTATTGGGTTAGTGAAGGGAGAAATAAAGGCTTAGCGAGTTTGGAAAAAGAACTTATGTCTTCCAGGGGTGTTTTCACACAACGGCCTCACCCAATTCTTTTGCTGGGAGATAAAAACTCAGTGTTTTTTTTAAATGAATATTTGAAGCAATTTGAAATTTTTTCCTTGTATTTAGCTACAAGGACGGTATGCTAAATTTAGTTGAAACTCGGTGAAAAAAGAGGCAGGGTTCTCTC
>CAZDVO010000039.1:0-17065 GCA_964508905.1 uncultured bacterium
TCATCCACCAGTTGATTCCGCCATGTAGCTTCAAAAAAAGATGCTTGGGCCATCCTCCGTACCAATTATCTATGGAGATAGCTAGAGATGGATTGACCCTCGATCCCGGACCGGCCCATGATTGCCAATACCAGAAAGAAGCATCAAAAACACAGTCCCAATTAAACGAGGCCCATGTAATTTGCTCGAATTTCTCATCGCAGACCTGCAGGAGTGGGTTAAGGTGCGCCGCCTTAGTCGACTTCCCCTCAAAGACGGCACGCATGATCAAGACATAGAGCCGCTTCCGAAACTCGGCAAAAAGATCAAGCTCCGGACATTTCCTACAACTTGGCTCGTTCTCCCAGTCTCTCAGTATGGTTAGCATCTCCTCGATGGTCACAGATTGGTCCGAGGATTCGAGAGTATGGCCTCGCGGGGCCCAGAAAATCTCATCCAGCTTCTGCGCAAGGAACGGATCCTGCTTAAGATACTGCCTTGCCCACTTGTCCTTGAAGATCCCTTGCAAGGTCGGCACTCCGAAATCAGACGAAGCTCCGGCCCCGAGAATAACAACCGCTTTACTCATATTGTCCTCAACGAGTGCTAGCCAAACTTCAGCAAGGAACCCAACTTGTATTTCAGGATCAGCGGACGAAGAGCGGGATCTTTGGCGTATTGGCGGAGAATATCCTTCGTGACAGCCCGGAGCGCTTCTTGAGTGCCGGGAGGCAGATTTTGGGGCGGATCAGCCCCGTAAACACCCGTAATGTTTCTGGCATAAATATTTTCGCCCAAGCTATCGAACACTCTCAATTGCAGCGTCATCCGGACGCCTGAGGGCGGGTCAACGATGCCGATCTCCTTGATTCGCACCACAAGTAATCCGCCCGACTTCTCAGGAGCCGCAAAAACATACGGTGACTCCCCTTTTTCCGCCATCATTCCGACGATCTTGAGTCCGGCATTTTCCTCGAGATTCTCAGCGATGCACTTCATCACGATCTCGAAGTGGTCAGGCGGAGTCTGAGCAACGGATTTAATGTGTTCGTTGCGAGCATCACCCGAAAAGACAGGAAGAGGCACCGGTGTTGTTCCGCAGCCGCTCAGCGCCGCGAGAATAGCGGGTAAAATAACCGCTTTAACGGAGCGACGCATGGCAAACATGCTTCGATGCTTTCTCATAGGATTCCTTACTGCCAATGTCAAACCATGCCCCTTCGAAAACCACACCGAAGACAGGTTCCTTGTCAGTCAACCAGGCAAAGAAATCTCCAATGCGATCCGGATTCCGCTTTTCAATATCGAGGTACTCATGGAGCCTGAGGCGTGCTTCCGGGGACATGTGATAAACACCCACGCTCACCTTCGTGGAGGCCGGAGCGTCCGGTTTCTCGTCAAAGCGAATGATCCTTCCGGTCTCGTTCATATCAACCACGCCGTATTGCGACGCTAAGGACTTCTCCCCGACGTCATAAAGACCTATGAACGTGCACCGGGAATGCCCCAGACACGGCAGAAGAAAATATCCGATCGGGAAATCAAAATAGTTATCCCCGCAGAAAACAAGAAAACTCTCCGGCGTCCCGCGGGACGGCCTAAGCGACAACTCCAGGTCCCGTACGGCGCCCAGGCGTTTCTCCGGATCATTGACCCCGTTATGGATGATGCGGATCGGCTTTTGATAGATGGCTTTTTTCTTCCATCTCTTGAAATTCTGGTAGAAGCGTTTACTGCTAACAATGACGATCTCATCAATGATCGGAAAACGATCCAGCTTCCCGACCAGGTGATCAAGCAGAGTCTTATCCCCGAGCTTTATAAGCGCCTTGGGGATATTCCGCGTAAGAGGATAGAGTCTTGTTCCAAAACCTGCGGCGAGAATGATGGCTTTCATAATGCGATTGATTCCTCCTGGGGTTCAAATTTGATGGGTAGACACCAACACATGCTTTCTTTGACTGAATTTAAAGACACTCTCAAATCCCGTATCCGCCGTCCGTCGCTTACCTTGTGAAAGAGCATCGCAAGCTCGTTTTCAAACGACCGGTCGTTCTCCTCATGAAGTTCCGCAGGGATCATTTTCGCCACCCGCCCTTCGCGGGCGCGATCTCCGCCTCTGCCCGCATTCCATATTTAATGTCAGGAGGCATTTCCTTAAGACGGATCGCGCAGGCGACGACATGCTTGATCTTGAAGACCTTCTCGACTTCGTCCCTTGCCCGCGGCGCAATGCGGAGCACTTCCCCCGAAAAGGTTTTCCCGCGGAATGCGTTGAATTTCGCCTTCACCGGGTCACCGAGTGAAACCTTCGGGATCATCTTCTCGAGGATCAGCATCTCAAGGAAATACGTGTCCGGATCCGCGAACTCGAGCACGAATTCCCCTTCCTTGAGCGGGCTTCCAATCTGCTCGCTCGGGTCCGAAAGCAGAATCCCATCAAACGGAGCTTTGAGTTCCAACGCCTCCACTTGCGTCGTGAGAAATCCAATCTCGGCCTCGGTGGATTCCATCTCTTTCGCTTTAATCGAGATCGTCTGCTCCAGTTCTTCAAGTCCGTAAACGGTGCGATCATGCTCCGTCTGTCCGATCACTCCGTTCTCAAAGAGGATGTTGCTGCGGTCCTTCTCCTGCGTCAGAAACCCCGCTTTTTTCGTAAGCCGGTCCTTATCCAGCTTTAAGATCTCAAGAGCAAGTTTCTTCTCCTCCAAACGCTGCTTGATATCCAGGTTCTCGAACCGGGCGATCACTTCCCCTTTTTTCACCCGGTCACCCTTCTGGTGAAGAAGTTCTTTGAGCATTCCGGGACTGGAGAGTCCTATCCTCGCGAACCGCTCCGCCTGCAGGATGGCTTCCCCCTTAATGACCGGCTTCGGCCAGAAGAGAGCCCCTAAAAGAACGGTCAGAACCAAAACAAAGATCTTCATCTTCCCTTTCTTCAGAGGTTCTTTTTTCTCTTCAAAAAGAGCGGGTTCTTTTTCCTGAGTGTGAATTTCTTTCTGCGTCATATTCTTGATCTCTCCTTATTTGAATTAGATCCATACCTTGCACCGTTCCGGAACCGACCTCGCGGTCCAGTACGCAACGGGAATGGAAAGGATCAGGCTTGTCAAAAGGGGCGTTGCCTGCCAGATAAAGTAAGGCGTTAGAAATAAACAGAAATAAAGGACCGAAAGACCAGCGGCGGTCCCCGGCCAAAGAACTTTTGCGGTATTTTGAAGGTCTATCCTGGCGAAAGGATTTTTCGCCATGGGCTTCCAGTGAAGTTTCGCGAGCGGGATGCTTGCGATGTCCAGGGGCGTGTAGAAAACATTGTTCAGGGTGAGAAACGTGGAGACAACCAGTTCGTAGAGAAAATCCTTCAGGTCCTTCAAATTTTTTAGCAGACAAAGCTTGTGGAAATAGACCACGCCGATGCTGAAAAGGAGCGTCCACTTGAGCTTGCTATTCGTGCAGGCGCCGAGCCAGATGGAATCGATCTCGAAATGGATAAGCTCGCCTGCCAAGCAGGAATGGGCCAGAAGACCGAAGATAAGCCAAAAGAAGAACACGACATCTGCCGCATAAAGATAGACCCCAAAGAACGCGAGGAACCGCGAGGCAAGGCTGACCTGCGGCATATAAATTAACGGGATACCCTGCAGCGTCCCCCGGGCCCACCGCCGAGCTCTCGCCCTCGCCTCAAGATAGTTCGACGGAGCTTCGTCATACGCGTGAACATCCGCGCAGAACGCCACACGGTATCCCATTTTGTCCAAGAGGACCGTATCCCAGTTATCATGGGAAAGCAGTCCCTTCGGAAGATTGATCCTCGAAAGAAGTGCGGCCCGGGCAAGGTGATGATGCCCAAAAGAAATGCTCCGGCCAAAGATCGCCTGAAAGGAAGCAAAATTGAATCTCTGGGCGAAATTCGCCCCGATCTTTTCGAAACGGGCGTACCAGCTCGCGGCATGAGCGATCCTGATGAACGCCTGAAAGATCGCGATATCCCTGTTATCCGGATGTTCGGCCTTTCTGAGCAGTTTGAGAATCGTCCCTTTTGGGATCATCCCGTCTGCGTCGCAAACATAAAGATAGACGTATTCGGGATGCGACCCTAGAAACTCCGCGATATTTCCCTGTTTGCGTTCAACGGGAACTTCTCTTCGTCTGTAAAAAATACGCTCCGGATGACTCGCTTGAAGTCTCTGGACGATCTCCCGCTCATACGGCTCGAACTCGGCCGAAGAATCGGACAGGATCCAAAGATCGGTATTCGGGAGCTTATTCCCCGAAAAGGAATACTCGATCCGCTCGAAAAGTCCGTGGGATTCGTTGCGGACGGGATAGACGATCGCAGTCTTTGGAAATTCTTTGACGAAGGCGCCCTTCAACGGCGTTTCTTTAAGGAACGGCCTTAGAACGCTCAAAATAAAAAGGAACGCCACGTCAAAGAATAAAAATCCGAAGCCCGCAACCCAGAGGATCCCGAACATACGGGATTCCTCCGTCCACACGATCGCCGATGACACAAGCCACACCGCAAGGCATGTCAGGATCGCGACCGCGCCAAGAAAGAACGCGGTCCTCGTCTCCGGACTCAGCGGAAAGCGGCTTCCCGGGAGCGCTTTCAAGGATCTCACGCTCTATCCTCCTCAAGATCCTCAATGCCCTTCTCCTGAAGCGTCTCTATTGCCGCGGGTTTAAAAGCCCGGGTCCGTTCAAGACGCGCCATTTGTATCCGGTATTCCGCGACCGCCTGAATAGATGCCGCCCGCGCCTCTTCCAAAGCGATAAAGGATCCGAGAAGTTCCCCGGCGCCTTTACCGCCCGTTACGAGACGCGTTTTCTCGTTCTTGTAGTTTTCCTCATTTTCTTTGAGAAATGCGTCCGCCATCCGGATCTTCTGGCGCAGAGCCCTCGTTTCGTGATAGAGACGCCTGACCTCACGCTCATGCTCCCGGATCCGGATATCCTCGGCCCATTTGGTTTCCTCGATCTCCTGCTCCTTCGCGCGGATCTTGGAACCAAGCCGGCCGAAATCCCAGATGTTCCACTTCCCTTCGATCCCCACGATCACGCGGTTCGTGTCCACATACACGTCCCGGACACTGTTCCAGCGCGTTGAGAGGCTGAGTTGCGGGAATCTTTCCGCCTGGAGAGATCGTTTCTCCTGCTGCTTCGCCAGAAGCTTCAGTGCCCCTTCTTTATAAACGGGATCGGTTTCACGCGACGCGCCAAGAAACGATTCGAGCCCGCTTTCAACTTCCTGAATCCTGCCGTACGTCTGAAGCTCGAGGATCTCGCCTTCCCCGACCCCCACCGTTTCCCGGAGGACCGTAAGCAGATAGTCGTAGGTCTCCTTGTGCTTCACGAGCGAATGCTTCACGCTTTCAAGGTGTGCTTCGACCTTGAAGGATTCAAGACGCGGTAGCATTTCTTTCCCGGAGAGTTTCTTGATCCTCTCGCACTCGGTCGTAAGCTCCTTCACCTGCCCTTGAGCGATCCTCGTGAGCTCCTTTTCCGACAGAACTTGCGCGTAAAGGACCCGCACCGCAAGCTCCAGATCGAGCTTTGCTTCTTCGAGCCGGAGTTTCTCGATCTCGTAAACGGCGCTCTGTCTCTTCTTTTCCGCGACCGCTTTCCCGCCCTGAAAGATCGGCTGCTCGATCCCCGTATCCAGGTAGGCAAGGAACCGCCGCTCTCCCGTGGCAGCACCCGCTTGGACATCAGCTTTGAGCTTCGGGAAGAACTCGGCAAGCGTCCCCTTATAAAGAGCCGCCTCCTTGCCAAGACGCGCGAGTGCGCGTTTTATCTCACTTGCGTCCTTAAGCGCGTTTGAAACCGCCTCGTTGATGCTTAGGATCTCGCCTGAAGGCCGCAGAATTACCGATTCAGCAGCATACGCACCGGAGGATGCCGCCAGGACCGATACCACAAGTCCAAGACAGGCTGCTCTCCTCCAAAACGTCTTCCTCTTTTCAAAACACTTCCTCATGAGTCTTCCTCCTTTGTCTGGTCTCTTTGGGAATTCCAGCGTTCCCGGATTACTCCGGTTTCTGTTCTTCCGCTAGTTTCGCCCCGAGTTCCGCGACCCCTTCTTGGAACGCCTTGAAATGCCTCGGAAGGATGCTGATCCCGCGCTTCGCGGCAAACACTTCGTCGTTTTCCTCGTTTTTCACAAAGAAACGGATGTCCCCGCGCAGTTTTCCGTTCACCTCCACCACCGTGAAATGCAGTTCCTCTCCGCTCCGCGTCGGGACAACGCGCACTCTCTCTTTTTCAACAAAACCCTTATTCTTTTTTTCTTTGTCCATTTTTCTCTCCTTTTTGATTTTGATTTACACGGCTTCAAGCAGAAAAACAAAGATCGGCTTTGAAGCCTCCGCTGTGACGGACTTTTCGACGTTCACACTCCTTAAATTCCTTCGCGCCTCATCCGAAAGACCCTGCGCAACGTTAAGCTCCAGTTGGTCCTGCATGCTGAAGGGGTCCTGCGACCGGCCTCCCAGAAAGAGAGCGCCCATGGAAAGGACGGACTCTCCGATCGCTTTCACGATCTTCATGTCCGTTTGCTTTTGCACTTTTCCCTTGATCCCTGCCGCTCCGTCCTCGGAGAGAGCGAGCGCGTTCACGCGGATCTCACGCCCGTCCGGAAACACCAGGAGATGGAACCGGACATTGATCCGGTCAAGGGACTTCAGAACGTTCGCTTCCCCCAGGAATTTCGAGCCCTTTGGGACCAAGACCTTGTCCCCAGCCGTGAAGTCTTTGGAAATGACCGCCACGACGGGCGCATTCACGTTAAAACTGAACACTCGCTCCCCCAAATACGCCGGGATCTTGGTACCCGAAGCGAGCCCGAGTTTTTCTTTCTCCGGTCTTCCGGTCCTTGGCTGGGCCTCCCGCTCCGGCTCCTTTTTGAAAAGGAAGACACCCATAGCGCTGTCGAGTTTTCGCTTCTCCCGGGGCAGCACTTTCATCGGTTTCAAGGACTCCACCGTCTGCTTGGCCCTTGAAGAGGCACCGATCGCGCGTTCCATGAAAGTCGTGGTCATCGCCACCCGGTTCTCTTCCGGAGCTTCCGGGCTCTGGACTTTTCGTTTCGATGTCTTATGGCTCAGAAGCGCGGCTGCGATAAGAAAGATCGCTAACCCGAGCGCCAACTTCACCCACCATTTCTCGAGATAGCTCCAGACCGAGAACAACGATTTTTCCGGCTCTTTCAAGGGGGCTGAAAACCCCGGCTCCGGCGGAGCGGGCGGAACTTTTTTCTTTTTGAAGCGCTCGAAGAGATTGATCATTCGAACCACCGGAACCCTTTGATCTCGATATCCCGGCCGGTGCCCGGCTCCAGAGCGTCCTCGAAAATACGGAAGACCGGTTTTTGTCCTTTCCCGAGGACCCGGGAATCAAAGACGATCACGCCGTAGACGTAGCTGTCGGGCTGAATGACTTTGGAGATCTGAAGTTCGGAAGGAAACTCGATATTCCCGGATTCCTGGTTCTTGACGAGGAGCTTTCGTTCGTATTCAATGGCTCCCACGGTGGCCTTAAGGGGCCTATACGGGGTCTTCGAGTAATTCAGGACCGAGAACCTCAAATAGCCTTTATCCGCCATCCGGGAAAGCGAGAGAAGATTGACCTGCACCTCTCCTTTTGTGGTCGATCCTTTCAAGGTGATGGACTGGACGCCGGAGGCCACCTTCTCCTTAAGCTTGTCTTCCGAGAGTTTCTCAGCCTTTTCTTCCAGCTTCGCTTCCTTCTGCTGGTAGTCCTCTTTAATGACCGCGGCCTTTTCCTCCACTTTTTTTTCAAAAGCGTTCTGGACAAGAGATTCGTCATCCTGAGGCAGTCTGTAATCGAGCACGAAATCCGCGGTCTCAGGCGCTCCCGTCGTCACATCGAAGGCAAGCCTCCCGGACTCCGTGATAATGATCAGATTCGTTCTGGCATCCGCGTCATCCGTAACGGGTTTCACCAAGACCTGCCGTTCATAGACCTCCACCTTGAAAAGTTCCTGATCCCCGACAAACACCTTGAGCGCGGGTTCGGGAAGATCGATCGTGGAGACATAGCCAAGCGCCGTCTGAAGCCGGTACGCGACGCTCGAGCGCATGGTCACTTTGTAGATATTTTTTGTGGAACGGCGAAGCTTATTAAATGTTTGCCGCTCCTTCAGGTTCGAATCAGGGGTCTCTACCGGTTTTTCAGACGGCTCCGGCTTCGCGTCTTCCGCCAGCGCATAAACGGGCATTAGAAAAAGAGCCAGGATCGTTGTGTAAAGCAATGTTCGTTTCATCGTTTGTTATCCTCCAGTCGGTTTAAAAGAATTTCTTTGTAATCTTCCACGAGCAGTCCCGACGGGGCCGGGAGGCTCCTTGGGATTTTCTTAAGGACCAGTTCGGATTTAAGAAGCGAGGCTTCGCGGTAATCGGGGTCCTTGTAGCTTTTAAGCGTCCGCACCCAGACGAGCGAAACGAGGACATGCTCCAGGGTTTCGCGCTCGATCTTTTCCTCCTTGAATTCGAGTGCCGCCGAAAGCTTCGCCTCCTCGATCTTCGCGAGAATTCCGGACTCGATCAAATTGCGCTTAGCCGCGGACTGGAATCGCGCGCTCATCAAATTCCATGCCTCCGCCATGTCCCGGCTCACGGTGTAGGCGTTATATTCCGCGTAACGCTTCACAAATGTCCTCGCGAAATAAAGGATCTCAGGCTTTGACGGTGCGTTATGAGCGGCAAGGTCCGAGATCGCTTCAGCTTTCCCCACCTCATCCACCCGGATCACGACCGGCGGCCGTTTCGCGAGCACGAAAGCTCCGAAGATCGCGAAGAAAAGAAGGCTTAGCAGCACGAGGCTCGCGAGCTTCAGAAACTCAAGCTGCGACTCGAGGTCTCCGAAAACTTCGTAATAACGCCTCCCCAGGTTTTCGAGTTTTGTCTGGAATCGTGTTTTCATTTGTAGTTCGTCCCTCCTCCTGCCGGAGCAGGTTTGTTTTGCGGGGGTCTTGCGGGCATCGCGATGTATTTCGCGATGAACGCGGTCCCGATCCCCACCACCGCGGACCCGAGACCGCTGATGCTTCCGCTTGAAGTGATCTGGTGAGAAATAAGCGGTACTGAAATGAATAGAAGAATGAAAAGGACATTCGCCGCGATCACCGCCGCGGCGTTCGTCTCCTCAGGAAGATAGATCGCGATCACGTTCATAACGGAGATCACCTTCATGAGAATGGAGAGCACGACGGTCCAAAGCGAAACGGCCACGAGGCTCCTGAGCCAAAAAACCAACCCCTGACTTGTGGATTTGTAGACCCCGAACGCGACAAGGACAGGACCAAACACGTAAAGGAGGGAAAGGAACACGAACCTAAGCCAGTTCAGGACCCCGAGCGCGATAAGAGCAACGATATAGGTTAAATAATTGAGAATGGTCAGGATGATCCGGGTATCGAAGCCGCCGAGGTCTTTTTTCTCCGTGATCTCCCGGAAGACGGTCCTGATCACTTCCTGGAATTCTTCATGAGGAAGGATCGCTTTGGCGAGCAGGTCCGTTCCGTAAACGATCCATACAAAGAAACGCTCGTAAAGGATCATGAGACCCACGACAAGAACGACCCGGATAAAAAGGCCTTTGTAATCCGAACGGTCTTTCATCACGAGAAAGTTCTCGTGCAACACCGCCACGACGAACATGAGCGGAAAGATCACGGACGCGGCCGAGGCCGTCACACCGTAAGCGGAGGTGAAAAGATCCGGAATCTGAAGGACGTTCGTGAAAAGAAATCCCTGGTTCATCATCACCACTCCCCGCCTGATGCGCCCAGGATGCCGTCCAGATACTCGCCCGTGTCCTTAATAAAGCGGAGACGCTCCCGTTCGGCGTCTTTTTCCCGGCGCGATACCTGCTCGATCTGAGTAGCCTCAAGTTCGAGAAGTTTCGCGATCGATTCCTGGGTTTGTTGTCCGAGGACCATCAGTTCCGCAGCTCCCTGCGCCTGAAGTCTAACCGCGCCTTTGGGGCTCGCTGTCTCCGCCTGGGCCTGGATCTGACGGGCCGCGTCCCGGAGGTCGTTTCCTCCTTCGCGGATCTGATTTGCCAGCTGAAACGCCTCGACCACCTGCATCTCCTCAAACGGGATATACGCTCTTTGGTTCCCCTCAGGAATCGCGCCCGTTATAGCCTCAAGCGAGGTCCGGAGGTCTTCGGCGCTTCCCCCCGTCTGAAGGATCTCGATCTGGGGTGTCGTGAAGATCGCATCTGAGAAAACGTCCCGAATCTTTGTCCTCATGGAATCAATGAAGTCGCGGACCGGATCTCCTTTGACTAAATTCAGGATCTCATCGAAGCCCGCATGAAACCGGAACAGCTCAAGGGTCTGGGTTTTCAGTTGGTTCAATCGCTCGGCGGCAAGCATGAGGTCCTGCGCAAAACTGCTGTTCAGGATCGAGTTCTGAAGTTCCTGAAGAGCCGCGTTAATGGCGTCAAAGGTCGGCATCGTCGCATGAGCAGGTGGAGCGGGAGCAACAGCGAGGATCACCATTAAAAGAAAAATACCCAGAACGCTTTTACGCATTCGCGGCCTCCCGGGGTTTTGACGCGCCGCCGGGAAACTTCCGGGCCAGCGCCTCAAAGATCTCCAGATTCGTTTTGAGAGGCAATGCGGCACGAAGCTCCGATTCCTGGGCAAGATCCGCGGGGTCTGTCGTAGCGATCCAGTATTCAAGCGGGTTCGGCTCCACTTTCGCGATCACCCCGTGATCGTCGAACTTGATAAAGACCTCCGAATATTGCCCGGGCCGGACCTCCAGTTCACGGGCGGCAAGGATCTCGTTCTCATTAAGACCGAAAGAGACGAGCTTTTCGTGTCCTTTCTTGAGGCGCAGGATGTATTTAATGGGAGAGTTATTGACCATCACGCCCGAGATCTTCGATTCCAGAAAATCCTCGGGGTTCTGGCTGATGGAAAGAACGCCGGCGTTCAGTTTCCGTGCCGTTCTGTAAAATACTTCGACAAGCTCCGTCCCTTGAGATTCCTTGAGGAGCTGCCAGCATTCATCGAGGACAAGGATCTTTTTGATGCCGAGATTCTCGAACTTCCGTTTCAGGGCGAAGGGAATGATAAAAAGCAGGATCTCCTGAAGTTCGGGATATCGGGAGATCTTGCGGAGATCGAAGACCGTGAATCGCGCGTTAAAATCGAAGGTGCCTTTCCGGTTCAGGATCTTTCCGTACTCTCCCTGGGTAAAAAGAGAGAGCTCTTTGGAGAACTGGTAGGCCTTCCGCTTGTCCTCTTCGTCTCCATCCGAAAACTCGCGAAGACCTTTCTCGATATCTCCCAAAAGCGGCGTCTCGTTCTCCTCAAGCGCGCGGTAAACATCCCGCAGAACGCGCTCCAGGATCATTTTTTCACTTGCCGCCCACGGCCTCGCAGGGGCGATCATTCTCTGGAGAAGTTCTTTCAAAAATTGTAGGAATGTGGAGTCGGCGTCCCCTTTTTTTGGAAAAAGAGCGGATTTGGAAGGAAAGGGATTAAGGGCGTAGTTTTCCGAACACTCCACCTCAAAATAGGCGCCCTTGAGTGCTTGGGCAAGCTTCCGGTAACTTCCGCCAAGATCGATCACGATCACTTCGTGCTCTTTGGCCGCCATAAGGAAATGAAGCAGAAGGTAAGATGTGAAAAACGATTTCCCGGCGCCAGTGGAGCCCAGCATAACGGCGTGTTTCGCCGTGAGCTTCGGATCAAAAAGATCAAGAGAAAGGGGCTCATCCCTCCACGTTTTAAGTAAAATGCCCTGCCCTTCCGTTCCTTTCCAGCTACCCTGGACCGGCAAAAGATGGGCGGCGGCGCTGGACGGGATGGGAAACGCGAGAGGGTTCTCTTCCCCCTGGATCGGAAGGAACGTCAGGAAAAGACGGTCGTGGTTCATGTGATCGACAATGCCTTCTGCGCCGCCGAGCCTGCGGAACGCGCGCAAAACGTTCCCAGATCGCTCACGGACCGCTTCTTGGGTCTTTCCTTTGACCAGCACGGCAAGCGAAGCGTAAAGGATCTTGTCCCACGTGGCGGCAAGCTCGCTTAAAAGCTCATCGGCCTCTCCGGCCTTCGCGACCGCCTCATGGTCCTGGCTGCGAGAAAAGAAGTTTTTCGCGCGCGCGTAATTCCCTTCCCGCTTGATCCTGGCTTTTTCTTTTTCCTGATCCGGGACTTCGAGCGTGAGTGTCAGGAGATGATCCCTGCCAAGTTCTTTTTCAAAATCACGAATGGATTTGAGGGTCGTTTCCTCAGGTAACGCGCTAAGATTGATCCCCTGATGAAAATAATCATTCAGATAAAAAGCGCCGTAATCGGCGACCGGGAGGTTCAAAAGAAGACGCGACCGGAGGCTTGCGCGTTCCACGCCGTAGGGCACGGCCTTCAGGAGTCTTTCAGCGGAGGCATGCTGTCCGGTAACGGAAGGATTAAGCAATTCGTAGAGATACCCGGCGGTTTCGCTGTCGAGCATGGGCCGGACGCCAAATCCGAGCGACGTCAGGCCTTCCGAGACCTCTCCGGCCACAGAATAGAGAGCCTCCTTCGTTTTCTCAAATTCGATCTCGGAAGCGCAGTGCGCCTTCTTTCCGAACGCAATCGAGATATCGGGAAGCCAGGAAGTCCTTGTTTTTTTCTTCTGCGGAGAGACCGAAACAAACAAAAAGAGCTCTTTTTTAAAGAACGGGTGCTGCCGCCAAAACCGGACCTTGGACGCGGCAAGCGTCCGGGAAAGAGGATCCTCACCGGAAAGCGAGTCCCGATAGCTGTTTAATAGAGATTCATCGCCTTCCCGGGATCTTGCGATGAAATGAAGTACCGCGCCTTCGGGGAGCGCGTTCAGGAATTTCCGCGTCCGGTTCTCGAAATCGAGAATCGTTTCGTCGGCCTGAAGCAGGATATCCCTGGGCTCGATCGAAAAACCCATCCCCAAAACACCGGTCACGCCGATCAGGATGCCGTTTTCGATCCTGTAGAGATCGATCTGGCGAAAAAAAGGCAGCCGCGACTCTCTTTGGATCAGATCCCTCATTTTTGTCAGGAATGAAACGCTCATTCGAAGATCTCCTTTTCAGTTTCCCGCTGCATGGGATAGCTTTGGGGACGGACGAGAAATCCCGCGACTGATCCCGTCCAATGCGGGGGCTTGTTATTTTTATAAAGACGCAGGAAAAAATATGCGCCGAGAAGGAGCGCCGTGTTCACGACAAGATTCGACGAGAACATGAAAACAAGCAGGAAAACGGACAGGAGCAGGAACAGGTCAAAAAATTCGAGCCCGAAGATCCTGTTCGCCGTTCTGATCTTTCTGAACCACTTCACGGTGTTCTTCATTTTTCTCCTTAAAAGCGCGTGATGCTTTGAATAAAATCCAGGACTGCCCGGGCCAGCATGATGAGTGCCCCTCCGCCCGCGGCAAGGGCGCCACGCTGCATCCCGCGCTCATCGCCAAGAGCCATGGAGACACCCGCGACCGCGATCCCGATCACGAGCACTCCCGGCCCCACCGTCCGGATCAAGAAATCCCCGATCCCCGTTAAAAATGAATCGAGGTCAGATTCCGAGCTTGCCTCCGCGAATGCAACGGTCGCCTGGAGCATCAAAAAAGATGCCGGCAGCACGATCCTTAAAATCTTCTGTTTGAATTGTTCGTTCATTGTTTCCCTCCCCCTCGATATCAGGAGGGGGTGTGCTAACGGCGGTTAAGACCCTCAGGGCCTTGATTCCGCATAAGCGGTGCCGTGCACCCCCCTCATGGGAGGTCTGTTTAAGACAGGGGTGTGAACGTTTTGTGAAGGTTTTTATACTTGAAATATTTTTTTCCTCACCCTCCGGACCACCTCGTGTACGCTGCTCCTGCTTCTGCCGGTCATGTTCGCGATCTCCTCCACGGAGAATCCTTCGCAAAAACGAAGCCGGACGATACGCTCCTGTCTCCGGGTCAAGCCCAAAAACTTCGCTTTTCTCAAAAGCAGCTCGTCCTGCTCCTTTTTTTGAAGCGCACGCGCAAGAGATTGCCGGAGATTCTGCCGGACCTTGCGCATGTACACCGGCGTAATACCCATGAGATACGCGACCTCGGGATCCGGTAATTTGCTTACATAACAAAGCTCGTAAGCGAGCCGCAGTCTTCGCGGCAAAAACCCCCTGCGCCGGATAAGCCCCTTAAGCATCCGGAACGAGGCGCATTTAAACACCTGCTCGGATCTTGATTCCTCAGCGGACATCAGCTCATCCGCCGGCGTTTTTGAAAGGGCCGCCATTCGTCTCTTTGTCTCCATCTCAAACGGCGTCTGCCCCGGCATCGTTCCGATATCCTCGACCCGCATGAAATCCACGAAGCTCATGCTGGACCGGGGCCTTCTTCCCTTCCTGGGTTTTTCTTCAAATTCATTCTCCTCGTGCTGGTTCTTCATTGTTTCTCTCGCTTTCTGCCGCGAGAGGACCGGAACGAAGAAAAAAAAGCGGGCAGCACGGAAAGCTGTCCGCTAAAGAAAAGACACGCCAAAACTTGGAATGAACACACCCTGGACGTGCGGAAAAACAAAAAAAGATTTTTATGGGGGGAAGTTGTTACAGGGGAAACTTCTAAGGGGCGGGCCGGAAATAGACACACTCCAAGCGTGACACGGAAACTCTCCGCGCTGCCGCCCGTTCCAGCCCCTGAGCGGCGCTTGGGGGTAAGTCCGGATCGAGACGTCGCGCAATGGACGCCTGCCCCCGGTCCTACCTCTCACAATCTTTTAATCAATTGTGAGGTGACATGCGCGCGTTCAGCAGGAGATATCCAGTGAACGCGGCGCAACAATGATCCGGCTCGGTTTGTCCGGATCTGAATAAAAACCTACCCGCTCAAATAAAATCCGTCAAGGAAGGTGCTTTTTCATTTAAGTAAGCCTGCACAAGCTTTATCAATTTATAGCACTTAGAAGCCAAAAATCGCCCTTATGGGCGGAGGAGCGCTCTCCCCCGCCCATAACCGAGCCCTTACTTTTTCCGGATCTGTTTTGAGATCCTTTCAACAGTTCTCATACCGGAATCGACCCTGTTTGGGATCGTCTCCCAGCCGAAGGATCTTCCTGATTCCGGGGCACTCCCGTAAGGAGGCGCGGAAAACGGAGCTTGCCGTACCTGTCCCGGGTCAGGCGCACTTTGAGTGAATGCCTTCCACCCTGCAAGCACAGGTTTCCACACGAATACCGCGAGGAAGATCCACGGCAGAAGCCATAATCCGTAACGAAAGGCGCAAAGACACGCCCTAATGATCAAAAGCAGGACGCTTTTGTGGAACTGAAGCATCGCCTTCAACTCGTTTTTTAATAGATGCCATTTCATAATTGTTTCCTTTCTTTCGCTATAGTTGTTGGGTTTCTTCAAAGAAGCTTCAGAGTGAGATCTACCGCGTCCTTCGCCTTATACGTCAAGTTGTGCAGATGCAGATTCCCGGTTTCAGAATCTTTCAATTGAGCGGCGATACTGGCCTTATGGACGGTCATATAATCCAGCTCCCGCCCGCTGAATTGCTTTTCAAATTGTTTGATCCATTCTCTCAAGCTCACAAATTGCGCCTTGTCCTTGCAAGGATCGCTCATGGTTTCTTTTCCTCTCTTTAATGACACGAAGGGCGGAGGCCCGGACCTCCGCCCTTCACGGCGTTTTGAAATTTAGTTTGAACGGTTAGACCCCTGACAGCTCGAAGAGATCCCTCGTTTTCCCGGTGTCTTTCTCCAAACAATCAAAGCTGCAGGCCTCGCACATGAACCTGCGGCTCATGTCGTCATAGAAGAGCTCCTCCGCGGCAAATTCCGCATCGCAAACCGCGCAGGGGATCTTCGAGCGCTCGTTCATTCCTGAGCCATCCAAAAGGCCGAAATCCTGAAGTTCGTCAAAGGAGAAAAAACGCGGCGGGCGCTGGCAGCGGAAATCGTCCTCCACCCACCCCGTCTCCAGCGACCCCGCATACGGCTTCATCGCGCACGGAACCTTTTTCATCCGGCTTTTGGAATTGAAGTTCCTGACGTCCGCGATGTAGAGATGGTCCTCCAGGATCGCCCAGACAGAACCCTGAAGACCGTTCCGCGCGAGGGCGTACTCAAGGTGCTCATGATCGCTTGACCAAAAGAGCGCCGTGAGGCTCGGAACATACGCGACATGGAGCGGTCTTTCATTGTTCCGGATAAGAAAGAGCCTCCAAGGATCGCCTTTGAGAGCGAACCCGAGCGCGAAATCCCCTTCCATCTCCGTGAGTTTTGAGGCCATGCCTTTCACGCTCGATTCCCCGTCAAGAACCCGAAAGATCGCTTCGCTATCGACCGGCGTTTCCGCCGTTTTCGAATATTTCTTGAGAAGCGTTTCCCGGTTCATGAAGTGTCCGTTATGCACCCCGAGGAAATGCTCCGTCTCGAAAGGATGGCAATGTTTATTCTGCACATCCCCGATCGTCGCAAGACGCGTATGCCCGAGACAGATCTGCGTCCGATCACTGATCTCGCGGATCATCCCCTGGAAACGTTTCGTCCTGAGAAGTTTCCCCGACGGCGCCGCCTCCTTAAAGAGCGTCCACTTTGCAGGGGACAAGAGCGCAATCCCGGTCCCGTCCTTTCCTCTTTCTTCATTCTGGAAAGCGAGGTCCATGACCATCCCACGCAACTTGAAACGCTCGAGCGCGCTTAAGGCCCCTTCTTTTTTTGCAAAACCGTAGATTCCGCACATGGCAGTCTTCTCCTATTGTTAGTGAGTGGTTGTTTTTTGAATTTCATGGCGGGACTTAAGCGGCGGGAACAAGCAGCCGTTCGGGATGGAACTTCTGGATGCGTTCGCGCACATACCGCGCGATCTCGGGCGTCAGGCCGAAGAACGTCACGAACATGTCGAGAAGCTCCGGAAAGGACCCCTGCTGCGGCATCCGGACCTGTTTCATCGCCTGGGCCTTATCCACGATTGCCTGGCAGATCACGATGAAATTCGTGATCTTTAGAGCGCTCAAAGTCCCGGAGTGATAACGGAACTCAAGGGAACGCCGGTAAAACCACGAGTGGATATTGAGCCCGTAATAGCGGGAGTGATGGTACT
>CAZDVO010000040.1:0-16864 GCA_964508905.1 uncultured bacterium
AGCACAAAGGCCATGAGCACCATGAGCAGGAAAAAACCCGCCGTGGTCAGGCGATCCTGCCACACCTGGCTGACCCGGCGACGGGTCACGAGTTCGATCAAAAGGAACACGAGATGGCCCCCGTCAAGCGCGGGGAACGGGAACAAATTGATCACCGCAAGCGACACGCTCAAGATCGCCAAAAGCTGCAGGAGTGACGCGATCCCCGCCTGCGCCGCCTGCCCGCTCAGCTGAATGATCCCAAGAGGCCCCATCAGATGCTTCGGGGATACCTGCCCCGACATCAGATAGAAAAGGGCTTTGTGCGTCAGCACCGTGTGAGAGACCTCCAGGTCCCAGGCCTTCCCCAGCGACTCGAAAGCGCCGTAGCGTTCGAGCACGTTCACCTTCGGGTCCGGCGTGATCCCGACCCGCTTCATCTGCACCGGCTTCCCGAAAAGGTCACGCGCGGCTTCGACCTTGGGCTTGATCTGGACCGTCAGGAATTCCGGCTGGGCGTTGGCGCCCGGCCGTTCAATGTTCAATTTGATCATCGCGCCTGGGGTCGCGTCGAACTGCACGAGAATATCCTTCCAGTTCGCGACGGCCTGATCATTCACCTTCAGGATCTTGTCGCTTACCTTCAGCAGGCTCGCCTCCGCGGGATACCCTTTCACAAAACCGCCGACCACGGTCCCCGGCATGGGACGCCCGATCATAAAAACGGACCAGAACACCACAAAGGCCAGAAGATAGTTCATCGCGACCCCTGCGATCACGATGAAGATCCGCGAGAGGACCGGTGCCGCGAGAAAATCCCCGGGCTTCGGACCTTCAGTCCCGACCTTGGAAGCTTCATCCCCGGCCGGGCTGACAAACCCGCCCAACGGGAAAAGCGCGATCGAAAAACGGGTCTCCCCCGACTGCCAGTGGAAGAGCTCCGGGCCAAAACCGATGGAGAATTTTTCAACGCGGACCTTGGACAACCGGCACGCGATAAAATGGCCGAATTCGTGCACGATGATCAGCACGCCAAAAACGATGAGGGCCGGCAGGATCGAGATCAATGAATTCATGATTTACCCCGTTAGAGATAGGAAGCACTTCCCGCGCTTCCGTTTATTTTCAAAATAGTGCGAAATTCGATGATTTTTTAGACCCAACAAGTTTCAAACTTACCCCTCATCTCTAACGGGGCAAGCTTCCTCCGCTGTTTCCCGCGCCCAGGCGTCCGCCGCAAAGACATCCGCCAAGACCGGTTTATAAACAAGACTGTGCGCACGCATGGTCTTTTCAATGATCTTCGGGATCCCGAGAAATCCGATCCGCCCGGTCAGGAACGCCTGGACCGCGATCTCGTTCGCGGCATTCAGCACGGTCGGCATGGTTCCACCGATCTTGCTCGCGGTATACCCCAATTCGAGGCACGGGAAACGTTTCAAGTCCGGGTTTTCAAAACTGAGCGTCGCGAGCCGTGTCAGATCCAGATGCGGCAGAGGGTCCTGCAACCGTTCGGGATAGCTGAGGGCATACTGGATCGGCAAGCGCATGTCCGTCACGCCGAGATGGGCCAGGTGAGAACCGTCCACAAACTCCACCATCGCGTGCACGATCGCTTCGGGATGGACCAGCACGCCGATCTTTCCCGCCGGCACGCGAAAAAGGTTCGCCGCCTCGATCACCTCCAGCCCCTTATTCATCATCGTCGCGGAATCGATCGTAATCTTGGGGCCCATCTTCCACTTGGGATGGTTCAGCGCCTGAGCGGGCGTGATCTTCGCAAGCGACCCCTTGACCTTACGAAAGGGCCCCCCGGACGAAGTGATGATCAGTTTTTTAACGGACGCGGGATCGTGATGTTCCAGGCATTGCCACAGAGCGGAGTGTTCGCTGTCGATCGGAAGGACCGCCACCCCGGCGCGTTCCGCGGCCTCAAGCAGGATCTTGCCCGCCATCACGAGCGGCTCCTTATTCGCGATCGCGACGGACTTCTTCGCGTGGACCGCGGCAAAGATCGGCCGGAGCCCCACCGCCCCGACCATGGCGCAGATCACCTGATGAACCCCCGTAAGCGTCGCAACCTCCTGAAGCCCCTCGTCCCCTGTCACCACACGGATCTTCAGACGCTTGAATTTCGGAATGGCCTCCCGGGCTTTTTCGGCATCATAAATGCAAACAACTTTGGGGCGGAACTCGATAGCCTGTTCGTAAAGCTTCTCGATATTCTTGTGAACCGCGAGAGCCTTGACGGCAAACCGTTCCGAATGAATGCGGACAACTCGAAGAGTATTCTCCCCGACGGAACCCGTCGACCCGAGAATGGAAAGATGCTTCATAGCCTTTCAAGACCCAGGATCATGGTCAGGTAAAAGTAAACGACGGGGACCGTGAAAAGAAGGCTGTCCACCATATCCAGGATCCCTCCCAGCCCGGGAAGCTTTCCGGAGTCCTTGACCCCCGCGTCCCGTTTGATGAGGCTTTCCGCGAGATCCCCGAGAAGCGCCAGCGCGCCCACCGCAGAACCAAGGATCAAAAGGTGGACCGGAGAGACATGAAGATAAAAAACAGAACCAACCGAGAGGGCGATCGTAGCGAACATCTGGCCGATCGCGCCTTCAATGGATTTCTTCGGGCTGACATGTTCCAAAAGCTTCGTCTTGCCAAATTTTTTTCCGACAAAATAGGCGGCCGCGTCGCCGCATTTCACGATCAAAAGCGTGTAGAAGACCCAGGCCGCGCCGTCGGGCAGAAGCCGGATCTTGATCAGATACGAAAAGAACCACGCGACATAGATGATCCCGAACACGCTCACGGAAACGCTGGTGATGGTCTTGTCCGGGGAACGACGATTAAAAAGAAAAATAAAAAGAGCCACACAGACCATAAGCAGGTTCGTCGGCTGAAGCGAGAAATAGGCCGAGAACGGCAGGAGCGCCCCGAAGACCAGGCCGAACCCCCGGTGAACGAGCAGGCCCTTCTGTTCCGCGAGAGAAAAAAATTCCCAGAGGCCGACAAGGATAAAGGCTTCCACGACCAGAAAGAAGCACCAGTGCGGCAAGAAAAAGATGACCGAGACGGAGATCACGATAAAAACCGCTGACATCAAAAGCCGCTGCCCAAGTTGGTTCATACCTTCTCCCCCCGGGCCGCGGTCGTGTCGCCAAAACGGCGTTCGCGTCCCCTGTAGTCTTCCAGCGCTTTTTCAAATTCATCACGCGTAAATTCGGGCCAGAATTTCTGCGTGATGTAAAGTTCGGAATACGAGATCTGCCACAAAAGGAAATTGCTGATCCGAAACTCCCCGCTCGTGCGGATCAAAAGCTCCGGGTCCGGCATCGCCCCCGTATAAAGGCGCTTGGAGATCATCTCCTCGGTGATCTGCGCGGGCTGAATCGTCCCCGCAACCGCCTCGGCGGCAAGGGTCTGACAGGCCCTTAGGATCTCCCGGCGGCTGGAATAGCTCAACGCGAAAGACACCACAAGCCCCGTGTTGCCCTTCGAACGATCCATCGCCTGCGTCAGCTTTTTTTGAAGAAAATCGCCCAGATCGCTCATTTCACCGATGACATTAAAGACACAATTATTGCGGATCATCGTATCGATCTTTTTATCGAGGTAGGAAGAAAGAAGCCCCATGAGGAATTCGACCTCTTCTTTGGGACGGCGCCAATTCTCCTTGGAGAAGGCGTAAAGGGTCAGATAACGGATGCCTTTGTCCTGCGCGGCTTTGATGATCTCTTCGACGCGCTGGACACCCACTTCATGGCCCTGGATACGCAAAAGCCCCTGTTTCTTGGCCCAGCGTCCGTTGCCATCCATGATGATCGCAACATGCTGAGGAAGCGGGTTGGGCATCGCGGGATCCTTAAAGTTAGAGGAAGATCGTTTGATTCCGTTTACTGCCGATCGAGAGGATCTTGACGGGAGTGCCCATCAGGGTCTCGATCCGTTTGAGATACCGGCGCGCGTTGACGGGCAGGTCGCTCCACTTCTTCGCGCCCGTAATATCCTCTTGCCAGCCTTTCCAGGTTTCATACACCGGCCGGGCTTTGGCAAAGTCGAAGATCGCGTGAGGATAATCCTGGGTGATCTTGCCGTTGATCTTGTAGGCCGTCGCGATCTTCAGCTCGGAAAGGCCGGAGAGCACGTCCAGCTTCATAATGGCAAGCTCGCTCAGCCCATTGATCCGGACCGCGTGACGCGCGATCACGGCATCGAACCACCCGCAACGGCGGGCCCGCCCGGTCGTGGAACCAAATTCTTCGCCCTTGGTCTGGATCCGCTTCATGAGATCCGGCGGGAACTGGGTCGGGAACGGCCCCTCGCCCACGCGGGTCGTGTACGCCTTCGTAACGCCGATCACCTTATCGATAAAGGTCGGGCTGATCCCGGACCCGGTGATCGCGCCGCCCACGGTCGCGTTCGAGGAGGTCACGAAAGGATACGTTCCATGATCGACGTCGAGCAGGGTCCCCTGCGCGCCCTCAAAGAGGATGTCTTTGCCGGCTTTCGTCGCGTCATAGAGGTACTTGGGCGTGTCGCACGAAAAATCCAAAAGCCGCTTACGGTATTTCATGAAATGCGCGAGGATCTTCTGGAAAGAGAACGGATGAGCCCCGTGGATCTTCCCGAGGAATTCATTCCGCTCCCGGAGCACATAAGCAAGACGGTCCTTGAAATAAGGGATCGATTTCAGGTCCCCGACGCGCAGGCCGAGACGGGCCATCTTGTCGGCATAGCAGGGCCCGATCCCCTTCTTCGTCGTTCCGATGGCCTTCCCTTTTTTGGAAGCCTCTTCCTTCAACTGGTCCATCAGCTTGTGGTAAGGAAGGATCAAATGGGCCTGATCCGAAACGAGCAAACGGCCGCGGATCTTGATCCCGGCCTTCTCCAGCACGGCAACTTCCTCAAAGAGGGCTTCCGGATCGATCACCACGCCGTTGCCGATCACGCAGATCTTGCCCGGCTGGAGGATCCCGGAAGGGATCAGGTGCAACACGAACTTCTGGTCATTGAACTTGATCGTGTGGCCCGCGTTATTCCCGCCCTGATAGCGGACGATCACATCGCTCTTCCCTGCGAGAAGGTCGATGACCTTCCCCTTGCCTTCATCACCCCACTGGGCTCCGATCAATATACGGTTCATGACGTTCTATGGCTCCGATCTTTATCCAGCCGTTAACACACAAAGAGGACAGGCGTGCGATCACGCCTGTCCTCTTCAGACTAAAGCTTGACGACTTTCACATCCAGCACAAGTTTGTTCTTCTTGATCAACCCGACCACCTTCGCCGGGACTTCGCTGTCGGTGTTGATCGCGGTCATCGCAAAGGCCTTCTTGCCTTTGCCCACGCGCCCGAGCGACATCTCCGCGATATTGACGCCGTTCTTGGCGAGCACCGTCCCGATCGTCCCGACCACGCCGGGAAGATCATGGTTCTTCACGAAGAGCACCCACCCGAGCGGGACCACGTCGATCATGAATTCGCTCAAACGCACGATGCGGGGCTCGTTGCTGAAAAGCGTCCCCATGATCCGGTGCGTTTCCTTGCCCTGGACCACTTCGACATCGATGAAGCTCGTGAAGCCCTCGTTCTCGTCGCTGCGGCTTTCGGTGATCGAGATCCCGCGCTCTTTGGCCACCGCCAACGCGTTGATAAAATTCACGGAATCCCCGCAGATGGGCTTCAGAAGCCCCTTCAGGACCGCCATCGTCAGCGGCTTGACGTTAAAACGGGTCGGGTCACCGCCGTAGCGGATCTCCACCTTCTTGAAACTCCCGGAAAAAAGCTGCGCGTAAAGCATCCCGATCTTTTCCGCGAGCACGAGCCAAGGCTTCAGCCCCTTGAGCGTGTCCGGATCCAGGTTCGGAAGGTTCACGGCATTGCGGATCGCGCGATCGTTCAACGCGTCGATCACTTGCTTCGCGACATCGACCGCGACATTCTCCTGGGCTTCCTGCGTGACGGCGCCCAGATGCGGCGTGCAGATGAATTGGGGCAATTTCAGAAGCGGATGATCCGCCGCCGGAGGTTCCGACTCAAACACGTCGAACGCCGCGCCGGCCACCTGCCCGCTCTGGATCGCTTCGGCCAGGTCCCGCTCGTTGACGATCCCGCCCCGGGCGCAATTCACGATCCGGATCCCCTTCTTACACAGCTTGAAGGTCTCCTTGTTGAGAAGGTTCTTCGTCTCTTTCGTGAGCGGGGTGTGGAACGTGATGAAATCGACGCTCTTGAGAAGCGTCGGGACATCGACGAATTCCACGGGGTACTGCTTCACGGCTTCTTTGGAGATAAAAGGATCGAATACCATGACCTTCATGTTGAAGGCCGCCGCACGTTTGGCGACTTCGCGACCGATACGGCCGAAACCGACAATGCCGAGCGTCTTCCCGTTCAGCTCCGACCCCTGGAACTTGCTGCGCTTCCACTCGCCCTTTTTAACGTGGGCATCCGCCTGGGGGATATTTCGCGCCACGGCCATCAGCATCGAAAAGCTGAGTTCCGCGGTCGAGATCGTGTTGCCTTCGGGCGTATTCATCACGATGATCCCGCGCTTCGTCGCGGCTTCGAGGTCTACATTGTCCACGCCCACGCCGGCGCGGCCGATCACGCGAAGCTTCGTCCCCGCTTCGATAATGTCCGCCGTCAGCTTGGTCGCGCTCCGGATCAGGATCGCGTCATACTCCCCGATGATCTTTTTGAGCTCTTCGGGTTTGAGACCGACCTTTTCGTCGACCTGAAGGCCCTTCTCTTTGCGGAGGATGTCCATCCCCCCCTGGCCCAACGCATCCGAAACAAGTATCTTCATCTTTAGATCTCCTCTGAGTGAAATGAAAGGTTCAACGGTCCTGTATCCTGGGATTACTTAGAACAACAGCAACAGGAGGAACCGGAAGAAGCTTTCATTTCCTTGAGAGTTTCACCAAGCACCTTGAGACCCTTCTCAATATCTTGCTTCGTGATCGCGCCCATGTGACAGATCCGGACGACTTTGCCCTTCATCTGATCGCCTTGTCCGCCGGCCATCGCGATCCCCTTCTCGTCCCGCATCACCTGGCAAAGCTTTTCCCCATCGATCCCCTCGGGGAGCCAAGCCGCGGTCACCGTGGAAGAAGGCGCCTTCGAAAAAAGCTTCAGGCCCATCTTCTGGAGGGACTCACGCGTAAAGGCCGCATTCGCGGAACAACGTTTAAAAACGTTCTCGATCCCTTCCGCCTCAATAAGCTCCAGCGACTTCTGGAGACCGATCACGAGCGTCAAGGCCGGCGTCCAGGGGGTATCGCTGTCCTTCAGCGCCTTTTCATAATATTTCAGGTCGTAATAGAACTTCGGCAGCTTCGCCGTCGCCATACGGGCCTTGGCTTTTTCGCTCACGCTCAGGAACGCCAGCCCCGGAGGCAGCATCAGCGCCTTCTGGGAACCGCTCACCACGAGGTCCACGTGCCAGGCGTCCGTCTCAAGACGGTCGGCGCCGAGACCGGAGATCGCGTCCACGATGAGAAGCGCCTGGGTCTTCGCGACGATCGCCCCGATCGCCTGGATATCGCTCAACACCGCGGTCGAGGTTTCGCAAAGCTGTACACAGACGGCCTTGATATCAGGCTCTTTCTGAAGCGCTTCTTCGATCCGCTTCGGATCCGGCGCTTCCCCGTAAGGGACCTTGAGGCTGATCGGGTTGAGGCCAAAGGCCTTCGCGATCAACGTAAAGCGTTCGGCGAATTTCCCGTTCTCGACCACGAGGACCTTGTCCCCGGCCGAGTGGAAATTGACGAGGGCCGCTTCCATGGCCAAGCTTCCCGAACCGGCGAAGGTGTAAATGGGGTTCTTCGTCAGGAACACTTTCTTCAAACGCTCGGAGACATCCCCGAAGATCTTGCGGTACTTGGGCGTACGATGGTGGAAAATAGGCTCCGCCATCAGCTTGCGCGTGACTTCAGGAACGGGTGTCGGACCAGGGGTCAAAAGGATCGTGGGCTTGCTCATGATTTCGGAACCTCCATGCGGGTTGTAATGACAGAATCAACGATACCATAGTTCTTGGCTTCTTCGGCGGACATGAAATAATCGCGATCCGTATCCTTCTCGATCTGCTCGATCGATTTCCCCGTGTGATGCGCGAGGATCCCGTTGAGCTGATCCTTGAGTTTCAGGATCTCTTTGGCCTGGATATGGATATCCGACGCCGTCCCCTGCGCGCCGCCCCACGGCTGGTGGATCATCACGCGGGAATTCGGGAGGGCGTAACGCTTGCCTTTGGTCCCGGCGGCAAGAAGGAAGGACCCCATGCTGGCGGCCTGGCCGAGGCAATACGTCGCGACATCGCATTTCACGAAGCGCATCGTATCGTAGATCGCGAGCCCCGCGGTCACGGAACCGCCCGGGGAGTTGACGTAAACATTGATGTCCTTGCCCGGGTCTTCCATGTTCAGGAAAAGCATCTGGGCAATGATCAGATTCGCGACCACGTCATCGATCGGCGTGCCGATAAAAACGATACGGTCTTTTAAAAGACGGGAGTAGATATCGTACGAACGCTCCCCTTTGCTTGTCTGCTCCACGACCATCGGGACCAAATAGCTCATAAACCCTCCGTTAGACTGATGTCTGCGGCCCGTTACTTGATTTTTGCGTTCTGCTTCAAAAACTCGATGACCTTCTCGTTCCGGACCTGGTCGAGAAGGGTTTCCCGGGCTTCCTGATGCTCGGTGTAATACTTTTCGATCGTTTCCTTGGGCTGGCGGAATTGGAGACTGAGCGCCTCGTACTTCTTCCCAAGGTCCGCCTCTTCCGACTTGATCGACTGCGCTTCGGCGATCTCATCCAAAAGAAAAGCCACATGGATCTGACGCTTGGCTTCCGCCTCGAATTCCTTCGTCATCTTCTCTTTTTCCTTATCAAAAAGTTCTTCCGTCCCGCCCTGCTGGAGGAAACGCTGGCGCGACTGGTCCAGGAGATATTCCGACCGGCGATGCACAAGCCCGTACGGAAGATCGATCTTGTTCTGCTTCACGAGTTCGTTCAAGAGCTCGCGTTCGAACGCGGCCTCTTTTTCGTCCGTCGCGCGTTTCTCAAGATCCGCCGTCAGCTTCTGTTTCAGATCCGCGAGGTCCTTGTAATCCCCCGCTCCCTTGGCAAATTCATCATCAAGCGCGGGAAGCTTCTTTTCCTTGATCTCCTTGACCTTCATCTTGAAAACAGCGGTTTTCCCGGCCGCGCGTTTGTCCGCCATGTCCTTCGGAAAGGTGATCTGAACATCCTTCTCATCGCCCACGTTGGCGCCCACAAGCTGGGTCGAGAACCCCTTCAGGTATTCCTCTTCCTTGAGTTCGATCCAGTCATCGTTGCGTTTTTCGACTTCCTTGCCTTCCACCGTGCAAACGTAGTCGGTGATCACAAAATCGCCCAGCTTGGCCGCGCGGCCTTCGACCGCCTTGTACTGCGCGTGCATCTCCTGGGTCTGTTTGATGGCCTTTTCGACGTCCTCGGCCTTGATGACCACCTTTTCCTTCTTCGCGCTCAGCCCCGTCACCTTGGAAAGCTTGATCTTCGGACGGATCTCGATGTGCGCCTTATAGACCAGTTTCTCCTTCGTAAATTGGATATCCTTGATCTCGGGCGTCGTCAGCGGACGGAGGTCTTTTTCACGAAGCACCTTCGGGAGAGACTCGGAAAGAAGCGTCTCAAGGACCGAGTCCTTGGCGTTCTTTTCATAATGCATCACCAGCACATCGCGTGGCACCTTCCCCGGACGGAAGCCCGGAACCTTGGCCTTGGGAGCGATCGCTTTATAGAAAGATTCGAATTCTTCGCTGATGCGATCCGGGGTGATCTCGATCGTCAGGATCTTTTCGCAGGCCTTGCCGTCCTGGAGCTTGACCTTGTGGGAGGGAGTTAAAACTTCTTGGGATTCTTCATTATTCAGAGCCACAGCAACCACCTTATCTCGTGAGAACAGTTTAAGAAGAAAGTTCAAAGCAAAAACATGCGTCCATCCTGGAGAAAATGGAGCGAGTGGAGGGAATCGGCGCCTTCGCTTCGCTCCGGTCGGCCACCCGCCCTGCAAATATGCCGCTTGCCATATTTGCCAGCAGGGCTCCCTTCGATTCCCTCTTAAAAAACAACGAGCGATGCCGTAGACAACTTCAAAAGGTTGTCACGACACCATACTTTTTCATTGGGAAAAAGTATGGAGCGAGTGGAGGGAATCGAACCCTCGTAGCTGCCTTGGCAAGGCAGAGCATTACCACTATGCTACACTCGCTTATCAGGTGAGACTTGCGATTCCTGGGAGGCCGCATTCTAGTCCCAATACTTATCAATTTCAACAAAGTTGAAATTGGGGCCATCCTTGTCACCCTTTGAGAACCAAATCAAAGACAAGGATAGGAGCGCATCTTACCTTTGTCAAATAAACTGCAACCACCGTAATAAAAGATGCGATTGCCGTAGAGGCGATTCGCTTACGCCTCACGGCATCGTACCAAACCATTGAGGTTTGGTGCGGTCGGAGGGACTTGAACCCACACACCTTACGGTACAGGATCCTAAGTCCTGCGCGTCTGCACTGATTCTCATCTCATTTTTTAAATTTGCGGCTGGAGGGACTTGAACCCCCACACCTTGCGGTACAGGATCCTAAGTCCTGCGCGTCTGCCAGTTCCGCCACAGCCGCGCAAATTTAAAAAATGATTTAATAGGAAATCAGTACTGCCCTGACCACCATCTAATATCCCACACGGTCAGGGCTGCCAATTCCCTGCCTGCCGGCAGGCAGGCGCCACGACCGCAAAACTTCTATAGGAAAAAATGCGATTGTCGTAGACGGCCCTCATTGAGCCGCCACGACAACGTACTTTTCTATCGAGAAAAGTGCGCCCTGAAGGACTTGGCTCCTCCCCTGCCAAACTACAGCAGGTCCGGTAGGCCACCCGCGCTTATCAACATAACCCCGTTATGTTGATGATCAAGCGCTCCCTTCAAGTCCTTCAGCACAAAGTGCGATTGTCGTAGACGGCCATCCTTAAGCCGTCACGACATCGTACTTGTTTACAAAAACAAGTGCGCCCTGAAGGACTTGAACCTTCGACCCAGTGATTAAGAGTCACTTGCTCTACCAACTGAGCTAAGGGCGCGTGAAACGTATAACTTATTATGTCAATTGTATTTAAATAATCACTGAATCGAACGCTCAATCCCCTTCCGGGCGACTGGTGTCTAAACGGTGACGTCTGAGCCATGGAAAACCACCTCAGAAAGAGGCGCTATTATACGTATTTAGGCAGGAAATGCAAAAAATAAACTGATTAAAATTGATTGGGACGGGGGGAGGGTAGTTTTATGCTTTATTTGAGGATTAGGACGGCTTATTACTGAGAAGGCGCAGGACATAACGGAAAGAACAAGAAATTTGAAGAGAAATGACAGCTCTAAAATAGTTTAGAAGGATGTTCCACATCGACACCCTCCAATGCCGACACCGCTCCATTTGTTGGTAATGGAATTGTTTTTTTCTCACCTCTACCTAAACCAAATCTATACGTAAAGTTACCGTTTTCATAATTCATGGATTTTGAAAGCAAAACATCTTTCATTTTTTCTTTATTGACCATTTCAGCATCAGCATCAAGCAAAGGTTTTAAGTCAACGGCCAATAATCTTTTCATTCTTTCTGCTTGTTCAAAAAACCATCCTCCCTTTTTCGGCCTTGTCGAAGGTTCTGACAGTTGGAATGATCGAGAAAATACAGAGCAACTGATAGTTAGTCACTTGCTCTCTTTAAAACAGAAGAAAATGGATTGCTGTAACCTACTAAGGAATAGTGAGTTTCGAAAGACTAGTTGGCAGGGGTTAAAGCGATTTGAGCTGTTGGTGACAAATTGGTGTCAAATTTCTCATTCAGTCGTTGTACCGCGTGAGCCTAGTTCAATTCATGTATGGGTGTTACGCGGTCGCGAAGGATTTATTCATCCTTCGTCCCCCGGATCTTTTTGACTTCGGGCTGCGGCAGATAGTTCTCCCCCGTCACAACCCGCTTGCCGGTCCTGGCTTCAAGCTCCCGGCGGGCGCGTCGGGCGATCTTGCCGCCGGTCTTTGCGGCGGTCTGGTTCTCAGCCATCCCCGTAGCGGAAACCGTTTCGGCGATCTGGCGGGTGGAAAGTTCAGCAAGCGCGGTAAAAATGAGCTCGGCCTCGCTCATATGATCGCGAAGATTCTGGGTTTTAAGCCCCTTCAGATGCTTGTGCGCTTTGACACTGACACCACTCCATTCCCGGTGGATCAGATCGGTAAGGATAGCGTACTCATCGCCTTTCTTGATCTCGTGCATCGCCCAGTAGTCCGTGAGCTTGTTGCGGGTTTCCTGCCCCGTCATGCGCTGTTGAATCCATTTTTCACTTCGGCCATGTTTCTGCCAGGTAGCACGGGCGCGATCAAGGGCCCGACCGGGATCGGACATTTCCTGCATCCGCTCGTAGCCGACCTTGGCGAGCCAAAGCTTGATCGGCTCCGCTTTGGGACTGGGAACACTCTGGACCAGGCGCAGCAAAGTCTCGGCGGTCGCGACGTCGGTAAGGTAGCTTTTGCCGTCGGCCGCGGGCAATTTCAGTTGGTGACAATTTGTCACCGACTGACTCCCCTCCTCGCTGAGCCGCTCTTTCAGCTTGTTCCAATACTTCCGGGAAGTCTGATAATCCGACTGCTGGGTCAATACACGGATAATATCGATGACCGAAAACCACCATATCTCGGTCTTTTGGTCGTAGACGCGACGTATCTTGTGTCCTTCAAAAATGGCCAGGTGATTTTTCATCATGCCGCGAATTCCTTTCGCATTTGAAATCCTCTCACTGATTGTCCGAATGAGCCTCAGGATGATCCAACTCGCTTCATATATTTTTTGAGATTATAACAAGGATCAGGACATCCACCAAAACTATTCCCCAAGGGAGAAAGCCGCCGGCGGTGGCAACACAACGATGCGCACAAATCGGCATAACCATACGCACAAATTAGCATAAAAATATGCCCAGATAAGCAGAACGCACTAGCGGACCGCTAAACAGAGTCGCGGTTTAGTAGCCTGGGACTCGGACCGCGTGGCCGGTTTCGAGGAGGAGGTTGTTGAGGAAGACGTCCCGGCCGTTCTGGTCGTTGAGGCACTCGGGCCCTGTGCCCTTGGCTAGGAGCTTGAGACCCCGCGCGGGAAGAAAGACATCGGCCTCAAACCGGTCGTGGTTGTCGTTCTTGTAGCTGAAGATCGTCAGGGAGGCCACGCCCGCCAGCACGGACTCCACGAATTTTTTCGCGGCCTTCCCCTCCGGCGTGTTGAGCTCCGGACAATCGATCCCGCGAAGCCTCAGTTTCTGGCGGGTGATCTGTCCTCGGTCGGCGTCGATCGCGGCCCAGAACGTGTCGCCGTCAATCACCTTCTGAAGATAAGCCGTGTAAGTGAAGCTAGGCATTGCAACTCGAGTTGTTTTCCGGAGCGTCTGCCCGCAAACCTCCACGATATCCCCCGCCTTGAACGACTTGCTCTCCGCCGGGCTCAGGGTTTTGTAAAAACGGAACCCGTGATCCAGCACCAGGACGTCCGGGTCGGGCCAGCCGATGTCGGCGCCGCAACGGATCTGATAGACGTGCAGGGGCCCCCGTTTTGGAACAAGCGGCGTGACATTGACGGAACGAGGCCGTAAGGACTTTTCCTTTTCCTGGACCTTCCGGATCAACCCACGGAGTTCATGCCGCAGGAGTTCTTCCTCTTGAGCGCGCTTTTCCAGAGCCAGACGTTTTTTGGTATCGTGCACAGAAAGAAGCTCGACGTGATGCGCCCAGGTCAAAAGGTGCGCCGGCGCACCTTTTGGATTGAGCAGATAAAATTGCCGAAAGCGCTTGAGATTGGTCGAAGAAAACCCCTGTCCGCGTTCGCGGGAAAGGTCGAAGGAAAGTTGGGCGAGAAGTCCCGAACCGTAAGCCGCCCGGGAAGCGCCATCCTGTTCGATCTCGACGATCGTTCGCCCGATCTCCCAGTGGGCCTGGACAAGTGACCGGCGGGCGGTATCGTAAATGCGGACAATATCCGCGACCAGCTTCCTGTAATGCGACAGGGCAAGTGTGCGGTCCGGCATAGTCCGGATTATAGACCCGCCCGGTCCCGGCAAAAATAAAAAAATACCGCCGGAGCAACACGGGCAAAGGGATTGATTTTTCGGGGTCAGAACGCATAATAGCGGCATGATCAAAAAAGTCCTTCTTTCCCTGCTGGCGCTTTTTCTGATGGCAAGCCTCGGGCTGGCCCTTGGGGTGCTCCCCCGCCTCCCTGAGATCGGACGGAACGTCGCAGAGCATTTCGCCAATCAGGCGGCCAAGGAATACCTTGAAGGCTCTCTTCATATCGATCGGGTCACGCTCGATCGCCATCTCACGATCAGGATCGAGGGGATACGCGGACAACTTAAAACGCGGCAAGGACCGGTCGCCCTGGAAATACGTTCCCTTCGGTCCGAGGAGTCTCTCCTGCGGCTGATCACCCGGGAACCCGTTCATTTCATTTTTGAAGGCGTGCGTCCGCGGGGCTCGGCGAACGAGGGGATCCTGGGCAAGCTGATGATCCAGACCGGCACCCCATCACGCGTCGAGGCGTCCGTGGATTTCGGAAAGACGGGGCTGGAAGACTGGCAATGGATCGACCCGCAGAACCTGGAAGGCGCGACCGGCGCGACAAAAGGCACGCTGACCTTCCGGCAAGAAGCCGGGAAAGACCCGGAATTCTCGATGGCGCTTGAAGCCCCTCAGCCGGGAGGAACGTTGCAGGCCCGTTTCTTTGACGTCTTCCTTCCCTATCTCCCCACCCCACTTCAAAAGGAACGGGTCGAAAAGCTCTCCCGGAGCCAAAAGCTCATCCAGTATCAGACCGCGTCGCTTGAGGCCAGCCTGCCTCAAAACGATCGCGTGAAAATACTGCTCAGGATCTTTATTCCGGATTATAATCTGAAGCTGACACTGAACGCGGAGATACGAACCGACGCCAAAGACGCGTTCTCACAGATCGCCCGGATCATGGGCCTTATTGCCTGATTATCAATATTCACTGACTTGGAAATCAGTGCAATCCAAGTCAACCATAAAGAAATTAACCAATGACTTGGATGAGGTGAAATAATATGAGATCATGGATATGGATCACTGCTTTTTCTCTCGCTTCCGTTGTGATCACCGGCTGTACCGTTAAAGCGGTCGGAGATCCCAACCGCCCGATCACGATCAACGCAAACGTCGTCGTCGATATCCGCGGGTTGAAGCAGACCGCCACGAACATTGAGGATATGGTCGCTCAAGGAGCCACGAAATGAACGTAAAAGTTATCTTAAATTTGAAGGAGGGTTCCCCCATGAAACGAATCATCGCTTCCCTTTTCGCCGTCATCCTGGTCCTCGCCACCGCGGGGGCTTCGGGCTTCGCGGCAAACTATGATTTCAAAGAGTTGACCCCGGAGATCCGCAAGGCCCTGCAGAACCGCCAGTCCCGTTACCGGGAACTTCAGAGCCTCAAGCAGACGGGCGCTATCGGAGAGAATAATAAGGGCTATGTGACCACCCTAAAGGAAGGCACCCCCTCGGCCAGCACGATCGCTTCCGCCGAGAACCGAGACCGCCGCGTCATCTATGAAGCGCTCGCGGAACAGAATGCCCTGGGAAGTCAGGGACTACTTCAGGTCCAGAAAGCTTTCGCGGAAGTGCAAAACGACAAAGCCTCCTCAGGAGAAATGGTCCAGTCTGCTTCAGGAGATTGGAAGAAGAAATAATGCCGGGACTTGGGTCTCGTCCCTAGGGACTCGTTTCGGCTCTCGTTTTTTACGAGTCCCGAGGAGCAAGTCCCGCTCTAACGAGCCGGTTTATAGATCTCCCGGATCCCCCGGGTCATCTCCTGATATTCCACCGCGTCCGTCGTAAGGGATATCCCGTCAAGGTGGAGTCTCTGGAAATCCTTTTGGAGAGCTTTCACGCGATCTTCAGTGATCGGTCGGGACTGGTAGTAGTCGTAGAAATAAGGCGTCATCTTCTCCCCCGCTTTCAGGAAATGTTCCTGAACATCCATCAGGGCCTGCGGGTCGTAGCCCGCCTTCATCAAATAGCGCATGGCAAGGGCATCGCTCAGAAGCAATCGTTCGGCGGGGGTTTTAAAAGAACTTTCGTTGTAAGCCTGCAAA
The DNA here is from genome assembly GCA_964508905.1 of uncultured bacterium. Lineage (GTDB taxonomy): Bacteria > Omnitrophota > Omnitrophia > Omnitrophales > Aquincolibacteriaceae > Aquincolibacterium. Next base: position 16,189 of record CAZDVO010000040.1, read on the forward strand.
AGAACGAGGCCCAACCCCGCAAGAGAACCCAGGGGACCGAACATCGGCGCGATCGCGGAGCCGGTCTTGGTCGCCGCGCCGATCACATCATCGCTTTTCGTGAAACGGCGATCCGCCTGTTGGAGCTCCCCGATTTCGTGAGCAAGAACGGCCGCAAGCTCCGCCTCGTTCTGAAGGAAATTCAACATCCCGGTGGTTACATAGACATAACCGCCGGGAGCGGAAATCGCGTAGATCTTTTCGCTGTAAAGGATGGTAAAGCAATAGTCGAGATCGTGTCGCTTGGCATGGGCCGCCAGAGAACGGCCCAGATCGGTCACGTAACGGACCACCTTGGGATCGGTGTAGGGATAGAACGAAGCCAGGATCTCGCGGTGAATCGCCGCCCCGACAGTTTTCTCATCGGTGGCGTCCGAGGCCTTTTGGAGGGCCTCCTGATCCACGCCCCGTTGCGCGTTCGTCGCGCAACCCGAAAGCAACAAAGAAACCGCCAGGAAAAGGATCAGCGAGCTTTTAACGGGTCGCACGTTAAATTCTTTCTTGCTCTGAAGTGAAGATTCGAGATACGATTGCATTTCTTCAAGCGTTCGCCGTAGACGGCACACCAGAGGCCGTCACGGCGACGTATTGATTTATTGAAAATCAATGCGCCCACACCACGGTGTTGGGCGCAAAC
>CAZDVO010000041.1:0-15288 GCA_964508905.1 uncultured bacterium
GGAGCTGTGCAAAGCACACAGCCGTATTTCTTATCCATCGAACTACTTGCGATTGAGCGTGGCCGAATAACCGCTTTCAGGAGTCCCCAAGGTCACGTGACCTTCACGGGCAAGCCATCCGAGACTCATCAACACGAGCTCGCGAGGACGCTTCAATCCTTTGGTAAGTTGATCTGCGGTAGCGGACTTTTTATCATCAAGGAAGTGCCAAATCTCTCCGGCAACAATTCCAATTTCCATGATCATGGGGGGCTCCTTTTGAGACTGAATTTACTTCAAACAACGGGCACAATATAGCAAGAAAGGTTTCCATTTAAAAGAACTTTATTGCTCGCCCCCAGCCGCCCCGAAAGGAATCTACCCTCGAGGATCTTTCAGGACCTTTTTCAAGAATTTCCCCGTGTAGGAATGAGGGACTTGAGCGATCGCCTCCGGAGTTCCGGTCGCCACAATGGTCCCGCCCCCCTTCCCGCCTTCCGGGCCAAGATCAATGATATGGTCCGCCATCTTGATCACATCCAGATTATGCTCGATCACAACGACGGTATTGCCTTGGTCCCGAAGCCCGAGAAGCGCATTCAAAAGATGCTGGATGTCGCCAAAGTGAAGCCCCGTCGTCGGCTCATCCAACAGATAAAGCGTCTTGCCCGTCGCCTTTTTGATCAATTCGGCCGCGATCTTGATACGCTGGGCTTCGCCACCTGAAAGCGTCGTCGAGGACTGCCCGAGCGTCAGATACCCCAACCCAACAGAATCCAGAACTTCGAGCCGCTCACGGATCATGGAAAGCTTGGAGAAAAACCCGATAGCCTCCCGAACGGAAAGATCCAGCACTTCCGCGATATTCTTACCTTGATAGCGGACATCCAATGTGGGTTCATTGTAGCGCTTACCCCGGCACGCCTCGCAAACCACAAAAAGATCCGGCATGAAGCTCATCTCAAGCTTCTCCGACCCGGCACCGCGGCACTGCTCGCAGCGTCCGCCTTTCAGATTGAAACTAAAACGCGATTGAGAGTAGCGCCGGAGCTTTGAAAGTTCCATGTCGCTATAAAGCTTGCGGATGAACCCGAAGATATCCGTGTAGGTCGCGGGATTAGAACGCGGCGTGCGTCCGATCGGCGCCTGATCGATCGAAAGTATCTTGTCGATATGCTCCGCGCCTTGAAGCGAGGCGAAGGCGCCGACCTTGTATTGGGTTTTCCATATCCGGTTATGCAGTTCTTTGTAGAGGATATCGTGCACGAGCGTGCTCTTCCCCGAACCGGAAACGCCCGTCACGCAGATCAAAAGGCCTAGAGGAAAAGTTGCTTCGATGTTTTTCAAATTGTGCTCCCGGCAACCCTTTAAGACAAGCTTCTTCGCCTTATCCGCATCCTTGCGAGTGGGAGGCACTTCGATCGAAAGCTCCCCGGAGAGATATTTGAGCGTAAGCGATTCCGGACAATCTCTCATCTCGGAAAGCTTTCCCTGCGCGACGATCCGGCCGCCCTCGACCCCTGCGCCGGGCCCCAGGTCGATCACATGATCGGCGCGACGCATCGTTTCTTCGTCATGCTCCACCACCAGCACCGTATTTTTCAGATCCCGGAGTTTTTCAAGGGCTCCGATCAATTTCTCATTGTCCCTGGGATGGAGCCCAATGCTCGGCTCATCAAGAACATATAGAACTCCGGTCAATCCAAGTCCGATCTGCGCCGCAAGGCGAATCCGTTGAAGCTCCCCTCCCGCCAGCGTCGCGACCGTGCGATCAAGCGTCAGATACCCGAGCCCGATATTCAGTAAAAAGGAAAGCCTCTCCCGGATCTCGCGAAGGATCGGCGCCGCGATCACGGCCTGATTGCTTTGAAAATGGAGGCCCGCGAAAAAAGGGACCGCTTCTTCCACCGGCAGGGCCGTCACTTCGGCGATATTCTTTCCGGCGATCAGCACCCCGAGGCTTTCCCGCCGAAGCCGCTTCCCCGCACATTCCGGGCAAACCTCCTCGCGAAGGAATTTACGCACTTTCGAGCGGACCTCTTCAGAGCTCGTCTCATGGAAAAGCCGTTCCCATTCCTCCACCAGCCCCGAGATATCCCCGTCCCCGAGGAAAAGGACCTCTTGGGCTTCTTCCGGCCAGTCCTGGTACGGGGTGTCCCATTCAAAATTGTATTTTTCCGTCAGATCGTGGAGCATGTCTTCAAAGAAATATTTATTGAACGAAAAAAAGACATCCTTGTTAAGCGCGCTCATCAGCGGCTTTTGCGGCGCCGCGATCACGCCTTTCGCGAAAATTTGCGAAAGCTTGCCAAGACCTTTGCATTTCGGACACGCCCCGTAGGGGCTGTTAAAAGAGAACATGTTCGGCGTCAGGTCCGGGATACTGGTCTGACACTTCGCGCAGGTCTTGGTGGTCGAAAACAGGCTCAGGGGGCCTTTTCCATCGCCGCCTTTTTCCAGGATCGCGACATGGCCCCGCGTCAGGTCCAACGCACACCCCAACGAAGTCCGAAATCGTCCTGACTCGCTCCGGACCGGCAATTCATCGACCACGATCTCGATGTCATGGCGCACCGATTTTTGCAGCTTGGTCTCCTGTGTCACAAGCTTCACGACCCCGTCGATACGCGCCCGATCAAAACCTTTCTTGAGCACATCCTGAAAGATCTTCTGGAATTCCCCTTTCCGTCCCCGGACCAGGGGGGCGAGGATACAAACCTCTTTCCCGACAAAACGGGTGACCAGATCGGCCGCCAGTTCCTCGCGCGTTTGGCTCTGAAGCGGCTCATGGCAGGACGGACAGTGGGGCGTTCCGACCTTCGCGAAAAGAAGGCGCAGGTAATCATAGATCTCGGTCACGGTGGCAACCGTGGAACGCGGGTTATGGGTGACCGAACGCTGCTCGATCGCGATCGCCGGAGAGAGCCCCGAGATGTGGTCGACATCCGGCTTCTTGAGCTTTTCAAGGAATTGCTTCGCGTACGAAGAGAGACTTTCGAGGTAACGGCGCTGACCTTCGGCATAGATCGTATCAAAAGCGAGCGAGGACTTCCCGGAACCGGAAAGGCCCGTCAATACGACCAGTTTGTTACGCGGGATCCTGAGGGAAAGATTCTTGAGATTGTGCTCGCGCGCCCCGCGGACTTCGATGAATTCTTCCATGCGGAGACCTCGCGGAAAACCGGTCACGTCCCAACGCGAATGGGCGCGAAGGCTTTCTTCAGTGTCGCGATCGCGGAAAGGACCGCCATATAACTTGTTTTCGGGTTCCCGGGAGCGGGTTTATTCTGCGTGATGGTCGTAAAGGTCCCAAAGTCCCCTTCCACGAGCACTTCATGACGATTGCCCTTATAGGACTGGGACGTCCAGATCTCCACCTTCGTGCGCACGGGCCCGACCCCTGCCAGGCTCAATACGGCAGCGACGTTGATATTCTGGGGAAAATGCTCGATCGCGTCCGCCGCCGTTCCGGAAAAAACGCGGCGTTCCTCGGCGGGGGTCTTCAATACCGGGAATCGGTTCTTCAAAAAATAGGCCGCTCCCATGAGCGCCTCGGGAGGTTTTCGGGTAATAAGGCGCACTTTCCGGATATTTCCGTTCGCGGCGGCGAGGACTCCGTCCACGCCGGTGATCGCTCCGGACGGACAAAAGATGCGGGAACGGTTCTTCTTGAGCAACTCCACGATCTGCGGCTGCAGCAATCCGCCCACGCTCATGATCAGCACTTTTTTATTCCATTTGCAGGCAAGCTTTACAACCTGCGCGGCGACCTTCGGGGAAGCTGCTTCGATGATCAGATCCGAGCGGCGGACCAGTTCGGTCAGGGAGACAAGGCGCGCGTAGAATTGAAATTTCTTCTGGAGCGTCGCCGCTTTTTCCTTATGTTTTTCACAGAGGAACTTCAGCTGCGCGAAGGCTTTCAGGTCTTTCACGACCGCGTGAGCGAGGGCCGTCCCGATCGTCCCGCCCCCGATGATGCCCACCCGGATCTTTTTCTTCATACTATTTTTTCTCGACGATGCGGTTCTTCGCATCCACATAAACCACTTTGGGTTTGTGCGCCCTGGCTTCCTCGTCGGACATCACCGCAAAAGCCAGGATAATGATCATATCCCCCGCCTTGCCGTGCTTCGCCGCTCCGCCGTTCAAACAGATCACGCCGGAACCGGCAGGTCCGGGGATCGCATAACTCTCGATCCGGGAACCATTGGTCAGATTGGCGATCAGGACTTTTTCATGAGGAAGGATATCCGCTCCCGCCATCAACGTCTCATCGATCGTGATACTCCCCGGATAGTCGATACACGCTTCCGTCACGGTCGCGCGGTGGATCTTTCCATGCATTATTTGTCGCTGCATACTTTCAAACCCTCAAAAATGAATGCCCTGTTAAAAATTCCGCCTCAAAATCCCGAATGTCAGACGGTGATTGTAACATTATCGATTAATCTTGTCTTGCCCACAAGGCACGCCGCAAGGGCCACAAGCCGGGGCTGGATCTTTTTGACCGGCTCAAGCGTTTCAGGGTCGACCACCTCGAGGTACTGGACCCGGTCCACGGCCTTCTTCAGAGCGCGGATCCCCCAGGCCTTCACCCTCGCGATAGAGGACCTTTCCTCAAGGATCGCCCGTTTCATTTCACTGAGGACCCGCGAGATCACTCGCGCACGAACCCGCTCGCCAGCGTTCAGATACCGGTTCCTCGAACTCATTGCGAGACCGTCCGGGTCACGAACCGTCGGCATCACACGAACACCCGCATCCAGATTGAGATCTCGGACCATCCGGCGGATCACGACCGTCTGCTGATAATCCTTGGCCCCGAAATAGGCCCGGCAGGGCCCCACGAGATTCAAAAGCTTCGCGACCACCGTGGCCACTCCCCTGAAATGGCCCGGGCGGAATTTGCCGCAGAGAACATTCGCAAGACAAGGCCGGATATCCACAAAGGTCGCATAACCTTCGGGGTACATGGCCTGGGCGGACGGGCAAAAAAGATAATCGACTTTCTTCGCCCGAAGCTTCTTACTATCCTCACCCAACACCCGCGGATACTTGGCATAATCTTCATGCGGACCGAATTGCGCCGGATTGACGAACAGGCTCACGACAGTGACCGCATTTTCCCGGTTCGAGGCATCCACGAGGGAAAGATGACCTTCATGCAACGCCCCCATCGTGGGGACGAACCCGATGCTTTTTCCTTGAGCGCGTTTTTCTCGAAGAAGCTGTTGAATTTTTTTAGGATCGCGAATGAGTTTCATGTTCCCTCTAGCAGTTCCCTGATCGTTTTTTTAAGAACCGGATGCACAAATCCCGGGGCAAGATCGGCCATCGGCTCCAATACGAACGCCCGTTCGTGAAGCCTCGGATGCGGAACAACAAGGTCCCGCTCCTGGATCACTTGATCCCCGTAAAAAAGGAGGTCCAGATCCAATGTTCGGGCCCCGTTGATCGCTTTTCTTTCGCGTCCGGCCCCGGATTCTAATCGATGCAACCGATCCAAAAGTTCCCGCGCCGGCATGTCGGTTTCAAAACTCCACACGGCATTCAGAAAAAGCCCGCCCCCGGCATCAACGGGTTCGGTTTCATAGACCGGAGACTCGCGAAGATCCCGGATCTCCGGGATCGCGGTAAGATCCTTTCGGGCCTGATCAAGGTAACCCTGCCGATTGCCTAAATTCGACCCGACCCCGATAAAGACTTTTGGCATGGATTCGATCGAGGATCTAACGATGCGCGCGGCTCTTCTTGATCCGGTCGAGGGCTTCCATGAGACGGGACTCCGCCACGGTAAGGGAAATACGGAAATAGCCTTCCCCATTCGGCCCGAAGCCGTTCCCCGGGGTCACAACAATATTCAACTCCTCGAGAAATTTCAGGGCAAGCTCGGAAGAGGTATAACCGGGAGGCACCGGGATCCAGACATAGAAAGTCGCCTTCGGCGCTTCGATCCGCCACCCCAGGTCCCGAAATCCCTGAACCAAAAGGTCCCGGCGTTCCTGGTAGATCTTGAGATTCTTTTCCAGTTCCTTTTCTCCCTCCTGAAGCGCCTTCATCCCGGCGATCTGAATCGCCTGAAAGATCCCGGAATCAAGATTGGATTTCACCTTCGCCAACAGCGCCAGGACCTGCGCGTTACCGACGGCGAACCCGACGCGCCAACCGGTCATGCTGTAGGTCTTTGAAAGCGAGAAAAGCTCGACCGCGAGGTCTTTGGCCCCGGGGATCTCAAGAATGCTCGGCGACTTGAACCCGTCATAGGTCATCTCGGAATAGGCAGCATCATGCGCGATCAGGATCCCGTGTTTGCGGGCGAATGCCACGGCCTTTTCAAAAAAGGCTTTGTCCGCGACCTGCGAGGTCGGGTTGTTGGGATAATTCAGGAACATCAGCCTCGAATTCTTCAGCACGTCTTCGGGGATGGCGTCAAAATCCGGAAGATAGCCGTTCTTCTCAAGAAGCGGCATCGTGTACGGGATCCCCTCGGCAAAAAGCGTCCCCGAACGATAGACCGGATAACCCGGGTCCGGGATCAAGCAAACTTTGCCCGGATCGAGGACCGCGAGCGGCAAATGGCCGATCCCCTCTTTGGACCCGATCAAGGGCAGGATCTCTTTATCCGCGTCCAGCTTGACCCCAAACCGCTGCTGGAACCAATCACGGATCGTTTGGCGAAATTCGGGCATCCCCTGGTCGAGCGCGTAGCGATGGTTGCGGGGGTTCCGGGCGGCCACGCTCAACGCTTCAATGATGAAATCGGCCGTCGGGATATCAGGATCTCCCACGCCCAGGTCGATCACGTCCTTGCCCTTGGCGATCAATTCGCGTTTCTTCTTGTCGATCTCCGCAAAAAGATAAGGCGGCAATTTTTGAAGGCGTCCGGTCGGTTCGAATGAGATCGTCGATTTTGTCATGGCCTATCCCAGGATGGTTAAAAGTGGCTGGTTAAAAGGTCAACAGGGGCCGGATTATATCAGAGTTCGCCCCCCTTGAAAACAGCAGAAGGCCCTCCGGAGAATGCGGTTATTTCTTGCTGTAGGGAGCGTAAGGCTTGGGCGGATTTTTCACCCGCTCAGGGTCCGGAATCGGAAGTCCATACCCCATATCCGGAAAATCGACGGGAATGAAGAACGTGGCGACCTGAAGCACACCCCCGGCCATAAAAATAGTCCCTTCGCCGATCCCGGCGGAAAAGCCGGCCCACTGGGAGGGATACTTCGGATTTTTGGCTTCGGCCCACGGCGTCATCCACCCGAGAAGCGCGTTCTTCATGCCAAAAGAGAATTTCCCCCAGGTTTTGGCTCCATAGCCCTGCTTTTCCATCCAGGGAGATGCCGCATGCGCGGAGGGACTCGAAAAGAACAGTACCGCCCCGAGCAGAAGCACGGCCAAGAACCGACTATTTTTTGTACTCATAAGCAATACCGCCTTGTGGAAGCGGAATATCAACGGGAACAGGAAAGGTCGCCGCATGTAAAACCCCGCCTAGCGTGTTCGTTACCGTATAGCCAATGCCCTTACCGACTCCGACAAAGAAATTCTGTCCTTCTCTGGCGGGTTCGTAGAAAAAAGCGGTCCACCCGGAGCTGATGTTCAAAAATCCGTACCCAAGCTTTTGGGAAATCTTTCCAAGGTAGGTCGGTTCCTTGGTCCAATCACTGGGTTCCCAAGTCCCCGCGTAGGCGGACATGGCCCAAAAAGAAAAAAGGGCAAAAGCCGCGAAGGCCCGCCCCAAAGTGATCCAACGACACCGAGATTTTTTCATAAGTGAAAAAAATACTAATGGTTCAGCGCTGACAAGTCAAGCGATCGAATCAGCGATCAAAAAAAAGAGCCCGCAGGTCCCCCGCCGGGCGCCTCAAGCGCCGGGCACCGGGCAAGACCTACGGGCTCCACAGACAACAAAGATCCTTTCTCTAGGTTGACAGGTTGAGTTTGGAAATATCAAAACGGAATTGGGGGTCTAACAAACTCAGTTCCCGGGCAAGTTCCACGGCCTTTTTCTGGAACTCCGGGGCCCGATGCGTCAGCCACTTCTGATACACATCCAGGAACGATTCCATCTTGATCTCCCGGAGATGCTCTTTTTCATAACCTTTCATCTGGAGCAAAAAATGCCGAAAGGCCTGCTCCCGGAAGCACTCAATGAACTTAAAGTAGTCATCTTTCACGCCGGTCAGAACATGCTGGTAGGTGTCGAACTGGCCCGCGATCTTGCCAAGGACTTCCCCCACGCCAGTCTTTTTGTCATACACTCCCGCGTGACAGCGCGCGGCCTGGTTGTAATAAAGGATCGCGGCCAAACGTTCCTCGCTCGGAGCCTCCTTTGTGTCTTTTTTGAGAGAGAACCGCTTGGCCAATAAAGGATCGGGATTGAAGATCGTCGACTGGATCAACAAATGGTCCGCGTTGACCTTGAAAATAAAATACCGCAGCATGGGATCGTTCGTTTCACGGACCCATTCAAAGACCTGTTGGGTGTTTGTCGAAAGAAAGGGATCCGCCATATCATGATATTCGGGAAGTGATACGGCAAAGAGCAGATGCGCCAGATAGATGTTCACGTCCTCATCAAAGGCAAGGGTCCGCTTGGCCCCTTGAGTTCCGTCCTTCGCCTTGAGGATCGACTCGAGCAGAAAAAAGATGGCTGACTCGCGATCTTCGTTCGAAAGACTGAAATAGAGCTGAGGCCCCTTAGAACCCGAAATACCTAAACTTTCCATCTACGGCACCCCCTATTTATAACAATATATAGCATTGATGTATTATTTATTAATGTTTACTTCTACCAGAAACATAGCATCGCAATAATGAAAAGTCAAATTCATAAACAAATCCATGCTTATTGCAACCATTTGAAAATAAAAGGGTTACAGTGAAATGAAAATATTTTTTATAAAAAAGTATGCGCATCGATGAGAAAGCGGAGAATCGGATCGGGGACAAACGAACGAGAGAAAACTTGGGATCAACCGCGGAGGGCGGTGCGGATCGAGTCGAGGAACTTACGGGTCTTGAGCACTTTACCGATGCGATAATTAAGAAAAGTGGTCATCAGCACCTTGACCTCACTCTCGATCAGGGCACTACTCGGCAAGCGCAGGCCATCCTCAAAAGCGTCTTTGGCATACGCTCGCAACATGGCCAGCGCACCGGAGCTCACGGGTTGCGCGGCCGGGTCCTTCAACTTACATCGCTCGCAGACCAGCGCTCCATGACGGATCGAGAAGAATCCTTTCTCGATCGGCTTGGCACCGCACTCCAGACAACTTTCCAGGAACGGAAGCCACCCCATCTCCCTCAAGAGTTGGGTCGTGAAAACCATCTCGATCCGCTGGGGCGGAAGCACGGTCAAAAACCGAAAGCTGTCCTTAAGAAGCGTGAAGATCTCCGGATGCGGGTCCTGGACCTCGGTCAGTTCATCCACCAACTCGCAAAAATAACTGGCATAAGCGATCCCCTCAAGGCGGTCACGGAGCGCATGCTGGCTTTCAAGGATCGCGGCATCAGAAATGAGGTGAAGATCCGAACGTTTTTTCTCATAGAAGATATATTCGGCATGCGTAAAAAGCTCGAAGCCTGCCTGGCGGATCTCCCCTTCCCGGTGTACGCCTTTGACCACGCCGCGAACCTTCCCCCATTGCGGCGTAAAAAAGGTGACGATAAGGGAACTGGACCGAAAGGGTTGCGTTTTGATGACCAAGGCTTCGGTCTTATGGATGCTCACGAAAGGGCCTACGACTTTTTCTGAACGCGTTGAAGGATCTGATGCTGCTTTTGATGCATCCTCTTGAAGGCCGTGCGGCCTTTATCGTCGTAGCCGATCAGATGAAGGATCCCGTGGCAGAGGCAGTATTGAAGTTCTTCCTCGAAGGAGTGCTCGTACTCTTTTGCCTGAGCCCGGATCGTAGAAAGCCCCAGAGCGATATCTCCCAGAAAATCCTTGCTCCGGCGGGACGAACCGGCGTACGAACTATGCTTCGAAGACGGATCGGGCTTTTCCCCCGCGTCGAACGCCAACACATCGGTCGACCAGGCGTGTTTCAGATAGCGGCGGTTCAAGCGGCGCATTTCGGGGCCATCCACGAGCATAATACTGAGCGAAGCCTGCTTCAGGCCCAGGTCCCTCAAGATCTTCACGGCAAGCCGCTTCAACGCGGCCTCCGAGACCGGAATGCGGGGGCATGCCTGTTTCAAATCGATCTTATATCCCATCAATCCCCCTTAGAAGAAACGCCTGTTTCGAAACAAAGGGTCAAGCTTCCGCCAGCGCTTTTTTGCGCTCGTGCTTATCGTACGCCTTGATGATCTCCTGGACAAGCGGGTGGCGCACCACATCCGTTTCATTCAGATAGATGAACTGAATATCCGGGATATCGCCGAGGATCGTACGGATCTCGACAAGCCCTGATTTTTTTCCGGCAGGAAGGTCGATCTGCGTGATATCCCCCGTGATCACCACTTTGGAAGTTTGCCCGAGACGGGTCAGGAACATTTTCATCTGGTTGTGCGTACAATTTTGCGCCTCATCCAGGATCACATAGGAGTCATTCAGCGTTCGGCCGCGCATATAGGCGATCGGAGCGATCTCGATCGCGCCGCGCTCCGTATACCGGGCAACCTCATCGAATTCGAGCATATCGTAAAGCGCGTCGTAGAGCGGACGCAAATAAGGGTTCACCTTCGCCGCAAGATCGCCGGGTAGGAACCCGAGGTTCTCCCCCGCTTCGACCGCGGGACGTGTCAGGATGATCCTCGCGACATATTTCTTTTTAAGTGCCTCGACGGCCGCGGCCATCGCGAGATAGGTCTTCCCGGTACCCGCGGGGCCGATCCCGATCACGATATCCTTCGACTGCATGGCCTTAAGATAAGCCTGCTGGTTCTCGCTCCGCGCCTGGATCACCTTCCCGCGATGAAAGAAATGGATCCCTCCGCCCTTGGGCGGCGCGATCTGAGCCTCGACCTTGGGCGTAGCATCCGGAACGGACCGTCCCGGCAAGCGGCCGCCTTTGCGCTGCATTTCGAGCATGCGCACAAAGAAACGACTGGCATCTTCCACGTTCTTCTTATCGCCCATGATCTTCATCCGGTCGTTCCGGGCAATGATCTTGACGCGGTAATCCTTCTCCGCCTGACGCACGGTCTGGTCCAGATTACCGTAAAGAGCTCTTGCTTCGTCGTTCGATTGAAGCTTGATGAGTTTTTGCAAGATGGAAATCCTTTCCTTAGGCCTTGGGCTTCAGTTTTACAGCAATGCTCAACTCTTTCAATTGATCTTCACTGACGGGGGACGGCGCATCGGTCATCAGACAGGTCCCCTTTTGCGTTTTCGGGAACGCGATCACTTCACGGATCGATTCCAACTCCAGCAGCAACGTCACAAAACGGTCCAGACCGATCGCGAGACCTCCGTGCGGAGGCGCGCCGAAGGAAAGGGCTTTCAGGAGGAACCCGAACTGCAATTCCGCCTGTTCCGGGGTCAGCTTCAGGAGCTCAAATATCTTGGATTGCACGCCCCGGTCGTGGATACGGATACTCCCCCCGCCCATTTCCGTCCCGTTGCAGATCAGATCATAAGCACGGGCACGAACCTTTAACGGATCGGATCCCAGGAACGGCACATCCTCCGGCTTCGGAGAAGTGAAGGGATGGTGGCAGGCATCGAACCGTTTCTCTTCCTCATTCCAATCAAAGAGCGGGAAATCGACGACCCAAAGAAGCTCGAATTTCCCCTCGGGGATCATTTTGTATTTTTCCGCGAGAAAACAGCGGAGCGCTCCCAGCGCCACGGCGGCAACCTTGAACTTATCGGCGACCATAAAGACAATGTCCCCGGGCTTGGCGCTCACGGTCTGGAGCACTTTGCCGACGCGGGCGGCATCAAAGAATTTCTGGATCGGCGATTCGACCTGATCGGCCCCCGTCACTTTGAACCAAGCAAGCCCCTTCGGCCCGAACACCTTGATCCACTGGGTCAGATCATCAAAATCCTTACGTGAGAATTCCACGCCGGCCGGCGGGGTAAAACAAAGGCCGCGGATCTGGCCTCCTCCGGCGATCGTTTCATCGAAGATCTTGAAACCGCTTTTCTCAAAGACCGGCGTCAGATCATGGATCTCCATCCCGTAGCGGAGGTCCGGCTTATCACAACCATATTTCTCCATCGCCTCTTTGTAGGGCATCCGGCGTAGCGGCAGCTTCAGCTCGATCTGCTTGGTCTCCTTGAACACATGCGCGACCATACCTTCCACGACGCCCATAATGTCTTCTTCATCGATGAAGGACATTTCAAGATCGATCTGGGTGTGCTCGAGCTGGCGGTCCTTGCGGAGGTCTTCATCGCGGAAACAGCGCGCGATCTGATAGTAGCGATCATAGTTCGAGACCATGAGCAGCTGCTTGAAAAGCTGAGGCGACTGCGGCAGCGCGTAAAAACTGCCGGGATTCATGCGGGACGGGACCAGAAAGTCGCGGGCCCCTTCAGGCGTGCTCTTCGTCAAATAAGGAGTCTCTACCTCGATAAAACCCAGCCGGTCCAGATATTGATGCACCGCTTTGGTCACGCGATGACGGAGCGTCAGGTTCCGGATCATGTCCTTGCGGCGAAGGTCCAGAAAGCGGTATTGGAGCCGGAGCTCTTCCCCAACATTTTTTTCCTCGAGTTCGAACGGCATCGGGAGACACGGGTTCAGGATCTCCAGTTCCGACGCCTGGAGTTCGATCTCACCGGTCGGGATCTTGGCATTCACGGTCCCGGACGGACGCTCATTGACCGTCCCCTTAACTCGGATCACGAACTCCGAGCGGAGGGTTTCGGCCTTCTTGTGCATTTCGGGATTGGTCTGCGGATTGAAAACGACCTGGGTCACACCCCAGCGGTCCCGAAGGTCCACAAAGATCAAATTTCCGTGGTCCCGCCGCGTGTCCACCCAGCCCGAAAGGACCTCTTCTTTTCCGACCCGTTGCTTACTCAACTCACCGCACGTCATCGTTCTCAGCATAAGTTCATCACCTTTTTGAAATGGCTCACGATCTGTTCGAATGCGATCTCACTTTGTTCCCTCTTTTCAAGGTCTTTGACCACCACGACTTGTTTTTGGATCTCATCCCCTCCGACGATCACCATAAAACGCACTCCCAGCTGATTCGCCTTCTTGAGATGCTGGCTGAGCGAGAAGACCCCTTGCGCCGTTTCGGGCCGGATCCCCGCTTCGCGCACCGCAAGGGCCTGCGTTCGGCAAAGCTGCAGGATCGCCGGCGCTTCCTCGAGCGGCGCGAAATAAACCTTTTTCAATTTGAGCGCGTCAAACGCCTTCGGGTTTTGCGCCTCGATCGCCGTCAGAAGCCGCTCCATCCCAATGCTGAAGCCCGTGCAAGGCGTCACGCTCCCGCCAATCTCTTGGTAAAGATTGTTGTAACGTCCCCCGCCGGCCACCGCGTTCTGCGCGCCAAGCCCCTCCGCCGTGATCTCAAACACCACCCCGTTGTAATAATCGAGCCCCCGGACCAGGCGGCGGTTCACGTGGTAAGGGATCCCGTAAGTTTCCAGTTTGGTCCCGAGCGCCTTGAAACGATCACTCAGAGGATAAAAATTTTCCCACGGCGCGGCATCGATCACGGGCTGACACCCCGGGACCTTGCAATCGAACACGCGCAACACGTTTTTTTCGAGACGCCACTGGCAATCCTTACACAGCTTTTCCTTCACGCCGGAAAAATACCCCGCCAGGGCCTCGCGGACCTTCACGCGATCCTCTTCTTCTCCGAGATCGTTCAAATTGAGGCGGATATTTTGAAGCCCCGCATAGCGGAGAAACTGATAAAGAAGTGAGATGATCTCAAAATCCGAGGCCGCATCTTCATTGACGATCTCGGCGCCGATCTGGTGGAACTGACGTTTGCGGCCGGCCTGGGGGCGCTCGGCGCGGAACATGGGCCCCATGTAATAGAGGCGAAGCGACTTGGCTTGTTTCAACAACCCCCGCTCAACCACCGAACGCGCGACGGAGGCGGTCATCTCAGGGCGCAGGGTCATGTCCCGCTCCCCGCGATCTTTGAAAGAGAACATCTCCTTGTGGACAATGTCGCTGGACTGTCCGATGGAGCGGACAAAAAGCTCGGTGGGTTCTAAAAGCGGCGTGCGGATCTCTTTGAATCCTGCGGCATCAAAAAAAATGCGGGCCTTTTCCTCGACCGATTGCCATTTTTCTATCTCGGGCGGAAGGACATCGTCCATGCCCGGAAAACTCTGGAACCTCGCTGCCATAAGATGGAGTGCTAACGCCCTTTCGTGATGAACTGCCGAAATCTTTGAACGCGTGAGTGCATCATATCAAAAGAAGGAATGCATTTCCACATTCCCAAGCGTTCGAAGGCGCTCAAAAAAGAAAGGGACAGCCTCCTGAAAAGATCAAGAGACTGCCCCTTTGGGATAACATGGATTGCTTGCAGGCAATGCCCCGTATTAGAAACTGAACTTCCGGGACTTGGACATGCGGGACTTACGCCGCCGTTTCTCGCAAGGCTTTTCGTAGTTCTTCCGCGCCTTGAGGATCTTGAGGATCCCCTCACGTTCCATCTTCTTTTTCAGACGTTTCAAAGCCCGCTCAAGCGGCTCATGACTTCCGACTTCGACTTTTAACACTCGTATTCACCCTCTCTCGTAGTGGATTAGTAAAGGCGGTATTATACGGAAAACCCGTCATCAGGCAAAGAAAATATCAGGAAAACACCCCAACACGCCGGGTCCGTTCATTTTGACACGGCCAAAGGCTTTATTCTTTTGCACTATTTTTATGATAAAATTACAGCCATGTTGCGACGCCCCCTGGAAGCAGTCACAAGGCTCTTCTACCCCACCGCATGCGAAGTGTGCCGCCAAGCGCTTCCCCTGGACGAAAAGATCCTCTGCCAGAGCTGCATGGAAAAAGTACTCTCGCTTGCGTGGCCCATGGAAACAACGCTGAGCGAGGAACCTTTTGAGCACCTAGATCACGTCTGGACCGCCTTTGCCTATTGGTCTCCCGTCAGAGAGATCCTCCACGGGATCAAATACCAGCGAAAAAGCTATCTCGTTGAGGCGTTCCGGGAAACCATGACCCAGCTAGCTCAAGCCATCACGGCCTCATTTCACTATGACGCCCTGATCCCGATCCCGATCGACCGATTCAAATGGGTCCAGCGGCATTTCAACCAAGCAGAACTCATCGCCGAACTGCTCCGCGCGAAGGTCTCGCCGCCGATCAGGAACAGGCTCCTTAAAAAACGCTACCCGACTCCAAGCCAGACATCACTGAGCCGCAA
>CAZDVO010000042.1:0-1662 GCA_964508905.1 uncultured bacterium
CCACAGGCTGTCCCTGTGAATCCACCGTGGTAACTGTTACGAAAAAAAGCGTTTCTACTTTCTTATTAACTGTAGCGTCTTGGCGTTTAGATCTAAAAAGTTTTCCGAGCAAGGGAACGTCCCCAAGATACGGCACTTTATTCTCATCAGATGAAACATTATCCGTCATCAAGCCACCGATGGCTATCGTCTGGCCACTTTGAATAAGGACTTGCGTCTGAGCTTGCGTTGTATTAAAAATTGGCGCAACAACCCCGCCACCAAAATCCTGGTCCGTGGTTTTGGCGCTGATCTCCGGTTTCAAATCGACC
Organism: uncultured bacterium; assembly: GCA_964508905.1. Lineage (GTDB taxonomy): Bacteria > Omnitrophota > Omnitrophia > Omnitrophales > Aquincolibacteriaceae > Aquincolibacterium. The sequence goes on from CAZDVO010000042.1 coordinate 312, forward strand.
AGAATCTCTTCGGCTGAATTGATATGGGGGGTCACATTCAAAACAACCCCCGTATCACGATAGTTAAAGCCTGAGACAACCATACTTCCCGTTTGCTCGTTGCGTTCATAATTAGGGAGAGGGATCTGGTCACCCACTTGAATATGAGCTGTTTGATTATTCAAAACAACGATCCGCGGGTTAGAAACAACTTTGGTGTTTGAATAACTTTTAAGCATCTGAAGAACTGCGGAAAGCTTGGAAAAGTCCAAAGTTCCATAAGAAAAAGTAGAACCTGACTGCGTAAGTGCGGGCTGAGGAAATGCCCGAGGGTTTCTCGAATTAATCTGGTCCCCGGGAGTTGTGGTCGTTCCAGTCGTAGTTGTTGCGCCTAACACTGGGAAAAACTGCTCAATGCTCGTCGGAACGCCTCCGTCACTCGACGGAAAAGGAAAAGTAGTAGGCCTAGTGGACCCGGCCGTCAGCCCCCCTTGGAGGTTCCAATTAATGCCAAGATTTTCCGCATAACCAGCACCTGTGCGAACAATTCTAGAATCAATAAATGCCTGGGGCGTCAATTTATCTATCTTCTTGATGATCTCACCGATCTTGTACAGGTTGGTCGGGATATCGGTCACGACGACCATGTTCGTACGCTCAGCAACTTTCACTTTCCCCCGCTCGGTCAGGATATCCTGGATCGAGGCCTGGATCTCGGTCGCCTTGGAATAGTTCAGAACGAAGGTCTTCGTCTCGACCGGTTCGAGCTTCATTTTGTCACGCGTCGTCACGCGGATGATATTCCCGTCGCGTTCGAACACATAATCATAGGTCCGCAGGATCACATCGAGCGCCTTTTCCCAGGGAACATTGTCGAGCCGCACGGTCACAAGCCCCGTCACCTCCGGCCCCGTCACGATATTCACGTTGCTTTTCATGCTCAGAACGCGCAGGACGCTTCCGATCTCGGCATCCTTGAAATCCAGGCTGATCGTGTCATCGGCTGACGCCGGCCCGGTTGCCGCTTTAACGGCAGGGTTTTTCGTCTCCGCCACGACCGGAGTGGACACAACAGGCGCCGAGGCCGCAGCGGGCGTCGTCGTTTTCTGGGGGGTCACTGGCGCGGGATCCGCGGCGAAAGACGCCGACATCCCAAGAAGACACAGCACGACCAAGCAGAGGACCAACATGTGAGGTGTTCTTTTCATGAATTTCTCCTGGCGCGTATGTTAACACAAAACCCGGCATTCACGTTCATAAATTGTTTCAAAACCCTTTCACCGGCGAGAGTTGAGAGGCCTTTTCACAGCGCCGCATCCTCTTCACGCAGGCGGAGCGTCTTTTCTTCATCGCCGAGGCGGATCACCACGAG
>CAZDVO010000042.1:1762-15144 GCA_964508905.1 uncultured bacterium
CGCCAAAAACCTTCTGATTCTCTTCCCAAACGCGGCGCTTCTGACTCAGGGCATTGACCTGCCGGATCTGCGCTTCCATGGTCTCCATCTCTTTCCGGAGCATGGGGCGCTCGATCCAGGCTGGAAATAACAAAAAGACAAATACGAGAAGACCCGCGACCGTCCAGGAAAGGAGGGCCACCCAGGTTTTTTTATCGACACCTTTCACGAATCCTATAATGTCGGCCGAGGTCCATTTGTTCAAAGGTTTCATCATTTTTTTGCCGCTCCCCAAACCAACTGCGCGGTGAAAGCCGTCCCCTGCTTCTGGGTGGAGATCTCCTTGGATGTGGTGAGTTCCAAGGTCGCTTCGCGAGGGAGCTGGGCCTTCAGCTTCTGAAGATAGACTTCGATCTGTTCGATACCGGTCTGGGCCCGGGTCGACAACACGACGCCGCGCAACATCAGCACGCATCCGGACCCGGCCCGTGCGATCTGCAGTTCCGTCAGCCAGCCTTTCGGCGGCAGGAATTCACTCGAGTTCTGGAGAATACGCGTCATCGAATCTTTGTTCAGGATATTCTTTTCGAGGAAATCGTTCTCCCCGCGCATCTCGACCTCGATCTTGGTCTCCAACGCCTTGAGCTGGGCCATCAGCGGATTCAGCCGGGACCACTCGCCCCGGACCGACCGGTAGGACGATCGAACGTGCAGATAATCGATATAGAAAAAAACGGTCATCAGAAAAATGAGGACCCCGCCCAGGATCAGAAAAGGCATGAAACGCCACCGGGAAGGCGACGCCTGTTTCTTGCGCAGTTCCTGCGGCAATAGATTGATCTTGATCATGCTTCGCGAAGCCCCAATCCCAGCGCCACCGGCAGAAGAGCCAGATGGGATTTCAATAGTTCCGCGTCGACTTCGGGCGCCCACTGGATCCTGGGGAGCGCATGGATGCCTTCCACAGGGAGTTTCAGCCCAGCGGACAAAGCCTGCAACACCACGGGATGGGCCGCGCCACCGCTCAAGAAAAGCTTGCTGAGGGGCTTGGCCTGTCCGGATTGATCGTGATAATAATCGAACGAAACACGCAGATCGCCGATCAGGCCGTCCAGGCTTTCCGCGATCGCCTGGGCAACTTCGGGCGCGGGATCTTCATGCCGTTCAAAAAAAGATTCGATCGCGTCTTCCGCAAGATTCGATCGCGTTTTCAGACGTTTATAAAGATCGTAAGTCCCGTAGGAAATATCGCGGATGAAACGCGGTTTTCCGTCCCGAACGATCCCCAGCGTCGAGATCTCGGTCCCCAGGTCCAACAATCCCACATGCCCGCTAAAATCTTCCGGGTGGAAATATTCCAGAGACGCCAGAGCCGACAGGATATCAACATCCACGACCGACAAATGGCATTCCAGATTACGGAAGACCTCCAGCGTGGGCTCCAGTTCCTGCCGCTTGATCACCGCCAGCATGACCTCCATCTTTTCACCGTCATCGGTCTTGACGCCTTCCTCCACCACCGCAAAATCAAGCGCCACATCGCTGAGCTCAAAGGGAATGTATTGCTCTGCCTCATATTTCATGGCGCTACGAAGGTCCTCGGCCGGCATTTTGGGGAAACGGATGAACCGGATGACGACCCCGTGCCCCTTGAGCGCCACGCGGATCCCATCTTTCTGGAATTTTTTTCCGTCGAGAAAAGGCTGGAGCGCAAGCGAAGGGTTCTGGTCCCGGAGGGCGTTTTTGATCAGTTCGAATTTGTGGATAAAGAGATGGTCGGAGCGCTTCTCCACTTCCAAAAGGACGATCCGCGTCCGGCCGAGATCGCAAACGGTCACCTTGGACGCGGCCTGCCTGCCGGACCCACCGCGGGAAAAAAGCCCCTCGAAGACACCTTGAGCCTGGTCTTTTAAATACGCGATTTTTTCGAGGGCGACATTCATGGAGAAACCTTATCAGAAATCGTTTGAAAAATACAGCCCCAATTACCCGATCGGCCTCAAAATCGGAGCCCCCGCATCGGGAAAGGACCCAGTCACCTTCAGCAAAGAAGCGAACGTCCGAGACAAAAACGGCTCAAAATACGCTCGATCAAAAAAGGACAAAAAAAGCCCGCCCTGCTTTTTCAAGCAGGGCGGGCTGACAACACTTCGTTCTATTCCTACTGACTAACCCGCGATCGCGGTACCGCCGGCACAACCGCCAACGGGACCGGTCACGCTACCCGCCGCACCACCGACGATCACGCCGGTATGGTCGACACAGTAGTCATTCTCAGCCGTCTGAGCGCTCACGCGCGCAGCGAGGGCGCCAAACGTATTCGCGCCACCGGTGAGAGTGATGTTATAGCCGTGCTTCGCGCCCGCAAAAGTCGAATCCAAATACGCGGGGTTCGCCGATGTCAAATCATTGATATCGGACGGATAGACCGGAGGATTCTGGGCCGCGCGATAGCTTTCCGCAGCAGAGCTCAGGGTCCGGAGATCCGACTTGATAGCGCCTTCGTTGGCGTTCATGCGCGCGCGCATGAGGTTGGGGATGGCGATAGCAGCCAAAAGCCCGATGATCGCGACAACGATCATAATCTCAACCAACGTAAAACCTTTCTGGTTCAATTTGATAAACATGTTATTCCTCCTGTTGTGTGCCACTGCCTACTTAGTAGCTTAAACTACTTTTAATAATACGACAAGTCTTCGCAGAACTAAACTAGTTTTTTTATGGAAGGAATTATAACAACATTATTTAAAAAGTATCTTCGCCATCACAATAACGGTTATCGGACGCGCCCAAGGCGGTTTATTTAAGAGCCTGCGTCAGCGTCAGGATCGGGAGGAAAAGCGCCACCACAATACCGCCGATCACGATACCCAGAAAGGCGATAATGAGCGGTTCAATGAGGGATGTGAGTCCGGAAACAGCCGTATCTACCTGCGCGTCATAGAAGTCGGCGATCTTGGTGAGCATTTCTTCCAGTTCACCGGTCTCTTCCCCGATCGCGATCATTCGCACGACCATCGAAGGAAAGATCCCGCTTTTATCAAGCGGCCCCGCGATACTTTCTCCCCGCTTGACGGACCCCATCAGGTCCGTAATGACCTTCTCGATCCGGGCATTCCCCGAAGTCCGGGACACGATCTCAAGTGCCGCGAGGATCGACACGCCGCTACGCACAAGCGTCGCGAGCGTTCGCGAGAACTTGCTGACCGCGACCTTCATCACAATGGGACCAAAGATCGGCATGCGCAAGGTGAACGTGTCCCACGGCAGGCGGCCCACCGGGGACTGGACAAATTTCAGAAAACCGATCACCGCTCCCACGATCACGCCGATGATCCACCACCAGTTCGCGGCGAGATAATTGCTGAGGTTGATCAGGAACTGAGTCGGCGCCGGAAGTTTGGCCCCCAGCCCGTCAAAGATCGACGCGAATTTCGGGATAACGAAGGACAGCATCAGGAACGTGATCGCGAACGCCATGATCGACACAACGGTCGGATACATCATGGCCGATTTGACCTTTTTTTGGAGCGCACTGGACTTTTCAAGGTATTGAGCCACACGGTCCAGGATCTCCTGCAACCGGCCGCTGGTCTCCCCCGCGCGAACCATATGAATGAAGAGATTCGAAAAAACTTTCTGATGCGCCATCATCGCTTCCGACAGGCTCTTCCCGCTTTGGACATCCAGATGCATGCGGCGAAGCACTTTCCGGAACTGCTCTTTATCCACCTGATCGGCAAGAATATCCAGCGACTGGATGAGCGGGATCCCCGCCGCCACCAACGTCGCCATCTGCCGTGCGAAAACCACGAGGTCATCCAGCTTGATCGCCCCGGATTTCCCCTGACTGCCTTTGGGTGCCGGTCCCGCCTGCACGCTCAGAACGGATGATTTCTTTTTCGCCTGCTCGACGCGGATCACAAGATACCCTTGCGACTTAAGCTGGCGAACCAGCTCGGACGCATCTTGGGCATCTTGAACGCCCTTCAGGTCTTTCCCGGTCTTGTCTTTGACTAAATAATCAAAAGAAGGCATAGCTTTTATTCCTGGCTCGAAACGCGAAGGACTTCTTCCAGCGTGGTGATGCCGTTCTTGAAAAGCCCGAGGGCGTTCTCGAACAGCGTTTCCATACCTTTCTCAACGGCAAGTTGATGAATAACATTACTCGATTTTTTCTGGATCACAAGCTCTCGCAGGTCCGGATCCATCAACAAGACCTCACTGGCGCCCACGCGGCCGAAATAACCGGTCATATTACATTTCACGCACCCTTTTCCCTTGAATGGCGTGATCTTGGCCAGTTCTTCAGCAGGAAGCTTGCACCGCCGCAGGACTTCTTCCGGAATGGTGGTCGGCGCCTTGCAGCTCGGACAGATCCGGCGCATAAGACGCTGTGCCCCGACACACACCACCGAGGACGCGATCAAAAAGGGTTCGATCCCCATATCCATCAGACGCGTCATGGCCCCGGCCGCGCTGTTGGTGTGCAGCGTACTGAAGACAAGATGTCCTGTCAGCGCCGCCTTGACCGCGATATCCGCGGTCTCGGTATCGCGGATCTCGCCCACAAGAACGATATCGGGGCTTTGGCGCAGAAGCGCCCGCAGTCCGCTCGCGAAGGTCAACCCGATCTCCGACTGCACCTGGGTCTGGGTGATCCCTTCGACCTGATACTCGATCGGGTCCTCCACGGTCATGAGATTTTTCTGGGGAGTATTCAAGGAATTGAGGATCGAGTAAAGCGTCGTGGATTTCCCGCTGCCCGTGGGACCGGTCACGAGGATCATCCCATAGGGTTTTTTGACCGCCTCGGCCAGTGCCCGTGTGGGTTTCTCGGAAAATCCCAATTTATCAAGCCCCGAGCGGATCCCACTCCGGTCGAGAACGCGCAAGACCATTTTCTCGCCAAAATACGTCGGCAGCACGGAAACGCGAAAATCGATCTGCTTGTCCTTGAGCACCAACCGAAAGCGGCCGTCCTGGGGCACGCGTTTCTCCGTGATATCCAGGAGCGAAATGATCTTCGTGCGCGCGACAAGCGCTGGATAAAGTTCCAGCGAATGGGAAAAGGCTTCCTTAAGGGCCCCGTCCACGCGATACCGGATGCGGAATTCTTTTTCGTACGGCTCAAAATGAATATCCGAGGCTCGGGCCTTGAGCGCTTTCTCCAGAATGAAGTTCACCATCTTGATCACGGGCGCGTCATCCACGTTCACCTGCACTATCGACGACTGCTCCTCGCCATCCTCAGTGACCAACTCGAGGCTGTCCGAATCCGCTTCGGAAACGAACGCGTCAAAATTCTTGCTCTCGGAGTAGTAATCATCCACCGCCGCCGCGATCTTGGAAGGCGGCACGAGAACCAGATTCACATCACAGCCGGTCAGATGCTTGATATCGTCCAGGGTCCTCAGCTTGAAAGGATCGCTCGACGCGATCGTCGCCAATTTCCCGATCGAGGCGACGGGGAACACTTTGTGCATCTCGATGAACTTGCGAGGCAGCATTTTTAACACCTCGGGATCCAGCTGAATCGCCTGAAGGTTCAGCGTCGGGATCTCGAGGTGCAGGCTCAGAAAATCCATCACTTCTTCTTCCGGAAGAAGCTTCTCCTCCATCATGCAGTTAAAAATACTGATCCCGCGTTTTTGAGCGGTCTGCTCCAGCCGGTCGCACTCCTCGTCCAGAACCCCCAGCTTTTTGATCCAGTCGCGCACCGCGGCCTTGTCGATCATGACGCTTCCTCCCCGGACTTGGTGCTGTCCGATGTGGTCACGCGGAAGATCTCCTCAACCGAGGTCTCCCCGGCCAGGGCTTTCTGGATCGCGGATTCACGCAGCGTGTGCATGCCGTTCTGGCGGGCCTTTTCCTTGATCAGGTCCGCGGAGGCGCCTTGCATGATCATCTCAAGGATATCCGGCGTCATTTCCAAAAGTTCGGTGATCACGCTCCGGCCCTGATACCCCAACTGACGGCACTGGGAGCACCCTTTGGCCTTCCACAGCTGCAATTTCTTTTTAGGGTCCAGATTCAGCAGCGGATACATGCTGGGCTCCAGATCGTACTGCACGCGGCAACGCGGGCAGAGGCGGCGCACCAAACGCTGGGCGGAGATCATCAGAACGGTCGACGCGATCAAAAAGGGTTCCAGGCCGAGATTCGCCATGCGGGTGATCGAACTGACGGCATCGTTCGTGTGAAGCGTCGACAGGACCAAATGCCCCGTCAGCGCGGCCTTCACGGCAATATCCAGCGTGTCCGCGTCCCGGATCTCCCCGATGAGAATGATGTCCGGGTCCTGGCGAAGAATCGAGCGGAGCGCCGCGGGAAAATTCAGGCCGATCGATTCACGGACATTGACCTGATTGATGCCGGGCATCTGATATTCCACGGGATCTTCCACGGTGGTGATATTGACCTGCGGCGAATCCAGATACTTGAGGATCGAGTAAAGCGTCGTCGTCTTCCCGCTTCCGGTCGGTCCGGTAACGAGGATCATCCCGTGCGGTTTCTTGGCCGAATCCCGGATCACACGCTGCTCCGGCTCGGTGAAGCCCAATTTTTTAATATCATGGGATTGAGCGCCCGTATCCAGGATACGCAGACAGACCTTCTCGCCAAAACTGGTCGGAAGGATCGACACACGCATATCCACTTCGCGCCCCTGCGTCCGCACCTTGAAACGGCCGTCCTGCGGCACCCGGTGCTCCGCGATGTTCAGCTGGCTCATGATCTTGATACGAGAGACGATCGCCGAGGCATACCCTTTTTGGGGCCGGACGATCTCTTCCAGGATCCCGTCGATACGAACACGGATCCGAACGAACCCTTCCCAGGGCTCGATAAAAATATCACTGGCGCGGCGGCGGACCCCTTCGACCAGGACCATATTGACGAGTTTCACCACGGGGGCCTGGTTCGCCTGCTCCATGAGATCCGAAACTTTTTCCTGCTTATCGATCGTCGCTTCGCTCTCGACCATATTGGCGAGGCTCACAAGGTCCTCGGAACCTTCTTCCGGCGCGGGCTCCTCGATCGCTCCGGGCTCGTCCTGATAGAACTTTTTGATGTATTCCTTAAGCTGGGAATATTCCGCGACCGCGGCGCGGATCCGTTTTCCGGTCGCCGCCTGGAGTTCATCGAGGACTTTCAGATTGGTCGGATTCGCGACCGCCACGGTCAGCGTCTTCTCCAGGAGATTGATTGGAAGGCAAACATGCGCTTCCGCGGTCTTGCGCGGGATCAGGTGGAGGACATCCTTATGAAGGGTCAACATCTTGAGACTGACAAGACGGTACCCGTATTCCTCACAAAAAACGCTCACGAGTTTTTTTTCATCGCATTTCCCCGCTTCGAGAAGCCGGTCGAGAAAGTGATTTTTTTTCGAGTCCTTTCCCGGGGCCTGAAGCGCCTGCTGAAGGTCCGCAGCCGTGACCACGCCCGCTTTAAGAAGGGCCTCCTTCAGATCCGGCAATGTCGTCCGCTGTTTCTCGTCCATAGACCTCGCGCTCAGGGAGTTTCGTGATAGATGAAATAGATGGCATTCAGGATCTCGGAGATCCTGGAAAGAAAGACCTGAGGGATACGCCCGGTCAGGGCCCGGATCTTCTCGATAGCGGCATCGTTCATCGGATCCGCCACCGCCACGTAGACTTTCTTGTGGTCACAATCAAACGCGACGGCCATGTTCTCGTGGCAGAAGTCCGCATTCAAAAGGTCCGCCATATCAGGATTGATGGAATAATTCTTAAGCGGAAGATACGGCACCTTGAACTGCTTCCCGAGCGCTCCGATCAGCGACTCTTCGCTCACGAAGTTCATCTCGACGAGGACTTTCCCGATCAGGCCGCCCTTTTCCTTCTGATGGGCAAGGGCCTCCGTGAGCTGGGCCTGGGACAAAAGCCCGTCCTCGATCAGGATCTCGCCAATTCGTCTGCGTATTTTAGGACTCATGCCACCTCGCGCTCCCAAGAGAAACCTTCAAGCCGCGATACGGACACACCACCCCCGTTCGCTTACAGATATTAACGGCCATCGGAGGAAAGAATTCTGTCTTTTTCTTCAAAAAAAAGAGCAAAGCGGGCATTCCCCGCACCGGGGTTTCTTGCGACAAAAGGTCTTCGCGGTCTGGACGATCTGGGCATGATAATCATTGTAAAGCCCCAGACTCGGCGGCAAAGCGCGCATCAGGGCCTCACGCCATGCCTCATAGTGCTCGTCCTCCGCCATAAGCCCGTGTCTCGAAAAAATGCGCCGCGTGTAGGCATCGATCACAAAGGACTTTTTGTCCAGGGCATACAACAGGATGGAATCCGCCGTCTCCGGCCCGATCCCGTTCACTCCGAGAAGCTTTTCGCGAAGTACCGGCATCGGCTGGGCTCGAAGAAGGGACAGGTCCCCGCCGCACTCCCGCGCCAGGAACTCCACAAAACATTTCAAACGCCGCGCCTTCACATTGAAGTACCCGGCAGGACGGATCATCTTTGAAAGCCTGGAGGCTGGAAGGCGGCACAGCGCCCCGAAAGAAAGCTGTCCGTTCTTTTTGAGATTGGCGATCGCTTTTTCCACATTCGTCCAGGCCGTGTTCTGCGTCAGGATCGCGCCGATCATCACCTCAAAGGGCGTCTCCCCCGGCCACCATCGCTGATGGCCAAACGCCGTACGGAGGACCCGGTAAACCTCCGGCAACTCGGCCAGACGCAGCTTACGCCTTTTTAGAGAATGGATAGTTTTTAAGGATCTCATAGCGCGTCCCCTCGGAGGAACCGTCACTGCGGTAAAGAGCAAAATGGTCCGCGATCTTTTCATCTCGGGACGAAGTAACCGGAACGGAACCCAAAACCCCTCGAAGATCGACCCTGCCTTTTTTAATACGTCCGAGTGTCACATGCGGCAGAAAGGATCTCGCTTCACTGCGGAACCCAAGAGCGCGAGCCTGCCCCTGGATCGCCGTCTGAAGCGGCTTGAGCTGGCCCGTCTGCTCCCCGATCCCGAGCCAAACGATATTCGGCTTTTCAAGGTTGGGAAAACCGCCGGGTGCCCCGAGCGTCAAAGCAAGCGGTGAAAAAAATGAGGCGATCTGCCTCGCGGCGGCATCGATCACGTCGATCTCTTTGACAGCGATCGAACCGAGAAAGTGAAGGGTCAGATGGGCCTCAGAGGGATCGATCCCGCGGACACCGGGGCACTCCCGCTTGAGCGAACGAAGCCACGATTCGATCTCATGGAAGAAAAGCGGATAAAGCGGTACGGCGAGGAACGTTCTGACGGAAGAAACTTTTAACGGATCTGCCGCCATAGATATTCGAGGGATTTGGCCGCGGCCTTGTCCTGGACCTGATGCCGCTCACCCCACAAAAGATGTTTCCAGGTCTTGACCTTCCCGTCCGGAAGCGCAAGCCCGATAAAAACAAGTCCCACAGGTTTTCGGGAGCTGCCGCCCCCCGGCCCCGCGATGCCCGTGACCCCGAGCCCATAGGTTGCGCCCATCCGCACGCGGACCCAACGCGCAAGTTCCGCCGCAACCGGCGCCGAGACCTCGCCGTGTTCGGCCAGAATCTTTTTGGGAACACCCAGATTTTCTTTCACACTGCCATGATAAGCCACCACGCCGCCTCTGAAATAAGCGCTCGCTCCGGAGCAAGCCGTCAAGCGCGAGGCCAAAAGCCCTCCGGTGCAGCTCTCGGCCACCGCGAGCGTTTGTTTTTTCTTCGTAAGGATCCTGCCGATCACAGCGGCAAGCGGCGTCTCATCCCACGCGTAGATCCCCTCCGCGAGCCTGGAAGCGATCTTTTTCTTCAATCGCGCGATCACCGCGGCCTTTTCAGCGCCGATGCGAAGCGCGACCTCTCCGGCCGACGGATAAATGCCAAAATCAAAAGGCTCTTCAAAGAAATCCGGGCCCAGTTTTTCCATCACGTCCGGCTCGGAGATCCCGGTGGTCCGGACCGTCAGTCTGCGGGCCTTCGAAAGCCCCGGATATTTTTTCTTCACGGCCGGCAGCACCACATCGAAATACATGTTTTCAAGTTCCGACGGAACGCCGGGGAGGACAACCATGAGTTTCGCCCCGACTTCCACCGAAAATCCCAAAGCGATCCCGAAACGATTGATCAGGGGCTTCGCGTTCTCGGGATAATAGGCTTCCCGTTTCACAAGCGGCGGGATCTTCTTGCCGAACTTTTTGTAGACTTTCTTGAGGCGGCTGAATTGCTGCGCGGAAAAAACAAGCGGCACCTGAAAATAAGCGGCGATCCCCTCGCGGGTCACATCATCCGGCGTGGGCCCCAGCCCACCCATCACAATGACCAGATCGACCCGGCGCAGGAACTCGCCTAAGCGGTAACGGATCGATTCCTGGGAATCAGCGCAGACCCCATGCGAAGCGACCTCAAATCCAAGATTGGAAAGTTCGCGGCCCAGGAACGCGGCGTTAGTATTCACAACACTGCCGCGGAGGACTTCATTCCCTACGGAAAGGATCGCAGCGGAGGGCTTCATGCGAAGAACACGAACATGATGATCCAGGCATAAAACCCGGCACCCAGATCATCGGCCAGGATCCCCCAGTAGCGCGGGATCCGTTCCAGCGAACGCACCGGGAACGGTTTAAAAACGTCGAAAAGACGAAAGAGGACAAAACCCACAAGCACGGAAAGCCAGCTCACCGGAATGAACATGAACGTGACAAAAATACCGCACACTTCATCGATCACGACATATTGCGGATCGGGATCCGGGTCCGTGATCTTCCGGTAGGCCCTCGCGCCCCAGACCACCAAAAACGCAAAAACCACGGCGTAGAGCACTCCATTCCATTGGGTTAGAAAAACAAGCAGTACTCCGAGTAGGCTTCCCCAGGTCCCGGGAGCCTTCGGGAAAAGTCCGACCCCCACCGCCAGGACGAATTTGTTGAAAGCCTCCGACTCAAAATGCGCGCGCTGGTTCCAGAGGAACATCCCGCCGGAAAGAAGCGTCAAGGCGACCGTCGTGATCAGCAGGGCCGGAAGCGCGTAATAAAGGATCCCGGTAACGACATCCCAGGCCGGAAAAGGATTCAACAGCAGATAAACGAACGCGATCCCGACGGTCACGGCCTGAAAACCGAATTTCAGCTTCCCCATCATTTCCGCGCCCAGGGATTTCCCTCCGAGGAGCCATCCCGTGCGACAGAACGTCACAAGGATCTCCCTCGCGAAAATGGGGACCACCCACCAGATCGAATAGAAATGAAGCCAGGCGAACGCGGCCATCGGCGCGAGGATCAGGATCTTATCGTTAAAGGGATCGATCCAACGGCCCAGCGCGGACTCCATTTTGAATTCCCGGGCGATCCAGCCATCAAAGTAATCCGTGATCGCTCCGACCATAAAAAGAGCGAACGCCCAGAGATGCGCCGAGAACCCCGGCTTGAGGATCAGGAACGGCAAGGAAAGCCCAATGAGTCCCCGCGCGATACTGATCACGTTCGGATTAAGCACCCAGTGTCTATATTTGGCCCAAAAGGTCATAGTCTTGAACATCCGTGATTTTTGCCGTATAGAACTTACCGGCGCTGATTTCTTTTTGAGTTCGAAGCAATACCACCCCATCGACATCCGGCGCATCCGCGTACGATCGGCCGATCCACCGGGTCGGATCCTTGGGATCCTGCGAATCGATCAGCACGCGCAACTCTTGCCCCACAAAACGTCGATTCGCTTCCCGCGCGATCTCCTGCTGAAGCTGCATGGCCCGATGGTAGCGGGCCGTTTTGATCTTCTCCGGGACCTGGTCCGGCAATTCCGCCGCGGAGGAACCCTCTTCCTGGGAATACTGAAAGATCCCGAGGCGATCGAATTTTATCTCGCGCATGAACGCCAAAAGTTCTTCAAAAGCTTCTTCGGTCTCTCCGGGGAAACCAACGATAAACCCCGTCCGAAGGACCACCCCCGGGATCATCGCGCGCAACCGCTGGATCAATTCCGTGATCTGACGCCGCGTACCACCCCGTTTCATGGCTTTGAGTATTTTATCATTAATATGTTGAAGCGGTAGGTCTATGTAGCGGCAGACCTTCTTCGAACGGGCCATCGCCCGGATCATTTCATCCGTCAGGGTCGAGGGATACATATACATCAGACGGATCCACTTGACCCCCGAAACCGATTCGAGGGATCCCAACAATTCCGGAAGAAGCGCTCGACCGGCATAATCCCATCCAAACCGGGTGATATCTTGTCCGATCACCACCAGTTCCTTGGCGCCCTCATCGGCCAACTGTTTCGCTTCCCGGACCAGATCGGCGATACGGCGCGAACGGTAACGGCCTCGAATCTTCGGGATAACGCAAAAAGAGCAGACGTGATCGCAGCCTTCGGAGATCTTGAGATACCGGGAATGAGGCGATGTCAGAGCGATGCGGCGCTCGTCCGCGTCGGAAAGATAGCCGGCCTTATGAACACTTACGAATTTCTGCCCGGACACGACCTTCTTCAGAACTTCAGCGATCCGCATATAATCCCCGGAGCCGATAAACCCATCCACTTCGGGAAATTCCTTTTGCAGTTCTTCCGCGTACCGCTGGACGAGACAGCCGACCAAGACCACGCCCATCAGCTTGCCCTGCTTCTTCATTTCCAGAAGCTTCAAAAGTTCCTGGATCGATTCCTCTTTGGCGTCCTTAATGAACCCGCACGTATTGAGGAACGCGATATCGCAAGCTTCCACATCGCCTGTCACGACATACCGGGCACCCCAGGCTTTCCCCAGGATCACTTCACTGTCGACAAGCGTCTTGGGACACCCAAGCGAAACCATGCAAACACGGATTGGAGGCTGTTGTTTTTCCATAAAAATTTTTTCGTTTTTTGAGGAAGAATCTATGGGGCTAGATGCCATTTCTTCCTTTCACATAAAAAGAAATGGCGGGGCCGACGGGGCTCGAACCCGCAACCTCCGGATCGACAGTCCGGAGCTCTAACCAATTGAGCTACAGCCCCACACAAGATGGGTACCAGACCTGCAGAATGGGAAAAAGCATGTCTGAGAAGAGCGGTATTGTATAAGGATAACCTGACTATCTCAAGCAAAAATTCTAAAAAATATGGCGAAAACCTGGCCAAGGATGGCTCCCCGCCACAAGGCGCTAGCAGGTAACCCACAAGCTATAATTTCGTGGGCAATAGAGGATTCGAACCTCTGCCCTTGCCATCGATTTATTTTCGAAATGGTTGGCAAGGGCTACCCAATTTCCAATTCTTGGAAATTAATAAATATTGGGACTACCCCTCTCCGTGTCCGCCTTCGGCTATGCCGAAGGACGGATCCGTCCTCGACTGATTCAAGGCGGAATCTAACACCAAATCTGCCCGAACGCCACTCACAGACGATCTACTTTCCCTATTGAAATCCCGATCCTG
>CAZDVO010000043.1:0-14180 GCA_964508905.1 uncultured bacterium
AGTCTATTATTTCGAATGGAATTGTATTCATGGTAAGCATGTTCGTATTCGCGGTTTTCAGAAATTCATCTTCCTCTGTCGAGCGAATACCCGCAACAGTCTCCGTACACACCATAAGATTCTTATCACAGACTATGTTGACAATATTAACTTTTGGGTAAAAATTCTCGCCGGCAGTTGCTTTCCAACAGCCTTTAGCGACTACGCTTCGCCCATCGCTTGAGATTTTCTTTTTCGATATAAAAATCGGAGGCAATGAGGCTGTTGCTCGTGCGCAGATGCTACAACTTAAAAATAAAACCGCCGCAAACATTACAAGTAAGGTTGAGAATTTGGCTTTCATATTACCTCCATGTTGCTGCCAAGGTTACCTGAGACCCGCCTTTCAGGTGACTTGAACCGACTATGTCGCATTTATGCAAAAAAACAACATCTTTATATTTGATTTTGAACCCCTAAAGATTTTTGCAAAAGCTCTACTTTTCTCCGGTATTTTTATTTTATAATGGCGTTGATTTTATTGATTAACTGCCTCTTTAAATCTTCTGCGTCTCTCCAGAAGATGTGATTATATTGGCGCGTATCAAAATGTAGTCGCTCCTTTTCTTTCTCCTCGTCCTTACAAGTCCAGATCACAGGAAGTCTCAGACCCAAAGCAAAACCAGCTTCAAAATAGACGCCGCGTTTATTTTGTGTGAAATCAGCCACAACAAAGCGACTTCCTTTAATATCGGCGATAATTTTGTCGCAGATCTTATCGGTATGTTCTTGGGAATCTACCCGAAATGCGTTGAAATAACATTCGCTACAGGCTGACACGATTGCTTGCTCTATAGGCTTCAGCAATGGGTCAAAACTCATTGCTATAAAAACCCTTTTGCTATTGGTATTGATCGCCCTCAGCTGATCGTATTTTTCCCAACCAGTAACCGTCAAACAAACTCCTTTCGTATAAGGATCAGCATTATCTGCTAGGTTAATAAGCCCACGACTTTTGAGGCTGTGCAACATAGCAACAAACTCTCGGAGAGAAAAACAATAAAATTTAGTGAAATCGTTGAGCACGTTAAAAAAAACGCTTTCATCTAGCGATTTTGAGCTTTCCCCTATAAAATGAATGATGTTATCGATTTTATCTAAAACGGTCAGTCGTTTTAACGAAGCGATCGCTGATTCAATCTCTTCTTTTCTCAGATGCTCCGCAAATAAAATAATGGGGTTACTTCGCGAAGAATTATTGCGAAGATAGCCTGAAAACAAGAGCAGATCTTCGGCATCGAAAGCTAAAGAACATGCCAATGCAGATCCGCTCAAAGAATAAGAGCCACAACACGGACACTCCACCTCGTTTATTTCTGGTGTTTGTGGAGAATGGATGGCGACACATGAACCACAGAACTTACACTTGTCCATTTTTATCCTTTACCTGTCAGTTAATGTCAAACTAAGAAAAAATGACGAAACTCAGTACGTCTGCATTTTGTCACAAATGAGAAAAAATCTGACATTCGCGGAGCGTCCCGAGCCCGGGGTACAACGCGCTAAGTATTTTTATCGTTTTCATTTCGGAAGTCCCCGGAGCCAGTCCAACGGCCGGCGCCCCGCCATGCGCATACATTGGTCCTTCAGACGCTTGAGCCGGAGGGTGATAATCTCAATGTCGCCGCTCGGGTCATCCAGTTCCAGAACACCCTCTTCACTGATATCCTTGAGCTCACCCGTCGCGATCATTAAATACTGCCGACAGTCATGGATCAGCATATCGAGAAGGTCTAGGGTCCCGTCCTCTGGGTACACCGTGAGCGACCGCATGTCCCCGCGCTTCTTTGACCAACCTTCAAGAAGCTTGCC
Organism: uncultured bacterium; assembly: GCA_964508905.1. Classification (GTDB taxonomy): domain Bacteria; phylum Omnitrophota; class Omnitrophia; order Omnitrophales; family Aquincolibacteriaceae; genus Aquincolibacterium. Next base: position 1,852 of record CAZDVO010000043.1, read on the forward strand.
CGCTTTCCGCATGTCTTTCGCCTTCACCCACAGCGCGAACGCTTTTCCCTTTCCGTCATAGAAACATTGCGGAACGTTCTTACCCAGTTGCCGCGTGTCCGTCGCCGCACGAATCCCATGCTTACGCAAGAATGCGCTCGCCTTCTTCGCCCCGGCCAACGTCTTGAACCGCTCCAGATTACAAACCCCTTCCGGATTAATCCTTCTCACCGCGCCACCCCCAGAGGGACATCTCAATGTCTCCGCTTTAAAAAAGAATCGAACACAAATCTCTAACCTCAGAGACCTCTATAATTCGAGGATAAACCTTACATCCGGGCACCCAAGCAGCCCGAACTTCTTGTTGATAAGCATACTTTTGGGGTTTAAGAAAAGCCGGGCTAATTAGCAGCTGCGCATCGTGAGGAATGATTTTATCTCCATACAAGCATTTTCGAACCCCCAGAGACATCTTTATCTGACCATGCAGAAGTACATCGATCTTCTCGGCAAACTTTCCCATATCATCTATTTTCACGCAAGAGTCATACCCCATTTGGAGCATTACCCCTGCACATAATTGAGAGCTAGCTGAAAAGACATAAAGATCTTCCGTTTGTTGCGAAATGTTCACGTATTTTTCAACATGCAGCTTTGCTCCGTTTTTGCAAACAATTTTTGGCCCAGCCTCCCCAAAAACATCCCCCATATTCGTCTCATCGATTGTTACTGGTCCAGCCCTCTGCTTAGTTATTTTTCCTTCCTCCGGATCTCCGACACTAGCCCCATGCTTTTCCATATCGCGATATTCATAAAGAGTTCCTAACCTTAAAAGACCCAAATTAATTAATTCTTCCGCATGCTGGCGTTTTAAATATTTAAACGCTTTCATTGAATTTCACCCTTTGAATCTAGAGAGGCTTAGATTTGCGGCAACAAATACCATTTATTCGCCTGTTGATTCGGTTTCGAGGCGTTTGAGCTTTTCGGCGGGCGTTTCCGTTGCCGGGGGCGTGGCGTCCGATTTTTTGGCAAGGGCTTGTTTTGCCCTTCTCGCCGCAATGACGTTCCGCGCCGCGCGAATGCCAAAGACGGCGTGCGCCGTCGGCATTTCGACAAAGAACAGCCCCACGACCAGCACGGACAGGATCATTTTCGAGATTCGAGTCACGATTAAACTCCTGCTTTTTTAAGTTCGCCATTCCGGGGGAACATCACTTAATCCCAGGTTTCCGACCCAAGGCTCCACTCGCCGCAGATTGTAATCCCTGGGCTCTTGGTCTGTAAACCTCTCTATTACGAACTCACGAACCAATCCAACTCTCATACGCTGAAAACCCAAAACACTTTTTCCTATCCGCCTAGCAAGAAGAGGCTAAAGGTTTAAGGTGCCAATTTGGCACCTTAGACAAAACTGGCCGCGGAGAACATAGCAAATATCTCCCCTTCGCTTTCACAGAACACGACATTCGCCCGCTCCTTTCAAGGAAAAGTCTGAAAAACTCTCCGCGCAAACCTCTCCCCTTGCCCCTTTCAAGCTACGCCGTCCGGAAGTAGCGACAGAAGGACCATGCAATTCCCTGGTTCCCTATATCCTTCACTTCAATTAAATGGCTCGGGGACCTTCCGATGTAATTACGTGTGCGGGGTAATGGCAACAATGGTGATCTGCCGCCTGTCGGGACCGTAACACCAGAACACGCGATACGCGGAAGGCGTGTTGTTCTGGACATAGGCTTCGAAGACTTTCGCCTTGGGATCATAAGGGTGGGCGATCGAATCGTAGGCATGCGTCTTCAGGGAAGGATGTTTGGGATCAACGGCAAGGTAGCCGATCGATTTTTTGATCTGTTTTACGAGGCCCCTTTTATCCGGCAAAAACTCCAGACGCTCCAGTTCTGCTTGAGCCGTCAGGGTAAGAAGGATCTCGAACATCAGCGAGGGTCTTCAGTGTACTTTGAAAAATCTTCTTTGGCTTTGCCCACTTTTCCCGACCGAGCGTCTTCCAAACCCTTTTGAACCATCTGGGCGGCCTGTTTGTTCTGAAAAAGCCACGCCTCGGAAGCCGGGACCAACACCTGCGGGTCGAGCATGATCTGACCGTGAACGTTCTGGTAAACCCGGTAAAGGCGCGCATTCCCCCCCTTCAGCTTACGGCTCAGCTGAACCCGGTTTTTCCCGTCCACTTTGACCTCGGCAAATTCCACAAAGTCGGGATCCTTGACGATATTCTGTTTGGTCATAAAGCCCCCTTTCTCCTGATAGAAAGATAGCTTATGGTGGGAAACCCGTCAAGTGGGATTTCCCCACTTTTTCCCCTAGAACCCAATCCGACTTACGCAGTCGTGGATGGTTATGGGAGGCCGGATTTGGAGAGTTCAGCGAGAAAGGCTTTTTCGTCCCAGACGGTGATGCCGAGTTCCTGGGCCTTGGCGAGCTTGGAGCCAGCGCCGGGGCCGGCGACGAGGATGTGGGTCTTCTTACTGACAGAGCCCGAAGGGTGCGCGCCAAGCTTGCGAAGCAACGCTTCGGCGGCCGGGCGTTCCATGCTTTCGAGCGTGCCGGTCAGCACAATGGTCTTTCCTTTGAAGGGATTGTCCCCCGCCGTCTTTTCGACGAGGTCCATTTGAACGCCCGCGGCCTTCATTTTCTTGAGCAGTTTCTCGGTCGAGGCCTGGTGAAAGAAATGAACGATTGAAGCTGCCGTCACGGGGCCCACTTCGCGGATACTCTCGAGGTCCTCGGCGGTCGCCTCCGCGAGCTTGTCCAAGCTCCCGAATTTTTCCGCGAGGATGAACGCCGTGTGTACGCCGACGTCCAGGATGCCGAGCCCAAAGATGAGATTCGCGAGCGGCCGCTTCTTGCTCTGAGCGATCCCGTCCACGAGATTATTGGCGGACTTTTCCCCCATGCGTTCCAGTGCCTCGAGGTCCGTGGCCTTGAGGTCGTAGAGATCCGCGAGGTCTTTGACGAGCCCTTTTTCCACGAGCTGGTCAATGATCACCACGCCGAGGTTCTCGATATCCATGGCTTCGCGACCCGCGTAGTGCTTGAGCGCGGCCTTGAGCTTGGCCGGGCACAGCGGGTTCAGGCAACGCACCGCGACCTCTTCACCGGTCTTGCCGGCTTCCTCGCCACAGACGGGACAAATCTTGGGAAATGGGAACGCCTTGGCGCCCGCCGGACGCTTCGTCACGTCCACAGAAATGACCTGGGGAATGATCTCGCCGCTCTTTTCAATAAGCACCGTGTCGCCGATCCTCGCGTCAAGGCGCTCGATCTCGTCCTGGTTGTGAAGGCTCGCGCGCGACACCGTGGTCCCAGCCAGCTGGACGGGCTCCAGGATCGCGACCGGCGTGAGCACGCCCGTGCGGCCCACCTGGACTTTGATGTCTTTCAAAACGGTCGCGGCCTGCTCGGCGGCGTACTTGTAGGCGATCATCCATCGAGGCGACTTGGAGGTCATACCCAGCGTCTTTTGGTCTTCAAAGCGGTCGACTTTGACCACGACGCCGTCGATCTCGTAGAAGAGGCGGCTGCGTTTGGCCTCAATGCCGTCAATGACGGCGAAGACTTCGCTCATGTCCCGGCATTTCTTGGCGTCCGGAATGGTCTTGAAGCCGAGCGCGCTTAAAAGTTCCATGGCCTCGCTCTGGCTCTGCGGCGGGTTCTTGCCCTCGTAGCGCGCGAGCCCGTGCACGAACGCGCTGAGCTTGCGTTTGGCGACGAGTTTCGGATCGAGGAGTTTGAGGCTGCCGGCGCAGGCGTTGCGGGGGTTGGCGAAAAGCTCGTCCCCTTCCGCGTCCTTGACGGCGTTGATCATAGCGAACTGGTTGCGGGAAATATAGGCTTCGCCGCGCACTTCCAGCAGGTCCGGGACTTCGCCCTGGAACGTGCTGCCGTAGGCCGGAATGCGGAGCGGCACGGCGCCAAGCGTTTTGATATTCTCGGTAATGTCGTCGCCGTACTTGCCGTCGCCGCGCGTCGCGCCGAGCTTCAACAGTCCTTTTTCGTACACCAGGGCGATCGAGACGCCGTCGATCTTTTCTTCTACAAAATAATCATAATGCCCGACGCCGAGGCCTTTGGCGACGCGGCCGTCAAAATCCTCGAGCTCTTCGCGGGAGTAGGTGTTGTCGAGCGAGAGCATGGGAACTTTGTGTTCGATCGTTTTGAATTCCTTGAGGGGCGCGCCGCCGACGCGCTGGGACGGGGAATCCGGGGCCGCCAGTTCCGGGAACGCGGCCTCGAGGTCCATGAGCTCGCGCATGAGCCGGTCGTACTCGTGGTCCGAGATCTCGGGCTTCGCCTCCATGTAATAGAGGCGGTTGTGCCGGTCGAGTTCTTTGCGGAGCGTTTTAATTTTGGCTTCGGCTTCTTTTGTCGTCATAAGGCCCGTTTGGGGTCTGGCTCCTTTTTTTTACTTAAAGGGGTCAGGCACCTTTTCCTCCGGAAAAGGAGCCAGACCCCGAAAAAAGGTGCCTGACCCCCTTTGCGCGTCCCATTATCATGGGGCTCGAAGAAGAATTCAAATCCTATTCTGAATATTCGATGGAAAAGCGATTGAAACAGCCCTGGCCGGTGGACCAATGGGCTTCGACGTCCCGGATATAATCTTTCATACCCGACGCGCGGATCGCGGTCAGGAACTCCACAAGGCTGGCCTCTTCCCCTTCAGCGACCACTTCAACGCGACCGTCGGCAAGATTGCGCACAAACCCCTTCACGGGAAAACGCCGCGCGAGGCGCTCGGCGGTAAATCGGAATCCCACGCCCTGCACCGTCCCGCTGAAGAAGACCTGCATGCGTTGCGCGCTCACAGTTTCACCTTCGCCGTCCGGAGCGCGTGGCGGAGATGATAGGCCACGATGCCGAACGCCACGGACACGTTGAGTGAGTTCTTAAGTCCCGCCATTTCGATTTCGATCGTTTCGTCGCAAAGCGCGACGAGTTCGTCGGAGACACCGGTGATCTCGTTCCCGAGTACGAGGCAGACCGGGCCTTCGGGAGCGTAATCCTGGTACGGGATGCTTTCGGCAAGCTGCTCCAAAAAAACAATGCGGTAGCCCTTCGCCTTCAATTCTTTGAGGAGCGCGAGCACGTCGCGGCGGTATTCCCAGGGCACTTCTTTTTCGGCGCCGAGGGCGGTCTTGGTGATCTGCGTGTCGGGCGGGTGTCCGGTAATGCCGCAAAGCCAGAGTTTTTCAAGGCCCGCGCCGTCGGCTGTGCGGAAGATCGAACCGACGTTATAAAGACTGCGGATATCGTTTAAGACGGCGCAGAACGGAAGACGGGACGAATCTTTTTTGCGGGTTTGCTGACGGGCCACCAGTTCTTCGTGGCTGAGCTTTCTCATTTTCCGGCGACGGGCTTTTTGTCCCAGGCGATGTAACTGCGGTAGCCCCAGTGGTACACGCATTCCGGGACTTTTTTGAGGAACCACACGACGGCGCGCCACCAGGAGGGCACATACGCGACCGGCTTCCCTTTCAGGATCGCCGCATAGATCTTGTCGGCGGCCTGTTCCGGGGAAATGATACCAAAAAGTCCTTTGCGGCCCTTGATCATGGCCGTGTCGACGAAGCCCGGGCGGATATCGATCACCTTGACGGCAGTGGTGGAAAATTTCTGGCGAAGACCTTCCATATAGTTCGAGACGAACGCCTTGGAGGCGTTGTAGGCCGGCGAACGGCCGCTGCCGCGGTGCGAGGCGACCGAAGAGATCCCGACAAGGCAGCCCGCCTTTTTCTGCGAGAAATATTCCGCGGCGACGTTCGCGACGGCGGCAAAACCGAGCGCGTTCACCTTGATCATTTCCTCCTCGCCTTCCCAGCGAAGCGCCTCGTTCTGGACGAGGACGCCGGCGTTAATGACCATCAGATCGAGGCCGTGCAGGGCCATGATCATATTCCGCAGGCTGTGCATCGTCTCGCGGGTATCGCGGACGTCGAGCTGGCGAACCAGGCTCTCGCCCGGGAGTTCTTTCTGGAGCTCCTGCAATTTCTCGAGCGAGCGGCCGGTGAGATAGACCATGTAGCCTTCGGCGGAAAGTTTCTTGGCGAGCGCGCGGCCAATGCCGCTCCCCGTTCCGATGACCATGGCTTTCTTTTTGGAAGGATCGATCTTCAAATGCGTCTGCCTGTCCTTTAAAAAAACAGAACGGCCCCGCCGCCAGGCTCTCGTGCCGACGACGGGACCTCTCCTAAAACTTTAGATACCCAGCATTTTCTTGGCCGCCTCGCCTTCAGCGTCCGCTTTCTTGGCCGCCTTTTTGGCGGCGCGTTGCGCCTTATTTTTCTCCTGGCGGATCTTTTGAGCTTCCTGAGCGCGTTCCTGGGCGAGCTCCGCGCGCCGGTCAGCCAGTTCTTTTTGCTTCCGGGCCTGTTCTTTGGCCTTTTTCGCTTGCTCTTTGGCTTCGGCTTTGGCTTTCTTGGCCGCTTCCTTGGCGGCTTTTTTTGCCTTCTTGGCTTCTTCTTTCGCCGCTTTCTTCGCCTTTTTGGCTTCTTCTTTCGCGGCTTTCTTCGCCTTTTTGGCTTCTTCCTTCGCGGCCTTCTCCGCCTTTCGGGCTTCTTCCCGGGATTTCTTGGCTTCGGCTTTGGCTAGTTCTTTCGCTTCCTTATCATTCACATCCCAGCCTTTTTTCTCGCCCTGCTCCGCGGACGCCGGGATCGAAACCGCGTCTTCGGCAAAAGCCAGCGAACCACCCAAACTTAAACCGATGACAAGCAACGGAATGCAGAACGCCTTCAGGCCCCTGTTCTTCATCTCATCCTCCGTAAAGGTTCAAAACTCCGGACCCAAAAAGACCGGAAAGGTTCGTTACTTGTTCGGGTAAAGCGACAGGAATTTTTCGATGGAACGGTTGTAGGTCTTTTCAACATCATTGGGGAAAAAACAGGCCGGCAGCTGCTTTTGGCTCCGGTGGTAGGCCACGCATTCACAACAGATCCCTTTGCGGGGGCACGGATCGTAAGAGCAATTGCAGTGTTTCTTGTTCGCCTCGATCTTGCATTCCATCCCGAGAGACCCTCACCGGTGTGCTAGAACAGCAAAAAAAGAGTGGGTACGACGCAAAAAAAAGAGGTCACCCTGAAAAATCGCGGAAAAAGAGTCGGGGCCTGGCCATCGCCAGGTCCCGATTTTCCCGTTTCTTTACTCAATAGGAAATCGGGGTAGTAGGATTTGAACCTACGGTCTCTACGTCCCGAACGTAGCGCGATACCAAGCTTCGCTATACCCCGATCAAACTTTATCAGATTTTCAATGAGGATCGGGACAATCCCCATTCATCCGTCCAAACTTCAACATGGAATTGGGATGCCCCGATCAAACTTTATCAAATTGTCAATGAAGACGGCCGCAAGCCCGTAAAAACATCAAGACCTTGCGACGAAAGAGACGGGATTATAGCACTCAATCTTTCAGGATTCAATCAAAGGGATTAGTCGGCGATCGCGAGGTCCGCGATCGTGGCCACTTGCGCGGAGGTCGGCGTTACGGGTTTTTCCAGCTTAGGCTGAAGTCCCTGGGTCAAAAGGGCCGCCTGCAGGACATCTTTAAACACAGGCGCGGCGACCACCCCACCGTAATACATGGGACGGGCTTCATCGAGGACCACGACCATGGCGTAGCGGGGATCGTCCGCGGGCGCGAACCCCACGAACGACGACATGAACTCACTGTGTGAATACCCCTTGCCCCCCGGGAGCACTTTCTGCGCCGTCCCTGTCTTTCCGCCGGCTTTGACGTTCGGGATCTTCGCTTTCGTCCCGGTCCCGCGTTCGACGACCTGGGTTAGGATCTCCCGCATGGTCGCGGCCACTTCCGGCTTGATCACGCGACGCCTGATGACGGGTTTCTTTTCCTTCAGCGTCACGCCGGCGGCATCCTCAACCTTGGAAATAATATACGGGCGAACGAGGGAACCTCCGTTAGCGACAACCGAAATGGCCGTGGCCATCTGGAGCGCGGTCACCATCACCTCTTGCCCCATGGGAATATTGTAGGGCGAGGTCTTGGACCATTGCGCCACAGGCCGCGTATAACCCGGCGCCTCGCCGGGGAGATCGACGCCGGTCGAAGTCCCAAAGCCGAAACTCTTCACATAACTCTGGAACTTATCGGCGCCCATTTTGAGCGCGATCTTCACAGTCCCGATATTGCTGGATTTGATGATCACCTCGCTCATGGGGATCGTCCCGTAACCGTGGACGTCACGAAGGACCTTGGGGCCGTAATTCCATCTTCCATTTTCGCAAAAGAACGTCGTCTCAGGCGTCACGGCCCCTTCGTTCAGAGCGCCGCTCGCCGCCACGATCTTGAAGACCGATCCGGGCTCGTACATATCCGTCACCGTCCGATTGCGCTTGGAATCCGGCTTCGCCTTCGCGTAATGATTAGGATCAAAACCCGGCTGGTTCGCCATGGCGAGGATCTCCCCGGTCTTGGGGTTCATCACGACCGCCCAGGCGGCTTTGGCCTTCCACTGCTTGAACGCCTGCTCGAGGGCTTTTTCGGTCAGATATTGAAGATGCTGGTCGATCGTCAGAACGATCCGATTACCATCGACCACGGGAAGACTTTTCATTTCGAAGGCCTTGATCTCGCGGCCGAGCGCGTCGCGCTGCGTCACGCGCTTACCCGGCTTCCCGCAGAGGTCGCCATTCATCGAACGCTCAAGACCGTCGAGCCCTTCGTTATCGACATTGGAAAATCCTAACACCTGCGCGAGCATGGAGCCCTGCGGATAAAAACGCTTATATTCGTCCAGGATCCCGAGCTCGGGATAGCCGAGTTTTCGGATCTTGTCCGCTTCCTCGAACGTCACGCGGCGTTTGATCCAAACGAACGATTTATCTTTGCTCAGGCGCTGAGCAACCCATTTTTTGTCGAGCCCGAGGATCTTCGCGATCTGTTTGCTGAAAAGTTCCACGTCCTCGTCGCGCAAGGCGCGCGGCACGGCATACACGGAAGGGATCTTCAGATTCGTGACGAATTCCTTCCCGTTACGATCGGTGATCGGACCGCGCAACGGCGGGATGTCGATGGAGATATAGTGCTGGCGGCGCGCCCGCTTCAGCAGCGCGGGCTGATGAATGCAGGTCAGCTGAATGATCTGATAAATGATCAGACCAAAAACGACAAAGAGGACGATGTAGAGGAACCAAAAACGGCGAGACGACAGCAACGCCCGCATTGTTTACGAGGAGAGATCGGTCTTGGCCTGGGCCGTCTGGATCCACCGGCCAAGAAAGCTCGAAACTTCGGAGGAAAAAGTCCGCGTTGCCTTCTCTTGCTGCGTCACGGGGATCACGATATCCGCGACACGCGGGACTTCGACGACCTGGACCTTGTTCGGCAGAGCGAGTCCCATGTCATGGCGTTTCATTTTCTCTTCAAGAAGGCGGGGGGCCCTCAACTGGTCGACTTTAAACTGGAATTTCCGGAGCAACTCCTGCTTTTCGGCAAGGGTCCTGGAACTTTTGTGGATGTCGAGAGACACAAGTACGGAGGCCGTCTGCAGATGCACATAGAGCAGCATCGAGGTGGTCAAAAATGCTATAAGAAGTAGTATTTTTACGCTGCCCTTCATGATATTTTCTCGATCACTCGTAGTTTTGCACTTCTTGATCTCGGATTATTCAATATTTCAGATCGTTTTGCAACAATTGGTTTACGAAAAATCAATTTTCCCGCGTCTTCGGCGTCCCATTTTCGGAACTGTTGCTTAACGATACGGTCTTCCAGCGAGTGAAAGCTGATGATCCCGAGCCTGCCGCCCTTCGCGAGACATTCGAAGGCGCCGGTCATCCCCTCTTTCAAAGCCTCGAGCTCATCGTTGACGCCGATCCGCACCGCCTGAAAGATCTTCGTGAAAGGGTTGCGACGCGCCCAGGAGGGCCGCTTGCCTTTTTCGAATTTGAGGTGTTCGGGCAGCGCGCGTTCCAGGATCTTGCTGAAATCTTCGACGGTTTCGAGAGGACAATGTTCGCGGCGCGCTTCAATGATCACGCGCGCAAAACGGCGGGAATGATGTTCTTCACCGTAGTAATAAAAAAGATCGGCCAGTTGCGTTTCGGTCATCTGTCCGATCAGCTCGGAGGCTTTCTGTCCAACTTCCGGGTTCATTCTCATGTCCAATGCCCCTTCTGTTTGGAAACTGAAACCGCGCTTCTCATCCGCCAACTGCTCCGACGAGATCCCGATATCGAGCAACACCCCGTCGAACCCCGCCACACCCAAACTCGGAAAAACCTGTTTCACGTTCCTGAAGTTCTCATGGACCAGTGTCACCCGCGGGTCCTTTCCGAAAAGCGCCCGGCACCTCTCGATCGCCTCGGGATCCTGATCGAAACCGACCAGCTTTCCCGCCGGGCCGATCCGTTCCAGCATCGCCTCGGAATGGCCCCCGCTGCCGAGGGTCCCGTCCATCACGACCGCCCCGGGCCTCAGGGCCAGATTTTCAAGAACTTCCTCTAAAAGAACAGGACTATGCCGCAAAACTGGAGATCGCTTCTTCTTCCGTGGAATAACTTTCCATCAATCCGTTCACGCCGATCATCTGGAAGGTCCGTTCCACCTCGGGGCGCAGATTGCACAGTTTGATGTCCCCTTTTTGCTCGCGCACGCGGCGCAAGCGGTCCACCAGGATCCCCACGCCCGCCAGTTCCACATGCTTCGTTTCCTGAAGATCGAGCAGCAGGCGCTTGTGGTTCTTGTTCAGCAACCGATTCATCCGCTCCTTCATCTTGATCATGCTGAGAGCATCAAGATCGCCATCGAAGCGAAGCACATCCACTCCCACCTTCGTTCTTGCATAGACCATAAAAGCTCCTTTTCTATTCCGAAACCAATTTTTCCGCGAGTTCTTCAAAATGACCTTTATGATGATCAAAAAAACTTTGCCACTTTTCCTTCGCCCAAATTTCAATACGGCTTGAAACCCCGACGATCACGACGTCGGTCTTGATCTCCCCGTAGGTTTTCAAATAATCTGGAATGAGGATCCTTCCCTGCTTGTCACAGACCACTTCGCAAGCGCCCGAAAAGAAAAGTCGGTTGAAAGTACGCGATTCGGCTTTGGTGAAAGGCATGTCACGGAATTTCTTCTCCTCCGCCTTCCACTGCTCCTCGGTAAAAACGAACAAACACTGATCGAGCCCACGCGTGATGAAAAAGCGCTCCACGTACCGTTCTTTGAAGATCTCGCGGAACTTGGAAGGGATCATCACCCGGCTTTTGGCGTCGATCACATGTTCGAATTCACCGTAGAACATTGATGCTTGCTCCTTTCAACCTACCACTCTCTCCCACTTCTCCCCACTTTATTATCGGCGGCAGTATAGCTTTCCCTTAAGGGGGTGTCAATATTCTTTTTTTAAGGGAAAGGGCAAAAAAAGGCCTTGAGGCCCGCGCCCTCCCCTCTAGGGGAGAACGCAGACCGCAAGGCCTAAGAAAACACACGAAGCGCGAAGTATTTTTACAGATCGTTCATGGAGAAAACGAAAACAGCGGGTAAGGTACTAAGATTCGAAGTAGAGAATGCGGGAGCAATTTTCGCAAACAATGATCTGCTGCCCCAACCGGATCTCGTTGATCAACTGCGGGCGCAACTTCATTTGGCAGGCCGAGCAATTCTCGCCATTCACCAGCGCCAAGGCCTGCCCCTGTTTCTTGGCGGCAATGCGATTATAAAGCTCTCCTAATTCCGGAGGCAATTGCGCCACGGCATCTTCACGCTGTTTTTGAAGATCAACCAGGCTTGCCTGAAACGATTTTTCCTGAGCAGCCAACGCATTCTCTTTTTCCTGAAAGCTTTTGGTGACCAACGCGTACTTTTCTTTCTCCTTCCGCGTCTCCTCTTTCACGGCTTCGACCTCGTCCATGATATAAAGGATGCCTTCTTCGAGAAGCGAGTTATCGGCTTTCAACGAAGCGATCTCCTGCTGCAGCGCACCGTACTCTTTGTTCGTTTTGACCTGAGAAAGTTGGCCGTCCAGTTTCTTGATCTGACCTTCTTTCTGACCGAGCTCGAGCTCTTTCTCTTTAAGCTTGAGCTGGATATCCTTCAGCGATTTTTCGAGTTCGTTGAGTCGACTCTTCTCGAGCTCCAGTTCGGATTTCAGTTGCGCTCGCTGACCGGGGATCTCTTCGAGACTCACGTGGGCAAGATGGATCTCGCTATCCAGGTGCTGGGCTTTTTTGAGGACGTCAAGGTTCTGTGTAATGGGGCTTGGCATAATTGGGGGAGATTATAGAAGAGATGGTGAGGTCCTTCAAGAAGGAAATACAGGAACGCATTGACTCATGATAAAGGTAACTCTACGGAGGCAAAAGGCGAATCGTTGACT
>CAZDVO010000044.1:0-14103 GCA_964508905.1 uncultured bacterium
GAGAGAACCCTGCCTCTTTTTTCACCGAGTTTCAACTAAATTTAGCATACCGTCCCACCTGCAGGCAGATTATCCCATTCCACCCCCAAGGCTGGCTTATACGGCTGTCTAACGGCCAAAGACAGGTTGCCTGGCCACCTCTCATTAAAAATCCGAAAAAGGTTTTTGGGGAATATTGTTATAATGCCTCTATGAAGAAATCTACATACAAGCTGATTCCCTATGAGAAGAACCCCTTTAAGTGCTTAGGGAAATTTATTGAAAAAAATCTCTTACTCCTTAAGTCTTATAAAAATGGAGGTGAGGTTCTTGTTGATACTACCCACCAGCCTTATAAGGTTGTTATCAGATTCCCCATTCATCTATCACAAGAAAAGCAACGGTTGTTGTTGAAGAAATCCAATCATCTTTTTAAGGGAATGATTAGAGATGCAGTTTTGGGGGAGGATGGCTCTTTGATGTATCGCCCCTATGGAGGAATGACAGAGAGGACAGAAAGAACAGAGAAACGGATAAGCAAAATAATGAATCTGTATTGGAAGATGAAGAAAACGAATGATTCTCCCAAGGATTATGCTTGTTGGACTGATATCGCTGGTGCTTTAAAAATGAAAGCTGGGGCTGTTAAGAAAATAATCGAAAGAAATAAGAAAAGTCATCCTGACCACAAAATGCACTAGGTTCCCCAAAGGTCTGCAGAAGAATGGGGACTTTGTTCGATAGTAAATCTGATGGTTGTCTATTATCTTGAGCCCGAGTGGGTAAATGCCCGCTTGGGTTTTTTATTTTAGGTGCAACTTCAGAAAGGAGCAAATTATGGATCAGATGGGAGAAGCGATTTTTGAGGGGAAGATTCAGGACTTTCATCCAGCGTTGGATTTTAAGGGTGGTAAGGCCTATGTGTCTATTCGGTTGCATACAAAGACGGATAAGGGGGTTTCAAAAAGGTGTTGGATTATTGTTAGTGATAAAAATCATTTTGTTCTTTCAAAAGAAGCATTGGAAGAGAGAGGGCTTTTTTCTGAAATTCTGGGGGTTCAGATTGATGGGAGGTGGAGTAAGGAAAGCGTGAATCGTTGGTTGAAATCAAAGGAGGATTTTACCCTCAAGGATATTTTTACAGAGCTGAGAAGCCTGTTTGAGTTTTATTTGGATTATGCAGATAAACGTTTATACACACTCATTCCCTTGTGGATTATAGGAACCTATTTTTTCCCTTTGTTTAATGGGTATCCTATTATTTTTCTGAATGGTTCGTCAGGTTCTGGAAAATCAAAGACAGGGGAGCTTACTGCGCCTTTATGCTTCAACGGAAGGTTGATGGCTAACATATCAGATGCAGGGCTTTTTAGAACCATCCATGTTTCAAGGGGGACTCTTGTCTTGGATGAAAATGAAAAGATATCAGGGTTTGGGGATCGTTGCAGTCAGATCAATTTTTTGTTGAGTGGCTATAAACCTGGTGCAAATGTGTTGAGAGCCAAGGCTTTAGAGAATGGAAACTTTGAGCCGGAGGAATTTCAGGTCTATGCCCCCAAGATGATAGCCAATATCCGAGGCGTAAAAGAAACAGCCCTTCTGAACCGTTCAATCAAATTAATATTAACACCTTCTCAGAATAAACAGGCTCAAAGGGAAGTGAACCCTCAGTCCTCCAAAATTAAAACTCTGAGGGATAAGTTTTATGTTTATCTCATGAACCACTGGAAGGAGGTTAGGCAGGCAAGAAAGGCCGTCAAGGAAATGAATCTTGGGATCTATGGATACGATCAATCAAACTGGCTCCCCATATTGGCATTGGCTCATCTCTTAGGTAAAAACCAATTTGATGAAGTCTTTCAGTTTGCTGAAGAGAAGATAAAAGAAAATAAAGAGTTGTCCTTTGAAAATGATAACCAACATCGTTTGTTTAGTGCTGTAGCTAATCTTCTAAGGGATGAAGATGCTCTTAAAATAGCAGGGAATGAACACTTCTTTTCTTTTGAACAGATTTATCAGCACTACCTCAAGGAACTGGGGTATGGAGATTATGACTCGGAAAATCCAATGCCCCACTGGCTTTCAAAGCAGAGTGTTGGGAGGATGCTTGAGCATCTTCAAATTGGAAAAGAAAATAGGCTTTTGATTGGTGGAAAGCTGATGCGGGGGCGTTGGATCAGCTCTGCCAGCATTACCCAGACCCAAGAAAGATTTGGATACTCCACCCCTAATTAGTGTCAATTCTGTCATTTTAGGCATCTCCACATGGACAGCATTGACAGAATTGACAGTAAGACAGCTCCCACTAAGAGGTTTCTGAACTCCAAAGATGTGGGAGTGTATCTGGGGTTGTCTGAACCCACTATCAGGGCTTGGGTCCAAAAAGGGAAAATCCCTTGCTCAAGGTTTGGGAGGGCTGTCAGATTTGATTTGAGACAAATTGAGACATGGGTCAAAAAGAAGGCTGTTGTTTTTCAGGATTGCCATTTAGATGGAAAAAATAGTCTCTTATAATCCATTGCCTGAAAGGGGCTGATGGGAGGTTGGGTATGGGGGTGACTTTTAAAAGAGGTAATTACTGGTTAGATTACCGTTACAACTATAGAAGGTATCGTAAGAAGGTCGGGCCCTACAAAGCTTTAGCAGACAATGCATGGGCAAAGATTAAAACAGAGATAGCTGAGAACAGATTCTTGGATGTCAAAAGAATTAAGCAGGTTAGATTCGGCGAATTTGCAGAGGAATATTTTAAGCTTCACTGTCTGGTCAACCACAAGTCTGCAGAAAGGTCAGCAGGAGGCCGTCTTAAGACTTTGAAAGCTTATTGGGGGCAGAGATACTTGAATGAGATTACACCTGTAGAAATTGAAAAGTACAAAGGGGCAAGAATGGGTGAAGTCAGCCCTGCTACAGTAAACAGGGAATTGGCTGTTTTGAAAGCCATGTTTAACAAAGCAATCAAATGGGACAAGTTTGATAGCACCAATCCAGTTAAAGATGTCCCATTCCTCAGGGAAGGGAATCAGAGGCTTCGTTATCTTGAAAAAGAAGAAATTGCAAAGCTTGTTCAGTCCTCCAGAGGGATTATTCGCCCTTTGGTGATCATGGCAGTGAATACAGGTATGAGGCGGGGGGAGTTGTTTGGTCTGAAATGGAAAGATGTAGATCTTAGCCAAAACCTTATTCACTTATTAGAGACTAAAAGTGGAAAGAAGAGGGAGATTCCCATAAATGATAATGTCAGGGGAGCTTTGATAAGCATCAGAAAACATCCCCAAAGTCCTTATGTTTTTACCAAGTCCAATGGAAGTCATATTAGGGATGTTCGAAGGGCTTTCAAATCTGCTTTGAAAAAGGCTGGCATCAAGGGATTTCGTTTTCATGATCTTAGACATACTTTTGCATCCCAGTTGGTCATGGCAGGGGTAGACCTTAATACTGTTAGAGAACTTCTTGGTCATGCTGATTTGAAGACCACCTTGATTTATTCCCACCTTTCCAAGGACCACAAGCAGAGGGCAGTAAATATCCTTTGTTCTGGGACAGGTGAAAGCCCAGTTAGAACTCAGCCTCAAGCTAGTCCAGAAGTGGTTTTAGAACCAGCCAGTTATAATTAGCCAGAATTTCCCTGTTTTTCTTTCCTTTTCCTCCATATAATCTCTCCAAAATTCCATGCGCCTGTAGCTCAGGTGGATAGAGCACCTGCCTTCTAAGCAGGGGGTCCCGCGTTCGAATCGCGGCAGGCGCGGTTGTCTTTCAATGTTAAATTTTGCTTAAAGAGGATGTGTCTATGTCTGAGAGTTACCATGAAACAGCTCAAGTATGCAAAAATGGACATGTGATCACTACTCTTTTGGAAATGGCTCCATCTCAGGGGGAGAAATTTTGTAGTAGATGTGGGGAAGAAACTATATGTGCTTGTCAAAAATGTGGGTCCAAAATCCGTGGGGAGTATATAGTCCCAGGGGTGTTGAGTATGGGAAGCCATTACCGATTGCCATCTTACTGTTACTCATGCGGTAAGCCATACCTTTGGACAGAAGAAAAAATCAAAGCAATTCAAGATTTTTCGGCGGAAGTAATAGAGCTGACGTCTGATGATGTAAAAGTTATAAATGATAATGTGACAGACCTTGTTGTTGATTCTCCCAAGGCGCAGGTGTCGGCTATTAGGATAAAAAAAGTCTTGTCCAAGGTTGGTGGGGCATTCATCAATAAACTACAGGATATGATTGTAGATATCGCCAGTGAAACGGCTGTAAAGTTAATTAAAGGATGATCTGCCATCAAGAATCTTATCCAAGGTAATTGGACAGTTTTTGGACACTTTGGTTGAAGTAGGCAATGTTCTGTAAAATGGTTATTCTTGTAAGTCTTTTAGTTTGAATTGGTTGCCCTGAAGTATCCCCCTATGGTGCTTTGCATGTACCTCGGTCTTCTAAGCAGGGGGTCCCGCGTTCGAATCGCGGCAGGCGCGTTTCTTTGTTGTTGAAAAGAGGGCGTTTTTTTCATTGCGGTCACAGCAAGATTTTCCATGGAATGCCGTAATATGAGTACCTTGTTTTCAATGTCATTATCCGGACCGTTCACATGATAAAAAAGTTTTTGAGCCTTTGTTTGCTTGTTTTTGTGGGAAGTTTGTCCTTGGGTCCGCTTCCGGCCGCGGAGGCCGCCCCCCTTTCGCTTGCGGCCCCCTCGGCGGTGCTGCTCGATGGCGCGACCCAGCAGATCCTCTACGCTCGGGCGCCTCACGCGCGGCGCGCTCCGGCCAGTACGACCAAGTTGCTTACGGTCATGGTGGCCCTGGACCATCTTCCTCTCGACAGGGAAGTTCGGATACCCCCTGGGATGCAACACATTCAGCCTTCCAAGATCGGTCTCTACGCCGGAGAACGTTTTTACGTCCGCGATCTCGTGAAAGCGGCGCTGATCCGTTCAGCCAACGATGCCGCTGAATCGCTCGCTATCCTAACCGCCGGTTCGCGTGCGGGATTCGCGCAACGGATGAATCGAAAAGTGAAAAGCATCGGAGCGAAGAATTCTCATTTTGTGAATCCGTCCGGGTTACCCGCTTCGGGACAGTATTCCACGGCTTATGATCTCGCGCGGATCATTATGGCCGCGTCCCGGTATCCTTTTATCGCGAGTACCTTGAGGACCCGGGGGACCGTTATCTATAGCCTCGGAGGGCGGCGGGTTCCGTTGAACAATTGCAATAAGATGCTTTGGAACACGGATGATGTGATCGGGAAGACGGGGTGGACTCGCGCGGCCAGGCACTGCTTTGCCGGACGCGTCGATGCGAATGGCCGGGTGATCTATGTGGGGCTGATGGGTAGCGCGCGGCGCGCGTATCTTTGGTCAGACCTTCGACGGATCGAGTCTTTTTCGACCGGAAAGGTCCTCAAACCGATCGTTTCCGCTTCCAAATTGCCGTCTCGGAAGAAAACGCTGAAGATCCAGAAAGCGCTTCGCAAAGCGGGTTTCTTTCAAGGGAATCCGACCGGTTTTTACGGCAAGCGGACTCGGGCGGCGGTCAAAAGTTTCCAGAGCGCGAAAGGGATCAAAGCGGACGGCATCGTGGGACCCAAGACCTGGAAGCAGCTGAAAGCCTATCTATGAAAAAACTCACCGCCCTTGTCCTGATCGCCATGATGTTTTGCCTCCCGGGTTGTTCTCCGAAGTCCTCCGGACAGGCTGCCTCGGGTTCTCCGGCCCAGGAAAAATCGTCCCATCCTTTGGTTACGATGATCGCGGATTTTGAAACGGAAGGGCCCAAGATCATGAATAACCTTGGCGCCGAATGCGGGGACTGGAACATGAACCTCGCCGATATCAATAATTCCTATACGGACCCCAAGGTCATTTCGATGCCGGGAAAGGACGGAAAGACTAGCCGTGTCCTGAAACTCGCCTACAGCGTTGAATCCGATCTTCCCGCTCAGAATGGTTTCTGGACCAAATTGATGGGGTTTGACGCGAGTTCCTACGACCATCTCGAGTTTGAGATCAAGGGGGACGCGCAAGCCGGTTTTACCGATCGTTTTCGCCTTGAGATGAAAAAATGCGTGGATGCCGCATGCGTGGAGAAAGTGAATGGCTCGGCGATCGTGCCCGTGACCGCTGAATGGGAAACGGTCAGCATTCCGCTTAATGTGATGACGGGACTGATCGATTTTTCCGATCCTCAGGCGTGGAAGACCCCTCGGGCGAGTTACAAGCCGCTGGATGAGTTCGTGATCATTTTCAGCGACGGGTTCGTGACGAAGAAACAGGGGAAGATCTATCTCGATAACATTCGTTTCGTCCGGACCGGGGATGCCGGGCCGAGTGCCGTGGACTTTCCTCCGAGGACGATCGATAAAACGAAAGCCAAACTCGGTTCACTGGAATTCGAAACGCTGTTGGTGAGCCGGTTGAACGGTTTTCCCAAGAAGCTCAGCGTGAAGAAAGATTTCCCCAAGGACGATACCGCCTTTCTGAAGGAGATCGCCAAGGACACCTGGGAATTCTTTGACAAGATCCTCGATAAGGAGAATGCCCTGCCGCTCGACACCGTGCTTTTGGGGGAAACCCAGCCGCTCGATGCGACGACTTGGGTGGGGGACTACACGAGTGTGACCAATGTGGGCGTTTATTTCATGGCGGTCGTGAGCGCGTATGACCTGGGATTCATTGACAGGGCCGATGCTGCTCGCCGCATTCAAAAGACGATGGGGACGCTGGAGAAACTGAAATATCATGAAAGTGGTTTTCCCTATAACTACTACGATACGACAACGTTGGAACGGACCAGTTATTTCGTTTCCTTTGTGGACAGCGGTTGGCTCATGCTCGGTCTTTATGTCGCAAAGAATGCCTTTCCGGAGGAACTCGGCGCTCAGGCGACTCGGCTTTTGAAACGGGGGGATCTCGGCTTTTTCTATGACCCGCTCGCCAAGCAGATGTATCACGGCTATTACGATAATCTGAAGGTCTATTCCGATTACCACTACGGGGTCTTTTATACGGAACCTCGTACGACAAGCTACATCGCGGTCGCGCGCGGCGAAGTCCCGGAAGCCCACTGGTTCGAGGGGATGGTCCGGACCTTTCCCGCGTCCTACGGATGGCAGTCGCAGTCGCCGAAGGACCGTGTTCAGACCCAGCTGGAAGGGTATTCGTATGTCGGCGGGCATTACGAGTGGCAGGGGCTCTCTTATGTCCCGAGTTGGGGTGGGTCCGCTTTTGAGGCGCTGATGCCGCCGATCATTCTCAAAGAAAAGGAATTAGCTCCGGACGGCCTCGGCGGGAACAATAAGGTCCATGTCCTCGGTCAGATCCGCTACGCGCTGGAAGAGCTGAAGCTGCCTGTTTGGGGAATGAGCCCGTGTTCGGTCCCGGGAGGCGGTTATTCGGAATATGGAGCGAAGCCGATGGGGATCAAGGGATATAAAGCGGGCGTGGTGACCCCGCACGCAAGCGCGCTAGCCCTGGAGTACGCGCCGGCGGAGGTGATCGCCAATCTGCGCAAGCTTGTGGAACTCTATGATATCTACGGTGAATACGGGTTCTATGATGCCGTGACCGTGGCGACCGGTAAGGTGGCGCGAAAGTATTTAGCGCTTGATCAGGGGATGATCCTTCTCGCGATCAATAACTATCTGAATAACGGCGCGCTTCGGGAACGTTTCCATGCGGATCCTGAGATCCGACAGGCGGAGAAACTTCTTACGGCGGAAAAATTCTTTAGCACCATAGACTCGGCAGCGGAAGGAGCCACGCGATCATGATCCTCAAGGAAGATCCTTCGGGCGTTTATCGATTCTCTGCCCTCGGCTTCGGCGTCACGGCTGGGTTTTGCTCCCGGCTTTTTGACGATGCGAACCGGGAGGCGTTCCTGGAAGGGTTGGGGCTTTCGGCGGGAAAGCTCGTGATGGTGAAGCAGGTCCATGGCAGTGATATCGTGGTGGCCGAGAGACCGGACCCGGAATTTTTGGAAATGCCTGCCGACGGATTGGTCACGAAAACCCCGGGGCTTGTTCTTGGCATTCGCACGGCTGATTGCGTGCCCATCATTTTTTGGGACCCCGGCCAGAAAGTGGCCGGGATCGCTCATGGTGGTTGGAAGGGGATCAAAGCCGGGATCGTCAGCCAGATGCTTAAGATCTTCGACAAGAAATGCAAGACGAAGATGGCGGACCTTCATGTGGCGATCGGACCGGCGATCCGTAAATGTTGCTACGAAGTCGGACGTGAATTTATGGGGTATTTCCCCGGATTTTATCGCGGCCAGGGGGAGAAAGGGCATCTGGACCTCGTAGGGGTGGTGACAAGTCTTCTCCGGAAACGTGGGGTTCCCGCGGCCCAGATCCATGACTCGGGACTTTGTACAGTGTGTGAGAATAAAAAGTTCTTTTCCTACCGGATGGAAAGCCAGACCCGGGAGCGCATTCTTTCGGTGATCAGCATCCTCTGAGCGTTTCCGTATTGCTCAAAACGGCGCTTCATGTATAATACCGCTTCTTTCATACACCCTTGGTGACTTGATCTTAACGAGAGGAAATGTCAGCATGCAAGCAAGAGATGCCAAAAAGGGCGCGATCGTCCTTTATCAGAATGAGATGCATATCGTGACGGACGCCACGCACCGGACTCCCGGAAACCTGCGGGCTTTTTTCCAGATCACGCTGAAGAACCTCAAGAACGGACGTATCGTTCAGAGCCGCTTTGCGCCGGACGAACCGCTTGAGAGGATCAGCCTGGATCCCAAACAATGTCAGTTCCTGTACAAGGATGATCAGGGGTATCATTTTATGGATATGGAAAGTTATCATTCGTTTACGCTTTCCGAGGAGGCTCTGGGGGATAAGAAGTACTATCTCAAGGAAAGCATGGAGATCAAGATCGATTTCTACGAAGAAAAGCCGGTCTTTCCGGAATTGCCGGGGATCGTGGTGCTGAAAGTGACCGAGGCGCCTCCCGGGATCCGCGGAGATTCTGTCTCGAATACGGTGAAAGTGGCCGTCTGTGAGACAGGTCTTAAGGTGAACGTCCCTCTCTTTATCGATGAAGGGACCATGATCAAGGTGAATACCGAAACCGGCGAGTACGTCGGTCGCGCCTAGCTTTTATTTTGATCGGCGTCTCGGAGTTTGATCGTTTCTGGTTTGGTGGGCGGTTAGCTCAGTTGGTTTAGAGCATTACCTTCACACGGTAGGGGTCACAGGTTCGAATCCTGTACCGCCCACCAAACTGGAAGTACTACAAAGATTGGCAGTCGTGCTTTTCCCTCCATAACGAGAAGATAGACAACACCGACGTGACACGCTAGGATGTGCCCATGAATGTGATCATCCAGAAGCCCAAGTCCTTCAATATTTGGAAGCCTCTCCTTGCCGTTATTGTTATTGCCGGTATTTGGCTCCTTTGGCCCCATCTCGCGCCGCGCCCTTACTCGCCGCTAGCCTTTGAGGTAGTGGGCTTTGAGGGCGACGTGCAGATCTATGATCTCCAAAGCCGGTCTTGGCGTTTGCCCAAGCGGGGTGAAGAGTTCACCACAGCTCAGAAGCTGAAGACCGGGGCGGACGGGATGATCAATTTCCAGGTCGAGAACGAGATCCACATGCGTCTTAAGCCGGACTCTGAGCTCGTAAACGAAGAATCCCGTGTTTCCGGAAAACGGGAGAGCTACCGCTTGCGTCTGGCGCGTGGGGTTCTGCTTGGAGCGACGACCCGCCAGTTCGAGAGGAAACAGAATGCCGGGAAAGCGATCTTGAAGGTCGTGACCCGTGATTATGTGGCGAATATCCATGGCGCTATTTTCCGCGTGCAGGCTTCGGGGCAGGCAGGCGAAGAGAATAAGGTGGGCGTGCTTCGCGGATTTGTGGAGGTCTCCAAGCCTTCGCGGTTTTTTCAGTCCGAGGGGGTCCGTATCCGCGGCCTTGAAGAAACCAGTGTTGTCCATGGCGTCGTTCAGCCCGTGAGCCGGGTGACCCCGGAAGCCTGGGGCCTCATGAAGGAGTCTTACGAGCTTCTTCAGAAGACCGCGGTCATGGAAGCGGAACAGATTGACCTGTCGAAGAAAGCCGGAAGTTTCTTCGATTATGTTTTCGACCACGGGACGTTCTACACTCCCAAGGTCGGTTTTTCTTCCCGGGAATTCTTCAAGGATCCTGATTCCGGCGAGGTTTTCCTGGAGACGGAGTATGACGTGTTCCCGGCGGGCTCCTTCAGCGGCGTTTATATCAAGACCAGGGATTTTGATATTTCCAAGTTCGCGGGTATTTCATTTGAGGTCCGCCGTAATCCCGAAGAAGGCGTTCCGGACAGTTTTTTTATCGAATTGAAATCAAAGGGGAACGTGGTCCGCCGGTTGGCCCCGAAAACCTTTGACCGGAACTGGAAACTACTCGAATTCGATTTCCACGCGAAAAAGCCGCTTCTGGTCAATGAGGTGGTGTTCGTTTTTACGAATGCCCGTGTGGGGGAGGCCAAGAAGGGGGTCCTCGAATTCCGTCGTATGAATTTGATCCCGCTCCCGCCCGCGGCACCGGCCGCTGCTGTGGCCGCCCCGGCGAAGACGGTCGTTCCCGCGCCGGTTCAGACGACTGCGTCTGTTCCCGCAAAGCCGGCCGTCTCTGCGGCCGCTGCGTCGGAAGCTGTTCCCACAGAGGTCCCGCTGCAATAAGCCTTTCCTCTTATTTTTGCTGTTGACGGTTGCCTCTCGCGACCGCTATATTTCACATTCATTTCATTCGTGCTGGGATGGTGGAACTGGCAGACACGCAGGTCTCAGAAGCCTGTGGCCGCAAGGCCTTGGGGGTTCAAGTCCCCCTCTCAGCACCAGATTTCAATAATCTGGTACGATGCCGTGAGAATTAATGGAAATTCTCTACGGCCTCGCACTTTTATCAGAGATAAGCCCCACCTCTTATGAAAAAAAAGAAAGACGTAACGCCTGCCGCCAAGCCTGTCCGGAACGCGTTTGAAGTGATCGCGGACAATCGTAAGGCCCATTACAACTACTTTATCCATGAGAAATTTGAGGCCGGGATCAGCCTGGCCGGTCACGAGGTGAAGTCGATCCGGGAACGGCGCGTGAATCTCAAGGATAGTTACGTCCGCGTCATGAAGGAAGAGGCCTTTCTTCTCAATTGCCACATCTCGCCTTATTCCAAGATCCAGGGGCATCAGGATATTGATCCGATCCGGACACGGAAATTGCTCCTGAAACGCAAGGAGATCAGCCGGTTGATGGGGCAGACCACTCGCAAGGGGGTCGCGATCGTGCCGCTTCGGATGTATTTCAAAAAGGGCTTCGTGAAAGTCGAGATCGCGATCGGGGAAGGGAAGAAACAGTACGACAAGCGTGCCTCGATCAAACAGCGGATCCACACCCGCGAAACCCAGGCCGCGATCAAGAAAGCCACCCGCAACTAGCCGTTCGTTTCCGCCGGCCTGAGGGCCCGATCCTCCTCATTGAGCCCTATCTCGGGACGTGTTATACTCCGCCGTACGATTGATCTTTAAAATCGTCGATCCATGGGGGTGAATAGGTTCGACAGGGGGTACAGCATTTAAGGGAGCATGCAGAGGTTCGTCAGGTGCCTCTCAAAAAAACGTGGCAAAACACAAATGCTGAAAAAACCAGCTGGAACGAAAGAGCTGTTGGACCGGTTTCGGTTCCGACACCTTTCGCTCTTCCTTTCGCTGCTTAACTGACAGCGAACGTCCCAGGGCCGATGTCTGCTAAGCTCTGACGACGAAAAAGCAGACTGCTTTCCGGGCGCCGTCGCCGCGTTCGGGGAAAAGACTTAGGCGGATCGTCCTTCAGGATCTCGTTCGCAGAGGCCTGGGGGATTAAATCGATTGCGAACTGAGCATGGAGACCCCTTAATGACGGATCCTTTGGACGAGGGTGCAATTCCCTCCACCTCCACGTTATCATTCCATAAGCTTGGATAAGCCCTCCGCTTGGTTCGAGGGCTTTTTATTTAATGAGGAAAAAACATGGCCCAACAAAAAGACTATTACAAGGCGTTAGGGGTTGCGGAGTCCGCGACTGCCGATGAGATCAAAAAGGTCTACCGGAAACTCGCCGTGAAGTATCATCCGGATAAAAATCCGGGAAGCGGCAAGCAAGCTGCTGAGGCGAAATTCAAAGAGATCTCGGAAGCGTATTATGTTCTAAGCGATGACAAGCGCCGTGCTCAATATGATCAGATGCGCAAGTTCGGGGGCGGGGGATTCCAGGGGAATTATGCCAATGCCCAAGGGTTCAATTTCGAGGACCTGCTCCGTCAATTTTCAGGAGGGGGCGGACGCGCGCGCGCGGCGGGAGGTGGGCAGTACTCCGCGTTCTCCGATATTTTTGGGGACCTATTCTCGGGCGGCGGCGGAGGACGCAGTCCTTTTCGAGTCTATTCTTCCGGATCGCCGCGTCAGCAGTTCTATGAGGACGATCCTTATGACCAGATGCCGGACCAGGCCTCTCAGGAATCCGCGGACATCGTGGTGAATCTAAAGATCTCAAGAAAGAAGGCCCGGGAAGGCGGCAGTGTGACTTTCCGGACGCCGGAAGGCCAGACGATCTCGGTGAAGATCCCAGCCGGGACGCGCGAGGGACAAAAACTGCGGTTGGCGCGGCAGGGCCGGTCGTGTCCTACGTGTCATCATCCGGGGGATTTGATCCTTCAGATCCGGATCGGGGATTAGTACCGCATTACATTTTGGATCATAAGGGGATGCGGTACAAGTACTGTCAACCCTGAAAACTAAATGGAGAACAGTCCTAGTGGACAGTCATTTCAGATCGCATGAGCCGTATCAGACCGGGAATCCCAAGTTGGATCAGTTGATCCACGAGCTCATCCATCAGGCAGGCCCCGGTACGAACGCCGACCTTGCCGAAGAACTGATCGTGACGGCGCTTAAGGTCCATGCGGATAATCTGGACCGCGGGGACATGAAGATCCTCAATACGTCGCTTCGGGAACTCCGGCACAGCCTGAAGGTCTTTGAGCCGTTCCGCTCGATCCGGAAAGTAGCCATTTTTGGCTCCGCCCGGACGCCGCGTTCAGCCCCGGATTTTCAGCTCGTGGAAAAATTCGCGAAGGAGATCGTGAAGCGGAACTGGATGGTGATCACCGGAGCCGCCTCGGGCATCATGCAGGCCGGTAATGAAGGGGCGGGCCACAAGAAGAGCTTTGGGCTGAATATCCAGCTTCCGTTTGAACAGGAAGCGAATCCGGTGATGCTTCAAGATCCGAAGCTTGTGACCTTTAAGTACTTTTTTACCCGCAAGCTGATGTTCCTCCGCGAATCTCATGCGACGGTGCTTTGTCCCGGCGGGTTCGGGACGCATGATGAAGGCTTTGAAACGTTGACGCTCGTTCAGACGGGGAAGACGGACCCGCGTCCGATCGTTTGTCTCGATGCGCCAGGGTCCGCGTATTGGAAGGAATTTATCCAGTTCCTAAAACAGCAACTGTTGCAACAGAGCCTGATCCATACTGAAGATATCGATCTGATGCATGTGACGCATGATCCCGCGGATGCGGCCGCGTATGTCGCCGATTTTTACAAGATGTATCATTCCATGCGCTATATCCGCGAACTTCTGGTCTTCCGCATTGAAAAGCCTCTTAAGGAAGAACAGGTTGATATCCTGAACCAGGAATTCAAGCATATGCTGAAGAAGGGAAAATTCGAACAATCCCTCAAGCCGTTCGAAGAGGAGCGGAATGTCCCGTATACGTTCCATCTGACACGGCTCGCGTTCTATTTCAAACGGGATAATTTCGCAAATCTTAACAAGTTGATCCATCGGATCAATTCGTTTGCGGGTGCGTAGCCTGTCCGCTAGCCATGCCTTCAATTTCGTGGGCAATTAGCTCAGTTGGTTAGAGCATCTCCTTTACACGGAGAGGGTCAGAGGTTCGAATCCTCTATTGCCCACGAAATTGTAGCTTGTTGGTTGGCACTTGCTCCAGTGAGCAAGTGCGGCAGGCGCGATGATCGATGAAGCCATCGTCTCTGCCGAGCATCTCCTTTACACGGAGAGGGTCTCAGGTTCGAATCCTGATGCGCCCAGCCATTCGACACTCTTGAGCGAACCTGTCTACCCTTGGCCTCTCCACCATC
>CAZDVO010000045.1:0-12557 GCA_964508905.1 uncultured bacterium
CCAGCCGCAGCTCGTGTACATGAGCATCAGATTACGCTGCATCTCGAGCAGCTTGAGGGACAGCGTCACTTCCGGTTTGGAAAGCTCTCGTAGAGCCTGCCGCTCGAAGAACGCGCGTATCGTTTCCGGCGTACGGCTGAGCACGACATGAATATAGTCGTCCCGGGCCGCCCAGACGTCCCTTAAATATTTAGAGCCTTCCTTCTCGTACACCTGCGCGAGTTCATCCCGGAGCCAGTCAAGCGCCCAGCGCAAGGGCTTGCGCCAGTGCTGGGTCCAGCTGGAAGGCCCATCCCCCCGGCAGCCACAGTGGTCTTTCCATCGGGAGACCCCGTGGGCACAGCTCCAGGAAGTCCCTTCATTATTCTCGCCCTCAATGAGCCGGACTTCTTGACGCGGCGGGTTCTCTTCGAGAAATTCCGCATAATTCACGATCCGGTAACCGTGACGGGGGATCTCCACGTAGGTCAAATACGCAAGCACGCGATCCCCGTAGGCTTTATGGTGGCCATAGGTCTCCCCGTCCGTCGCGAGATGGATCAGCTGGGAACGCTCATGCTCGACGACCGCGCTCTCGAGCCGTTTCATGAAATGTTTGGCATCAAAGAGAAGATTGTCGAAGCCGACCGCCTTGGAGATCGGACCGTCATAAAAGAAAATGTCGATATAAAGCGAAGGATTATTCTTCAGAAAATAGCGGTAGGGCTCTTTGGGATCGATCCGCCCTCCCGTGACGTCCTGCCACGCGCCGCCCTCGAGCGGACGCACCGCCCGGGCCTGATGCGGGGAGAGGATGATGTACTTGATCTTCGCGGCGACCAGGACTTCGAGCGTTTCTTCGTTACAAGCCGTCTCCGAAAGCCAGATGCTTTCCGGAAAACGCCCGAAACGGGATCGAAAATCCTCAATGCCCCAGGTCACCTGGGTCTTTTTATCGCGCAGATTCGCAAGCGGCATGATGATGTGATTGTAGACCTGGGCGATCGCGTTGCCATGCCCGCGGTGAGCCTCGCAACTCGCGCGGTCGGCCTGGAGGAGGCTCTCGTAGGTATCGGGATGCTTCGCCTGGAGCCAGGAAAGAAGGGTCGGCCCGAAGTTGAAGCTCGTGCGCTCGAAATTATTGACGATCTCGACGATCTTGCCTTTGGCATCGAGGGCGCGGGCGCGGGAATTGGGATGATAACACTCGTAATGGATCCGCTCGTTCCAATCGTGGAACGGCGCGGCGCTGTCCTGCTGCTCGATCTCTTCGATCCACGGATTCTCACGCGGCGGCTGATAAAAATGCCCGTGAAGACAGATGCAGATCTCTTTAGCCATGAACTCCCCTGAGCGTTCTAGAAAAAACGGTCCTGGGCTGCTTACCGCGCGCCCTGATAACGATCATCGCTTCGAATAAGCTTCAAAAGTTCCTTCGCGGATTCTTCCGGCCCCTTGTTCTCCCAGCCGGACACCCCCAGACGCGTGCGCATCTGCCCGACAAAAACCGCTTTCGCGAAAAAGGCCTCAAAGAACTTCTTGGCGAGAGCATCGTGCTCGCTCTTGTACTGGATCGGCCCAAAGACATTGGCAAAATAAGTATGCACAAGGCCCGTGGTCTTGGTCGTCCCTTTGCTCATCACCGAGCCCTCGCGAAACACCTTAAGCGCTTCTTCCGGAGTGCTGAATCGTTCGATGATGGGATGATCCTCGTCGATATCCTCATAATTGTTCGCATAGAGGACAAAATCCACGGGATGCGGGCGCGTGATATTCGCGTAGGTCGTGATCGGCAACGCGATGCGCGCGTTCACCTTCGCGGGGCTCATGATGATGGCGCGATCGATCTGTCCGAGCGCGTAACCGGGCTTCAGGTCATCAAGCCGTAGAAAGGCGCCCGTCTCGGTCCCATAACCCGCCACGGTCCCATCCGGTTTTAACTCAAGCGACCCCATATCGTCCGCGATCACGTTCACATCCTGGATATCTTCGACGCCCAGGCTCCGCATCGCCTCCAGCGTCTCAGACTTCCCCGCCCCGGTATCGCCCATCAGAAGCAGCGTGGCCGGTTTCTTTCCCTTCAGGAAGACCTCCATATACGCGCCGTGGAACGGCATCCGCCCCGTCTTGATCCGGCGAATGTTGTGCAGGGTCAAGATCATTTTCTTCAAATACCCAAAATACCCGAACGCGTCCGACTCCGGGACCGCACCGACCAGCATCCCGTTCTTTTCATCATCATAGAAAACCGTCGGGAAAACACCGGGCCACTCAAGCGCCTTTTCGGGAGCGCCGTAGACGTAGACGGCATCCGGTTTGCGGTTCAAGTCCTCATCGCTCGCGATCTCAAAGAGATTACAAAGCGAAAGCCCCATCTCAAAGAATTTCTCACGGAAATAGACCAGGATCACGAGATCCCCCGCCTTGACCGGATAGCAGAGCCACTCATCACGCCGGAGGTCAAAACGGCCCAGCGGATTTTCCTGGATGCGTTCGAATTTCCCTTCGCGGGTGTTATTCAGCTGATTGAGCACCAGCGGCGGGTAAAAGAGCACCTGTCGGATCATCGGGATCACATTCAGCTTTTCATAAGGCTCGCCGGGATAAGGCACCTGCGAGGAACAGGCGATCGCGCCCATCTCGGCACCGGCCGCCACCTGGCGGTAGATCCGCGGGTGCGATCCAGTGATATTCTCTTGAAGCTCGCGGTACGTACGGCGGACCAGATCCGTCAGGTCCTCGATCGTGTCATTGAACGTGCGGAAGGGCCGCTTTTCAAAACGCTCTTTTTCGGAGTCGCAAATAATGAAGCGGTCGAAACTGCGCCAGTAGTTATAAAGATATTCGACAAAATCATTCAGGGCGTTCTTATCCCGGAGAAGGTCCTCAGAACCCGGAACGACGCGCCCCACGAGATCGATCGACATTTTTTCGAGGAATTCAAAGGTCTGAAGCAATAAACGGAGGGTCGTGTCATTGACCTCCTTGCCGCCGAACACCTTCAAGAGCACCGATTGCCGGCGAACAAGTGAAGCCACGGCATGTTTCACCACCTCGTAGCAAAGTTCACTGCGAAGCAGTTCCTCGGAAGAACCGCAGATCTGGTTCTTGAGACGAATAAAGACTTTTTTTCCGGCGATCTTGAAAGAACCGACAAAAGAGGCGGGGCTCATACGGCCTCCCACGCGGCCGCGATCCGGGCCACTTCCTCGAGCATTTTTTTCCGGTCATCCTGCGAGACCGTGGGCACGGAACCAAAATACTGATGCAAAATAACGTTCATCCCGCAAAACCCGAAAATATCCCGATCCAACAATTGCCCCATGGCCTTCACCCCCGAGGATTCCACCACCGCGAGCGGCGCCCCGCACGTCGTAAAAAGAGCCACCCGTTTCCCCGGAAGAAGGCCGACCGGCCCCTTCGGGGTGTAATCATAAGCGAACCCTTTGCTCAGCACCCGATCCACATAGCCCTCCGTAAGCGCGGGCATGCGGTCCCACCACAGCGGATAAAGGAATGTGATCTGGTCCGCCCAGCGCACCTGATCCTGCTCCGCAGCCACATCGGGAAGGTTCTTCCCTTCCGCCAGTGCCTTGAAATCCTCCGCCTTGAGCACGGGATCAAAGCAAAGCGCGTAGAGGTCCCGCACGCGGACCTCGTGCCCCTTGTCCTTCAGAACGCCCACTAACGTTTCCTTGATCGCGTGATTAAAACTCGCCGGATTGGGATGGGTATAAATGATCAAATGTTTCATGACGGTCATCTCCTTAAAGATAGTTCGTAATATAGCACAACTGCGGGGAGTCCTTAAAAGATCTTGCGGGAACGCCGAACTACAACCGGTCGGCGTGTTTCAGGAACCAATGGACGGTCGAACGAAGCCCCTCTTCGAACCGAACCTTCGGACGGAATCCCAAGAGCCGCCGGGCTTTTCCGATGTCCGCGAAGGTCCGGCGGACATCTCCCGCGCGTTTGGGAGTGTGTTGCAGTTTGACTTTCTTAACGCCGAGCACCTTCTGGATCCACCGGAGACAGTCCAGGACGCTCACTTCACTGTGCGAGCCGATGTTAAAAGCCTCTCCGGAGATACCGGACTTTTTCATCGCGAGGAGATTGGCCGCCACCACATCGTCCACATGCACAAAATCACGGGATTGTTTGCCGTCCCAATGGACCTGAAGCGGGACCTTATCGAGAAAACATTTGAGGAAAATAGGGATCACGCACGCGTAGCGGGACTTCGGATTCTGCCGAGGCCCGTAGACATTGAAATAACGCAACGCCACGGTCTCGAGCCCGTAAAGCGCCGAGAAGTTCCTGCAATAATATTCCCCCATGATCTTGGACGCCGCGTACGGAGATTCGGGCGCGGGAAGCTGCTTCTCGCTCGAGGGGAACACGTCGGTCTCTCCATAAACCGAAGCCGAAGAGGTAAAAACGAGACGCTTCACTCCGGCATCACGGCTTGCCTGAAGGAGCTGGAAGGTGCCCGTCACATTGACTTCATGGGTACGCAACGGCTGCGCCACGGACTGCGGCACATTAGCGATGGCTCCCAGATGAAAAACATACGAGACACCTCTGACGGCCTTTCGGATATCTTTCTCGGATCGAAGATCCCCGCGGAGGAATTCGATCCGGGGCCATGAAACTTCCAGATTCTCCAGCTTTCCCGTGGAAAGATCATCCAGCACGCGGACACGGTACCCTCTCGCGACGAGGCCGTCGACCAGATTCGAACCGATGAACCCCGCGCCCCCGGTAACAAGACAAAGACATTTTTTCATATTCGGATAGCCTTATCTTCCTCCCTCAGACTTCGGGAGTTTTCCCTTCTGAACTAAAAAGACACATCCTCTGGACATTGGTCGCCTTCCGGATCGCTTCTCCGGCGAAACGGGAAGAAACAGCGCCTCCGTTCCAGATCTCCGAGGACCGTTTACCGAGAGTTTGCCGAAAACTAAGCGCTTTCTCCAAAACACGCCCACCCAGGGCCGATTCATCGAGAAGATCATAGGCGGTCGCCAACGCGACATGATCCGCGTCCGCCAGCACGATACCTTCCGGGATCAGGATCAATTTCATCGAACGAGGCATGTCTCCGACCGAATCCGCGGCGATCTGGATCTCGTGAAGGATCTTATCCGCAGGGACCTCCGAAACGGCCGCGATCGCCGCATCGAGCAAGACTTCATAGCCCTGCACCCGCTTCAGTCTTTCCAGATAAAAACGAAGATAGGTGATCTCACGCGGCGTGTAATACGGATGATTCAAAAGCTGGAGAACCTGGGAACGGGGAAATCCAAGCCGGATCAACGCCGCCTCGTTCAGCTTAAAAAGGTCGCTCCGGTCACTGTCGTTCACCAGCTGGTCGGCCGCGCTATTGATATTGCTCACGGTCATCACCGCCGAAGCGATCAACCCGACCGGGACGAAAAAGGTCGCCACCGCGACCACGCCGCGGCCGCCCATGTTCGCCTTGGCCATCGAATCCATTTTCGCCTGAAGGTCCGGATTCCGGGTATAAACATCCACTCCCAATTCCTTGGCGATCTTCCGTTTCGTCGAACTTAAAAATCCGTCCCCCTTCTCCCCCTCTTCCTTCTCCCGGAAAAGACCGCCGATCTTCCCGACACCCTTGCCGATCCCTTTTCCGATCCCGACCACGGAATCCACGGGATGGACCACTATATTCTTCAATCCCGTCCCCGTATCCTTGAGCGAATCGACAGCGCCATCCGCGATTCCGCTTCCGGTATTCTCGTTCGCATTCAGCTGCTCGATCACGTCGATCTCGTGCAGGACCTTGCGGAGATTCATCAAACCCCGGACGGTGTAACTGCCATGAGGAGACGTGACAAAAAATGTCAAGAATCCCGGATACTGAGGGTCCTCCTGCACCGAGGTGATCTGAGCATAGGGGGACGTCGTCGGGTAGAATGCTTTCGGCAAACGCAAGTCCGCCATGGAAACAGCCCCATAGGAGAGGGACTGGGAAACGAGGCAACAAAGGGCGAGAAAACCACAGATCTTTTTCACGAATACCTCCGTTGTCCTTGACTGAGAGGTTAGGGTATAGGGTATCAAAAGATCGCGTGTTCTAAACGCTATACCCTATACCCTATCCGTTAAGCTTTCCCGGCAGAACCCAACACGTGCTCGTTCTTGTGCTTGTACATCGCGACTAGCGCGTCACGCGCGGGGCCGAGATATTTGCGCGGATCGAATTCCGCGGGTTTTTCCTTGAAGGTCTTGCGGATCGCAGCCGTCATCCAGAGGCGCCCGTCCGAATCGATATTGACCTTGCACACGGCGGATTTCGCGGCCGTGCGGAGCTGCTCTTCCGGAATACCGACGGAATCCTTGAGGGCTCCGCCGTTCTCGTTGATGATCTTGACCGCTTCGACCGGAACCGACGACGCACCGTGGAGCACGATCGGAAAGCCCGGGATCTTCTGCTCGATCTCGGCAAGGATATCAAAGCGGAGCGGGGGCGGGATCAGGATCCCATCCGCGTTCCGGGTGCACTGGGCCGGCTTGAATTTGTTAGCGCCATGCGAAGTCCCGATCGAGATCGCGAGCGAATCCACATTCGTTTCCTTGACGAACTTCACGACATCGTTCGGGTCGGTGTAGGTCGAATGCTCCGCGCTCACGTCATCCTCGATCCCCGCGAGCACGCCGAGCTCCCCTTCCACGGTCACGTCGTTCTTATGAGCAAATTCCACGACCTGACGGGTCAACTCGATGTTCTTTTCAAACGGATGATGGGAGCCGTCGATCATGACCGAGGAGAATCCCGATTCGATACAGGATTTCGCGAGCTCGAACGTATCGCCGTGATCCAAATGAAGCGCCATCGGAACCGGTTTCAGCCCCTTCGCCTTCGCGTAGGACTTCATCATCTCCACCGCGCCTTGCCCCATATACTGCAAGAGCGTCTGATCCGCATATTTCCGGGCGCCGCTTGAAACCTGGAGGATCACTGGGGACTGCGTTTCGACGCAGGCCACCACGATCGCCTGGATCTGTTCCATGTTGTTGAAATTGTAGGCCGGAATGGCGTAACCGCCCTTGAAGGCCTTCTGGAACATGTCACGAGTGTTAACAAAACCGAGCTGCTTGTACGAGATCATTTCATTTCTCCTTTATTGAGCCTATAGCCCTTGGCCTATCGCTCATCGCTTTAAGCTATCGGCTATAAGCTAGGGTCTACAGTCTGTTATTTAATAATTCTCCACCCACACTTCGAAAAATTCCTGGGCGTGATCGCAGACGGGGCAGCGTTCGGGAGCCTTGGAGGCCTCGACGATATAGCCGCAATTATTGCATTTCCAGAAGACCTTCCCGTCCTTGACGAAGATCTTGTGGTGTTCGACAGCGTTATAGAGCTTGTTGTAGCGATCCTCATGGCGTTTTTCGACCATAGCGACGAGCTTGAAGGATTTCGCAACTTCCGGAAAACCTTCTTTTTCCGCCACTTCCGCGAAGGAAGGATAAAGATCCGTCCACTCTTCGTGTTCCCCTCCAGCCGCGGACTTGAGATTGTGAAGCGTATCCCCGAGCGCGATTGGATACCCCGCGTGGATCTCCTGCACCGTCCCGTTCAGCCCATGGCTCAGAAGATGCTTGTAAAAGACCTTGGCATGTTCTTTTTCGTTATCCGCCGTCTCCTGAAAAATAGCGGCGATCTGCCGATAGCCTTCCTTCATGGCCACCGAAGCATAATAGTTATAACGCATCCGGGCCTGGGACTCACCCGCGAATGATTTCATAAGATTTTCTGCTGTCTTGCTGCCTTTAAATTCCGCCATAACAGTCTCCTGGTTTTTAAAATAGCGTATCCGGGGTCATTAGAGAGGGGGAACCCTCTTGCCATAAAACGAGCCGTATTATACCACCGCACTTCAAGGGGTAAAGCAAAAGGTGCCCCGAAATGAGCCCCGAGGGCACGAAGGGATCAGGAAAAACGAAGGATCGAACGAAGATCTTTTTTCCCGCGGCGAAAACGCTCG
Organism: uncultured bacterium; assembly: GCA_964508905.1. Classification (GTDB taxonomy): domain Bacteria; phylum Omnitrophota; class Omnitrophia; order Omnitrophales; family Aquincolibacteriaceae; genus Aquincolibacterium. Next base: position 7,995 of record CAZDVO010000045.1, read on the forward strand.
AGGTCCTCGCGGGGCGCCATCCAGGTCAATAGCCGTTCTCCCTGCGAAAGCTGAAAATCCAGCGACCGGTAACCGGTAAAGCTGTAACTCCGCAGGACTTCCACGAACTCACGGGCAAGACGTTCCCAAAGGTAGAGGACATCCTCGTGAAGTCCCCGGGAGGGGTCATGATCCGGCTCCCCGGTCTTTTTGAGAGAGAAGAGCGCGTTAAAAACAAAATGGGGTTCCGGCTCCCGTTCGAACCGGACCGCCAGTTTGACATCGGAAAAAGTGTTGTAAACCCGCTCGTCTTCGGCCACGATCCCCTGAAAACGGCGCGTCAACTGGCGGGACAAAAAATCTCCCATGGTGATGTCGGGCGTTTGAAATTCCGTTTCCCAATGCGGCAGACTTTCATAGACCATGGCGCGTGTAAAAGTGAAATCCGGCATCGCGGCCTTGTCATCCAGATAGGCCAGGGGGATGATCCTTCGGATCTTTTCGCGCTCGCCCAGGGTCGAGATCTGAAAAAGATATTCCATCACCTGCGGCTTAACGCCGAGGTCTCCCGCCACCTTCGGTTCCACCCGCGCCTTCGCGTAAACGACGATCTCGTTATCCTGGATCGGGATGCTCCGCACATCCAGGAGGGTCCACTCCCCGCGCCCATGGGACAGGACCGCTCCCCGGGCATCAGTAAAAAAGAATTCCTTGGCCCATTTCGAGGCTTCCGTATGAGGGAAATAGGCGGCCTGGATCGCCTTCACCGTCCCGCTATTGAGATCAGAGAAAAAATGACGGACCGGACGATGCCAGAGCACCGCTCGATTCAGTTTCAGATCGTGAATGATCCGTTTCCGATATTCACTCCGCGGGATATCCCAGAACCGGACCCGTTTCAGATCGTCGATCTGTCCGATAAAACTAAGGTCCATCCCGGTCTTATCAAGATCGGTCGCCTGCAGATAATAAAAATCCAGCTTCTTGTCGGTACTGAGCATGACCCGGGACATCGAAAAGAGAATGTCCTCGACCATATTGATAGCCTCTTCGCTCGGCTGGAACAGGCTTTCCATGTCGGTCACCTTCCCGCTCATCAAGGCCTCTTTCAGGTCGGTCTCAAAGAGGCTGTGCAGAGGCAGAAAAACGCCCAGCGTGGTCCCTTGGAATTCAACTTCGATCTTGGGGACTTTATATTCCTTGAGGGCGATCTCCTGAAGCGCTTCCTTGACCTTGGCTTCCGGATAGGTCACCGGCGAGCAGCCGGAAAAAGCGAGCAAGCATACAGCAAGAAGGAACGGCGGCAGGAATAATCGCTGGGCGGGGCTCAACGCGCAACGCGCAACGGACACGCGCTTGTTTCTCCCGTTAAGCGTTGAACGTTGCGCGTTGAGCACGAGAAAGTCTAAAAAACTTCTTTCAAGATGCAAAGCTTCAAACCTTCGGAGGCTCGGGAGCCTCGGTCAGATGCGCCCTGCGCGGGTTCACCTTGCCGAACTCTGCGAAAATAGCTTCGATCTCATCGTAATCGAGCTCCTGCTTGGTCATCAACTCGTGAGCGAACCGCTCGAAGAGATCTTTTTCCTTTTTTAGGAGCGCCTCGACTTCGGCCATCGCGTCTTTCAGGATCTTGTCCACATCCTGATTGAGGCGGGTCTTGATCTCTTCGGAAAGATATCCCGGATTGACCGTATAGTCTCCCACCAAGCCCGAAGGCCCCATGCCGAATTTCCAGACCATCGCGTTAACGATGGAGGACGCCTGATAGAAATCACTGCCCGGACCGCCGCCGACCCCCGTCGTCGTCGTCCCGAACTTGAGCTTCTCCGCCACATAGCTCGCCACGCATACCTTGATCTGCGCCATCAGACTCTCGCGATCCTGACTGTGCCACTCCTCGATCGAGGTCGGATGCACCACGCCCAACGAGGACTTGCGCGGAATGATCGAAGCCTTGAAAACATCGTTCCGGGGATGGAGCAGGTAGGTCGTAATGAGATGGCCCGTTTCATGATAAGCGGTCATCTCCCGCTCACGCGCGTTAATGGTGAGCTTCTGCTTCATGCCAAGCTCGATCCGCTCGATCGCCTCGGAAACATCCTTCAGCCCGACCACGTCCCTTTTGTTCCGGGTCGCGATCAGCGCCGATTCCTTGACGATATTCTCGATATCCGCCGGCGATTTATCGACCGCCTTACGCGCCAGGCGCTTGCTATCGATGGAAGCCTCATATTTGACCTTGCTCAAGTAGAAGCGAAAAAGGGCTTCGCGCCCCTCAAGGCTCGGTTTCTTGATATACACCTTTCGGTCAAAACGGCCGGGACGAAGAAGCGCGGGGTCCAGGATATCCTCGGAAGCGTTCGTCGCGCCGATCACCACGATATTCTCGGCCTTTTCGCTTAACCCGTCCATGGCTACCAGCAACTGATTCTGAGTCGTGTTCCCTTCGCCGCTCCCGAACTGGTTGAACGTGCGCCGTTGCCCCATGGCATCCAACTCATCGATAAAAACGATACACCCGCCGAACCCGTAAGCCAGGCGCTGGGCCTTCTTGAAGAGCTGCCGCACGCGGCTCGCCCCCACGCCTACAAAGATCTCGTTAAATTCGCTGGCCGCCATGGACAGGAACGGAAGCCCGGCCTCGGTCGCGATCGCCTTGGCCAGATACGTCTTCCCGCATCCGGGGGGGCCCATCATCAGGATCCCGCGAAGGATCTTTCCGCCGATCCGCTTCAAGCGCGCGTGATCCTTGATAAGCTGCACGACTTCCCAGCATTCATCCTTGGCTTCGTCGATCCCGATCACATCCGCGAACTTGACGTTCACCTGGTTAGATTTGATGTTCTTCTTGTCCATCTTGGAGAAACCGCCGCGGAAGACCATCATATACATATAAACGAAGATCACCGAATTGATGATCACCATGAGGATCTGAAGCGGCAGCTGGGCCAGGGTAATATTGCGGTAGTAGCTCTCGAGCGAGGCCATCCCCCAGATCGAGGCAAGGACCAGGATCAACGCGGCGGCGATAATTGCGGCCTTCACCCAGTGATCCATCAGAAAGAGTTTCCAACGACGCCATTTATTCATAAAAACCGCCTTCTTTAAAAGTGGTTATCGGGTTATCCCGGAAGAACTGCAAGAATTATACCCGTTTTGAGATCAAAGTACACCTGTTAGTGATTCCCCGAGGTCCTCCGGGCCGCCACAAACAGCATTAGATTTTCGGCCCAAAACACATTCCCTTGAGAAACTGGAGAAAGAAGCGAGTTGGGCAAGCCGCCCTAAGACGATGCTCCAGAACTTTATCACCACCAATAATCTTCGGCCTTCGCATCGGAGGGGGCTTCAGCTTCGGCCTTGGGGCCCTCCTCATTTTGGAAGGGCTCTCCCGCAGGATCTTGAAAAACGGGCTCCGTTGTGGAGGGCTCCGCAGGCGCGGGAGGCGTTCCCTCGGCCATAGGCTCTTCTTCCCACCAATCCGCAGTATCCCCCGGCGCGGTGACCGGCTTTGCGGCAAGCGACTGGCCGCGTTCCTTCTGCGCCGATGTCATGGGAGGCTCTATAAAAAAAGTCTCGAGGGGGTTGTGCTTGACGTGGTACATCAAAGGCCCTTTGACCCCGTCTTTTTCTTCCTCTTTCTTCTGCTCATAGAGGATGGGCGACGTCTGGGTGTTCAAAATGGGGTTGTCCTTTTTTCGGACGGTCCCGATCTGAAGTCCCGCCAACACGCTCAAAAAGATGAAAAACAGTACTCTTTTCTTCACCCCGTTAGAGCTCCTCGGAATAACATTTCCACTTTTTTCGAAGAAATACACATTGGGCTTTTTCATATTAGATTTGTGATCTTTTATCGGGAACTTTTTTAAAATGCTCTCCGTGTCTCTAACGGGGTTCATAACTAAAGGATACCTTATGCGCTCCTAAAGCGCAAACATGAGCCGCGCAAAGCGCAACGCATGGCTAATTCGTTGCCCGTTGAGCGTTGTGCGTTGCGGTGAGGTATTCTTTCAAATACCGGCCGGTATAGGACCTTTCGCAGGCCATAAGCCCCTGGATATTCCCTTGATACAGGACCTCTCCCCCGCGATCGCCCCCCTCGGGGCCCAGATCGATCACATGGTCCGCCAGACGGATCAACCCCAGATGATGTTCGATAACAAGAAGCGAATGCCCCCGCGCGAGCAATTCTTCGAATGCGCGGACCAAATGCCGGATGTCGTCCTCGTGAAGGCCGGTGGTCGGTTCATCCAGAAGATAAAGCGTTGGGCCGGGACTCCCCACGGAGAGTTCATACGCCAATTTGAGGCGCTGGGCCTCCCCGCCGGAAAGCGTCAGGGTCGACTGCCCGAGTTTGAGATACCCAAGCCCGATCTTTTGAAGCGTCCAGATTTTTTCAGAAAGCCCCTTGCTCATGGGGAGAAAATCGCGGGCCTCATCGACGGTCATATTGAGCACGTCATCGATGGTTTTCCCCTGAAACCGGATCTCGAGCACCTCGGGCTTGAAACGCTTCCCGCGGCATTCCTCGCACGGCACAAAGATGTCCGCCAGAAAATGCATCTCGACCTTCACGGCCCCGTC
>CAZDVO010000046.1:0-11865 GCA_964508905.1 uncultured bacterium
TGGACCGGTACTACGCCAAAGAGAACGCGAATATTCACCGGGGCGTTTTTTGTCTGAGCGAGCAGGCGACCAAACGTTTTACGAGCGCGCGGCGCAAGGTCCAGGCGTTTCTTGGCGCCGCCTCGGAGAAGGAGATCATTTTCGTTCGTGGAGCGACGGAAGCGATCAACCTTGTTGCCCACTGCTACGGCCGCGCTTTTCTTAAGGCGGGGGATGAGGTCCTCGTCACGCATATGGAACACCACTCGAATATCGTTCCATGGCAAATACTGGCGAATGAGATCGGGATCCGGCTTAAGGTGGCGCCGATCAACGACCGGGGCGAATTGATCCTCGAAGAATTCAAGAAGCTTCTGACGGAGCAGGTGAAATTTGTTTCCGTCGTCCATGTCTCGAATGCCCTCGGGACCGTCAACCCTGTCAAAGAGATCGTCCGGCTCGCGCATGAAAAAGGGGTTCCCGTGCTGCTTGATGGGGCCCAGGCCGTGGGGCATACGCCGGTCAATGTTCAGGATCTCGGCTGTGATTTTTACGCGCTTTCAGGGCATAAACTTTTTGGCCCGACCGGGGTCGGCGTTCTTTATGGAAAAAGGGAATGGCTCGAGAAAATGCCGCCTTATCAGGGGGGCGGGGATATGATCCGCACCGTGACCTTTGAAAAAACGACTTACAATGACCTGCCCTATAAATTCGAAGCCGGGACGCCGCATATTGAAGGCGTGATCGGGCTGGGGGTCGCGATCGACTACATCACCGCGCTGGGGCTTGCCCGCATCGAAGCGTATGAGCAGGAACTTCTGAATTACGGGACCCAAAAACTTTTGGAGATCCCCGGGCTGAGGCTGATCGGCACCGCGTCGCATAAGTCCGCGATCCTTTCCTTTGTCCTGGGGGACGCGCACGCTCACGATATCGGGACCATCCTGGACCGTCAGGGGATCGCGATCCGTGCCGGACATCACTGCGCGATGCCGGTGATGCAGCGTTTTGGGGTTCCCGCGACGACGCGGGCCTCGCTGGCTTTCTACAATACGCGCGAAGAGATCGACCGGCTGGCCGCGGCGCTCCGGGAAGTGACGGAGGTGTTCCGATGAACGGGGATCTGAGCGAACTTTACCAGCAGATGATCATGGACCATAACAAGAACCCGCGGAATTTTCACGCGATGCCTGATGCGGACCGTCGGGCCGAGGGCTATAACCCTCTCTGTGGCGATCATTTCAAGGTTTACCTCAAGATGGACGGGGATGTGATCCGGGATATCAGTTTTGACGGCGCGGGCTGCGCCATCTCCAAGTCTTCGGCTTCGATGATGACGGCCGCGCTCAAAGGCAAGACCCGGGCCGAGGCCCAAGCGCTTTTTGAGGAGGTCCGGAAAATGATCTCGCGCGAGATCGGAGCGCCGTTCGATGCCGCCAAGGTCGGTAAACTCGCCACGCTTGCCGGCGTGTGTGAATTCCCGTCTCGCGTCAAATGCGCCTCGCTGGCCTGGCACACGATGTTGGAAGGCCTGGAGGCTACGGGAAAACAGGTTTCAACGGAGTGAATCATAAGCGCAACGCACAATGCGCAAAGCTCCACGTGAAAGTTCTTCGTTGCGCCAATGTTCTATTGAGGCTGAAAGATTAAAAACGGTATGGCTGAAAAGACTTTAGAAGATCAGATCTGGGACCAGTTGCGTCTTTGTTACGATTATGAGATCCCGGTCAATATCGTGGAGCTCGGGCTGATCTATGATATCAAGCGTCACGAACTTCCGGACGGGGGAAAAGAGGTCACGGTCCTGATGACGTTCACGAGTCCCATGTGTCCGATGGGGGACCTGATCAAAAAAGATGTGGAACGCCGGGTCGCCACCGTGGCAGGGGTCAAGAAGGTCGCGGTCGAGATCGTCTGGGACCCTCCCTGGGACCAGTCCCGCATGTCCGAGGCTGCGAAATTACAGCTGGGTTTTTTGTAGCCCTTCCGTCCGCTTCCGAGCGATGGCGGCATAAAATTCCAGCTGAAGAAGTTTTTTGGAAAGGACGATAAGATAGCGATGAAAAAACGTCCCGTAAAACGCTCCCGCTCCAAGAAAACCGCGCCCGCGATCCGTCCGTCCATCGGGTCCTGCGGCCAATCTCCCGAAGCGCAGAAATGCCAGCAGCTTTGTGATCTGACGCACGATATGATCCAGGTCTTCAAGATCGAGGGGACGATCCTCGAGGTCAATCGGGCGTGGCGTCAAAATCTCGAGTACTCCGATCAGGACCTCCCCCATCTTTCGGTGTTCAACCTGATCCGTCCGGATGACAAGCCGGAGGCCGAATCCATTTTTTTAGCGGTGTTCCGGGACGGCAAGCCGCGGAAGATCCAGGCGACGCTGATCGCCAAAAGCGGGCGTGAGATCGCCATGGAAGGGACCGTTAGCCGCCATGTGCGCCAAGGCCGTCCTTTTGCTCTTTCCGGGATCTTTCACGATGTCACGCGCCATAAACATTACGAGCAGTTGAAAGATGAATTTATCAGTACGGTCTCCCATGAGCTCCGGACGCCTCTGACCGTGGTCCGGGAGGGGATCTCGCAATTGCGGGACGGCCTCTTGGGGCCCGTCCCGGAATCGCAGATGATGATGCTCGACATGGTCTTGCAGAACTCGGACCGGCTCGGGCGGATCATCGAGGAACTTTTGGATGTGTCCCGGCTTGAGGCCGGGAAGGTGCGCCTTCAGCGGAAACTTTGTGATATTGCGGCCGTCGCGCGCGAAGTGATCGAGAACCTTCGGGTGATCCTGGAGCAGAAAGGGCTTGAGATCCGCACCGATTTTGTTCCCGAGCATATCGAGATCTATATTGACCGGGAGAAGATCATTCAGGTGTTCACGAACCTGATCGCCAACGCGTTGAAATTCACGGAGCAGGGTCATATCAAGGTTTCGATCCGGGCGCGTGAGGGATTTGTGGAGTGTAAGGTGTCGGATACGGGGCGAGGGATCTCGACCGAGGACCTTTCGAAGGCTTTTCAGAAATTCATTCAATTTGGCCGTGAAGTGGGACCGGGCGATCGCGGGACCGGTCTGGGGCTGCCGATCTGCAAGAAACTGGTCGAACTCCATCACGGGCGTATCAAGATCGAGAGCGACCGGGGGCAGGGGACGACGGTGACTTTTGTGATCCCCCAGTACACTCACCGCGATCTTTTTAAGGAATTGATCGGCCAGGCGATGGGCCAGGGCCTCGAGGCCGCGAGCCCTATGTCGATCATTATTTTTGATATCCTGGATTTTGAGGGGCTGGAAGAACGGTTGGGGCCGCAACGGGTCGAGCGGATTGTGGAGCGGATGGAGAAGGTCATCAACCACGGGCTGCGCCGTGTTGCCGATGTCGCGGTTAAGGACGCGAAGGCGATCCTGGTGTTGTTGCCGGAGACGCAGAAAGAGAGCGCCTATCTTGTGATGGGGCGGCTTACGCAAATCCTGGAGGACCTCTTGATCCGGGAACAGCAGACGCCGAAGATCGAAGTCCGCGGCAGTGTGGTCTGTTTCCCCGAAGAGGCGAAGACGCTCGAAGAGATCCTCGACAGGATCTACTCATGACGGCGCGCGCGGAAGGGGTGAGATCATGAAGAAGATCCTGGTGATCGATGATGAGCCGCAGATCCTGCTCATGGTTTCGACCCGGCTCAAGGCGAACGGCTATGAGGTGGTAACGGCCTTCTCCGGCGAGCAAGGCCTTTCCCGGGCCGCCAAGGAAGCTCCGGACCTGATCCTTCTCGACCATGTGATGCCGGAAATGGATGGGGACGAAGTGTTGGACCGTCTGAAGCAAGACCCGGCGACGAAGCCTATCCCGGTCGTGATGTTCACGGCGGACGCCAAGCGCGTCAAGACCGCGGCCTATCAGGCGCGCGGCGCCGCGGATTGCCTCTATAAACCTTTTCTCTCCGAAGACCTTCTTGCGAAAGTTCAAGAGGTCCTCAGTCTTCCGACGTAGCCGATCTTCTTTCGCTTTTATGGCCCCGAAACTTTGGTTCATCAAAAATAGGACCCACGAAGCCGCCGGGTTCTGCCGGGATTTCGAGGCGATGCGGGAGACTCTGGAGCGCAGTTCGGAGACGATCTTCAAGAATTTCTTAAAGATATCAGGCATTCTGAGGTAGAATCCCAACCCTTATGAAGATCTCGGAATTTTATAAAAAACAGAAACAGACGATCTCATTCGAGTTCTTTCCGCCCAAGACGGCGGAAGGGGAGTCGAAGCTTTTTCAGACCGTGGCGGACCTGAAGGCGCTCGCGCCTTCCTTTGTATCCGTGACCTATGGTGCGATGGGGAACACCCAGGCGAATACCCTGCGGATCGTGGAGGAGATCAAGCACAAGATCGGCCTGGAGGTCGCGGCCCATCTGACCTGCGTGGCGCACAGTCGTCCGGAGATCGAGCGCATCCTGGGGACCCTCCAGGAAAAACAGATCGAGAATATCGTCGCGCTTCGCGGGGATCCTCCCCAGGGACAAACCGAGTTCCGGGCGCCGAAGGACGGGTTCCATTACGCGTCGGAACTGGTGCGGTTCATCCGTCAGCACCCGAAATTCAGCAAGGCTTTTGATCTCAGCGTCGCGGGCTATCCCGAAGGGCACCCGGAATGCAGGGATAGCCAGGCGGATCTGGAACACTTGAAGTTCAAGGTGGATCAGGGCGCTGACACGGTCGTCACGCAGCTTTTCTTCAATAACCGGCATTATTTTAATTTCGTGGAACGTGCCCGAAAGGCGGGGATCCGGATCCCCATTGTTCCGGGGATCATGCCGGTGACGCATGGGCCGCAGATCGAAAAATTTTCAAAAATGTGCGGTGCCGAGATCCCCGAAGAGATCCAAAAGGCGATCGCTCATTATGGAGAAGACCAGGGGGCGATCAGCCGGTTCGGGATCGATTACGCGACGCGGCAATGTGAGGAACTTTTGGCCGGGGGCGCTCCGGGGCTTCATTTCTACACGCTGAACCAGTCGCTCGCGACGCGGCAGATCTATTCGAACCTTCGTCTCGCTCGGCCGTCATGAAGCTGCGCGTGAGGGTCTTTTGATGAACCAGTGGCATATTGGCGAGATCCTCATCCAGAAAAAACTGATCGACTGGAAGCAGCTGGAAGAGGCGCTTGGCGAGCAGAAGCGGACGCACGAATTTGTGGGTGAAGTGCTGGTCCGCAAGCAGTATGTCCCGAAATATCTTCTCTTCAAGGCGCTCGCGGAGCGCCACTCGATGCCATTCGTGGACTTGACGCACGTCTTTATCGATCCGAAGGCGGTGGAGCGGGTGCCGCGGAGCATTGCGGTCAAATACGGATTTATTCCGATCGAGATACGGGCCGAGGGGCTTGTGGTCGGGGTCGGGGATCCCCGCGCCGTCCTGCCCGATGTCGAGATCGCGGAACTCGCGGGCGTTTCGGGGATCCGGACCGTGCTTTGTACGCCGGAAGCGGTGACGAACGCGATCGATCAGAATTATGGCGGTCAAAGTGCCTCGCTCGAAGTTTCGATATGAACCCCGTTAGGGATCGGGGAGTTGGGTGTGTTTTTATAAAACGGAGGGTGAAGCCATTATGAAAAATCCGATGTTCTTTCGAAATTCAAAAAATAAAGGAAATGGCGCTTCGATCTCTAACGGCGTGAAAAAACAAAAGATGCGTATTGAAAAGGATTCTCTCGGCGCCCGGCCCGTTCCGGCTTCGGCTTATTACGGAATTGAGACCGTTCGCGCGGTCGAGAATTTCCCGGTCTCCGGTCTCCGTTTTCACTCCGATTTCACCTGGGCGCTGGCCGCGATCAAAAAGGCCTGCGCGCTCGCGAATAGTTCCCTCGGACGTCTCGATCGGCGGCGGGCCTCGGCCATTATCAAGGCCTGCGATGAAGTGATGGCGGGAAAGCATCAGGACCATTTTGTGACCGACGCGCTGCAATCCGGAGCCGGAGTGTCCGCCCATATGAACGCGAACGAAGTGATCACGAACCGGGCGCTTGAGATCCTTGGGCGCAAGCGGGGGGATCACAGCTATCTTCATTCACATGATCATGTGAACATGGGACAGTCGACGAATGACGTGATCCCGACCGCGCTCCGGCTCGCGGCGCTCAAACTCGCGGAAAAATTCACGGCTGCGTCGGTGGCTCTTGAAAAAGCGCTCCTGAAAAAAGCCCGGGAGTTCTCGCGTATCGTCAAGGCTGGCCGCACGCATTTGCAGGACGCGGCCCCGGTGACGCTGGGCCAGGCGTTCGGCGGGTGGGCCGCGCAGCTTCGCAAAGGGCGAGACCGGCTGGAAGCGATGAAGAACGGTCTGCTTGAACTGGGGATCGGAGGTTCCGCGGTGGGGACGGGGTTGAACACCTCGCTTCGTTACCGGAAGACGGTGGTGCAACAGCTAAAACGCCTGACGGGATTTCCGGTCAAAAGCGCCCGCGATCTTTTCGCGGTGATGCAGAATGACGCGGATTTCGCGGCGATCTCGGGAACCCTCCGCGATTATTCGCTGTCGCTTATTCAGATCGCCAATGATCTGAGGCTTTTGAGCTCCGGTCCGAACACGGGGTTTGGTGAGATCCGCTTGCCCTCGCTTCAACCCGGCTCTTCGATCATGCCGGGGAAGGTGAATCCCGTGATCCCGGAAGTCGTCGCCCAGGTCGGGTATCAGGTGATCGGGAACGATGCGGCGATCGCGTTCGCCGCCGCCGGAGGGGAGTGCGAACTGAACGTGATGCGCCCCGTGATCATTCTCAATCTTCTCCAATCGTTCGAGATCCTCACGAATACGCTCGGGATCCTGAGGACCCGCTGTGTGGAGGGAATTGAAGCGGACCGGGAACGATGCCGTTTTTACGCGGAACACAGCTTTGGCATTGCGGCCGCGCTGAACCCTTATATCGGATACTCCAAGGCCGCCGAATGCGTGAAAGAGGCGACCCGGACGAAGCGCCCCCTGCGCGAAGTGGTGCTCTCGAAAGGGTTTCTGAACGAAAAGGAACTGGCGCGTATCCTGTCGCCCGAGAACCTCACCCAGCCCCCGAAATAATGTCCGGAGGGTGGGAGGCGGATGGCGGAGGGAGTTTGAAGATCTTGTCGCCATCCTCCATCCACCTTCCTCAATCCTAAAAAAGACTTGTCCCTCAGGTCATTTTGGATATAATGACGCTCCAACTTTAAAGGCTATCAGCACTTAAAGCGGCTTTCGGGCCGTTTTTTGTTGCCTTCAGGTTGGAAGTGACGGACCCTCCGGGCGTAAGGGAAAGGGAGGGTGACAATACTGATCCCTCCGGAATTTCCCGGTGCTCCAATTGATGATGCCGTCACGCTACGAAGAACACCCTAGGAGGAAGTCCTTGTCTCAGATCACCATCAAGCAATTACTCGAAGCCGGTGTCCATTTCGGGCATCAAACCCAGCGTTGGAACCCTAAGATGAAGAAATACATCTTCGGGGAACGCAATGGCATTTATATCATCAATCTTGAATTGACGCTCGGCTGCCTCGAGAAGGCGCTCGCGTTCATCAAGCAGCTCGCGGTCGAAGGGAAGGACGTTCTTTTCGTCGGGACCAAGAAACAGGCCCAGATCCCTCTCAAGGAAGCCGCCGCGGCGTGCGAGATGCCCTATGTCAACCAGCGCTGGCTGGGCGGCATGTTGACGAACTTCGAGACGATCCGAAAATCCATCAAAAAACTCGACGCGATCGATAAGATGGAGCAGGACGGAAGTTTTCAGTTCATCACGAAAAAAGAGATCGGTTCCCTCAAGAAAGAACGCGAAAAATTGATCAAGAACCTCTCCGGGATCCGTGAAATGCGCAGGCTCCCGAGTGCCGTGTTCGTGATCGATGCCGAACTCGAGAAGATCTCGATCGCGGAAGCCCGGAAGCTCGGGATCCCGGTGGTCGCCGTGCTCGATACGAACGGTAACCCCGATGTGATCGATTTCCCGCTCCCAGGGAACGATGACGCCATCAAGGCGATCAAGCTTTTCTGCTCGGCCGTTTCCGAGGCCGTGGCCGACGGGCGCAAGGAATTCAAGAAGATCGCCCAGGACAAGGCCGATGCCGCTCAGGCGGAACTCGCGGCTGCGGAAAAGGGCGACACGCCGGACGACGAGGCGGATGTTGTGATCGATGAAGAGGTCCTCGCGGAAAAATTGGACCCCAAGATCCTGGCTGAAGTCGTGGTGACCGAAGAGGTCAAGCCCAAAGCCAAAAAGACGGTGAAGAAAAAGGACGGCGAAGTTTAACCTTGCGTAGGCGGTGCCTATGGCCGCCACGGCGAGGCACTTGTGCATGGGCACAAGTGCTCCCAACGGAGTAATTCCTATCATCTTAAAATTAAAGGGATGAGAAATATGACGACCAAAGCAGCGAAGTTCAGCAGTGCAGACCTGACGAAACTCCGGGAAATGACCGGAGCAGGGATGATGGATTGCAAGAACGCCCTCGTGGAAGCGGGCGGAGACATCAAGGCGGCGCAGGATGTGATCCGCAAGAAGGGCCTTGATATCGCTAAGAAAAAGTCTTCCCGTGAAGCGCGGGAAGGCCAGATCACGACGTATATCCACTCCGGCGGAAAGCTGGGCGTGCTTCTCGAAGTCAATTGCGAAACCGATTTCGTGGCCAAGAACGAGACGTTCCAGGGATTCATCCGCGATCTCGCGATGCAGATCGCCGCGGCGCATCCTTTGTATGTAAGCCCGGCTGATATCCCGGCCGCGGACCTCGAACGCGAAAAGGCTGTTTTCTTCGAGCAGGTGAAGGATAAGCCGGAAGCGGTTCGCGAGAAGATCATTGAAGGCAAACTGACGAAGCGGTATGAGGATATCTGCCTGTTGAACCAGAAGTTCATCAAGGATGATAGCCGTACCGTTCAGGACCTTTTGACGGAATTCATCGCGAAGATCGGTGAGAATATCATTATTCGCCGGTTCGTCCGTTTTGAGGTTGGCGGCAACTAACTAGCGTCTAGCGGATAGCGTGGAGCTCAGAGAGGCTCTACGCTCTACGCTCTACGCTCTACGCTTGAGCAAAATGAAAAAGCCCATTTATAAACGCATCGTACTGAAGCTTTCCGGCGAAGCCCTCGAGGGTAGCCGGGGATTCGGGATCGATCCCGCCATCGTCTCTTCGATCGCCCGCCAGATCAAGGATATCCGCGCGCTGGGCGTTGATGTTGTCTGCATCATCGGCGGAGGCAATTTCTTTCGCGGTGTGGAAGGCGAAAAAAGTGGCATTGATCGCGCGACGGCCGATTACATCGGCATGCTCGCGACGGTGATGAACGGGCTTGTGATGTCGGATGCGCTAGAGAAGGTCGGCGTTCAGACCCGCGTTCAGTCGGCGTTGGAGATCAAGGCGCTTTGCGAGCCTTATATCCGCCGGCGGGCCATGCGCCATCTTCAAAAAGGTCGTGTCGTGATCTTTGCCGCCGGGACGGGAAACCCTTTCTTCACAACGGATACGGCGGCCGCGCTCCGGGCGGTTGAGATGAACGCCGAGGTGATCCTGAAGGCGACCAAGGTGGACGGTGTCTATGATAAGGACCCGGTCAAGCACAAAAGCGCCAAGAAATACACGCATTTGAATTATCTGGATGTGATCAAAAAGCAGCTACGCGTGATGGACACGACCGCCACTTCGCTTTGTATGGAGAATCATCTGCCGATCGTGGTATTCAACCTGACCCGCCCCGGCAATATCCGGCGCGTGGTGCTCGGTGAAAAGATCGGGACCACGGTTTCCTAGCGTTCAGATCTTGATGGGTTCACCCCGTTAGAGTCTCAGACTCAGGCGGAGATGGACAGGCGTAAGGCTGTTGGAAGGTTGAAGGAATAAAGTTCAGACAGGTTGGTGCAAGACTCTAACGGGGTAAAGGAGAATTTATGAACAATATCACGGACTTGAAACAGCTGGCGGAAGAGGCCAAGAAAAGAATGACGAAGAGCCTGGAATCCACTAAGAAGGAATTCCAGAATATCCGCACCGGGCGCGCTTCGATCGCCCTAGTCGAGGGGATCTCTGTCAACTATTACAACACGCCGACCCCGATCAAGAATCTCGGAACGATCTCGACGCCGGATGCCAAGACCATCCAGATCCAGCCGTGGGACGCGACGGCCGTGGCCGAGATCGAAAAAGCGATCCTGAAGTCCGACCTCGGATTGACGCCCGCCAATGACGGGAAAGTCGTCCGGATCCAGATCCCGGCGCTGACCGAAGAACGCCGCGCGGAACTGACCAAAGTGATCCGCAAAGTCGCGGAAGAAGGCCGTGTCGCGGTCCGCAACGCGCGTCATGAGGCCATCGAGCAGATCAAGAAACTCGAGAAGGCCAAGACGGTCCCCGAAGATCTGTCCCACGGGTCTCAAAAAGAGATCCAGAAGATCACGGACCATGCCATCGCCCAGGTCGATGAGGCTTTGGCGCACAAAGAAAAAGAGATCCACGCGATTTAGCTTATAGGCCATAGCCTATAGCCCCTAGCTATAAGCTAGGGCTATCAGCTATTGGCTAATTCGTGGGCCCGTCCAATCCTCTTTTGAGGATTAAAGGTTGATTGGACTGGTCCTTGAAACCCTTGAAGTAATAAAATAAGAATCAAGGGCCCGTAGCTCAGCTGGTAGAGCATCGCCCTTTTAAGGCGGGTGTCGATGGTTCGAATCCATCCGGGCTCACTTTTTATGTCTAAGTCGTTTAGATACAATGACTTACGACAATTTTAAATTCCCAACCGTTGATGAACGAGGTAGAAACGGTTGGGAATTTTTGTTTTATGGGGATAGTGACAATATCTCTGGAATTAGCTCGAAGAAGCTCGTTGTAGCTTTGGGAAGTGGGTCTAATTTCACTATACAGGAAGAGAATATTGCTGATGGATAGAATCCATTGGGGGTCACTTTTCATGTCTATCTCTAAACCACGGAGATAAAATCCCGCGACGTACGTCGCGGGATTTGCTTTTTCCGGATGCCTTTCGCGTCCGATCCTACCGCCGATTCTCCGCTTTATCTCCAAAACCGCCGTTGGTTTCAGCGGACTGGTTTCGAGTTCTTTTGGCACACCAGCAAGATTCAACGATCACGGAATTTGAGCTGAAACCACAATTATGTCGATGCGGCCTGATTTTCTGCGGCTTATCTCTGGTTTTAGGTGGGCTTGAGGTACGGCGTGGGCAGGATGGTTTTCCAAACGGCGGCCTGTTGGGCCCAATCCAGCTCTGCTGCCACAGGCCGCAGGGAGCGCTCCGTAAGCTCGCATAAGCTGACGGGATCGCCGAACATGATGTCTTCTTGGACTTTGGGGGAGAGGTACAGCAAATTGGTGACTTGCTCAAGGCGCGGCTTACTGAGGTTGAGCCACCCAGCCACTTGGTGAAGATCTTTCGCTTTACCGTCCGCGAGCATGCGCTTAATTTGATGAGCGAGAAGGAGTTGCTTGCGTATCAGGGGTTCACGGCCGTAGGCCATACGGGGAAGATCGAGTAATCTCTTTTTCAGTGACTCCGTGGGCAGGTCAAATTCGTGCTTTTTGAACGAATGATGTAGTTCGATCCAGAGTTTTCCCTTGAGCCCGTCATACTCGATCACTTTGACATGCTCTTTAAAAATTACGGATTGTTTCTCAAGGGGCAACGTCGGCCACGATTCATCCATGATCCTTTTGTCGTGCGTTAGTTGGATCAGGAATTCGGTGCATTTCGTCTCGATTACCGATGCGATGGCGGATTTTGTCGGGCATCCTTTCCACTCGTGCTTGATGGAATAGAGGCAAACATAGTAGCGATACTGAAAGTTTTTATTTCGGCCTCGATTATAGGTATGGCAAAAGGCGCATTTGCAGGATGAACAGCGTAAGAGGCCCGTTA
>CAZDVO010000047.1:0-11637 GCA_964508905.1 uncultured bacterium
GATCTTGAGGCAACGATTAAAACCCAAAGTTACCTTCTATCTTGAGTCAACGCGGGAAGATCTTTCGAAGCCTTCTAAACGCGATGAAGCAAAAGCGATAATTCGGCCAGCGCCGCCACTTCTTCAGCGTCCAACCGGGAAAATCTCAGAAGCCCGCCGCCCCGAACGCCCCGGAAGGGCTGGCGTTCGACCTGCACGGAAGGTTCGTCCACCAGCGACGCGGGCATCCATTTGCAGATCCGGACGCCGATCTTTTCCGTCTCGATCCCCTGCCCCGCATATTCAAAAAAACTCAGCCGATCCCCGAATTCATTCAAACGAAGGATCTGACCCAGGTCCAACTCCGGATAAAAAAGGTAGAGCACCGCATCGTTCGGCATCAGCCGCCACAACTTCGCGACCTCCTCGCGCAATTCATCCGGAGCATAATCCCGCATCGACCGATAAAAGATACGGACCCACACCTTGGCGTCATCGCTTTTAAAGAGGAACGGCATCCCATCCAGGTCCTCGAGGATCACCTTGTCCGCGTGCAGTTCCTGGATCGATGAACGGATCGACCGGAAGATCTCCTGACGAACGCCGCGTTCCTGGGTCGCGATCATCGTAGCACCTCGGGAAGAACGGGGCCGGAAGAACGCAGTTTCGAGGCCTCGATCCATCCCGCGAGACGGGACCTTTCAAGGCATGGCCTTGCGTTCCAGGGTTGGTAACGCAGTGGGTCCAGATAAAGCGCTGAAGAAAAATGCTTGGAAGGGTCCTCCAGGTCCATCCACCCCAACCACCCGAGGCGGACATTCAGCCTTCGAGCGGTCAGGTCCGAGAATTTTTCGAAGATCGTGGTCCCCTTGGATTCTTCCGCGCGACCTTCCAAGGCGACAAAACATTCCAGTCCCGAATGAAGCGCCGCCCCAGTCTTCAGCATCTTATAGCCCTCCGTCAACGATTCCGCGGTCGGCTTCAGCAAAAGGACCCATTTATCCAACAGCGTCAGGACCTGCTCGCAATGCAGAAGATGGCGATACTCAAAATCCAAAAAGATATCCCGGCTCTTCAAAACCCCCTCGGCCTTAAAAGAACACGGAGCGCTGACCAGATCGCGCAATTCATCCCAATAAAGACAATACCTTTGTATCGAGGCCCCAAAGGCCTCAGGCATGCCGCAAACTGCCGCTTCACCTTCAGCGCTGCGGGACATGACGCTCACCAAAGAACAGTCCTTTCCCTCGGAGACCATCTGGGACGCGAAAAAGGCATTCAGGAACAAGGAATCTCCGTCGTGATCCGGACCGGAAACGGCCAGGACCTGGACCTCAGGGATCCGCGGCGGCGCGGGCTCCTCCGGCGTCACTTCTCCAAAAAGCGGCGAGACATCCTTCAATCCCCGGGCCAACTTCTTGGATTCTCTATCCATCACGCAAACTCCATATACGAGTCAACCCCGCCATAGGCATTGGCCTTCTGGGCCGGCTGGTTCGGATCGACCTGCCACTCACCGTCGACGATAAACTTATAGCGGAAGGTCTTCAGATCGACCGGAATGACCTTTTGCCAGAGCCCTTGCTGATCTCGCCGCACGAGCGGCTCGGGGATCCAATGGTTAAAATCTCCCGCGATCTCCACGGTGGAAGCCGTTTTACTCGAGAACTGAAAAAGGATCCCATCCGAGATCTGCTTGGGACCAAACCGGTTCTGATAGACCTGTCCCCACCCCAGTTCTTTCTCGGGAAGTCTCCGGTTCCAATCCCGCTCCAGATATTCGACCGCAAGGTTCAAGTAATCCTGGAACGCCGGGGACTGAGGCGCATGCTGGACGATGCTCTGCCCGGCCGCCGCCGCTTCCTTCAGGGCCACATGTTCGTGGATGATCGTGGTGAAAAGCCGGCTTTGAAAATGCACCCGGACTTCTTCGTAGATCTCATGTGAAAAGCTCATCTGCGAGTTAAAGAGGGTCAGCAGCGCATGGACCCCGAGCGGCGTCTCCCTGCTCCGGTTGACGGTCTGAAGCGTCTCCGATATCTTCGCGAGCCCGTGCAGTGAAAAAAAGGAGGGTTCCACCGGAATGATCACTTCATCCGCGGCGCTCAGTGCGTTCCAGGTCAGGAAACCGAGGTTCGGAGGACAATCCAGGATCACAAAATCATACGGTTCCGGAGCCTCCGCGACCCGCGACAAGAGGTCTCTCAGCTTGAGGTGATAATTGGGCATGAACCCGAACTCTTCCTCCAGGGCATTTAAGCTGGCATTGCAAGGGATCAGATCAAGGCCCGGCTGAAGATCTTTGGTCACATGGGAGAATGGCGGAGGAATGCGCTGCAGGGGGCTCAAAAGGTCGTAAAGCGTCGGCGTCCCCTTCGGCGTCTTGATACCGAGGCCACAGGTCGAATGACCTTGGGGATCAAGGTCGATGATAAGAACTTTCTTTTGAAGGAAATTGAGACACGCCGAGAAGTTGATGCTGGTCGTAGTCTTCCCGCACCCGCCTTTTTGGTTCGCAATCGCGATGACTCTCAAAAAGTTCGTCTCCTTGAATTAAAAATATGTGGTATTTAATTAACGGCCTCGCTTTATAAAGCTTTATAGAAATGAACGCCCCGAGGAAAGGCATCGATTTTTTGTGGAAGGAATTACGCAGGAAATAAAAAGGACTCGCCCGCTTTAATAAGATCGCTTGCAGTGAGCGGGATTATCGGACGCGATCGGCCCGAAAGATATCAATGCTTTTCGAACATCAGGAGACGCTCGATGGGAACGATTCCCTTGAGCTCCCCCATCCGGTCGGTGACTACGGCGTAAGACTGACGCTTCTTCTGAAGGAGCAAGAAAGCCTTTTCAAGGGAGGTATCCTCCGGGATAAAGATGGGAGCCCGAAGGAAATCATGTAATCCTCGCGCGGTCTCCTCCACCCAAAGGATATCGAACACATACACCATCCCCATCACGATCGAAGGGATCTCTTCATAAACGAGCATCATCTGCGCGTCGGTCTTGCGAGCGACCTCTTTGACGTCCTCGATCTTACTATGGATATCCAGCATCGGGACTTGCTCGACCGGGAGCATCACCGACGCGACCTGGATCCGTTCAAAATCGAGGATGGTATGGATCAACTTTTCCTCCTGAGACCCCACAATCCCCCGCTGAGAACTCTCCTCGATCAACGAGCGGAATTCATCCTCGTTCACAAAGATATCCCTTCCGGAACCGTCCTGAAAAGAGACCCCGAAAAAGCCCATGATCTTGAAAAAAAGAATGATCGGCCCGTAAAGGACGCCGGTCAGCAAGCGAATCCAGAAGGTCTGTCCCAACAACGTCGGGATCGCGTTCAAACGGCTGTAGTCTTTTGGCACCATTTCACCCACCACAATCAAGAGCGGCGCCATGACGGCCATAACGACCCACTCGTTATCGAGCCCCCAAAGCGCTTTGAATAAATAGGTCGCAACCGAGATTGCGGTAACGTTCACGATGTTGTTCCCGATCAGGATAGCCGTCAGGAAATAGTTCGGATGCTGTTGCAATTGCAGGATGAACCGGGCGTGCTTGTCCCCCGCGTCGGCCAGTTCTCGAAGACGCAGCTTGTTCGCAGAAACAAAAGCCATTTCCATGCTCGAGAAGAAAGCAGAGCCGACAAGTGACAGCAAGAAGAGGGTCAGCAGACCGATCATGTTTTCCTCCGCACCATCACCTGATGGATCCTCTGCCGGACCATATCCTGCACGGTAAAATCAAATTCTTCCGTCGAAAGCACCGCTCCCTTGACCGGGACCACCCCCATTTTTTCAAGAAGATACCCGCCTAGGGTGGAGGCCTCATCCGCTTCCAGTCGAACCGAAAAGAAATCGTTGAATTCCGCGAGCGCGACCTTTCCCTCGACCAGGTAGAGCGACTCGCCCATCCGCCGGATCGGATTTTCGACTTTGGCGTACTCGTCATAGAACTCGCCAAAGATCTCTTCCAGAATATCTTCCTGGGTCACCACCCCCGCCGTCCCGCCAAACTCATCGACGCAAACCGCGAAACGCTCTCCCCGGGATTTGAATGTCTCCAGCAGATCATCGATCCTTTTGCTCTCGGGAACAAAAAGCGGCTCCCGCATCACCTGCTTCACATCCAGCCGAGGCTCCTGAAGAAGATAGCGTTGCGACTCCACGACCCCCAGGATTTGATCGAGCGACCCTTGAAAAACGGGCAGCCGTGTGTACTGATATTTACGGATAAGTTCTTCGTGTTTTCCGGAAGGCTCTTCAATATCTAGCCCGATCAGATCGGTCCGCGGCGTCATGATGTCTTTGACGGGCCGCTCCCCCAGATCCAATAATTTCTGGATCATGTAGCGCTCCTGACCGCCCAGGACCCCTTCCTCTTCCCCGATCTTCACCAACACTTTTAGTTCTTTCTCCGAGATCATGTCCGACTGCTCGATCTTCTCATGGATCAGGAAGGAAAGAATGCGGTCGGTCACCGCGCGCAACAAAATTCTGAACGGGGCAAAGAGTCCGGCAAAGAACTTGAGCGGCAGCGCGACCATCAGAGACATTTTGACCCGCGCCCGCACCGAGAGGATCTTCGGGATCATTTCGCAAAAAAGGATCAGAAAGAGAGTAAACCCTGCCATCGCCAGCCCGAGATGGGCCTCGCCAAAGATCCGCAACGCGATCAACGTGATCATGGCGGTCCAAAGCGAATTGACGACCAGATTGCCGATAAGAACGGTCCCCAACGTTTTCCGGGGCGTCTGAAGATGTTCGAAGATCGGCTTGGAAAGATGGGGATACTGTTCTTTCAGCTTCCGCTTATCGATCTTGGAGAGAGAAAAAAGCGCGGTTTCCGAAGCGGAAAAGAAGAACGAACAAACGAACAGCACCCCCAAGATCATCAAATGCAAGAAAGTATCCATCAGCCCTGTTTCCGGTAGAGACCGTGTATCTGAATGTAGCGAAGCACTGCTGAGTTCAAGTCATCGTCCACGTTCCCGCCCGACTTAAGGGCTGCCCGGATCCCGGAGGCTGAAATGGGACAAAGCGGCATCTCGAGCCAGGTCACGGAAGCGCCCTCCAAACAAACCGTTCCTTCATCTTTTCGTTTCGCGACAAGGAACCGCACCTTCCTTTTCAGTTCTCCGGCCCGATGCCAAGTATCCACCCCTTGGAAGGCATCCCGTCCCAGGATCAGCGTGAACTCCGCTCCCGGATATTGCTTCTCAAAATAAGCGATCGTATCAAAAGTGTAAGAGATCCCCTGCCGCTGGATCTCGCAATCGGATACCTCGAAACGGGGTTCATCGCGGACCGCCAACCGGACCATTTCATAACGATCAGCGGCGGAGGTCAAAGCAGATAGGGCGATCTTATGAGGCGATCGAAAAGCAGGAACAAAGATAACGCGGTCCAGAAGGGCTTGATCCCGAGCGATCCCGGCAAGACGGAGATGTCCGAGGTGGACCGGATCGAAGGTCCCTCCAAAAATACCGATCTTCATGCGGGCAGACCGCATTTAGGTTCGTATTTGGCCATTCCCTTCCACGATGTATTTGTAGGACGTGAGCCCCTCAAGCCCCATCGGCCCGCGGGCATGCACTTTGTCGGTCGAAATGCCGATCTCGGCGCCAAAGCCATATTCGAAACCATCCGAAAAGCGCGTGGAGGCATTGACCATCACCGATGAAGAATCCACTCTGGCCTTAAAAATAGCCGCCGCTTTTTTATCCTCGGTCACGATCGCATCGGTATGATGAGAACCATGAGTTTCAATGTGGGCCACTGCCTGATCGATATCTTTGACGACCTTCACGGCGAGGATCTTTTCCAGGAACTCATATCCGTAATCCGTTGTCTTCGCGCGCTTGGCCCAAGGGATCCACCGGCAAGTCACCGCATCGCCACGGATCTCACATCCCCCCTGTTTTAAAACAGGTCCCAAAAGCGCGAAAAATTTCGGGGCGATCTTTTGATGCACCAAAAGCGTTTCCATGGCGTTGCAAACTCCGGGACGCTGAAGCTTCGCGTTCGCCACGATCGCCACGGCTTTTCTGAGATCCGCCCGCTGGTCAACATAGACATGGCAGATCCCCTGATAATGTTTCACCACGGGAATGCGCGACCGTTCCACAACACGCCGGATCAGTTTTTCACCGCCTCGGGGGATCACGAGATCGATCGTCCCCTCCTGCTCCAGAAGATAATCCACAGCATCATAATCGGTCGTGGTGACCAGATTCACATGAAAAGGAGTGAGCCCGTAGCGTTTAAGGACCTTCTGAAAAATCGCGACAAAGGCGCGGTTGGAAGCCATCGCCTCGCGTCCCCCGCGAAGGATCGCCACATTGGAGCTCTTGAGGCACAGCGCGGCGCATTCAACGGTCACATTCGGACGTGACTCATAGATCATCAGGATCACCCCGAGCGGCACGGAGATCTTCTGCAGTTTAAGACCGTTCGGCCGGGACCACCGCGCCAGGCCTTTCCCGATCGGATCGTTCAGCCGGGCAACAGCCCGAACTCCGTCCGCCATAGCCTTAACGCGCTTTTCGGTAAGCGTTAACCGGTCGATCATCGCGGAGGAGAGCCCGGCCGTCTGCGCATTCGCGAGATCCCTGCGATTCTGACGGACAAGCCAATCGGATCGGCTTTCGATCTCGGAGGCCACCGCCAAAAGAAGTTTTTTCCTAAAAGACGCGGACCACTGCCCCGCTTCCGAAGCGGCTCCCCGGGCATGCGCGAGCACCCGGTCAAGATCGGCCTTCCAGTTCATCGTTCCCCCCAGATCACGAGGTCATTGCGATGGATCACCTCATCCGACACTTTACGCCCAAGCACTCCGGCGATCTCGCATGTTTTTTTTCCGGCGATCCGAGCAAGGTCACGGCTGCTGTAGTGAACGACCCCGCGCCCGATCACTTTTCCATCAAGCGCTTCCAGCTCGACGACCTGTCCCGCGTCAAAATTCCCTTTCGCTTTCACCACGCCTCCCGGCAGTAGACTTTTTTTTGCCAGCAACGCCTGCTGGGCTCCGCCGTCCACGACGACGCTCCCGCTCCGGGTCGCGGAAAAAGCGATCCATTTGCGGCGCATATCTTTCTTGGTCCCCGAACTGATAAAGAGCGTTCCGACGTCTTTCCCGGCGATGATGTCGCGAAGAATATGAGGATGATGGCCGTTCACGATCATGAACGGAATTCCAAGTCTCATCGCGACCCGGGCGGCCTTGAGCTTGGCGCGCATGCCCCCCACGGTCTCTTCCCGTTTCTTATCCACCAGATGCATTAAAAGCTTCTGATCGATTTCATCCTCGGACGCCACCTCACGAACCCGGGTTCCATCACGAAGGAGAAAGCCTTCCGCGTCGGAAAGGTTGATCAAAAGGTCTGCGCCCACCAGATGGGCGACATGAACCGAAAGAATATCGTTATCCCCAAAGGCGATCTCCTCGACCGCAATGGTATCGTTCTCATTAACGATCGGCAGGACATTGCGCTTCAGAATGCTCTCGAGCGCGTTCCGGGCGCAGAGGAACCGTTTCCGGTCCTCAAGCCCGTCCCGGGTCAGCAGTAGCTGGGCGGTATGGACCTTTTTTTTCGAGAAAAAGCTTTCATAGGCATGCATCAACTTTCCCTGCCCGATCGCGGCGCAGGCCTGAAGGTCGGCCATTTCTTTGGGACGCTTTTTAAGCCCGCAACTCTTCATCCCCAACGCGATCGCCCCGGAGCTGACAAGAACGGGCCTGCGCCCTTGGCGGATCAGCCCGTAGATCTCTTCACAGACGCGGCTGTGCTCCCTATGGGAAAAACTCTCGCCGCGGGTCTTGAGGATGCTGGTCCCGATCTTGATGACGATCTTTTGGGCATGACAAAGGCGTTCAGACATGGCCGGTATTCTCGATCCTTTCGTAAATGAACTTCATAAGGGATTCTACCCCTTCCCCGGTCTTCACCGAAATCAAAAAACAAGGCTGCCCGGAACGTTGAAGCTTCTGCTCGATATCCCCGAGATCCAGGCCCAGATCGGCCTTATTGATCACGACCACGCTGGGGATCTGCTGGAACGCGGGATCCGCGTCGTAAACGATCTTCTGAATGGTTCTCAACCCGTCCAAAGCGGAGCTCGAAAATTTCAGGGTCCCATCCACCATAAAAAGGATCATCTTGGCGCGGGCGAGATGCCTGAGAAAATCCGTCCCAAGCCCTCGGCCATCCGTCGACCCTTCAAAAATGGACGGCAGTTCACAAAAATTGATCTGTTTGTAATCTTCATAGCCATGGACCCCGAGAACCGGGCTTCGGGTCGCGAAAGGATAATCCTTCCCTTCGACGGCCGCGCGGGTCAGGCGATGCAATAAAGAAGATTTGCCGGAACTGGGAAGCCCGACAAGAAACACATCGGCCATGATACGGAATTCCACATCGATCTCGATCGTCTCGCCTTCCTCGCCGGAGGTGGCAGTCTTATCACCGATATTTCCGGATCCGCCGCGTCCTCCGCGAGCGACCACGACTTCTTCTCCCTCAATGTAAAGGTCCCGGATCCCGAGATGGTTTTCCCGGCGAAAGATCGAGGTCCCGAGCGGAACCATCACGATCAGATCATCACCTTTTCGGCCACGCATATTATCGCTGCCGCCATGTTCGCCGGAAGGCGCGTCGAGATGCTGTTTCAATCGAAGCCGGTCCAGACCGGGAGCGTTGTGCGAAGCACGAAAGATCACACTCCCCCCATCCCCCCCATCGGCGCCGTTGGGGATCTTCTTGTGGTCCTTGCGATGGTTGTAGCTTTCACATCCTTTACCGCCACGGCCGCCTTGAACCTTCAAATGGATCTTGTCGACTAGCATAAGCCCCCTTAAAAAAAGAAGAGGCCAAAAAGCTCAGGATCGCTTTTTAGCCTCTTCGAACTTGATTCGTACTGAATTAACTTGGGATGATATGGACAGATCTGTTGGCCCGGAATTCTACGATCCCTGCACGTTTGGCAAAAAGGGTGTAATCGGTACCGATCCCGACAAAGTTCCCGGGATGATAACGGGTCCCGCGCTGACGAACAATGATGCTCCCCGCGGTGACCTTTTGCCCGCCATAGGCTTTGACGCCCAGGCGTTTCGAATTAGAGTCTCTTCCGTTTGTGGTACTGCCCTGACTTTTTGTATGTGCCATGGTTTCCTTTAAAAATTAGCTGACTTTGATCTCTTTCACGCGAAGGCGCAGCAGATCCTGCCGATGCCCGGTCTTGCAACGTGAAGACTTACGGCGACGCATCCGATAGTGGACGATCTTCGGACCGCGGAATTCGCCGAGATTTTCACAGATCACCTTGGCGCCGCTGATCACCGGCGTTCCCACGGTGAGTTTTCCACCGTTTTGGACGAGCAACACCTGGTCCAGAACCACTTCTTTCTGTCCTTCGGCGGCGTCCAATAATTCCACTTCGATCACTTGCTTCGGCTCCACCCAGTATTGCTTGGAACCCGTTTCAACGATTGCGTAATTTGCCATGAAATGACTCCTTTGACTGTAAGAGAGCGGGTATCTTAGGGGAATTCCCCCAAGCTGTCAATGTTTTTTAAAACGGCTTTAACCCGTTTCATGAAAAGAGGTTAGCCTGTTCGGGCAAGAGCCCCTCAAAGAAAAAGACCGCGGTTATGCATCCTGATCGTTGAGAGCCCAATTGAACGGGACGTATTCGATCTTGTACTTTCCCTGCTGCAGATACTCCCCCTTCTCTTCATCTTCGAGGTAATACATCAGAAAGGAAAGCACCGCCGTATCAGCCGACGAAAATTTTCCGATCGGCTCCGGCGTTCCAAAATCCAGTTTAAAATCCTGGCCATACCATTTGAAGATCCGGGAAAGCCGTATTTTCTTCTGTCCTACTGTGATCCCGACCTGAGCCGGATCGTTCACGAACCGGCGCGTCAAGAGAAACAACTGACCCTCGACCCTGGGCCCCGTAAACGCCTCCGCCATCAATGCCGGGCCATCCTTCGCCGCGAGAGAAAGTGCCAGATGGATCTTTTCATCATGATAGACGCCGATCAATTTTTTAACCCGGATATCGTTCAGACTGTACTGTTCGGGATTCTTGCTATCGACGGGAGCATGGAACGCCGTGATGTCCCAAAAGCTGGGGATCTTCTGCACCGAGGTTGTGGGATAATGCTCCACGATCAATTTGATCAGCGTGGCATGGTACGCATTCAGCCAAAAAGCCAGCTGCTCTTCCCGAGGCCATGTCTCGCGATCACTCGCGGGAACCATCATCAGCCGATCAAGATAATCCTGCAGCGGTTTCGGATCCTTCGCGATCGATTGATAATGGACCTCACCGCTCCGGCTGACATTTTTTTTGAGAAAGGCATCCCACGAGGAGTGATCAAAAGACTCCGCGTAAAGGGGCACCGCCATCCCACCCCAGAGCAAACTCAGAAAAAGAAAAATCTTCACAAAGCGCATCAAGAAAATCCTCTCAAAAGCGGATACCATGCTGTTTAAGGAATATCTGATCTTCATCATTCAACTCGCACTTCAACTCCCCGGCGCGATGGTGTTCGTTCATCACCCCGTCTTCGAACATGGCCTCCATCTCATCGAGATATTCCGGTGAGAACGGCGCCATATTAACAAAGAAGATATTCACGTCCGGGCTTTTGTTCTTCATATCCTTGAGGTGTTTCATGATCTCCGCTGGGGTTTTACCTTCCAAGGAATACTGTCCTGCGATCTTTTTAAGGATCCGCATCAATTGCTTCATGTTCTGCTCGAATTCTTTCTCAAAATCCATAAAGCCCCCTTTCCGATAAAAACTTCTCGAAAAAAATCAATGATGATCCAGATAACTTTGGGCGGATAACCCGGCCGCGCACCCTTCTCCGCAAGCCGCGACCAGTTGCCTCACAGCCCCGCGGCGCACCTCGCCCGCGGCAAAGATCCCGGGGACCGATGCTTGCAACGCTTCATCGGTCACCACATAACCATGAGGATCCAGCGTCACGACACCCTTCACAAGCTGGCTGTTCGGGTCGTGCCCGATAAAAACAAAAAGGCCTTCCACCTCAAGGCGGCTCATCTCCCCGGTCTTCACGTTCTTTAAAAGGACCGCGGAAACTTTTTTTGAACCTTCGATCTGTTCCACAACCGTATCCCATATAAAGGTCATCTTCGGGTCCGCTTTCGCTCTCGCTTGAAGGATCGGGCTCGCGCGAAGCGCATCTCTCCGGTGAACGACAAAGACCTGCTCAGCAAAACGGGTGAGAAAAAGCCCCTCCTGAAGCGCGGAGTCCCCGCCTCCGACAACCACCACTTTTTTTCCTTTAAAGAACGCCCCGTCGCAGGTCGCGCAATAGGAAACCCCTTTTCCGGTAAATTCCTTTTCGTTCGGGATCCCCAAAGTCCGGAACGAGGCCCCCATCGCGAGGATAACGGATTTGGCCACATAAACGCCCCCCGAAGTCTCCGCTTCGAAGACATCCCCTTTTTTCGAGAGACTCCTCACTTCATCATAGGCAATTTCGGTACCGTAACGAAGGGCCTGGGATTCCATCTTCAGAGCAATGTCCGGCCCCAGAACCCCTTCCGTGAATCCCGGATAGTTCTCAACCAAATCCGTCGATGCAATCTGCCCTCCAGGGACAAGTTTTTCAAAAAGC
>CAZDVO010000048.1:0-11148 GCA_964508905.1 uncultured bacterium
CATCGCCTTCCGGCGCAACGCCGCAAGCCAGGCAGGTTCTCCCCCCCGTCCGGCCTGAAGCGTCTCGAATTTTTTTTGATAGAGTTCCATCATCTTGCTCCCCAAAAACCTTTCAGCGGCTTTCGCGCACCCACTCGTATCCTTTTTCTTCCAATTTGAATGCGAGGTCCTTCCCCCCCGACAGCACGATCTTCCCGCCCATCAGAACATGAACGTGATCGGGAGTAATGTAATTGAGCATGCGCTGATAATGCGTCACCAGCACAAAGGCGCGCTGCGGGCTCCGCAGCCGGTTCACCCCTTCCGAAACGATCTTGAGCGCGTCGATATCGAGGCCCGAATCCGTTTCATCCAGGATGGCAAGCTTCGGGTTCAGCGCCGCGAGCTGGAGGATCTCGTTCCTTTTTTTCTCACCGCCGGAGAAGCCTTCATTGACCGGGCGAGAAAGAAAACTTTCGTCCATTTCCACCAGTTTCATTTTTTCCTTGAGGAATTCCAGGATCTCCATCGCGTCCAGTTCCTCGAGCCCGCGGGCCTTCCGCATTTCATTGACCGAAGCCTTCAGGAAATACGCGTTATTGACGCCCGGGATATCGATCGGATACTGGAATGCCAGGAACACGCCCTGTCGCGCCCGCTCCTCGATCGCCAGCTGAAGAAGGTCTTTTCCCTCATAGGTCACGTTCCCGCACGTCACGACATACGACGGATGCCCGGCCAAGACCCGCGTCAGCGTGCTCTTCCCGGAGCCGTTCGGCCCCATGATCGCGTGGACCTCTCCGGGGTTGACCGTAAGATCGATCCCCTTCAGGATCTCTTTACCTTCCACGCTGACATGCAGATCTTTGATCTCTAACATTTTAGACTCCTTTGAATGATAAACCCTGTTCTCAAGCAAAACGGCCCACGCGCAACGCAAAAGCTATTCCGTTGTGCGTTGTGCGTTGCGCAGATGAAAAGCGCGACCCGCTTTTCATCCGACACTCCCTTCGAGGCTCACCCCGAGAAGGCGCTGGGCCTCCACGGCGAATTCCATCGGAAGGTTCTTGAATACTTCTTTACAGAATCCGTGCACGATCATCGAAATCGCGTTATCCGAGGACATCCCCCGCTGCCGGCAGTAAAAAAGCTGGTCCTCGTTGATCTTGGACGTGGTCGCCTCATGTTCGGCGCGGGACGTCCGGTTCGCGACTTCGAGCGTCGGGAACGTGTTCGCACTGCACCGGTCGCCCATCAGCAGCGAATCGCACTGCGTGTAGTTGCGGGAACCCTCCGCCCGGGGAACCATTTTCACAAGGCCCCGATAAGTGTTCTTTCCAAAGCGCGCGGAAATGCCTTTGGAGATGATCGTGCTTTTCGTATGCTTGCCGAGATGTATCATTTTGGTCCCGGTGTCGGCCTGTTGATGATTATTGACGACCGCCACGGAATAGAATTCCCCGACCGAGTGATCCCCCTGCAGCACACAGCTTGGATATTTCCAGGTGATCGCCGAACCGGTCTCGACCTGCGTCCACGAGATCTTTGAATGGGCTCCCTGGCAAAGGCCCCGTTTGGTCACAAAATTATAGATGCCGCCCTTCCCGTCCTTGTCTCCCGCGTACCAGTTCTGCACAGTGGAATACTTGATCGACGCCTTTTCGTGCGCGACCAGTTCGACCACGGCCGCGTGCAGCTGATTCTTGTCGCGGATCGGCGCGGTGCAGCCTTCGAGATAGCTGACAAAACTGCCTTCGTCGGCCACGATCAGGGTCCGTTCGAACTGGCCCGTGTCCATCGCGTTGATGCGGAAATAAGTGGAAAGTTCCATCGGACAGCGGACGCCTTTGGGGATATAACAGAATGACCCGTCGCTGAAGACCGCGGAATTAAGCGCGGCAAAGAAATTATCCTTCACCGGGACGACCGAGCCGAGATACTTTTTGACCAGATCGGGATGTTCGCGCACCGCTTCCGAGAAAGAGCAAAAGATGATCCCGTATTCCTTGAGCTTGGCCTTGTAGGTCGTCGCGACCGAGACGCTGTCAAAGACCGCGTCCACCGCCACCCCGGCGAGTATCTTTTGCTCCTCCAGGGGGATCCCAAGTTTTTCGTAGGTTTTGAGAACTTCCTGATCCACCTCCGCGAGGCTGTGGGGCCCGTCTTTTTTTTGCTTCGGAGCGGAATAATAGATGATGTCCTGGTAATCGATCTTGGGATAACGGACACTCGACCAGTCGGGCTCCTTCATCTTGAGCCACTCCCGGTACGCCGCGAGGCGCCACTCGAGCATAAAGGCCGGTTCGTTCTTTTTCCGGGAAATGAAACGGATCGTGTCCTCGCTCAGCCCCCGGGGCGCGGCATCGGAATCCACCGGCGTCACGAATCCATAGGCGTAATCTTTATTGATGAACGATTCAGCGTCCGTCATTTCGCGGTCCTTGGGGCGAACATCGGCTCAGTTTTTTCTTCGGGGCTCATCACATCCTCAGCGATCGCTTCCAGCGTGATCCCCTGATAGAGATCATCCAGCGTCTTTTGTGTCTTGTACCAGATCGGTTTCAGCTTGCAGAGAGAAAAATGCTTGCACACAATATGCTTTCGCCGCTTGGGCGCGCAAAAGGCCTCAAAGGTGCTGCCCTCCAGCGCCTCGACGACTTCCTTGAGATTGATCCGAGCGGGCTCCCGCGTAAGCATCCAGCCCCCCCGATTCCCCTGTTGCGACGTCACGATCCCCGCGCGCCGTAATCTCTGGAGGATCTTCTCCGCAAAAGTCGTGGAGAATCCTTCGTGTTCGGCGATCTCCTTAACCGTAACAGAGGCCGGCCAGGCCTTCTTCGCCATGTGCGCCAGGCAAATAACGCCATATTCGGTCTTGGTGGTAAACCTCATAACCCTCTCCCTCGCATCAACATGGGGAGATTCTATCAAACCAGACTGTTTTTGTCCAGTTCAAGTGAGAAAGAAAAGGGGACGGGCTGTTTTTCGGGGTCTGGCTCCATGTTAGCTTTTCCAAAATGGTGCCTGACCCCTTTATTTTAATTCAGCCTGTCCCCTTTATTTCTGACCGCCGAAAAGTTTACCGAAAAAAGAACCGAGCCCTCCGGTTTCCTGGAGCTGCCGGGGCTTGCGGATGACCTTCACGGTCACCCGTTCACCGCCGCCCCACGGCCACAAAAGCGCCAGGGATTCATGGGCCTCCTCCCGCAAACAATAGAGCGTCTGGTCTTCACGGACCCCCCCATAGGCCTTGGCCCATCGGGTGGCTTCCCTGCAGGCGTGATGCCCCTCCGCCTTCAGGGGTTTACCAAAGTAAGCGGTCAGGATCTGATGCAACGAGGCGAGCGCGGGCCGCGCGACGACCACTTCCAAATAGTCATCCGTCGAAGAACGCTTTTCTTCGATCCTGAGATCCTGGATCGCCCCCAGAAGTTCCTGAAAGGTCATCGCGGCCTCCGCAAAGAAGGATCCCCCGAGAATCGAAGCGTCCGGATCGCCGCGTTGAAAGCGGGATAATTGATCGCGAATCCGTCCTCGGTGTCCTTGAACGTGATCGAATAAAGCTTCCCCTGATGGATCAGCACGTAGTTAATATACTTCGCCGCAAGTTTGCCTTCCATCACTGTTTTGAATTCACCCGGGCGCAGCGTGTAGATACAGTATTTGGCTCTCTCTCCGCCGAGCAGGGTCTCCCCCTGGGAACGGATCTCGACCGAAGGGAACTGCGGGCTGAAGAGGTCCTCCCATTTCAACGAGGTCGCGTCGGTGACACCGTCCATCTCGCGGACCGTAATGTGAAAGGTCGCGAGCGTCCCCTTTCTTCCATAGGAGGCCAGAACATGCTGGAACGGCAGATCCAACTCGATCCATTCTTTGGAGAGCGTGATCGAGAAGGGTCGCGGCGCGGGGGCGGCCTTGGCGGCCAGGGAGATCCCGGGAACGGCGATCAGGAAAAGAAGCGCTGCGAGGGCGGCAAGTTTGCGAGACAAATCAGTCGACCTCGTTAAGGGAAACGATCCGGTCAAAAAGAGAGCCGACATAGGAACGGCCGTTCAGCTCCAGGTCCGTAACGACCACTTGGTTAATGCGGTTTTTCACGTCGGCCTTCCGGTCACTGCCCGTTCTCTCAGCCCAAGTCGAATGGATCGTGTAGAACTGGTCATTGACCATGCCGAGATAGATCATCTGGTGACGCGGCATTTTCATTAGAGTGATCGCGGGACGGGCCGCCCGGAGCGTCCTGCGCCGGGCTTCATCATCCTGAAAAGGCGCGAAATAGCCAAGCTGAGTGCCGACCATCGACTGCTGCTTGGAGTCGCGCGGGAGGTCCACGCCGAGGCTTAGGAAAACATCGTGCACGAAGCCTGAACAGTCGCGGCCGTTATACATCCCGCCCCAGCCGTAGCGCTGGCCGAGAAGTTTGAAGGCCTGGCGGAGCACGTTGGCCTGGCTGTAGACCGGGAACCCGCGGCTCACGTCGCTTTTGCGGCTGATGAAACATTTGTTGAGGCCGACCTTGCCGCCTTCCTTGCGGTACGGCATCCACACGGGATAAGGCCCGTCGTGGATCTTCGTCGGCGCCATCGGGATCACGGCCCCCATGCTGGGCCGCTGTACCATTCCCTTGAGGGCGGCGTCGCGGTAGACGCGGACGCTCTCGCCGGTCACGACGAGAAAATCGCTCGACTTGAGGCGCGTCTTCAGGTCGTCGCGATCGTCAAAGAACGCGATGTCCTTGGTCTTCACCCAGCCGCGGACGTAAGGCGCCTGGAGATAGACCCACGTCCCGTCACTGGAAGTATGGTAGACCGCGACCGGCGTCCAGAGTTTGATCTGTGTGTACTGCAGCTGGTCGAACTCCACATCCCCGAACCCTTCGATCATCTTGACCATCGTCGGGATCGCGCGCACCGAGGTGGCTTGGGTGGCAACGCCCCACTTCACCTTGATCCTGGACGGGACTTTTTCGATCTGCATCAACGGCTTGATCTTCGTCTCGAAAAAACTTTTGGGAACGGGCTTGTCGTTCGCGTCGAAGAGTTTCCGATTCTTGAGGGTACTGTATTCGAGCTCCAGCTGGTCGGCGATCGCTTTGCCGGGACGCCGGGCGTCGATCCTGAGCACGTCCACGTTCTCCGGGACCATGCTCTTGATCTCTTCGTTGAAATGCTTCATCTGGTCCAGCGTCTTGATGGGTTCTTCCGCGTTCGGGATCCGCCGGATCCAATACTCGGCCGTCTGCATCGCCGGCGTCGCGCTAGTCAGGATCATCGGCCCCTTGGGAAGCGGCGGCAGTTCTTCGGCCGCGTGGAGCGGGGTGAACACAAAAAGAAATGCGGTCACGGACAGGATCATCTTCTTCATGGAAAACCTCGTTTTAAGCGGCTCCCTCACGGGCCCGGGCTTTCTCCCTCGGAGAACGGTCCCGGCGTCAGAGCTTCCGGCGGCAATGATAAGTCCTTTTAATAACGGCCAAAAAGAGTTCAGGCTTGATGCTCGCGAAGCGCCGCAACGATCGATCGTCCCGCGACGGTGCCGCTGGCCCAAGCCCACTGAAAATTGAATCCCCCGATGCGGCCGTCCACGTCGAGAACCTCCCCCGCGAAAAAAAGTCCGGGGGACCGTTTCGATTCGAGCGTCTTGGGATCGACTTCGTCCATCGCGACCCCGCCGGCCGTTACCTCCGCCTTGTCATATCCCAGGGCACCCGTCACAGGAATCGGGTGCCGGAAAAGCGTCCGCAAAAACGTCTCGCGCCTTTTTTTGTCGATCTGATCCAGCCGCGCCTGAGGATCGATCCGGTTCTTCACAAGAAGCACTTCCGCGAGCCGTTCGGGGACGAAACGAGCCAGCGCGCGGCGCCAGCCTCGATCCGCGTGAGCCGCGGTCAGGGCCGCGAACTCCGCCACAAGGTCCGGCTCCTTTTTTCCGGGAAGAAAATTCGCCACAACCTCTTTTTGCTCTGCCTCCGCCCGAAGCCACGCTCCGCTCAGGTCGAGCACCGCCGGCCCGCTGAACCCGGTGTGCGTAAAAAGAAGCGCGCCCTCACTCCGGGCCGTTTCCTTTCCGTCCGCGAGCAGCGTGAGCCTCACGTCCAGCGTGATCCCGGATAGCCTTTTCCAATCCGGATCGTTCGTCAGAAGCGGCGTCAGCGCGGGCGTGGTCGGCACGATCGTGTGACCGAGCGCCTTCGCCAAACGATAGCCGGAACCGTCGCTCCCGGTCGCGGGGTACGAAAGCCCACCGGTCGCGATCACGACCTTTTTCGCGGTCAGCTCGAACCCCTCGCCGGCCACGCGATAAAGGTCCCGTTCTCGAGAAAGGGTTTCGACCTTTTTTCCCGTGTCGGTCCCGGAACCGGCCTCCCGGCAAGCCTCCAGCAACGCGTCCAGCACCACCTTCGACGACCGCGCCGCGGTGAAATATTTCGTCCCCTCTTCCAGCACGAACTCGACCCCGCGCTCCCTAAAAAATTCCAGCACGCAGCGCGGCGGGAAAGCCCGGAGAACATTGCGGACCGTGCGCGGCCCGCCCGTCCGGTAATCGGCTTCGCTCACGCGGACATTAGTAACGTTGCAGCGCCCGCCACCCGACATCAGCAGCTTGGCTCCGACCGCGGTCTTCCCGTCGAGGATCAGGGTCCGCAGTCCGGCCCGGGCGCACGGGAGCGCCGCCATGAGCCCCGCGGGCCCGGCCCCGACGATCACCGCATCGTACGATCGCGTTTCAACCATGAATGCCCCCACCTCAAATAAAAAGGGCAGCCCCTCAAAATCGAAGGGCTGCCCAAGTCTCTTTTTTTGTCACATCGAGGGTGACTTGGGCTGTCCTAATTAACCGTCTTCTTTTTAAAAGAGAATCAGGACTGCCCAAAATCTTCTCGAGACTACTTCGAAACGACCGTGACCTTTTTCATCTCGATCTTCTGCACCGGCTTGTCCTGACGGTCCCGCGGCGCCTTCGAAATCTTCAACACCACATCCATCCCCTCGGTCACCTGACCGAAAACGGAGTGGCGGTCGTCAAGCCACGGGGTCGGCACTTCGGTGATGAAGAACTGGCTGCCGTTCGTGTTCGGCCCGGAATTCGCCATCGACAGAACGCCCGGCTTGTCATGACGGAGCTTGGAGGAGAACTCATCCTTGAACTGATACCCCGGCCCGCCCATCCCCGTCCCCGTCGGATCGCCGGTCTGGATCATGAATTGCGGGATCACACGATGAAAGATGATGCCGTCATAAAAACCTTTTTGCGCCAGCGTCACAAAATTCTCGACGGTCTTCGGCGCTTCGGCCGGGTAGAGGTCCGCGTAAATATCGCCCAACGTTGTTTCGATCTTGATCTTCACGATAGTATCTTCCTTTGCTGTTTCAGGGGTTGGTGTGGAAGCCGCAGTAAGTGAAAGAGGTGCCACCGCGTGCATCCCGGCACGCGAAGCTGCTTCAATGCATGACGCGCAGCCTGAAGACGTTTGGACCGTGGATGTCTGAGAGGCGCATCCCGCGAGAAGAAGGCAATACGAAAAAAGGAGCCATTTTTTCATTGTTCACCCCGTTAGAGATAGGAAGCGTTCTAAAAGCGCTTCCGCAGTTGGTTGAAAAATCAGGTGAAAAAGATTTTCATTCTCAATCTTGAAGCCCCACAGCACTCACGCCCCGTTAGAGATTAACGGGGCAAGCCTTTCTACGAAGAGCCGAGCCGTTTGCCGACGGCAACCCGTGCCATCGCCCGGCGTTCATTTTCCGTCAGATAACGTTTCCGCAGCCGGACATTCTTCGGCGTGATCTCGACCAGCTCATCCTCTTCGATGAATTCCAGCGCGAACTCCAGCGTCATTTCTCTCGGCGGGATCAGCTGGATCGCCTCATCCGCCCCCGAAGAACGCATGTTGGTTTGTTTCTTCTCACGGATCGCGTTCACGACGAGATCGTGGCCCTTGTTATTCACCCCGATGATCATACCCTCATAAAGGATCGTGCCGGGCTGCACAAAGATCTCGCCGCGCTCCTGAAGGCCCCACAGCGAATAAGCGACCGCCTTCCCGTCTAGCTGCGAAATAAGCACGCCGGATTGCCGCTCAGGCATTTCGCCCTTGAACAGTTGGTACTCAAAGAAATTCTGATACATCATCCCCGTCCCGCGGGTCATGACCATGAATTCATTGCGGAACCCGAGCAGCGCGCGTGACGCGACCAAAAATTCCATCCGCACCGTCCCGCCGACCGCGCTCATATTCATGTGTTTCATTTCCGCGCGGCGCTGACCCAGCGCCTCGATCACGGGCCCTTGGTAACCGGGGTCCACTTCGATCGTCACTTCTTCGACCGGCTCATACGTTTCGCCTTCGATCGTTTTCAAAATGACCTTGGGCGGCGACACTTCCAGTTCGTAACCTTCCCGGCGCATCGTCTCGATCAGGATCGCCAGATGCAGCTCGCCGCGCCCGGAAACCTTGAAACGTTCCCCGCCGTCGACTTCCTCCACCTTAACGCCGACGTTCATCATGGCTTCATGCGCGAGACGTTCCCGGATATGGCGGGAGGTCAAAAAGCGGCCCCCGTCCTGCCCGGCCAGCGGGCTGGTATTGTGAGAAAAATACATGGAAATGGTCGGTTCATCGATCTTGAGGGTCGGTAGCGCCTCGGGCCTTTCCGGTGAAGCCAGCGTTTCCCCCACCTTGATATCATCGATCCCGGCAATGGAGATAATGTCGCCGGCCATGGCTTCCTGAGCCTCGATCTTTTTGAGCCCCTGATACTTGAGGATCTTCGTCACCTTCCCGCGGATCACTTCGCCGCTGTGTTTCACAACGACCATCGGATCCCCGTAGCGGATCTGCCCGTGAGCGATGCGCCCGATCGCAATACGCCCGACATAATTATCGTAGTCCAGCATGGTCACGAGCATCTGGAACGGCTGTTCCGGATCGGCGATCGGCGGCAGCACGCGATGCAGGATCGTTTCAAGGAGCGGCGTCATATCCTTGCGCTCATCCTTCAGGTCCAACGCGGCCCAGCCGTCGCGGCCCGAAGCGAACACCACCGGAAAATCCAGCTGTTCATCCGTCGCGTTCAGTTCGCAAAAAAGATCAAAGGTCATATCCATCACTTCATGGGGCCGGCAATTCGGACGGTCCACTTTATTGATCACGAGGATGGGCTTCAGATGCAGCGCGAGGGATTTCTTCAGCACGAACTTGGTCTGAGGCATCGGCCCATCGTAGGCATCGACCAAAAGGAGGACGCCGTCCACCATCTTGAGGATGCGCTCGACCTCGCTCCCGAAATCGGCGTGGCC
The DNA here is from genome assembly GCA_964508905.1 of uncultured bacterium. Taxonomy (GTDB): domain Bacteria; phylum Omnitrophota; class Omnitrophia; order Omnitrophales; family Aquincolibacteriaceae; genus Aquincolibacterium. Next base: position 9,277 of record CAZDVO010000048.1, read on the forward strand.
GGGGGTGTCGACGATATTGAACTGAACGTCCTTGTAACGGAAGGAGGCGTTCTTCGAAAAGATCGTGATCCCGCGTTCGCGCTCCAGATCGTTGGAATCCATGATCGTGGATTCCCCCGCCTCGAACTTGTAGGCGCCGCTCTGTTTTAAAAGGGCATCGACCAGCGTGGTTTTGCCGTGATCGACGTGAGCGACAATGGCGACATTGCGAACATCTTTACGTCTTTTCTGGGTTGACATAGATCCTTAATCAGTGACCCGGAACAAGGTCCGGTTATTCAGGAAAAAAATGAATGAAAACGGAAGGGATCGGGCTCTTAAAAAACCGGGGCCCGGCGTTGAAACCGGGCCCCAGGCGTCTCGAACTTTTAGATCTTGACGACGTTGACCGCTTGATCGCCCTTAGGACCCTGGGTGATCTCGAATTCCACGGCCTGTCCCTCTTCCAAGGACTTGTAGCCTTCGCCTTGGATCGCGGTATGATGCACGAACACGTCATTGCCGCTTTCAGGCGTGATGAATCCATAACCTTTTTGATTATTGAACCACTTCACTTTACCTTTTGCCATTACGGTGAATCTCCTTCGTTATGTTGCACGCCCTCCGGAACGGTGCGCTCCAGAGGGGGACGACATTTTTTGATGGCGTACTATACGTTAAATCCTCCCCTTTTGCACCTTATTTCTCGGGACTTCTTGTGGCGAGAATAGTCAGGAAAAATGAGATTTTAACGCGTGGCGCGGTAAGGGGTTAGATCTTTTCCCAGTGGAGGACTTCGGCGAGGGTGCGGCGCTTGCGTTGCTTCGGTTCCCGAACCGCCCAGCCGACCGAGATCAGGCTGATCAGCTTCAGATGCGGCGGCGCGCCGAGAAGCGAGGAGACTTCTGCACAATATTCCTTCTTGTCCCCCGCGATCCAGCAGGTCCCAAGCCCCAGATCCGTCGCCGCGAGCAGGATATTCTCCGTCGCCGCACACCCATCTTCGAGGTAATACTTGGTATCCTGACAAAAAACGACGATACACGCCGTCGCCTGCTTCAGAAAAACACCGGTGCTGATGATCCCGGCAAGCTTGTCGAGCATCGCGCGATCCGTGATCGCGACAAATTCCCAAGGTTCGACCGCGCGGGCGGTCGGCGCGCGCCGCCCGGCATCCACCAGTTTTTCAAGCAACTCACGAGGAACGGGTTGGTTCATGTAATCGCGCGCGCTGGCGCGTTTGCCGAGAGCGTCAAAGGTTTCCATAAGCTACCCCTGTTTCACCAAAGCGGCCATTTTCTTACCGAGCTCGTAACAGGCGGCCAGTTGCGCCTCGTCCGGAGCATAAACCACGGAAGTCAGCGGCTGAACGATCTCCACCCCCGCCGCGGCGAGCGTATTCTGAAGCGACTGGATCGCGACCCCGGACCAGCCGTAGGAGCCGAACGCGCAACCGATACGATTCTTCGGATGCAGGCCTTTGAGCATCTCCATGAACGCCGTCATATTCGGCAGAATGCCGCTGTCATGGTTCGAGGAACCCACGATAAACGCCTTCGCGTCCAGCATGTCGTGGAATACTTCCGTGCGAATGGCCTGGGCGATGTCATAGACCTCGAACTTGACGCCGGCGTCGCTGATCCCGTCGGCGATCTTCCGGGCCATCTTCGCCGTCGAGCCCCACATCGTTTCGTAGACGATCACGATCTTCGGTTTCGTCGAGTTCGCCGCCCAATACTTATAGGCCTCGATGATCTTCGAGGGATTTTTTCTCCAGCTCAACCCGTGCGACGTCAGGATCATACGGATCGGGAGCGCCATCTTTTCGATCTCAGCGAGGCGCTGGGCGATCAGATGGCTGAACGGCCAGAGGATCCCGGCATAATACTTCCC
>CAZDVO010000049.1:0-9735 GCA_964508905.1 uncultured bacterium
GAAGTCCTGGAACGCCTGCTTTCGATTACGCGTCTGGCCAAACGGATCGAAGTTTTTCTCGATAAACGCCAGGCCCAGGACGATCTTTTTGCCCTTTTCCGTTCATGGAAAGGGAGCCCCCAGGCGATCCCGCAGGTTATCCGTGAACAGGAACCCCATCTTCATCAGCTTATGGATGAGTTGGATCTTTCCGCGGATAAGCTCAAGAGGATCCTCGCCTTCTAACCTTCCATCCTTGAAGGCCGCCGTGCGGAGGCGCTTTCCGTTCGGATCTTTCTGCCTAGGAATCCCCGCCCGCGAGTATCAATCCCGGAGTTTGCGCAAGCGATTGCTCGGAAAATCGAAGATGTAAAAGCTGTGTCCCGGGAAATAGGGGACGAGCTTGAAATTCTCGCTGCCGCGATCGTGAACGAAGATCGGAGAGCCCTGAAGGTCGGGCGGGTTATCCACGAAGATCTGGAGATTGACGTTGGCGCGGGGCGGGTAACGGACAAAGACGACCTTGGGTTTGGGCCCGTCCTGGCCCAGTCGGTGTAGGAGGAAAAGTTTCAGCCGTTTGACCCCGTTCATATCGGCAGCGGATACGATCAGAAGCGGTGCCGCCATGATGGCGCAGAGCGCCAGGATCCCTGCGAGCGCGATAGATCGCCAGCGCGCGGGGCAGATCTGTTCCAGCGTGACCCCGAGCGCGTGCGATAGCGCGATCAGGATCAGCCCCGAAGCTTCATACAGATAATTGGAACCGAAAGTGAGAATACCGGGATACCAGTGCGGGATGTGAATGATCTGGAGCGACAAAAAGATACAGAAGATCATCCAGTCCCTTGGGTCGCGCGCGCGAAGGCGGATCAGCCACAGTGCAAAAAAGATGAAAGCCAAGGCGGTCGATCCGAAGAGATATTCGACCAGGATCCCCAACCGGACGCCCATGAATTTGATACCGATCAGCGGCGTGTGATCGTGATAATACTCATTGAACCAGCGATCGACGCGGGGGCCTTCGGCTTCGGCGGCGTACCGGGTCCAGGTGTCGAATCCATAGCGGTGAAAAGGCGCATGGACCTCAGCGTAATGATCGAAGGGGGCTTTCGTATACGATCCGGTGACCGCTTTGTTGTACCCGCAGTAGAGCGCGGCGGTCAGGAGGAAGGGACCCAGCCAGCACACCAGACGTTTTCCCCCATCGTGATATCTTCCGCGGAAGAACCGGTAGAGAACATAAAGTCCGACCGGGAGCGCAAATCCCACGGCGCTCATAGGCCGGATCAGGAAGGCCATACCCCAGGAAAGACCCGCAAGCGTGATGTTCAAGAGAGGCTGTTCGCGCTCGGATCTTATGAACAAGTAGTAAAAGAGAAGCAGAAAAACCGAGCAGGGGATATGCCCTAGCAGAAAACAGGATTGAAGGAGCATTTGAGGAGAAAAGGACGCCAGGACCATGGCGATCCAGCCTGTTTTCCTTCCGAAAAGCTCCTTCCCGAGAAGGAAGATCAGGAAAAGCTGGAGCGCGTAAAAGAACAGAGGGTTCAGATAGGGGATGCCGAGCAGTACGAATGGCGCCAGCGTGGCCGCGTATCCCGGAAAATACTTGGAGGCGTAAACGCCTTCGTTAATGATGTGGTACTGATCGAAGAAGAGACGTTCGGGGTGAGGCGGATTCGTGACGCGGCCCAGGAGGAAGGTCTTTGCTTGGAAGAGATAACTCTGTTCGTCATGGATCGACGTGGTGAATTGAGTGGCGCCCCAACTGTAGAAGCCCGTGAGGGTGGTCGCGATCAGGATGTACAGGATCACTGGTAACCAGGCTTTCTTACCCGTGGTTTCTTGACACGCTGTGTTGCTAAGCAGACTGCCCGGATCTTCTTTCATGGTCATCGCGGATCTCCTCGAAGCGTTAAGCGAAAATCTTTCGTAGAAAACCCGGCAGGCTGCTCCGCCTCAGGAGTCGATACCGTGCCGGTATTAGCCAAGCGGTAGAGGACAAACCCTCTGTCCCGCGTGAGCGGTTCCGCGTGACGGGCGAGAAAATCTTTGAAGACCGCCAGCGGGCCGGGCTCCAGCCCCAAATCCGGCGACAAAAGAGAACTCTCGTTCACCAGAAGATGGGAGATCCCCTCGTGCTTTAAAAAATGGCGCAAGGGATCGGCGGAAAAAGTGTGAGCCAGAGCCTGGTCCAGATTGTACCGTTCGAAAATATAATCAGCGCGGAAGGGCACGTTGAGATAATAACCGTAGTTTTTCATATTGATCAGATAGAGTCTGTCCGCCGGTCCGAGCTGTTGGTTGGCTTCCCGGTAAATGCGGGCCCCCGGCCATTGCCTTTCGAGATAGCCTTCCCGGGATTCTTTGAGCCTCCAGAAGGGGAACGGATCTTTGCCCCAGGTTTCTTTGACGCCGGCCCAAAAATTGAAGAGGATCAGCACGGCCACCAGAGCATAGAGTGATTTTTTCTTGAGGCTTGCGAGGCTGTAAACAAGGAGAAAACTGAGGACGGGCAGGATCGGGATCAGAAAGCGGCTCTGTCGGGTGGTGAGCGCCCAGTAGAAAAGAAAAAGGACCGAAAAAAGGCCCAGCCAGCGGACCGCCTTGGGTTTTTCTCCTTGGGCCCGCACCAGAAAGAGCGGTGTCAGGAGAAAAATGGGGCCGAGCATGCCTTCGTAATATTGCGGATCGTTGAACTTTGCGGTGATAAAAACAAGGACCGGCGCGAATAAAATATGGCCAAGGGTTTGTCCGCCGATCGGGGCCCCGAAAGTGCCAAGCCACGCGAGATAGAGGCGCGCGCGTTCGGGATCCCAATTGATCGCGGGGTTCAGGCTGAACGGTCCGGTCGCGAAAGGGAAAAGAGGCCATCCGGTAAAGCTCCAGTTGCGCCAGAGGTAAGGAAAGAAAACAAACAGTGCGGCAAGGGTAAGGATCCACGCGTCATGAGGCCAGCACTTTCTCCGGTGGAAGGCATGTCCCAGCAGCAAAAGACAAATGAGAAGGATCAATATCTGGATCCCCGTGTATTTTGTGGCCATCGCCGCGCCTGTAAAGATCCCGGCCAGGACCGCCCACCGAAGTTGGGTTGTTTCAAAGAATCGGAGCAGCCCGATGAGGGCGAGGAACGTGTAAAGGGCGAAGGCGAGGTCCACATAAGCAAGAGGCATTGTGACGATCACGACCGGAACGCTTAAAAAGATCAGGACGGTCAGGAGCGAATGCTTTCGATCGAGAGAGGCTCGGCTGAATCCGTAAAGTTCCGCTGCGAGCAGGACGCCGTACAGCATGTGATAGCACTTTGCCGCGATCACGCCCGAGGTGCCTATCCCGAAGAGAAAAAGCATTTCTCCGAGTTGGGGGAAATAGCCGTAGATATTGTCCCGGAACTGAAAGAGCCCGCCGTGGGCCAGGAACTGTCGCGGGATCTCTAGATGGTAGATCAGCTCATCCCGGTCCGAGGGGGGGAGCCCCGCGCAGGCCACAATCCACCCGCCATAGAGCAGCGCGAAGACTGCGAACGCTGCGATCCAGCCATTTTTGCAAGCAGGAAGTGAGGGCGTTTGTTGGGGCGAAGTCCGTAGAAAAGAAAATAGCCCGGCAGCGGCGATGAAACCGAGAGCCACAAGTAATAAAAATAGGACGCGGGTCGAGAGGAGATGAAGTGAGGACAGGAGAAAAATAAAATGCGACAGGAGGAGCAACCCAATCGATGTTTCAGCGGCCTTTTGGACCGAGCTTTGGCCGAAATTCCAATAACGGCCGATCGTCCATCGGCCCAGGACGCGGGCGCCTGCGGCGACGACGCCGATGTGCATCCAGGCCGTAATCCATGAAGTCATGAAAGTCCCTCAGAGTTGTTCCCGGTCGCGGTTGCGGAGGCGGGGCTGAAGCATGCGATCTTGAGTTGGACGCGACGGGGAATGATAGCATAAAAGGGAAAAAGGCTGTGAAGATAGGCGTCTCGCGGCGCATTTGTGTCTCGAGGGGAAAAAGAGCGGCTGTTATCCGAGGCCGAGGAAAAGCCGGTTCACGTACCGCATGAACACGAGATGGAGCGCCTTCCAGGCCTCTTCATGCGTTGGGCGGGCGCCTTGCCTCCAGAGATCTTTATCCCACCGTTTCGTATTTACGATCTTGGCCTCAAGCGTCTTCTGGCGTAGGACACAACGCCACAATTCGTCGGCGGTCATTCCGAACGCTTCGCGCGCCGGTCGATTGACCTCGTAGCGGTGTGAAAAAGATTCCTTAAAATGGGCTTCGAATGCTCGGCTCGGGAAGAAATGCCACATAAAGATCGGGAGCGAGTCCCAGGCATCATCCCAGGACCAGGGCGGTTTGGGGCGGCACCAGTCGTTCTTATTTTCATCGACGCCCGCGAAATAGCGGCCGATCTTCAAGACCTCTCCGTTCGGGGCCATGCCGACCTCGATCCATTTTTCAAAGATCTCATTGGAGGTGTCCGTTTCGAGGTTCTTCGTGGCTCTCTGATACCAGGCGTCCAGCCCGCGGATCTCATAAGTGCAGTCGGTCTGCACGCTCCGATCGGCCGAGGCCTGAACGCGAGTGTGGCCGTACTGATAGCGAAGGATCTTGGTATTTCCCTGGAGCGGGAGGAAGTCGCTTGATTGCGCGAAGCGGACGCCGTGTCCCATGGATTGAGCGTAGACCACCGGGTGTGTCTCGTTCTCGGTGTAGATCCTTCCCTGAAGAAGTTCGCCGCTGGGAGACGCGCCCGTTCGGGTTACCAGAAAAAAACGGTTGTGGAACCACCCTTCCCCGTGAGTGATCTTCCCGGTTTTTTTGTCGACGCGGATCATGAAGCCTTCGTCGTCATTGTCATGATAGGACAGATGCGTCAGCGTTTCCCGGACGGGATGATCGTAGTCTTTGAGCCGGAACATGGTATACAGAAGATAATACGAATCTTCCGTTACGGCGGTGACTTCGCCGTAAACGCCTGTCGGTTGCGGTCGGAATTGTTTTTCCCGTTTCAAATTATCACGGGGATCGAGGTTGCCGTCAAAGTCAAAGAAGACCGGGAGGTCGTAGGCTGGTTGGTGGCCCATTTTCTGCAAAATGACCGGCGAATAAAGTTCGACCAAGTAGCGGTGAAAGGCGTTTTCGTTCTTGGGATCCGGCGCGGAAGGACGCGTGTTCGGGTGATGGCCCGGGAGTTGGACATCGGAGGGAACCGGCGTTTGCGGTGTGTCCGAGTGGAATTGATAAAATGAAGATTCGCCGACCACCTTTTCGTTCAAAAAGATCAGCGTTTCGCCCAGGATGAAAACCGCCAAAGCGATCGCGATCGATCCTGCGGCGGTGCTCAGCATCAGCCAGAGGGCGGGTTTGACAAGGCCTCTGGCGTCGATCGGTGTTGTGAAAACAGTCACGATCTGCGCGAGAATGCTTTTTTTCATGGTTGAAGTCCCGTCTTAGAAGTCCGAGTCATGTGCGGAAGAACCGACCTTTAATTATCGGCCATGAATGTCCGGGGTGAACGCCGAACTCAAAAGTGTCTTCGTTTTTTAGGGGCAGGGACTCCATGCTTTGCGGGCCTGTGTTTCTGGCTTTTGTTTGCGCGCAAATAAGATGATATTTTTCAACTTCCATAATGAATAATTTATTGTTTAATTGATATTAATTACTATAAAAAATTATCAAAAGGCATCCAACAATTAATGTAGTTATTAAATAGTTTTTATAAGATCCAAAAGTGCATAGAGATGCTATATTTTAGTTAGCAGGGAAAATCATGAAAAATTCAGAATACAAAGCCGTATCATGCTTTTGCTCCAACTGGCCGAGCGTCTTCGGTTCTCGGACTCGAAACTCCTGCCTATCGTTAAAAATAATCTTCAAAAAGATCGCCGCTTTTTTTACCGCATTTTTGTTTTTCTGGACGATGACGATATCTCCAGTTTTTGCAGAACGGGTCGAGTTGCAGGGCGGTTCGGTGGATGTGACGGTGGACGGGAATCAGACGAATTGGGACGTGACAGGGAATCCGATCTGGGAAATGCCGGAGTTTAACATCGCAGAGAGCAGTATTTATAACATTACGGGTCTGACGCAGAATTCCAGCCTCGCGGTGCTGGTGAACGGCGGGAGCGCCTCCAATATTTTCGGGGGCATGAATCTTTTTAACATCGCTTTTATTCTCCAGAATCTCGCGGGAATTAATATCGGAGCATCGGCCATGATCAACTTGAACAACGCGGCGTTGATCGCGTCGACGTTGCCGCTGGACCTTACGGCGACGGATTTTCTCAAAGGGGATTATCAGTTCGGCGGGGACGCCGCGCGTCAGGGTCTTTTGAGTAACGCCGGGAGGATCACCGGAGGCATGGGGGATCTCGTGGCGCTGGTGGGTACGGCGATCGAGAACCGAGGAACGATTGAAGTTCCGATGGGCACTGTGGCTTTGGCCGCGGGCAAGACCGTGGCGATCGGCATCTCTCCCGACGGCATGGTGACCATTGGAGTCGACGAGGCGACGGCGAACGAGCTCGGACTTGCGGACCAGATCAAGAACAGCGGAACGATCTCGGCCAAGGGCGGCAGGGTCGTGCTTAACGCCAAAGCCGTCGACGGACTTTTTGATAAAGCGATCAACCTTGTCTCGGAACCCACGGCCGTGAGTGTGGTGATGGCGGATGACGGGGTGATCGAGTTTGTTGCAAAGGGCGATATCGTGAATCAGGGGATCATCCAGGCGGAACGCGGGACGGTGGAGATCGAAGCGACGGGGGATGTGAAGACCCGAGGGATCTTGAGAGCGGAAACGCTTTATGAGTCTGCGGCGTCGTTCAAGATCGGCGGCGTGTTCGATGTCCGGTATTCGTATCACGACAATCTCGACAACGCGATCACGTATGACGCGAACACCACACTCGGGAATGCCTCAGCGCCTACGACGATCAATGACGCGGAGAATATTATCATTGATCCGAGTGTGGTGATCACGCTTGCCGGGGATGTGACGTTCCGTGCGGACTTGAGCAATACGGGCGTTTCCGATGGTGTGGGTGCCTTCCTGATGGACGCGACAGCGACGATCCAGGGAGGAAGGCATGATCTCGGGATCTATGCGAGCGACAACTCTACGGTTGGGATTCTGGTGAATGTTGGAAAACTCACCATCGGCCGGCAGTCGGGTGCTGATCCTGTGGTCTTTAGTTCCTCCACAACGGTGGATGACATTGAAGTGGATACCTTCAAGACTGAAGACGGCGCTTCGTTCAACAAAACTGTTGGAAGCGGAGCTGATGAGGACAATGCCCGCCTTATTTACGACGTTACCCAACTTCAGGCCATGCAGGACCATCTAGACTGGTCTTACAAACTCGCCAATAACATCGACGCCTCTGCGACCGTGACCTGGAATGTCGGCGCCGGGTTTGATCCCGTGGGGAATAATGGTGAATCTCCCACGCCTTTCACTGGATCCTTGGACGGAGATTCCAAGATGATCACGGGGCTTACCATTAACAGAAGTGCCGAAGACTATGTGGGGCTTTTCGGATTTGCGATGGGAGCTACGATCCGGAATGTCGGATTAGTGGGCGGGAGCGTAATCGGAGGTGATTTTGTTGGCGGTCTTGTGGGGAATAGTTCTGGATCCAGTATTTCCAATAGCTATGCGACGGGGGATGTCATTGGGTGTGATAGCGTAGGCGGTCTGGTGGGCGCCACCTTTTTTGATTCTGATATCAGCAATTCATATGCAACGGGGAGCGTGAGCGGGGCTTATCGTGTCGCTGGCCTGACGGGGTATCTTTTGGATTCTTCGGTTAGTAACTCTTATGCGACGGGGGATGTGAGCGGGACTGAATATTATGTTGGCGGTTTGGTAGGGATGGGCGCAGGTGTTTTTGATATTAGTAATTCTTACGCGACAGGGAGTATTGTAAGTGGACCTTCGGATGCGGGTGGTTTGCTAGGATATTCTGGGGGGAGTGGCACGATTGCGAATTCTTATTTTACAGATTCTCTTAGAGATAATGGTTTTGGCATACTGACAACTCTTCAGGCGCTCTATTCGCCGACGCATCCGGTGTATGCGATTGGGACGGCAGGGCAGTGGGACATCTTTACTCCGACCTGGGATACCTACGTGGATAAATTACCGCATCTGAGCTATGAGAATGAGGCTGGAACTCGCAATCCGCTGTGGCTTGGGACAACGGACTCGGATTGGAGTAACGGGGCCAACTGGTACGGCGGCGCGGCGCCGACCGCCAATGCTGTCGCGATCATTAACGGCGCCAATCCCGTGAACCTCGCAAGCGACAAATCCATTGCCGGTTTCATCATGAATACCGGTGCTTTCACCCAGAACGCTGATCTGACGATCAACGGTGATTACATCCAGCTTGGCGGGACATTTACCGGCAATAATCCTCTGACGAACACCTTTTCCGTAAGCGGCAGTTTTACCATCCCTGATGCCGCGGGTTCTTTCAATCGCTACGGCGTGCAAGTGAGCGGCGCTTATATGGTTCGCGATGTGTATGACCTTCAGGCGATGAAGGGTTATCTCTCCAGCAATTTCACCCTGGCTAACAATATTGACGCGAGTGCCACCGAGTATTGGAATTACGACTCCGCTTCCGGCTCTTACCTCGGCTTTGATCCGGTGGGACATTCTCGGAGGTTGGACCCCTCAACGTCGTTTGCTGGGTTTTTTGACGGCGGAGGGCATATCATTACTGGACTCACCATCAATCGGGCATCCCAAGTTAACGGACTTTTTGGCTACACGAGAGGTTCTACGATACAGAATGTCGGTCTTGTGGGGGGGAGTCGGATCGGTGGGGCATATACCGCTGGATTAGTGGGAGTGAGTGATTATGGAAGCACCATCATTAACGCCTATTCGACAGATAGTGTGACTAGCAGCGGGACTTATATCGGCGGATTAGTTGGGGACAATACGAACGGTTCAACCATTTCTAACTCCTACGCAACAGGAGCTGTGATCGGGGATCAAGTTGTCGGCGGTCTGGTGGGGAAAAATACGAATTCTTCAAGCATCATTAACTGCTATGCTAGGGGCAATGTATCTGGCTATGCGAATATCGGTGGTTTGGTGGGGTCTAATAGCTATTCTGCGAACATTACCAATTCCTACGCCACGGGCAATGTAACCAGTACACATTCGCGGGCAGGTGGGCTGGTCGGGGATCTTTATTTCGGAAGTATTAGTAACTCCTACGCTGTGGGGACTGTGATTGGGGGTCAATACGTCGGCGGTTTGGTTGGGAACGCCGAAATTTCAAGCATCCTTAACTCCTATGCGACGGGCAATGTAGCTGGTTCTTCTGGCGTGGGTGGTTTGGTGGGACAAGGGCATTCTTTTGCAAGTATTGTAAATTCCTATTTTACTGATTCAGGCCATAATAATGGATTAGGGACTCTTGAAACGGCTGGAGCCAGTGCTTTTTATAATCCCGGGCACGCAGTTTATGACCCGTACGACGCGGGTGGGAATCGTTGGGGCTTTGATGAAGGCGGGAACGGCTCCGCGACGTGGGTTCCTGTCGTGGATAATGATGGGAAGACCGCTTCGTATCCGATCCTGGGGTGGCAGTCCGAGGCTGTTCACATGTCAGGCGGGGAGACTGGAGCCAGTCCTTACCTCATCACGAATGTGGGGCAGTTGCAGTTGATGCTCTACGATCTCGATGCCAACTACACCCTTTCTAATAACATTAATGCCGATATTGCCGGTTACAACACGAACAGCGGTTT
>CAZDVO010000050.1:0-8903 GCA_964508905.1 uncultured bacterium
GCTTCAGTTCGCCTCGTACGGAGGCAAGACCGACCTGAAGGGGACCTTCAATGCCCGTGAATCCAAGCCGGAATATCGGCTTGAGGGGAGTTGCGAGGGGGTGGACCTGGGGCTTTTCCTGGAGCGCAAGGATGCTTCCCAGAAAGTTCTGGAAGGATCGATGGCCGTTAAAGGATCTCTTGAAGGGAACGGCTGGGGTGCCGAAGATTGGAGCACGACCTTGAAGGGACAGGGGGAGTTCACCCTGACGAAAGGGAAATGGCTGACATTCGACCTCGAAAAAATGTTGGCCGGGATCGAGCCTTTCAAAACGATCGCGACCTTTTCTCCCAGCTTGCGGTCCTTTGACAGCATGAATTTCCAGTGGCGCATTGCTGAGGGAAAACTTGCGTCGGATAATCTGCTCGTGAAGTCCACGGATTATGTTCTTGATGGCGAGGGAACGCTCGGTTTCGACGGTCTCGCGAATTACAGACTCGATGTTTTTCTCGCAACCCCTCTCGCGGCAAAACTGTTGCCGGACCTTGCGGATGTTTTCGGGCAAAATGCCACGGCGTATCTGGGTCCCGTGCCGGCGCTTCTTTCCGGACCGCTGACGGCACCCGACCTCAAACCCGAGCCGGAACGAACCGAGGACTTGGTCCAGAAGATCGAGAAAAAGAAGACCAAAGATTTTCTCTGCGAGCTCGTGCTCGAATAATCGAACGATCGGGGATCGTGGAACTTACGCCGGGGAAGGCTCGCCGGCGGTTTTATTTTTTACGGGACCGGGACTTCTTCAATTCCTGCCGGAGTTTGCGGATGAGCGCCCGCGCGGCGAGCACCTCGGATTCCTTCTTCACCTTATGCAGCGCCGAGGCCTTGCGGCGTCCCCCTGCCGACACCGTGGTCTTCACCCCTTTTTCCGAGAAGGTGTGCGTGTATTCGGGGAGTTTCTGCCACCGTTTGAGGGTGATCTCCTGAAGCGTGCTCTTGGGGTTCGGGTCGAGCCGGAAAAGAAGTTTCGGATCGAAATAGCTTTTGAAATGTTTCAGGATGAACGCCTCGACCTTGTCATGGCCGCGGTCAAAATAGATCGCCGCGAAAAGCGCCTCCAGAGCGTCGGTGAGAAGTTTCGCTTTCAGGAAGTCCTTGAAATTGTGGCGCAGGCTTTTGCTGATTAAAAGGATATGGTGGAGCTTGATCGTTTGCGCGACGCGCCCCAGGATCTTTTGCGAAACGAGGATCGAGCGAAGTTTGGAAAGCATGCCTTCGTCGGCCTCGGGGAATTTCTCGAAAAGTTTTTGGCAGACCACTTCGTTCAAGATCGAATCGCCCAAGAATTCCAATCGATCGAAGTCCTCCAAGCCCTTGGTCTCGCGATAATGTTCATTCCTAAAGGACGGGTGCGTTAGTGCCGCGCGGTAGACGGGGAGGTCCTGGACGGGAAATCCCAGCACCTTGCGGAGCGAGGCCTTACTATGAGGGTCTTTCGGGGAAGCTTGCTTTGGCATGTGCGTACGATAGTCCCAATTCTTTTCAATTTCAACAAAGTTGAAATTGGGGCAATCCTTGTCAACCGTTAAGAAATAAAACCGAGGACAAGGATAATCATTTTTTTTCATAAAATCAATCAATATTTGGTGTTACGGCTATGGAAAGGTCAAAGTTTCCGTCGCCGCGTTTTCCCCAAGGAACCCTGGAAGTAGGCTTTCCGCCTGACTTCGGACAAGGCTGTAACTTCTTAAATTGACAAAGGATAGAGCCATTTCTATAATACCAAACCCACTATCCCGAGCGGATGCTTTTTTCTCGAAAAAAAGAGTTCGGGAGCGGTAGAGAAGGAGAAATCACCATTTCTATGTTGAGATGTGCGGTTCTTGGCGCGACAGGTTACGCCGGCGCAGAACTCACGAAGCTGCTGTTGGCCCATCCCAAGGTCCGGGTCTCGCTTTTGACCACCCGGCAGGAAAAACCCATCGCGCTCCGGGAAGTTCTTCCCTCGGTCTCCAAGGCAGTCACGCTTGAGATCACCCCTTATGCTTTTGATGAAGTGAAGGCCAAGGCCGATGTGGTGTTCCTCTGTCTGCCCCACACGGAAGCCATGGCCGCGGCCGAGCAGCTTTTGGGCGCGGGGAAAGTCGTGATCGATCTTTCCGCCGATTTCCGGCTTCGGGACCAGAAGGTCTACGAGAAGTGGTACGGTGTCAACCATATCGCTCCCCAATATCTTTCCAGGGCTGTCTACGGACTTTGTGAAATAAACCGGGAGAAGATCAAGAAAGCGGACCTGATCGCGAATCCGGGTTGTTACCCGACCGGGCCTTCGCTCGCGCTCGCGCCGCTTCTTAAGAAAAAACTCATCAAGCCTGAGACGATCATCATCAACGCCGCGTCCGGCGTGAGCGGCGCCGGAAAGAAGCTTGCGACGGCGACGCATTACTGCGAAGTAAATGAAAATTATAATGCTTACAAGGTGAACAAACACCAACACACGCCGGAGATCGAACAGACGCTTTCGATCGTGACCGGAAAGCCCGTGAAGATCACGTTCGTACCGCACCTTCTTCCGCTGAGCCGGGGGATCCTGGCCACGATCTACGCGGATACCACTGTTAAGGGAACCGAGGAGTCGATCCGCAAGACGCTCGTGGAAGCTTACAAGAACGCGCCTTTTGTGCGCGTGAAGCCCGCGGGGCAATACCCGTCGCTGAAGGACGTGCAGCGGACCAATTTTTGTGACATCGGCGTGAGCGTGCAGGAGAGCACGGGGCGAGTCGTGATCCTGGCAGCGATCGATAATCTCGTCAAAGGCGCGGCCGGGCAGGCCGTGCAGAACATGAACCTCCGGTTCGGTTTTCCGGAAACAGCGGGGCTTCTCTAATACCGCTTTTAGTTGGAATTTCGGGTCAGCGGTACGACACTGCTGATCCATAGATAAAATGGAATGGAGAGCAGCATCGTGAAAAAGAATTTTTGGAAAAAAGAAAAGAACGGTTCCGTCACGTCGGCCAAGGGCTTTATCGCCGGGGGCATTCACGCGGGCATCAAGAAAAAGAAAAAGAAATACGATGTCTCGATGATCTATTCCAAGACGCCGTGCGTCGCGGCCGGGACGTTCACCACGAACCGCGCGAAGGCGTGGCCGGTGCTCCAGTCGATGAAAGCGATCCGGAATTCCAAACACCACGCGATCCTCGGGACGAGCGGCAACGCGAACTGCCTGAACGGTCCCATTGGGAAAAAGGCGGTCAATGAACTGATCTGGGAGACCGCGCAGGCCCTCGACATCCTTCCCGAAGAAGTGCTGATCGCCCAGACGGGGATCATCGGCGTTCCTTTTCCGATCACGTGCGTGAAGCGGGCGCTCCCGAAGCTGGTGAGCCGTCTCTCCGAAAATGGCGGCCACGGCGCGGCCAAGGGCATTCTCACGACCGACCTCCGGGACAAAGAGATCGCCGTGTCGCTCGAGCTAGGCGGCAAGAAAGTGACCATCGGGGCTTGCGCGAAGGGCGCGGGCATGGTGCATCCGAACATGGCCACGATGCTTTGTTTTATCACTACCGATTGCGCGATCACGAAGCCCCTTCTCGGGCGGGCCGTGCGGCACGCGTCGGATGACACGTTCAACAAAATGGCGATCGATAACGACATGAGCACCAACGATATGGTGTTCTGTCTTGCGAACGGGGAAGCGAAGAATCCCGTGATCTCGAAGATCGGCAAGGAATACTGGATGTTCCGCGAGGCCCTGGAAGAGGTCATGCGGTACATCGCCCATGAAATGGTCCTGGACGGCGAAGGCGTGACGCACGTTTGCAAGCTCAAGGTCTCCGGCGCGAAGAACCCGACGGAAGCGGAGCGGGCGGCGCGGCAGATCGCCAACTCGATGCTCTTTAAAACGATGCTCGCCGGTTCCAATCCGAACTGGGGACGCATTGCGGCCGCGGTTGGCGCGAGCGGGGTCGATTTTGATTTTCAGAATATGAGTATCTGGTTCGGGGACGCGGAAGTGGTCCACCAGGGCCGGCTGCGGGTGCTCAACCTGCCGAAGGCCCGGCGCATTTTGCAGAAAAAGGAATACACGATCGATGTCGTGATCGGCAAAGGACGCGGGCGCGCCGAGTTCATCACCTGCGATCTCACCACGAAATACGTTCTTATTAACGCAGCCTACTCCTAGAGGAAGGGACGAGGCGGATCGCGTAAGGAAAAGAGCGGAAAGCGTAGGGCGTAGAGCGTAGAGTTTTTCTAAACGCTAGACGCTAAACGCTTCACGCTAAATTCTAAACGCTCTGCGCTCCACACTCAAATATGAAAGAATATATCGCGAAAGCCCAGGCGCTCGTCGAAGCGCTCCCTTACATCAAGAAATTCCGGGGGAAGGAGATCCTGATCAAGTACGGCGGCGCGGCCCTCACGTACCAGGAGGTCCGTGACATGGTGCTCCAGGACCTCGTGTTCATGAGCTATGTCGGCATCCGCCCCATTTTGATCCACGGCGGCGGCAAGTTCATTACGGACGCGATGAAGAAAAAAGGCGTGCAGAGCCAGTTCGTCAACGGACTCCGCGTGACGGACAAGGCCACGATCGAGGTCGTCAACGAAACTCTGGCCGAACTCAATCGCAGTATCGTGCATGACATCGAACGCCTCGGCGGCTCGGCCGTCGGGCTTTCCGGTTTTGACGCGGAGATCCTGAACGTCGTCAAACATACCGAGAACGGCGACGTGGGATTTGTCGGCGATGTGTCGTCGGTGAACACCCTGCCGCTCAAGGAACTGACCGAGTTTGGCCGCATTCCGGTGATCTTTCCCGTGGGCAAAGGCCCGGACGGGGAGATGTACAACGTGAACGCGGACGAGGCGGCGGCGAACATTGCCGCGGCGATGGGCGTTCCGAAATTCATGGTGCTCACGAACGTGAAGGGCATCCTTCGCGACGCGACGCACGAAGAGACCTTGATCCCCTCGCTCCATGTGAGCGAGACGCAGCAGCTGATCGATCAGAAGATCATCAGCGGGGGCATGATCCCCAAGGTCAAGGCCTGCATTGACGCGCTCCAGGGTGGCGTTCAGAAGGCGCACATCATCGACGGGCGCATTACGCACGCGCTGCTCCTTGAGATCTTCACCGATCAGGGGATCGGAACTGAAATCACACTCTAGCGTCGAGCGCAGAGCGAATAGGAAATAGAAAATCTATCCGCTCTACGCTATCCGCTAAATGCTAAAAACTATGAAAACAACGGACGTTCAAAAACTCTACGATCAATATGTAATGCCGACCTACGCCCGGCTGCCCATTTGCCTGGTGAAAGGAAAGGGCACGCGCGTGTGGGACCTCGAGGGGAAGACGTATCTGGATTTCTTTCCCGGCTGGGCGGTCTCAGGCGTAGGCCACTGCCATCCCATCGTCGTGAACGCGATCAAGGAACAGGCGAAGAAGATCCTTCACGTCGCGAACAATTTCCTGAACGTGAAACAGGCCGAGCTCGCGCGGGCGATCTCGGAAGCCTCGTTCCCGGCCCGGACCTTTTTCTGCAACAGCGGCGCCGAGGCCAACGAAGGCGCGATCAAATTCGCCAAGCGCTACGGTACCGACACCAATCGCTATGAGATCATCACGATGACGCATTCGTTCCACGGGCGGACGCTTGCGGCCATGACCGCGACGGGACAGCCGAAATTCCATCTGGGGTTTCAGCCGCTCATGGACAAGTTCCATTATGCGGAGATGAACAACCTCGATTCCGTGAAGAAGCTCGTGAATGACAAGACCATTGCCATCATGCTGGAGCCCATTCAGGGCGAAGGCGGGGTGAATGTCGCGAGCCGGGATTTCATGCAGGGGCTCCGGAAACTGTGTGATGAAAAGGATATGCTTCTCATCCTCGACGAGGTGCAGACCGGCATGGGCCGCACAGGTAAGATGTTCGCGTATCAGCATTACGGGATCGAACCGGATATTATGACGCTCGCGAAAACGCTGGGCGGCGGCGCTCCGATCGGGGCCTTTGTCGTCAACAACAAGATCCAGAAGGAAGTGCTCACGGCCGGCATGCACGGCTCGACCTTCGGCGGCAACCCGCTTGTGTGCGCGGCGGCGCTCGCGGTCTTTAAGGCCATCAAAAAGGAAAAGCTCCTCACGAACACGGTGCGTATGGGAGAGCTGCTTTGCGCGGAGATCGAAAAACTCCGGGCGAAGTATCCTGTGATCGACAGCACGCGGGGTATGGGACTCATGCAGGGGATCAAGCTCAAGGAACCGTCCGCGCCTTACGCGAACGAGGCCCGGGACCGGGGGCTTCTTATCAACGCGACGCAGGGCGACATTCTGAGGATCATGCCTCCGATGACCGTGTCGGTCAAAGAGATCAAGCTTGCCATGAAGATCCTCGACGGGGTCTTCGCGAAACTTTCGAAACAGAATACTGAAAAAACGCAATAAACCGTCATCCTGAGATTTGAATCATTTCGTGTTTAGCGAAGGATCGAAGACGAGATCCTTCGCCCGCCCCGTCAAATGGGGCAAGCTCAGGATGACAGGATTGCGCGGCTGTAAAAAAAGAGGTTATACATGTTCAAATCACTGATCTCCATTAACGACCTGAGCATCGAAGAGATCCGAAAGATCATGGAACTCGCGGCCAAGGTCAAGGCGCGCCCGCAGGACACGCGGGACGCCCTCGAAGGCCATATCTTCGGATTCATTTTTGAAAAGCCCTCGACCCGCACCTGGGTCTCGTTCCAGGCTGGCATTTACGCCATGGGCGGCGGGGCCATTTACCTCGGGCCCGAGGACATCAAACTGGGCGTTCGCGAAGAAGTCCGCGACGTGGCGCGCGTCCTGTCCCGGTACCTTTCCGGCGTGGTCATGCGGACCTTCTCGCATTGGACCATCACTGAGTTCCAGGATTATTTCGAGAAGCCGGTCATTAACGGCCTGAGCGATCTCGAGCATCCGTGCCAGGCGCTCGCGGATTACATGACCCTTTATGAAAAGGTCCCGGCCGAAAAAGACCCGGTGCTCGCGTTCGTGGGGGACGGCAATAACGTCCTGCACTCGCTCATGCTGGTGGCCGCGAAACTCGGGGCCAAGATCCGTTACGCGACGCCCAAGAAATATCAGCCCAAGGCCAAGGTTCTCTCGGCCGCGCGGGCCATCGCCAAAAAGACCGGCGCTTCGATCGAAGGGTTCTCCGACCCCGCGGAAGCCGTGAAGGGGGCTGACGCCATTTACACCGACGTGTGGGTGAGCATGGGCGAAGAAGCCATGCGGAAAAAGAAGCTGAAGGATTTTCAGGGGATGCAGGTCAATAAGAAGCTGCTCGCGAACGCCAAGAAGGACGCGCTCGTCATGCACTGCCTGCCCGCCCACCGCGGCGAAGAGATCACTAACGACGTCATGGAAAGCAAGCATTGCGTCGTCTTCGACGAGGCCGAGAACCGGCTGCATATTCAGAAGGCGATCTTGCTTTATCTTTTTAACCAAGGAGCGATCCAATGAAGAAAGTCGTGCTGGCTTATTCCGGAGGGCTTGATACCTCCTGCGCGGTGAAATGGCTTCAGGAAAAATACGGCTACGAGGTCGTCTGCTTTTCCGCGTTTATCGGGGAAGTAAAGGCGAAGGAGCCTTTGATCAAACGCGCCAAGGCCGCCGGCGCGCTCAAGACCCACATTGTGGACCTCAAGACCGAGTTCGCGAAAGATTACATCCTTCCGGCGATCTGGGCCCACGCCCGTTATGAAGGGAAGTACCCGCTCGCGACGGCGCTCGGACGTCCTATGATCGCCAAGCACCTGGTGGACATGGCCCACGCCGAAGGCGCTCAGGCGGTCGCTCACGGTTGCACGGGTAAAGGGAACGACCAGGTCCGTCTCGAGGTCGGCGTGCGCACGCTCGACCCGGAACTGCAGATCATTGCCCCGCTCCGCGAATGGGAATTCAAGACGCGCGAGGAAGAGATCGTCTACGCGAAGGAACAGAATATTCCGATCGATGTGACGAAGAAGAGCATCTATTCGATCGACAAGAACATTTGGGGTATCGCCATCGAAGCCGGCGTGCTTGAAGATCCGATGGTGGAGCCTCCGGAAGACGCGTATGTCATGACCTGCGCGCCCGGCAAAGCGCCCAAGAAACCCCGCTATATTGAGATCGCGTTCGAGAAAGGCGTGCCGGTCAAGTTGGACGGGAAACGCCTGCCGCTTGTGACGTTGATCGAGAACCTCAACACGGTCGCCGGACAGTACGGTGTCGGCCGTTTTGACATGATCGAGAACCGCCTGGTCGGGATCAAGAGCCGCGAGGTCTACGAGGCCCCGGCCGCCGACGTGCTTCTCAAAGCGCACGACGAGCTCGAGAGCTTCGTCATGGATCGCGAGTTCATTCACTACAAACGGGTCCTTTCCGACAAGTACGCGGACCTCGTCTATTTCGGGCTGTGGTTCTCGCCGCTCAAGCGCGCGCTCGACGCGTTCTTCGCGTCGAACCAGGAGCGCGTGACGGGAACGATCCGTTTCAAGCTCGACCGGGGCCACGCCATTTGCGTGGGCCGGGAGTCCAAGTTCGCTCTCTATAAAGAAAAGCTCGCGACCTATTCGAAGGGCGATCTTTTTGACCACAAGTCCGCCACGGGTTTTATGAAACTCTGGGGACTTCCGTACGAAGGCATGTATAAAAACTAGCGCATAGCGTGGAGCGTGGAGGGAATAGTCTTGAGATTTTCTCTGCGCTGAACGCTCGACGCTAAACGCTAAAAGGTGAAAACTATGGCGAAGCAAATGTGGGGCGGCAGATTCAAGAAAGAAATGCACCCGGCGCTCAAATGTTTCAGCTATTCCCTCGCGACGGACAAGGCGCTTTTCGATGCCGAGATCCTCGTGAACACCGTGTACGCGAACATGCTCGCCAAGACGGG
>CAZDVO010000051.1:0-8339 GCA_964508905.1 uncultured bacterium
GGATCTCAAGATGCAGAAGCTGAACGGTTTTGAAGTGCTCGATAAGATCAAGAAATCCGGCGTGTCTTTACCGCCTACGATCATCATCACCGGCCATCTTCCTAAATACCAAGATCAGCTCAAGGATTACGGGATCGAAGTGCAGGACGTGGTCACGAAACCGTTTAATTTCGAGGCGATGGAACAATGCATCAACCGGAAGCTCGGCAGCCAGATCGTGACAGCGGAGGTTGGCAGCGAATACGAAGACGTTATTTATGAAAAGAACAGGTGCCGCCTCGGATTCATCGAAGATGAAGAAGACGTCCTGGAACATTTTTCTGAGTTTTTTAAGGAACGGAACTATACGGTTGCCTGTTTCAATAACGGCACGAAGGCGTTCGAAGCTTTGAAGAAGGAGAGGGTTGATATCCTATTTGTGGATATTAAGCTGCCGGGGATGCAAGGGGATCAAATTATCGAGGGATTAAGCAAGCTGCCGGATCCGCCCCTGATGATCCCTGTCTCTGCTGATCCGATGGCCGATGGGATGCTGGAGAGGCTGAAAGCCGTAGGCTGTAAGCATTTTGTCGCGAAGCCCTTTGATATCGTGGAGCTTATTGAGCTTGTAAAGACAATAGCTCTCGAAAAGAAATTATTAGGCTAGAAAATGATCGGAGGGCAGCTGGCAAAAAGAAGCTTCGCCGGTTTGTTTCCCGTGTTGGTGAAAATATAACCCAGGCTTCCATCAAAATAGACGCTCTCGCCAGTGCGAAGGCTCGTTTTCCTGTTTTTCCCCACCTCGACCAGTAATTCGCCGTCCTCAACATATGCGCATATTTTCGCATCATCTTTTCTTTGCCAGCTCGCCCGCCGGATGCCGCCCTTGGGATCAATATACATTTCAGCAATCTGAAAGCGGTTCTGTGGACCCGGAAAGAGGGCGGACTTGATCCGGACACCGAGGAAGTGCCGATAGTCGATCAGCGCTCGGTCATGCGCAGTCGCGTGATAGAAATAGCCAGCGTCTTTTCCCTCAGCAAGTTCCAGGAACCGGGAGAATGAAATCCCGAGGCTTAGCGAGATTCTTTCGATCTTGTCCCAATAAATAACCTGTTCCTTTTGCGTCGTATTTTCAAGGTATTTCAACGCTTTCTCATCAAGACCGGTCAAGCGAGAAAGCTCTGAGAAATGAAGAGGTTGTTTTTTTGACCGTGAATAAAGATTGCGGATCTGCTTGATGGCGCGACCGACTGAGAAAGACGATTGAGACTTTGGGAGCTCGGCGCTTCGGATGCATTCTTCCGGTGTGAGGGAGAAGGCAAGGCAGAGTTGAAGAGGATTGTCCTTGTCTTGATTGATGAAGTGATGCGTTTTGTCGCCTCGGAAGCTGAAGCCTTGATTGCCGAACAGTGTGAGTTCTTGTGAGTTGTTATATATGATCCGGAGCGATCCCCGTTCGACAAAGCCGGTGATTTGATTGGGATAGGGGAGTATGAGGTCGCGCAGTTCTTTCCCTGCGTCGATAGAGATAAGCCAGAAAGAAAAATGAGAAGGTGCCACGAACGGGGGTGTGATAGACGTGATCTGCGATCCGCTAAGAGTCAGAGGTTTTTGTTTGAACCAAATATCCTCCCTATGTTTTCGGCGGCGCTTCTGATTTTCCGGCGAGGTTTCTGACAGCTTGGTCACAAAGAAGTTCCCGGGAAACCATTCCCTGGCTTCAAGCAGGATATCCCTGAGCGGTGTCCTGAGCGCCTGAGCTAAAGCCTCCAGGTTGCTCACTGTGGTGAATTTGGCGTAACCGTTTTCCAGCGTTTTGAGCGCTGCGGGCTTCATCCCTGCGTCTCCAGCCAGCTCGGACTGAGTCATCCCCATACGCAAACGGATTTGCTTAATCCCGAGCCCGAGGTCTAGGTTGGGTTCGCTCGGAAACTCCGGGACGGCGCCTCTGAATTTTGCCGCGATTTGTTCATACATTGATTTTTTTTCTCCTTCCATTTCCCGTTAATGGAGCATCTAACAATAGAATGTACCATAGGTTAGAATGGATTGCAATAGTGCTATGCAATATATATAAAAAAACACATTTAGGCTCCATTGACCTCCATAAAAAGAACGTGTATGTTCCTTTTGAGAGCAGAAATTGAATAGGGGGAAGCCAAATGAAAACGAAAAACAATAGACTTGAAAGAGTGGAAAAAGGAGCAATAAATAAATCCATTAGTAGTTTTATGGCTACGCCCCTAGTCGAAACGTCCCAAGCAAGGGGGGTATTCTCGCCGGAAAGCCTCTCTTCGGGGACTGAGGGACACCATGCGAGTCACGCGCTGACGTTTTTTAGCTATATGGCCTATAACGCTGCGAAGGGGAAAAGTATCAAGCAGCATCTTTTAAAGCGGTTAATCTCTCATCTGATGGCACTTCGGGAATTTATCGAAAGGCCTGAGTTAAATAATTTGGTCAGATCATTAGTTGAGAGCGTTGCAGTTCAGTATGGGAAATTTCATGAGGATGCTGAGCAGTCCGCAGAGTCTATTGCTTTGTGGCTGGAGAGAAATCAGGAGGACATCTTAATGTTGGCAGAGCTTTATGGGAAGCAATCCGTTTTCGTTAAGTTGTTGCCAGTAAAGGGTTCGGTCGGGTCAGGAGAAGAAAAAGGGACGGCAATCCGGGACCTGCGGGACCGCTATCTTGTCGAGGAGGAGCAAATGCTCGGAAAGTTGTTTGTGGGCTACTTCAACAACAAGATGGCGGTCCTTGTCTTTTTAATCCAAGCTCAAAAACATAAACCCGATACGGACGTGGTCAGCAGTCTGCGCCTTTTTCTCGATGACCTTTTTCATCATATGCTTGATGGCTGTAAACAAGGGCACTATCGAAGGGTGTTTTTGTGGCTTAAAAGATTTCTGGCGAAGCTGCCCAACGTTCGACTGGATCAAAGGAGAAGGGCGGTTCGGTTTGTTCAGGATCTGTACGGCGTTTTTGGAGTGCATCTAAATTCGAATCTGCGAGGAGATGAAAATGAAAAGACAAAGAAGGCCGTTTAAAAGGTTTTTGCGGCGCTGTTCGGCGTTGTGCCGCTGGTTCACCGGTTACCGCAAGCATGTGAGGATGGTTGAAGCGGAACTGGGCTGCAGACTTGAAACTTGTTAGGAGGTGACAAAAGTGAAAGAGGAATATATGGAGATGTTGGAGGCGGAAGAAAGAATGGTTCAGAACTACGGGGAGGTGCTCAAGCGGCGCCGCAAAGAGCGCGGCATAACGATGATCGAGCTGTTTGAGCGGACCGGGGTGACCTGCAAAGAGATCGCTGAAGCTGAACGGGGGGCTGCCGACCTCACAGAAGATCAGAAGTGGCGCATCTCAAAATTCCTTCGTCGTCAGAAGATTATCTGACTTTCCGGACGGAAATAAAAATAGACATATATCTATTATCAGTAGTGTCCTTTACGCCTTGGGGCTCTTGAGCCCTTGCCCAATTTGCTGCAAACGGGTATGCCTTAGGTAGAGATGAAATGCGGTTGTTTATTGATCAAGGTATGCCCAGCCATCCTAGGGAGGCACGGCGCACTTTCACATAAACAGCCCTGTGACGAGTGTTCATGCTACTTATGCACCGGCCTCTTGATAGGAGTTACACGAAGCCGGTCGGAAGGGAAGAAGGAGCTATTTCAATAGCTGATAAGGATGAATATTCAACGCTTTAGCAATCTTGAAAATCGTGTGAACGGAC
The DNA here is from genome assembly GCA_964508905.1 of uncultured bacterium. Classification (GTDB taxonomy): domain Bacteria; phylum Omnitrophota; class Omnitrophia; order Omnitrophales; family Aquincolibacteriaceae; genus Aquincolibacterium. The sequence continues at coordinate 3,716 of CAZDVO010000051.1, forward strand.
GGCAGATCGCTCTGGGAGACCAGTTCCAGCCGCTGCCAGTAAGCGGAAGTGATCTCGGCCCGCTCGGCCGCCTGTTCTTGCGTCATGCGCCGCTTTTTCCGGTATTTTCTGATGTTGGTGGCGATCATGCTTTTGATCTTCATAATGGTGGTCATTATGGGGGAGATTACCTCCGGGGAACATTCACCCGGAGGTAGTGTCCCGGAAGGATTCGAAGTAGAGCGACGATAGTACGTTTGTATCATTGGCCCTGTGACAAGCCCATGCGGGGGCGAAGACTGCCCGCGAACGAGGGTGGGACTTGTTGCAGGGCTTTTTTTATATAACCCTTTGCCGGTGGCGGATGCCGAGCAGACAGCGATCGGGGTTGCAGAATGCTTTTATCGTCAGGTTTTACGGAGGTGGGTGATATGTGCGCAAATGAGGCAGGCATTTTCAAAGCGAAGGCAGGGCTTCGCGGCGGGTACGGGCATATCCGATGTCCGAACCCGGAGTGTGACTATATCCTTTTCGAGGCATCGAAGAGATTTTGGCAAGCTGGCGGAATCGAAAGGATGCTCTGCCCGACATGCGGTCATCCGGCTTTGTTTATCGCGTGCCTTCAGGCGGAAAATGATGCCGGGGCGCTTATCGTCCGGTACTGCTGCCGTAAGTGTGAGATCTGCTTCGAAAGAACCCTGGTCGGGGTCCGGAAATATTGCGCGGGCTGCCACACCTACCAAAACATCTATTTTCCGCTCTCCTTGGCCATCCCAAGCGGTATTCCGGACGATCAGGAAGCCATCGCGGAAACCTGACGGATCGTTAAACGACTCCCCTTAGAGCTCGCACCCGGGCATGCCTCTTTAGCGACCCTGCACCCTTTTTGCAGGGTCCACCTCCCGCTCGACCACGGTCTCTCATCTTAAATTTGGTACTCGATACCGTGGTCGAGCGGGGTTCTCGGCATGCCCAGGTGCGTCTTTGACCCCAATGATCTTTTGTTAGGTCTTTCTCTCTCTCTTTCTCTCTTCTTCTAAAATCTCTGAAAAATTTATTTTGAGCTTAGAAATGTTCGTTTGGTGTGAACGGCCATGTCGTAACTCGACCTCCCATGAGAGACATATCATTAAAGACCAGTCCAAAACCTGGTTGCTAACACGGCGCTAAAGCCCAAGAAGTACAAGGAGATCACGATGAAGACAATGGAAATTCAAGACAGACGTCAGACTTCTCCAAACGTCAAGATGGTTTCCAACGGAGTGTTTCACCAGTTTGTGACATGGTTTAGAGCGGGATTAGGTCTTGGCTTGATGCTATTTGTAGCATTGACCACCTTTTCCGTTCTGAGCCATGGCGCGAACTTGATCGAGGGATCGGTAAAGCAAGGTCAGTCGAGGGAGCCCGGACAGGGTTTTGGCCCTGTTCTTCCCAAGACGGTCCCTGCGGCGCCGGTTCGAGTGGTACGCAGTACGGTTTCGGTTCAGAAGAGTCAGGATGATTACAGGATGTTTCGGGAGCAGGCTCGTTTTGTGACGGATCTTTCGAACAATGTATCTCGAACGTTGAGCCGCCTGGCTCGGTAAGGGCGGCATGTATCCAAGACACGGGGAGAGGCAGCAATGCTTCTCCCCGAAACGGGACCGGTCTTAACAGGGAGGTTCCGGGAAGACAGGAGGAGTGTGCGATGACAGAAGACCTTGAAAACAGGGAAGCTCAGGCTCCGGCGGTCGTGGTGGATGATAAGACTCCGCTTGTTTTGACAAAAAGGGACCTCGATTTGTTGCAGTTCGCGCACGAGCAGCGATACCTTTGCTATAACCAGATCAGCGGTACGTTTTGGAAGGGTTGTTCAGAAGAAACAAATACCTGCAAGCATCGCGTTTCGAAGCTCGTTTCGGCGGGGTATTTGTCAAAGCAGTACAGCGGTCGAAAGAAATTAGATATCTATTTCGCTTCGGAAAAAGCGGTGGATGCGCTGAAAGCCAGGTCCCTTGATTCCGGGATCCCGGCGTTTGGGGTTTCGCGGTATTTTGAGCGGTATATTTCGCATGACCTGCACGTGACCGATCTCAGGCTCCTTTTTCAGGACCTCGGGTGGCGTGACTGGACAAGCGAGAGACAGCTTCTGGAACGGGATCATATGTTTCACCGGCCTGACGGAGTTCTTACGGTGAGGGGAATGAAGATCGCGATCGAGTTTGAGAACAAGATCACCAAAGGCAAGGCGCGGTATCAGAAACTCTTCGAAACTTATGACAGTCACGATAGGTACAAATTGATTTTCGTGATCATCCTGGGAGATATCCGGGACTGGCTTCTGGACCTTAAATACGACGCGAGAAAGCTGTGGTTTGCGGATTACGAGGATCTGATGAATGAGAAAGGGAAAACGCTTTTCGAGAACAAGAGAGGGGAGTTTGAGCTTAGCCGTCTGCTCTAGGGAATAAGATCGCTATGTCGAATATGCAGCCGAAACCGGAACCTTGGGTTCTTCGCTTGCTCGCGGGTGTCTTTTCCGCGGTCCCGACGGGACTGGCGGAGGTGTTATTGGCGCTTGCGTCAAAGATCGGGAACCCTTGGTTCCGGAAGGCGTTTTTCTCAGGGGTTCTTGGGGTTTCTCTGTCGAGCGCGGTGTTTTTTAGCCGCGCGCTTGAGATCTTGGAGCGGTTCTTTCTTGGGGGTTCGGAAGATCCGGCAGGAGGAACGGTCCTTAAATTAGGGCTCTTCTACCTGCTCTATGTGGTTGTGTCGCTTCCGGTGTTTCTTCTGATCGCTTACTTCGGGAGCCATGAGAAGCTTTTTAAGGGGGGATCCGTCAAACGGAATCCGGGACGTGGGAACATGCGCTATCAACGATACAGGTCTTCGTACGATGAGGTTTATCTCGGAGAGAGTCTTTCGAGGAGCCGCTCGCTTTTTCTTACGAACGAGCAGCGGGAAATGCATATGCAGGTTGTGGGTTCTACCGGGACCGGTAAGACGGAGTCGGTGCTCCTTCCGGTGCTCGCGCACGATATCGCGCACGGCAAGGGAGCGATCATAATCGACGGCAAAGGAGATAAGGAGCTGCTTAACCGGATCCGGCACAGCGTGGTGGAAAACAAACGGGAGAAGGACTTCTACTTCTTCTCGCTCGCGCATCCGAAGGATTCGCATAGTTATAACCCGCTCCTGAGAGGGAACGCGACGGAACTAAAAGACAAGATCATCGGGAGCATGGCCTGGAGCGAGGAGTTCTACCGGAGGATGGCGGAGCAAGCGGCGCTTACGATCTTAAAAGCGCTTCTTCTCACCAATCAAAAGGTCCGGTTTAAGACGCTTTACGCCTGCTTTACGGACTTGGGGTCATTAAAGATGCTTTCGGATAAGACGGGGGCGAGGAACAAAGCCTTGCAGATGGACCTCGTCCATATGATCAATAACTTCAGGGACAACCGGAAGTTCCTGTCGGGACTCATCGCGGATCTTTACCTATCGTCGCGGAGCGAGTTTTCAAGGAAGCTTGATGTGATCGCTCCGCAGATCGATCTCTTGAAGCTCTATCAGGAGAAAAAGATCGCCTATTTCGCGCTGGACCTTCAAGGGTATGGGGATACCGCGAAACGCATGGGGAGAATGATCTTACAGGACCTTAAGACCGTTTCAAGTTACGTTCAGTCGAATATTCCGGAGAAGGACCGGAGCTTCTTCCCGGTCTTCATCGATGACGCCGCGAACTTTCTGGACCTTGGCTTCATGGATTTTTTAAGCAAATCGAGGGCGGCTAAGATAGGGATCGCGCTTTTCCATCAGTCGCTTGGGGACCTTTACTCACCAGCGTCCCCGAACTTTCAGCAGCAGGTGATCGAGAACACGAATATCAAGATCATCCTGAGGCAGGATGATCCCTCCGCGGTTGAGAAGTTCTCCAAGATCGCGGGAACGCAGAGGACTCTCATCCCGACCTATCAGACCGAGGCGCGTCTTATGGGAAAGGGGATGACGGGGACGGGGTCTGTCCGCGAAGGGCAGGCCTTTAAAGTGGAGCCCGACCTGATCCGCGAACTAAAACGGGGGGAGGCGGTCGTGATCTGGAAAAGCCCGGGATTTCTGGCTGAACACGTCCGGCTGGATTTTTTCGGGCATCCTCAGTTCCCGGGTACCTACAAACCTTTCAAGGACAAGGATTCCGAAGACGAAGGGCCGGATGACGAGATCATCGTCCCTGAAGTCACCCCGCCGCCTGCGCAGGGCGGGATCCCTCCGGATGTTGCCGCACCCATGAGCGTTATCGAAGAGCTCGAAAAAAGCGCCCGCCAAAAAAAGAAGTAATCTTCACACAAGACTTTTCGGATAAGGGGGAAGGCCTGGGTTAACCGCCCGGGTCTTCCCCCTTTTTCTTTTCCGGGAGTATTCCAAAAAGGAGGTGATCTGAGACCAACACCGTTTTACCCAAAGCAGTTCAACTTTAACCACAAACAACAGGAGAACACCAACATGGAAACAGCAACTGCAGTTCAAAACGAAAAAACAGAAAACGTGGTCCTCTGCGATGTTCCGAGGACGGGAAATGAAGTCTATCGGATCTCCCGCAGTGACTTCAAGGGGGAGCGGTATGTCGATATCCGGATTTTCTTCCGGAGCAAGGACGACGCAACGCAGC
>CAZDVO010000052.1:0-7862 GCA_964508905.1 uncultured bacterium
AGGTCGTCTGTGAGTGGCGTTCGGGCAGCCATGATTTTCATTAGTTAAAAAAATCTACCAAGGGAATCATGACAGTCCCAATCAACCCTCCAAAATCAATCTGAGGATTGGGGCAGTACTTCGACGCGCTTCGCTTGCTCAGTACAAGATCCTTCCAATTTCAGAAAACCATTGAAAGGTGTCCACCCTGAGCCTGTCGACGGGGAGGTCCCCAATCTTCCGTTATCAATCTTCCGCAACGCGACCATTTAAAAACGTTACTTCTTTTTCTGCTCGATCTTGCCCCAGGTATCCCGCAAGGTCACGATACGATTAAAGACAGGGTTCCCTGGCTGGGAGTCCTTGGGATCAGCAAAGAAATACCCCGTTCTCTCGAACTGGACGCGCTCCCCCGCTTGGATCTGACTGAGCGCGGGTTCAAGCTTGGCTCCCTTCAAGATCTCCAGAGAATTCGGGTTCAAGTTCACAAAGATATCTTTTCCTTCGGGAAAATCGCTCGGATCTTTCGCCGCAAAAAGGTGGTCGTACAGCCGGACCTCCGGTGAAATGGCATGGGGGGCCGAAACCCAGTGGATCGTGCCCTTGACCTTGCGGCCGTCAGGAGGATTATTGCCGCCACGCGTCGCCGGATCGTACGTGCAGTGGACTTCCGCGACTTCGCCGGTCGCGGGATCCTTGATCACTTTTTCACACTTGATAAAGTAAGCATAGCGCAGCCGGACTTCCTGCCCCGGCGCCAGACGGAAATATTTCGGCGGCGGCACCTCGCGAAAATCGTCCTGTTCGATATAGAGCTCGCGGCTGAACGGCACTTTCCGGGTCCCCGCTGCCGGATCTTCGGGATTATTGACGGCTTCCAGCTCTTCCGTTTGCCCTTCCGGATAATTCGTGATCACGACCTTGAGCGGTTTCAAAACCGCCATCATCCGCGGCGCCGTTTTATTCAGCTCTTCACGGATGGAGTTTTCCATGAGGACCATGTCGATCGTGCTGTTGAATTTCGCAACCCCGATCTGATCGCAAAAGTTGCGGATCGCCGATGGCGTGTACCCTCGCCTCCGGTATCCCGAGATCGTGGGCATCCGGGGATCATCCCAACCGGAAACGGTCTTTTGCTGCACGAGCTTCAACAGGATCCTCTTGCTCAGGACCGTATGCGTCAGATTCAACCGGGCAAATTCGATCTGCTGCGGCCGGTGGATCCCCAACTCGATCAGGAACCAATCGTAAAGAGGTCGGTTATTCTCAAATTCCAGAGTGCAGATCGAATGGGTGATCCCTTCAATGGAATCTGAGATGCAATGGGTAAAATCGTACATCGGATAAATGCACCACTTGTCGCCCGTACGGTGATGCGTGGCTTTCTTGATCCGGTACATCGTCGGGTCGCGCATCGTCATATTGGGCGACGCCATATCGATCTTCGCCCTGAGAACGCGCGCGCCATCCGCGAACTCTCCTTTGCGCATCCGTTCAAAAAGTTCCAGATTCTCCTCGACCGAACGGTCCCGGTTCGGACTCGGCCGCCCTGGCTGGGTCAAAGTTCCCCGATATTGGCGTTGTTCATCGGCGCTCAGATCGCACACATACGCCTTCCCTTTCTTGATCAGGGTCAGCGCGTGCTGGTAAAGCGGGTCAAAATAGTCGGAGGCGTAATATTCGCGCTTCTCCCAGTCGAAGCCGAGCCAGTGAACGTCCTCACGGATCGAATCCACATACTCGACCTCTTCTTTTTCAGGGTTCGTGTCATCAAAACGAAGATTGCAAAGCCCCTGGTAGTCGCGGGCAATGCCGAAACTGATGCAGATCGCCTTGGCGTGACCGATATGGAGATAGCCGTTCGGCTCGGGAGGAAAGCGGGTGTGGACACGCCCCCCGTTCTTTCCGATGGCAATGTCGTGATCGACAATATCACGAATAAAATTGGATGGCGTTTTCGGCGTTTCCATGTGCGAATTATAGCAAAAGAACAGCCTCGTTAAGAGAGAAAGGATTGGAGACGCTTCAGACAGGTCTCCTTGCCCAACAAACTCATTAATTCGAATATCCCCGGCGTCGCACTGCGCCCGGTCAGAATAAAACGCCAGGGATGAATCAGATCTTTCGGTTTGAGCCCGGCAGTCTCGACGAGCTGCTTTGTTTTCTGGTCCAGGACTTGAATGTCTTCAAAATCCCCAAGGTCACTGAGAACCCCCTGCAAGTTCCTCAAAAGGTCCAGGAGCGCCGCATTCCCGCGGATCTCGGCTAAAGCCTGCTCATCCTCATACGCCACTTCCCCGAAGAAGTAAGCCGCCTGATCCTTAAGCTCTCCATAAGTCTGGATACGCGGACGATAAAGCGTGATCAGCTTGCGCCATTTTTCCTCAGGCATCGGATCGAGCTTATCTTTCCAAAACTCAGTGATCGCCTTTTCGTAATCTTCTCCGGCGATCGCACGGATATGCTGGCCATTCACCCAAAGGAGTTTCTCGGGATTGAACTGGGCGTTCGATTTGATGACCCGTTTCAGAGAGAACTGTTTGACCAGTTCCGGTAGCGAGAAGATCTCCTGCTGGGTCCCGGGATTCCATCCCAAAAGCGCGAGATAATTGATAAGCCCTTGCGGCAGGAACCCTTTATTCCGGTACTCGCTCACGGCAACCGCCCCGTGACGTTTGGAAAGCGGCGTCCCGTCCGACCCGAAGATCAGCGGCAGATGCGCGTATTTGGGCGGTTTCCAGCCCAGCGCCTGCTGAAGCAGGATATGCCGCGGGGTATTCGGCAGATGGTCTTCCCCGCGCACCACATGGGTGATCCCCATATCATGGTCATCCACGATCACCGCCAGATGAAAAACCGGATAACCGTCGGATTTCATGATCACCAGATCATCGAATTCCTTCGAATCATAGGTCACTTCCCCGCGGATGATATCGTAGACCTTGACCTCGGTCTGCGGGATCTTGAACTTGATCGCCCCTTCAAATTCATAGGCAAGCCCTTTGGACACGAGCTCCTGAGCCACTTCCCGATAGCGATCCAGTCGTTGGCTCTGATGGACCAATCCCTCATCCCATTCAAGTCCCAGCCATCGAAGCGACCCCAGGATCTCCTGCTCGAACTCAGGGGTCGAACGCTGACGGTCCGTGTCCTCGATTCGAAGCAAAAATTTGCCGCCCTGCTGGCGGGCATAAAGATAATTAAAAAGAGCGGTGCGGACGCCGCCGATATGGAGATAGCCCGTCGGCGAAGGGGCAAAACGAACGCGTATATCAGACATGGTTATGGTCTCGAAGTTGAAATTTCAGGTCCCCGGGGAGGCCTGTTATGTGGAACGGGCCACAGTATGAATAAGGGATTTCACGCGGTCAAGGTCTAAGGGCTTACGCAAACACGCCATCGCTCCCAGATGCATGATCTCTTTTTCCCTGGTCTCAGACAAAAAACCTGTGATCAGCGCCACAGGCACCCGGCTAAAACCCCGGATCCGCTGAAGGACCTTTTTCCCGTCCATAAAGGGCATTGAGGAATCCAGAAAAACGAGATTGTAATCATTCTCCTGGATCTTCTGCAGGCCTTCCTTGCCGTTCAGCGCGCAATCCACGCGATGCCCTTCCTGTTCGAGGGTCTCGCGGAATTCCTCGCAGATCATTTTCTCGTCATCGACGATCAGCAGCTTAACGATACCCCACCTCCGCCTTGCGCTCCACCGGGACCCTGAAAGAACCTCTCCCCGGAAGGATCGAAGAAGGGCCCGCTACTCGAACGCCGGAAATTTGAAATTCTCCCGAAGCGTTTCGAAATAGCCCCGCTTTGAACTTTTTCCCAAAGCGAGCGGCACATGAAACCGGGTTACTTCGACACTGTAACTATCGTCGATTTCTATCTTTTCTTGACCGTCGGCCGTCAGAAGGGCTTTTTCATTGGGATTATCGGTGCGGACCTGGATCGAGATCTTTTCTTCGGGACCGATCACCAAGGCCCTTTGATTCAGAGCATGCGGACAGATCGGCGTGATCAGCAGGGCTTCCAGTTTCGGATGGACCACGGCCCCCCCCGCGGAAAGCGAATAAGCGGTCGATCCCGTCGGCGAAGCGATCACAAGCCCATCCCCGCGAAAACTGGTGAATTTTTCCCCCGAGATCGTAACATCCAACTGCAGGATCCGGGCCAATCCTTCACGGCTGATCACGATATCATTGAGCGCGATAAAGCGCCGTTCCTGGGAACCCCGTTTACTTTTGACGGTACAGGAGAGCATGAGGCGGTTCTCGACCGTCGGCCGTTGGAGAAGATAGCTATTCAACTCTTCGAAGATCTCCTCGGCCTTCACTTCGGTCAGAAATCCGAGCTTCCCGAAATTCACCCCGAGAATGGGGACGACACGGCTTTTCATCCGGCTGACCACGGAGAGGATCGTCCCATCCCCTCCCAGGCACAAAAGAAGCGTCGAACCTTCGACCAGCTCATCCAGGGAGGATGTCGTAGAATTGCGTACGGGGATATCCCGTTTCACTAGCCAATCTTCAAGCTTCGCGCAAAGATCGACCGCACCGGCCTTCTGCTGATTCACAACGATCCCGATCTTTTCCATAGAAACCCTCCATTGGATCTTTGCACCCCTGCGAAGCGAACAGAGCCTCGCGCCGCATCACACCGTCAAGCGGCGAGGATCACCTGCCCCGCATACTCGACGCGCTGCCCCTTCCGGATCTTGCAAGCCTTGCGCGTTTCGACCGCGCCATCCACTTTCACGGCCGACTGCGAGACGGCGCATTTCGCCATTCCCCCGCTCTCGCAAAGCCCCGTCACTTTCAGAAGCTTATAAAGCTCAATGAACTCATCCGTCAGAGAAAAGATGATCTCGTTCATGAACGGACCCGGCTGAACTCTTTCACGACGGAAACCGCGATCTTCTCAGGCGAAAGGCCAAACTCATCCAGCTGGGCCTCCCGGGAACCGTGCTCAATGAACTCGTCCGGCAACACAAAACGCTTGATGGGAACATCCCGCAGCTGTTTCTCCTCCAGGAATTCGAGGACCTTGGCCCCAAAGCCGCCGGGACCGACATGCTCTTCCAGGGTAAAAAGGGTCTTTGTTTTCTTCAGAGAGTCCAGGATCAATTGTTCATCGAGAGGCCGGGCAAAACGCATATTCACGACACGCACCGAGACCCCTTCCTTTTCAAGAAGTGCCCGCGCCTTACAGGCTGTCTCAACCATACTCCCCAACGCGAGCAAGGTCACATCCTCTCCGTCAAAGAGGACCTCCCCCTCGCCGATCTCAAAGTTCTTTTTCGGGAACGCATCAAAGAGTTTTGAGATATTCCCCCGAGGATAGCGGATCGCGAACACGGACGGATGCGCAAGCGCGAGTTCCAGCATCTTGTCCATTTCGTATTCATCCACCGGCGACGCAAGCACGATCCCGGGCACTGCTCCGAGGAAGGCCATATCGAAGATCCCTTGATGGGTCGCGCCGTCGGCACCGACAAGCCCCGCGCGATCGATCCCAAGCACAATACCCTGACGCTGCAGGGCCACATCATGCATCACGGAATCATACGCGCGCTGAAGAAAAGACGAATAGATTGCGACGACGGGTTTCATTCCGCCGCGCGCCAAAGCTCCGGCAAAGGTCACCGCGTGCTGTTCCGCGATCCCGACATCAAAGAAACGTTCCGGAAATTCCTTTTGGAATGAAAGCAGCCCCGTCCCCGACGGCATGGCCGCCGTGATCGCCACGACATCCGGATTTCTTCGCGCCTGTTTGGATAGGGCGTCCGCGAACGCCTGGGTATAAGAGACACCGGAGGTCTCCCGGGAAGCGGAAACCACTTCGATCTTCTCACCGGTCTTCACATCGAAGGGGACGACTCCGTGCCCCTTCTCGGCATCTTTTTCCGTGTACGCGCATCCCCGCCCTTTTTTTGTGAGAATGTGCAAGAGACTACAGGCATTCAACGCCAACACGTCGCGCAGGGTTTTCACAAGCGCGACCACGTCATGCCCATCGACGGGGCCGAAATACCGGAAACCCAGTTCTTCAAAAAGGATCCCGGGAACAAAAAGATGTTTCATCCCCTCGAGTGAGGCGTTGGAGAATTTCTTCAGCCGGGGAAAACGGTTCAGCTGCTTATCCACTTCAGTGCGAATGCGGTTATAAAGCGGGTTCGTGATCACCCGATTGAGATAACGGCTCATCCCGCCGACATTCTTCGCGATCGACATCTCGTTGTCGTTCAACACGATCAGCATATTCTTTTTCAGATGGCCGGCACTGTTCAGCGCCTCAAACGAGAGCCCGGCGGTCATCGCGCCGTCCCCCACGACAGCCACCACTTTTTCACTCCCCTTCTTAAGATCGCGCGCCGCGGCAAGCCCCAGAGCCTCCGCGATCGCCGTCCCGGCGTGTCCCACGATAAAAGGATCATGCTCACTTTCCCACGGCGCGGGGAAACCGCTCAACCCGCCCGGTTGGCGCAGAGTGGGCATCCGTTCGCGGCGCCCCGTGATCATCTTGTGCACGTAGGCCTGATGGCCGACATCAAAGCAGATCTTATCTTCCGGAGAATTCAGAACATAGTGGAGAGCGATGCTCAGCTCAAGAACGCCAAGGCTCGCGCCGAGATGGCCTCCGGTCTTGGACACGGTCTCGATCAGAAAATGGCGATACTCCTCCGCCACCTCCGGAAGTTTTTCGAGAGGGACTTTTTTGAGATCCTGCGGGCTCTTAATCTTGTCTATCCATTCCACTTTCACGATAGGATCCTTTTTCCTATGATTCACTTTCCCTACAGCGCAACGCTCAACGCGCAAAACTCAACGCTATGCTTTTTTCGCTGTGCGTTGACCGTTGCCTGTTGAGCGAGAAGGTATCCGTGCCTTTAAAAAATCCGCGAGAAAAATAAGCGCCTCCGCCTTACGGCCCAAGCGTCGAGCTTCTTTTTTCGCCTGTTCGATAAGACGGACGGCCTTTTGGGTCGCGGCCGCCGCGGGCATCATTTTGCAGTAACCGTCTTTGTCCAGAATATCATCGACAACCTGGAAAGCAAGCCCCAGGCACTCCCCGTACCGAACCATCGCACGCACGCGGGACTTCGCCGCCCCGGCCGCGATCGCTCCGGCCACCGCGCTGACACGGATCAGCGCCCCGGTCTTATAACGGCTGATAAAATCATGCTCCGCAAGGCTCTTCTTTCGTCCGGGGGCTTCCAGATCCGCCACCTGGCCTCCGATCATCCCATGCGTTCCCGCCGCTTCCGCCACCTCCCGGAGGATCCGCACGGCCCTGTCCGCAGGTTTGATCTTCGCGATCCACTCAAAGGCCAGCGTCAGTAGCGCATCCCCTGCTAGGATCGCGTTCGCTTCACCAAATTTCTTGTGACAGGTCGGCTTCCCGCGCCGCAGGTCATCATTATCCAAAGCCGGAAGATCATCATGGATAAGAGAGTAGGTGTGGATCAGCTCGATCGCAAGCGCCGCGAGGACCGCCTCCGAGGGCCTTCCCCCGCAGGCTTCGCACACGCTCAGCGTCATCACCGGACGGAACCGCTTGCCCCCCGTGAACGCGGCGTACTGCATCGCCTGGTGGATCGCCCGGGGCTTTGCCTCATGAGCGAGCAGGTAACGGCGAAGTTCCTTTTCAAGATACGTGAGCGTTCGCTTAAAGTATTGCTCGTAGTTCATAAAGGATCGTTAGTCCTCATCCTCGGTTACTTTTTTCTTTTTGGCCTTCGAAGCGCTTTGCGGCACCGCTTCCGGATCGAACGGTTCCTTCTTGAACGAGCCATCCAACGCCTTGCTCAATATTTCGATCTTCTTTTCGGCATCGGTCAGCTTCGATTGACAGGCCCGGACGAGGCCCACCCCTTCTTCATAGCG
>CAZDVO010000053.1:0-2120 GCA_964508905.1 uncultured bacterium
CAATCGCAAGTAGTTCGATGGATAAGAAATACGGCTGTGTGCTTTGCACAGCTCCTGATATTAAAAAGGCCCGCAAACTTGCGGGCCTTTTAATTTCTAAGAGGCTCGCGGCCTGCGTGCAGCTTCTGCCGGGACTGGAATCCCACTACCGTTGGAAAGGGAAGCCCGAAACTTCCCGGGAAGTTCTGCTTCTGATCAAAACGAAACTCTCCCTTTACAAGAAAGTCGAAAAGCTGCTGCTCGAGCATCATCCCTACGAAGTCCCCGAGATCATCTGTATTCCTATCACCCGAGGCAGCAAAACCTACCTCAACTGGATCTCCGCAGAAGTCGTTTTTGCCTTGAAATAAGCTTTAGCCCTAAGGCTGGAGATAGAACGATCCCCAAGCTGTGTTTGTTCGGTAAGAGGACTGAAGGCTATATCTTGGAAGGGGAGACTGCGATGAAGATCTTCGCGGGCTTCTGGGTCTCATTCACGAACTGATGGGGGAATGAGGCGTCGAAGTAAAGAGTTTCCTGCGCTTTGAGGTCATATTCCTGTGTTTCAAGCTTCACTTTCACGTGCCCGTCGATCACCCATACGAATTTTTCCACGCCGCGGTCATTGTGCTCCTTCTCCGTCTTGCCGCCGCCCTGAAGGGTGACGAGGAGAGGGGTGATCTTTTTCTTGGAGCTTTCCTGCGTCAGGACTTCTACATTGACGTCTTTGGTGTGATGCGTCGCGACGCGGGCTTCTTTCGCTTGATGGCTGATCTGCTCGTAACGGCGATCCACCCCGGTGTAGAGCTCGGAAAGTCCGATCCCAAGTGTTTCCGCGATCTTTTCATGGGATTCGACCGTTCCGATCATGGTGCCGGTCTCGATGCGGGAGAGGGTGGCCTGGGCAATGCCGGTCTTTTCAGAGATCTCGACCAGGGTGAGCCCTTTTTCCTTGCGAAGCGTGCGAATGCGTTGCCCTAGGTTCTTTAACATGGGCGCTATTCTAGCCGGGGAACATGATACGTCAAGCTGAATATAACAAAAATGAATAAAAAAGCATTTATTTTTATGCAAATATAATATTGACTTAAAATCATATTTATGTTACCTTCCGTTCAACGTCAAAACAACGGAGGTGTTCCATGATGTACCAGACAGCAATGAAACGGGTTTTGGGTGTGTTCGTGATTACGGCGTTCTTCTTCGGCGGCCTCTCGGCGATCGCCGCGGAAAAGGTGCTGGCCGGGCAGCCCAAAGCGACCCTGCAGCTTCAGGGGCAGGAGCAACCGGCGGTGATGGTGAATGTGAACAAGGCCACCGTCGATGAACTGATCAAAGTCCGGGGGATCGGACCGGTCATGGCCAAGCGGATCGTGGATCATCGCGAAAAGAACGGCGCGTTCAAGTCGATCGATGATCTGACCCAGGTCCAGGGGATGGGCGGCAACAAGCTGAAGCGGATCCAGGATCAGGTTACCGTCTAACCTCTGCAGGGGAGTCCTTTTCTTGTCCCGTCTGTCCGGCCGGCAGATGGGCTCAAGGAGGACCCCACGCGTGGGAATCTTCAAGAGGGAGGGGTTTATGTCTTTTGAGGCGATTGAAGAGGGGTATGGGAGATGTCTTACCAAAGCGATCGACCGGACGCAGGCGTTGCTGGTTCGTGAGTCTGGAGTTCCGGGATCGGGCGAGATCCATGATGTGAAGTCCATCCTTTATGCGACGATCGAGCGCGCCGGGATGGAATCGGAACGGCTGCTGTCCGCTCAGGAACTTCTCCGTGAATTGCTGGCGCTTGTGGCGTTGCGCGGGGATCCGGTGAGGGAAGAGCGGGAGGAGGCTCTTCGGATCGTTCATCAACTCAAGTCACATTGCCCGGTCTTAAAATAATCGGCTCGTTTTGATCGGCCTATCCTTGATTCAGTGAGGGGTTTTTGTTACAATGCCGCCTCTTTGACGAAGCGTTTTTAACCCTCGCAGCACCTTTCAGGGAAGACGATGCCTAAGCCGTTGACATTTCAGGAGTTAATACAAAAGCTGAACGATTATTGGGCTCGCCAGGGCTGTCTTGTCATGCAGCCTTATGACCTGGAAGTCGGCGCCGGCACTTTTTCCCCTCATACTTTTCTTCGCGCGCTCGGTCC
>CAZDVO010000053.1:2220-4892 GCA_964508905.1 uncultured bacterium
ATCGCGATGTTCCTCCAGAAAAAGGATTCGCTTTTCGATATCCAGTGGAATGACAAGGTCACCTACGGGGATGTCCATTTGCAGGGGGAGCGGGAATTCTCCAAATTCAACTTTGAAGGATCGGACCCCGAAGTCTATCGCCGCCACTTTGAGGATTACGAAAAGCAGGCGTTGCGGCTGCTTGAGGGCGGGATGGTGCTTCCGGCCTACGACTGCTGTCTCAAGACGTCGCATGTTTTTAATCTGCTGGATGCCCGGGGTGCCGTGAGCGTGAATGAACGGCCCCGGTATGTCGCTCGGGTTCGTGCCCTGGCCCGCCGCTGCGCGGAAGGGTATCTTGAAAGCCGCAAGGCGCAGAATTTTCCACTTATCAAGAACAAGAAGAAATAACCCATGCCTAATCTATTGATCGAGATCGGTGTTGAGGAGTTGCCCGTCAGCGCGTTGGACGTCATTTATGACGAGCTGGCCGCGAAGGCCCGGCAAAAGTTCGTGGATGAACGGATCGCGTTCGATGATGTCAAAGTCGAGGCGACGCCGCGGCGCATTGCCTTGTTCGTGCAGGGAATCGCCGCGATGCAGCCGGATCGGGAGCTTGAACTTTCGGGGCCGTCACGGGAAAAATGCTACGACGCCGAGGGCCGGCCCACGCAAGTATTGACGGGGTTTCTGAAAAGCAAACAGGCCACCGAAAAAGACGTCGAGATCCGCGAGACGCCCAAAGGCAAATTCATCTTCCTGAAGAAAAAAGAAAAGGGGAAGTCGGTCCCGGCTCTTCTGCCCGAGATCATCCGATCGCTCCTAGTGTCGCTGTCTTTCGCGAAACTCATGCGTTGGGAATCCACGGGGTTCCGTTTCCCGAGGCCGATCCGCTGGATCGTCGCGTTGATGGATACCAAGAAGATCCCGGTCGCTCTGGCGGATGTGAGGTCCGGTAACCGGAGCTTGGGGCATCGGTTCCTGGCACCCCAGGGCTTCGTGATCCCGAAAGCCGACTGGAAAGCCTATCTCGCTCTGCTCAAAAAGAAGCATGTTTTGCTGCCGATCGAAACGCGTGAGGCGCTTGTCCGGGGAGCTCTTGTTAAACGGTTCGGCCAAAAGAAGATCGACGCCGAGCTGGTGCACATGAACGCGCATCTTGTGGAGGAGCCGTTCTTCCTTCAAGGGACTTTCTCTCAGGAATATCTGGAACTCCCGGATGAAGTCTTGGCGAGCTGCATGAAGAAGAACCAGAAGGTCTTCGCCTGCTACGATGCCAAGGGACGGATGAAGAACCAGTTTATCGCCGTGATGAACGGGAAACGCGACGGGCTCGCGAAGATCCGCGCGGATTATGAGAATGTGCTCGATTCGCGGCTGAAGGACGCGCGCTACTTCTATGAAATGGACACACGCGAATCGTTCGAGACGAAGAAACCTGTCCTAGCGCAGCTGGTGTACTTGGGGAAATTGGGGTCGATGCTGGATAAGACCGAACGCCTTGAGAAACTCGCGGGGACGTTCGCGCCGGCCGCCGGGCATCCGGATCTGGCGACGGATCTGGCGCGTGTCGCGGCTCTCTCCAAGATCGATCTTGTGACGCATCTTGTTTATGAAATGCCGGATCTTCAGGGGATCGTGGGGCGTGAATATGCCCGCGAGTCGAAGGAAAAGGACGGCGTTGCGGAGGCGATCGGGATGCAGTATTCGCCGAAGAATCTGACCGAAGATCAGGCGAAGGTGAAGAAAGAGATGAGCCTGCTGGGCGCGTTCTTCGGAATCATCGATCGGTGGGACCTTCTGGTCGGTGCGCTGGGGACCGGGATCGAGCCGACGGGAAGTCAGGATCCCTTCGCGTTGCGGCGCGCGGGCGGCGTGCTGGTGAAGCTGATCCGCGCTTTCGATGTTTCTTTTTCCCTCCAGCGGATGCTTGGCGAGAACGTGGCCTTATACGGTGACCGATTGACCCAGCGGGAAGCGCTGGCCGCCAAGCTTTCAAAATTCCTTCAGGAGCGCGTATCGTTCGAGCTGGGCGTCAAGGTCGGGACCCGCCCGTATGAGATCCTTCAGTCGGTGATGCGCGCATCCTTTGACAACATCGCGGACGTGTTTCGGCGGTTCGAGGCCCTGAGCGCCATGGATCCGAAGGTTCTGAACCGTGCGGCCAAAGTGATACAGCGTACGGCGAATATGCTCAAGGGCTACGGCCAGGCGACGGGAGAGTTGAAAGAGGAACTTTTGACCGAAGCCCAGGAGAAGACGCTTTTTGAGCGGGTGCGCGCGGAAGCGGAGACCGTCGCCGGGAGCCTGAAACGGGGAGAATATGAAAAGGCGACGCGGCTTTTTGGCGATGGTTTTCTGGCGCCGCTGAACGACTTTTTTGATCATGTTCTGGTGAACGCGGAAGATCCGGCCGTGCGGGCCAACCGCATGGCGTTGGTCGCTCGGATCAACCGCCTTTACACGGTGAGTTTGGCGGATCTTTCAGTACTATCCAGAATCGACGAAGAGTGATATAATTTGCGCTCTTCCGGTAGGGTAGTCCCGGCCTCTTTTAGACCCCTGAAGGTCCTTCAGAGGGAGTGTTTTAACTATTGTATTCCATTAATCAACAAGAAGTGAAAAGGAGCTACGATGAGTACCGCAACCTGCAAGAAGTCCTCGAAATCCGGTTCTAAATCCAAATCCGCGAA
>CAZDVO010000053.1:4992-6873 GCA_964508905.1 uncultured bacterium
GTACCGCAACCTGCAAGAAGTCCTCGAAATCCGGTTCTAAATCCAAATCCGCGAAATACGTTTATTTCTTCGGCGCAGGCAAGGCTGAAGGCGATGCCAAGATGAAGAACCTCTTGGGCGGCAAAGGCGCGAACCTTGCCGAAATGATCAATATCGGCATCCCGGTGCCGGCCGGTTTTACCATCACGACCGAGACATGCGATCTTTTCTATAAGAATGGCAAGAAATGGCCGGTCGGGCTTGAAGAGCAGGTCCGTCAGAACATCACCAAGATCGAAAAAGCGATGGGGCTGAAGTTCGGGGACCGCAACAACCCGCTTCTCGTCTCCGTCCGTTCGGGCGCCGCGGTTTCGATGCCGGGGATGATGGATACCGTGCTCAATCTCGGTTTGAACTCCGAAGTGGTGCAGGGCCTCATCGTGAAGACCGAGAATGAGCGCTTCGCGTGGGATTCCTATCGCCGTTTCATCCAGATGTTCGGCGACGTCGTGATGGAAGTCCCTCACGATGATTTCGAGCATGTGCTTGAAAAGAAAAAACAGCAGGCCGGCGTGAAGACCGATGCCGAGCTGAACGCCAACGACCTGAAAGACGTTGTGCGTCAGTACAAGAAGATCTACCAGGATCACACTGGAGAAGAATTCCCGCAGGATCCTTTCGAACAGCTGGTGAAGGCGGTCAACGCGGTGTTCAATTCGTGGAACTGCCCGCGCGCGCTCAAGTATCGCCAGATCAATGAGATCCGCGGATTGCTCGGCACCGCCGTGAACGTCCAGGCCATGGTGTTCGGTAACATGGGCGAAACTTCCGGAACGGGCGTTTGCTTTACGCGTAACCCTTCGACCGGTGAGAACAAGTTCTACGGCGAATATCTGATCAACGCGCAGGGCGAAGACGTGGTGGCCGGTATCCGTACGCCGGAACCGATCGAGGTGCTCAACAAGAAGTGGCCGGTCGTTTATAAGCAGCTCGATGCGCTTCGCTTGCGCCTTGAAAAGCACTACAAGGACATGCAGGACATTGAGTTCACGATCCAGGAAGGGAAGCTTTACATCCTTCAGACCCGTACCGGGAAGCGTACCGCTGCGGCGGCCGTGCGTATCGCGGTCGAACTCGTGAAGGAAAAAATGTTGACCCGCGATCAGGCCCTCTTGAGGGTGGACCCGAAACAGCTGGATCAGCTGCTCCATCCGACTTTTGATCCGAAGCAGAAGAAAGAAGCGATCGGCAAAGGGTTGCCGGCTTCTCCGGGCGCCGCGACGGGTAAGGTCGTTTTTACGGCGGAAGATGCCGAAGCCTGGGCGAAGAAGGGTGAGGATGTGATCCTGGTCCGTATCGAGACGTCGCCCGAAGATATCGGCGGGATGAACGTCGCGAAAGGTATTTTGACCGCGCGCGGGGGGATGACCTCTCACGCGGCTGTCGTGGCCCGTGGTATGGGGAAATGCTGCGTCGCGGGCGTTAGCGAGATCCAGATCGATTACAAGGCCCGTCAGTTCACGGCCGGTAAAGTGGTCGTCAAAGAGGGGGATTATATCTCTCTCGACGGCAGTCTCGGTCAGATCTATCTCGGCAAACTCAACACGATCGAATCCCAGCTTTCCGGCAATTTCGCGACCCTGATGAAATGGGCCGACGAGACCCGCCGGCTGAAGGTCCGTACGAACGGGGACACGCCGCATGACGCGGAAGTGGCCCGTCGTTTTGGCGCCGAGGGGATCGGTCTTTGCCGCACGGAGCATATGTTCTTCGAAGGCGATCGTATCATCGCGGTCCGCGAAATGATCCTCGCCAACGACACCGAAGGCCGCGAGAAGGCCCTGGCGAAGCTCCTGCCGATGCAGCGCGGGGACTTCGAAGGGATCTTCGAGGCGATGAAGG
>CAZDVO010000054.1:0-5759 GCA_964508905.1 uncultured bacterium
TTGCAACGCCGGGACGTATACCTCAAAGGCCAACCCGCAAGATTCCGTAGAGTTTAAAGAAGCCGTTCAGCTTACCGTGGGGCAATGTAAGGACTATTCCCGTCAGGATCCCGGAACGATCGTGAGATGTTGGTCGTTGCCTTCCCGCCACTTCTACTTGAACGGCGAGATCGTGGACGACCGGATGGATGAGCTGGCCAGCTCTTCAGGACTTTCAGACCTTTTACTTGTGATTATTATTCTGATTTTCATCCTGGGTGGATTCTATTTATATCTGCTTCCAACCTTCACGGCCTATGATCGCAACCATCCGCAAAAATTTTACGTCATGCTGTTGAATCTTTTTCTTGGCAATACAGTGGTAGGATGGATAGCGGCGTTAATCTGGGCCCGCGGGGGGGGGGAGAACAACGAGGCCGGTAGAAACAAAATCCCATGAAGATTGATGCTGCTGTGCCGTAGGACGGACCAGAATAGTCCATGTTTCGTCTGCCTTTTTCCGGACTCGGTTACAATCCTTGCGCATTCAGTGCAAATTCATATAATTGTCGCTCCTTCTTAAATTCATCAGCGGTAGACAGGATTATGGCAAAAACACTTTTTGAGAAAATCTGGGATGCTCACGTCGTGAAGACCTTCGCGGACGGCACGGCGCTTCTCTACATCGACCGTCAATTGGTTCATGAGGTGACGAGCCCGCAGGCCTTTGAAGGCCTCCGTTTAGCCGCGCGAAAAGTGCGTCGGCCCGAGCGGACGTTTGCCACCATTGATCATAATATTCCCACGGACGACCGCTTTACCATCAAGGACCCGATTGCCAAGGCACAGATCGAGGCGATCAATAAGAACTGCAAGGATTTCGGGGTCACGCTATTCGGCCTTGAAAGCGACAAGCAGGGAGTGATCCACATCATCGGGCCGGAGCTCGGGATCACGCTTCCGGGGCAGACCATTGTTTGCGGGGATTCCCATACGGCGACTCACGGCGCGTTCGGCGCGCTGGCGTTCGGCATCGGGACTTCCGAAGTCGAGCACGTGCTGGCGACCCAATGTCTCCATCAGAAGAAACCGAAAACGTTCAAAGTGGAATTCACGGGGCGTCTGCAACCCGGAGTGTCCGCCAAAGACATGGTTCTCAAACTGATCGGGATGATCGGAACGGCCGGAGCGACGGGCTGCGCGATCGAGTTCTGCGGCGAGGCTATTCGCGCGCTTTCCATGGAAGGGCGGCTGACGATCTGCAATATGGCGATCGAAGCGGGCGCGCGTTCCGGGATGATCGCGCCGGATGAGACGACCTTTCGTTATATCGCCGAGGGCGATCGTTCTTATGCCCCGAAAGGGGAGGAACTTGAGAAGTTGATCGCTTGCTGGAAAACGCTTTCCACCGATCCGGGCGCGAAGTTCGATAAAGAGCTCGTGATCGATGCCTCCAAGATCGCGCCGCAAGTGACGTGGGGAACGAGCCCCGGCATGGTCGTGGATGTGGACGGCTGTGTCCCGGCGACGGATAAAGTCCCAGGTTACAGCAAGGCGGACGCTGAAAAGGCGCTTCACTACATGGGCCTCAAGGCGGGAACGCCGATCACGGAGATCAAGATCGACACGGTTTTTATCGGAAGCTGTACGAACGGACGCATTGAGGATTTTCGTGCCGCGGCGAAATACCTCAAGGGACAAAAAGTTGCCAAGGGGCTTCGGGTGCTCGCGGTGCCGGGTTCCCAGCAGGTGAAAAAACAGGCGGAAGCGGAAGGGCTCGATAAGATCTTTAAAGAGGCGGGTTTTGAATGGCGCGATTCCGGCTGCAGTATGTGCCTTGCCATGAATCCCGATCAGTTAAAACCCCAGGAGCGTTGCGCTTCGACGTCGAACCGTAATTTTGAAGGACGCCAGGGCAAGGACGGACGCACGCATTTGGTGAGCGCCGAAATGGCCGCCGCGGCCGCCGTGGCGGGGCATTTTGTGGATGTCCGAAAGTTGAAGGTGACCGCATGAAGGCTTTTGAGAATTTCCGGGGAGTGATCCTGCCGCTCGATCGTGCGAACGTGGATACCGACGCGATCATTCCAAAACAGTATTTGAAATCCATCAAGCGGACGGGGTTCGAGGACGCGCTTTTCTCCGATTGGCGTTATCTGCCGGACGGGAAGCCGGATCCCGCGTTCGTGCTCAATCAGGAAGATTATCAGAACGCGACGATTCTGGTGGCGCAGAATAATTTTGGCTGCGGATCCAGCCGGGAACACGCGGTCTGGGCGATCGTTCAATACGGGTTTCGTGTGGTGATCGCGCCCTGGGCGGGCGAGGGGAAAGGACGCGTTCCGGGATTCGCGGATATCTTTCGGAATAACAGTGTGAAGAACGGCCTGCTGACCGTAGAGCTTGCGCCCGAGGAAGTGAACTGGATCCTTAAGGCGGCCCAAGAGGAACCCGGGGTTGAAGCCACGGTCCATCTCGCGGGCCAGACCGTCACGCTCCATCACGCGTCCCAGGAAAAGGTCTTTCACTTCGAGATCGACCCTCATGTCAAAGAACGTTTTCTCCAAGGGCTTGATGATATCGGGATCACCTTGAAAGAAGAGTCCGCGATCACGGCATTTGAGAAAAAACACGGTTAGTTGCTGTTCCCCGCATCCCTCCCTAAAGGGCTGTTCCGGTATCCTTCCTCAAATCAAGAAAAACCTTCTGCCAGCCGAAAATAGAACATAACGGAGCGGCATGTTCCGGTGTGTTTTCACCGCCATGGCCTTTCCGTCTTCGAAAGGGCGGCATTTATGCAAAAAGCGGATCACGGACCCGAGCAGGTCCCTCAGGAAAAATGGGCGGATACCTTCGGGGTGTTGGCTTCTTTTCTCAAAAAGTCCAGGACGGAAGACCGGGTAAAAGATCCTTCGGCGATCCGGGATTGGGTTGGCCTGGAAGAGAAGATCGTCCATGACTACACGGATCGTGGCAGGAGGGGCTCCCAGAATCCTCCCGCATCGACGGTTCAGTCGCCCGTATCATTCGAGACGTTCAGTACCCAAACCTCGCTTCATACTTCCCGCGGTACCACGACGGAGCGGGGAAGGTTCTGGTTCTTTTTCGGTTGGATCGCCGCGGTAGTCCTCGCCGGGCTTTGTCTTCAAGGTTCTTTGACCCAGAGGGATCTGACGCGTCTTTTAACGGAGTTGAGGATCGAGCATGCCCGGTTGGGGCAGTCTTATGCCGAACTCCAATCAGCGTTCAAGGATCAGCAGGATGAAGTCCGGAGGCTGGAGTTTGAACTTTACGACAAGGCCGCAGAACTTCGGCGGGTCTCGGAACTCAGTGAAGGTTCCCGTCTCGATCTTGAGCAGAGGTACCGACAAGAATTGATGCGGCTGACGGCGGATTATGAGATCCAGCTGGAGCTGCTTCGTAAAGCGGTCCGGTCCCGGGAGGCTCTCGCGGAGGCCCTGCGCATCCGGAACGCATTCCCTGATCCGGGGCTTCAAAAAGATACATCCGACCTTAGCGCAAGCGCCTTGTCTCTCACGCAGGGGAAGGTCACCTTGACCCAGGGGCGGCAGGGTTTTTTTGTCATCGATCTCGGCTCGGACCGCGGAGCCAGGCCGGGGCGGAAGATCACGATCTCGCGGGAAGGCGTCGCGTTCGCGACAGGGTGCATTGATCGGGCCTATCCGACCTCGTCAGCGGTGATTCCCTACAATATGCGGACGATCGATACGATCCAAGAGGGCGATACGGTTTTCTTTTCTTGAACGAGGCCTCCCCCATAAGGTGATTATGCCCAAAGGTGTCGGTGTTTACATAGGGAGCAACGAGGTCATCGCGGTCTCTGTCATTCGTTCTTCCTCGGGTCTTCGGATCAAAGCCTCCGCGATCGAGACCATTCCTCCGGAAGAAGCTCCGGAAACCTCCGGTGATCCCGCGAAGCTGCCGGCTCCCAAGATGACTTCCCGGGCGGCCGCTATCCGCCGCGCTCTCGAAAAGATCGAGGAACCGGGCGCCTATGTGACGGCGGCCGTGAGTGCCTCGCAGGTCGCGACCCGCCAATTTATCATGCCGCCCGCGGCGGCCGAGCATACCCCCGAAGCCATCCGGCTTGAAGCAAGCCGGTACATGCCCTTCCAGCTCGCGGATTCGATCATGGATCACTCGATCCATATGACCCATAAAAAAGTACTTTCGGTCACTGCGACGGCGATTCGTAAAGAGGTCCTTGAGACAAGCCTTCGGGACCTTCGCGCGGCCTCCGCCAAAGTGCTGATGGTCGAGCCTGTTTACTCGGCGATCAGCCGCGGGTTCGATGCGTTGCGCATGGTGGGGAAGGGGAAATCCCAGGGGTTCGTGGCCCTGCAGTCCGATGGGAACGTCAATGTGACGCTCGCCGCGCAGGGGGTGGTGTATCTTTCCCGTGACTTTGTGCTTTCGGGGATCGGCGAAGAAGATCAGCGGCGCTTTTTCGAGGAACTATCCGCTTCGATCGATTACTTTTACAGGCTGACTGGCGGTGAAACGATCGGGCAGATCTTTTTGGCGGGCCACGGGGATCTGCGGATGTGGATGGAATTGCTGGAGCGGGACTTTCATTACAAGATCCGCTTCGATGTGGCCCGGTTTCCGGAAAAGGATCATATGCCTCCGCGCGAAGCCGCGACGCTGCTCGTGGCGTTTGGCTTGGCGCTGCAGGGGCTCGATCTTCATGCCCCTTTGGGAGACGTGAAACTTCTCCCGCCTTCAGACCGGTTGTCCGGGCCGAGAAAGCTTCTCGCCCTTGTGGGATGGCAGACTCTCGGGATCGTTCTTGTTTTTCTCCTGATCCAGTTCGCGATCTTGCTGCCGTACCGGCATGTGATCAGCCGGCCTCACGAAAAACTTCTGAGCGACGTGGCCGCTGGAACGCCTTTTTTTGAAACGAGATCGATGGCCAGTCTGAAGGCGGAGAAAAAGGATCTGACCGGGAAAGTAGCGCAACTGAACGCGTTCTTCCGTGCCCCGCTTTCTTTTTCCTCGGTGTTGTCCGGGATCGGGCGCGGATTGCCCCAGGCGATTTCGCTTGATGCTATTGAAATCGGGACTTCCCAGAGCGTGGGCGGGGAGGGGATGGGCCGCGGCGCTCTCCACCGGCTGTCGCTTCAGGGGCTTTGTTCGATGGGGAACGGTGAAAAAGAGACTTCGGTGATCAGCGTCTGGGCCAAGGCGTTGGCGGCGAAACGGCCTTTGGCGGAATATTTTCCGGAGATCAAGATCGCGTCGGTTGAGAGGGAGAGAGCCGGGGGCCGTGAAATGACCCGTTTTCTTATCGTGGATGAATAATCTATGGCGAAGGAGCGAGTCGTGTTGAGATTCCATCTGGAGGAGCGGGCCAAAGAGCGCCTAGTCGTGGCGGTCGCGGGGCTTTTGGTGGGAGCCCTGTGTCTGGGAGGTATCCTTATCCCCACGGTGAAAGACATTGTTCGCCTTCGGGACAAGATCACGAAAGACCGTCAGCGGATCGATCTTCTTCGAGAGGTGAAGGCCTTAGAAAAAAAAGTTTCCGAACTGGAGACCCCCTTGGCGGTCTGGACGGACCGGTCTCTCTTGATGGGAAAGATCGCGGATGTGGCGGATAAAAGCAGGGTTACCGTGCAGAATCTTGTGCCGAGAACGATCCGTGAGGGGGCTTATGTCCGGCTTTCGGTGGAGGTTCAGGCGGAAGGAGCTTTTTTCGATCAGCTTCGTTTTTTAAAGGCTCTCGAAGCGATCGAACCTCCCGTGAGGGTTCGGGAGCTTTC
>CAZDVO010000055.1:0-5453 GCA_964508905.1 uncultured bacterium
ATTTGGTGCCGGCAACTGGTTTCGCCTTTGCCTCGCCGCAGCAAGTCGCGCAGCCCGACAACACAAAAGCCGTTCCGACAACAAGCAGCAGAGCAAGAATGCTCATAAGCTTTTTGGATTGCAACATTGTGACCTCCCGTTAGTTGTTGAAAGTTGACCCAAAATCTACCTGCAGTTAATAGGCATCTCTAGGGGAGGGCATTGTACCATCCCCAAAAAAACATGCTACTTTTTTTTGGCCTACAAGACGTTTTCGCCTCTTGTTGGACGGCCTAAACGTGTTTGACGGGACTCGGTGAGCCGTAAAGCGGTTCTTTGTCTGACACCTTCCGTTTAAAAAGACGCTGCGGCCCGAACGGTTTGACCATGATCAAAAGCGCGGGCATCACCAGCAACGAACAGACGAGGGCCAGAAAGATCGTCAGGCTCGTTAAAACCCCAAAATGCACCGTAATGCGGAAACTCGCGATCACGCTCGACGCGAACCCCATACAAAGGATCAGCGTCGAAACGACCATCGACTGCCCCATATTGCGGTAAGTATGGTGCAGGGACTGTATGTAGTGGGAACGGTGTTGGAATTCTTTGCGGAAACGGTACAGAAATTGGATCGAGGCATCCACGACAAGCCCCAGAACGATACTCGCGATCATAGCCGTTGCGGTTGAAAGTTCGATCCCCGAAAACCCCATGATCCCGTAAACCGCAAGGATCGGGAATACGTTCGGGACCGCTGCCAAAAGGCCCAACTTCAGAGAGCGGAAGATCACCACGATCACCACCAGGATCGAAATGAACGCGAACGCAAACCCCTGAGCCTGCTCATGCACCAGGCTCTTGGCGATCTTGCCAAGAAGCACCACGTTCCCCGTAAGCTTATACTCGAACGAATCGCTCATATGCTTCTGCAGATAATCCCTCACCCGCTCCTCCAGCTGTGCCCCCTGGGTCGTCCCGATCGCGCGCATCCGCGCCTCGATCCGCACCTCCTTAAGATCGTGCGACACCAGTTTCCAGAGCTCGGGATCATCGGAAGCGGCCATCCCTTTGAAATAAAGTTTGAGCATCATATTGCTCTTCGGAATCCGGTAAGCCTCAGGATCGTTCTCCCGAGCCTCGTTGATCTTCTTGATAAGCGTCGTGACACTGTTGACCTTGGCGATCCCGTATTCATTCTCCAGATAGGACTTGAACGTATCGAGTTTCTGAAGCGTTGCGGCATCCACCATGGTCTCTCCGTCCTTACGGCGGAGGACAAACCCGAGGGAGTAAACACCGGTCAACCGTTCGTCTATGAAACGCGTCGCGATCGCGAGCGGCAGGTTCGGCTTCATCTGCTTGACGATATTCGTATCCACCTCTAGCTTCTGCGCCCCTTGAAAAGAAAGCACCAGCACAAAACCCGTCACAATGAGAATCCACCATTTCCATCTGAATTCCAATTTTTCAAGGAACCCCAATAAAACCCGGTTAAAAAAATGGCCCTCGTGCATCGCGTTCGGATCAAGCGGACGATATGGAAGGATCGGCAAAAGTAGCGTCGTTAACACGAGTTCGATAATGTAGGAATAGAAGGTCCCGAGCGCCGCGTAGATCCCAAAACTCTGAATCGCCGGGATCGGATTCAGCGCAAGCGAACCGAACCCCAGGATCGCCGTAAAATGGGTCAGAAAGCACGGCATCCCGAGCTGTTGGATCGTGACGGAAACGGATTCCTTGAGGCTCTTATGATGGGGACGAACCTCAAAAAAAAGGTTGATGAGATAGGTCGAGTTGATCACCGAAACGATCATGATCACCGGAGCCAGAAGCGATGTCATAAGGTTCAGCTCCTGCCCCAAAAAGGAGATCGTCCCCAGCGTCCAGACAAGCGTCGTCACCACGATCGCCATGGAGAGGATCATGCAGGAAAAGCTGCGGTAGATCAAAAAGGTCATCACCACAAGAATGA
Source organism: uncultured bacterium (assembly GCA_964508905.1). Lineage (GTDB taxonomy): Bacteria > Omnitrophota > Omnitrophia > Omnitrophales > Aquincolibacteriaceae > Aquincolibacterium. Next base: position 1,952 of record CAZDVO010000055.1, read on the forward strand.
CCGAGATCGCGGGGATAAAGACCCGTTGGTCACGATGGATCAGGTCAATGAAATCGTACTGCTCCACAGGGGCCCCGGCCATATAAAAGGTCACGCCGGGCTGTTCAAAATCCTCGAGATAATCCCGAAGCTCCTGAATGAAAGCGCCGCTCGATGCTGTCCGATTCTTCTCGGGCGGCTTCAGATAGACCAGAATGTTCGCGATCTTCCCGTCCTTTGAAACGATATTGCTGAGATAGAGCTCGTTACGTAACACTTCCGTTTTGGCATCCTCGATCGACCGGTCCCCTTCCAGCACACCCTCAAGCGCGGGCACCGTCTTGACGCCCAGCATTTTGTGTTTGATATCCATGGCATTGGCCAAACTGATGACACGCTCCACCTGATCATAACTCGCGATCCCCTCCGTAATGGTCTTAAGCGTCCTCAGATTCTGCGGCGTGAAGAGATCGTCGGTCGACATGGCCACCGCGATCATCTGATCACTGCCATAGTTGACGCGATACTGCTGGTAATACTGATATTCGGGGGATTTCTTGATAAAAAGGGTTTCCATGGAAGGATCAACGGCCAGCTTCGAAGCCGCCAACCCGAAAAAGAAAACACTGAGGATCATGGCCAGAAGGACCGGCCAGCGATAGTGGTGGATAAACTCAGCGAATTGACGGAACATGATTTATTTTAACACAATGCTGAATGCGTCAGGCACAACGTTTTTGACTTTTCGCCTATAGCCTCTAGCTTATAGCCCGTAATGAAAGCTATGAGCGTCGATAGGCTATGAGCCGTTTCAACCCTGGCATTCGTCGACGCGAACAAGCTTGGTCTTGCTTTTAAATCCACCCAAGATCGCCACGCGGCTTTTGGGAATATCGAAATGCTCCGCAAGCGCCTCGATCACCGCCTCGTTCGCGCGGCCTTCCTGGGGCGGAGCCTTCACAAAGACCCGAAGCTCCCCTCCCAGGCATTCTTCCACCGTATTTTGCTTGGCGTTCGTTTTTACCCGGATCGTGTATTTCATAAAATCTCGCTCAAAACCACTAGCTTATCGCTGATAGCAAAATCTTTAGTCCAGGGGCTATAAGCTATTGGCTATCGTCCCCTTTCGGATTGATCTTCCAGATCCAAGCTTTCGGCAAGAGCCCGTGGGTCAAAGGAACGCGTGTTTCAAAATCACCCTGAAAACACATCCGGCTTGCCTTTTCACAATAATAAAGACGCGCATTCAAACGGACAGCACGGGCGCCTGTCTCGGGGAGGAGCTTCAGGAGATAAGGGGCCATAAGCGGGTTGAAGGCGTTATCACGGATCGGAGTTGCAAGTTTTCCATCCACACTTTCGGCCTGCCAAGTCAAAGTGAAGGGGGCTCCTTCGGTAAATTCATAACCTTCTGGAAATTCGAATGTGATCGCCAACACTGAAGGGGCCCCATCATTACCGGTCCGGGGCGGGTTAAAAAAGAAGATCCAGCACGCGGCGAGGCTCGCGGCAACAAGGGCTCCATAAATGACTCGTTTCATCGGGTCCCCCAGAATTCGGCCCAGAACTCAAGGCCTGTGATGATCGGTTACAGGCTATTGAACAGCGGGTATTTCTTGTCTTTATCCGAAAGAATGAACGGGCCATCCAGTTTCGGCCAGGCGATCGCGAGCTCTGGATCGGACCAGAGGATGCCCCGCTCATGGTCCGGCGAATAATAATCCGACACTTTGTAGGTGAATTCTGTCCCCTCTTCCAGAACGCAAAATCCGTGCGCGAACCCTTTCGGGACATAAAGCATTTTCCTATTCTCCGCCGAAAGGACTATCGAGAACGACTTGCCAAAGGTCCTGGATCTCGGGCGGATATCCACCGCCACGTCATAGACCGAGCCACGAACCACACGAACAAGTTTGGCTTGGGCCCTGGGCGCGACCTGGTAGTGAAGCCCCCTCAAAACGCCTTTGGAGGAACAGCTGACATTGTCCTGCACAAAATGATCCTTGATACCGTTCCGGGCAAAAAGCTGTTTTCGATAGCTTTCGTAAAAACAGCCGCGCGGGTCCTGAAAGACCTTGGGCTCGACCACGATCACATCCGGGATCTCCGTTCTAATAAAATTCATAACACTCCGTTTTGGACTCTAGCTTATAGACTATAGCCCCTAGCTAAACTACGGTCCGTTGCTATGAGCTATCAGCTATAGACTATGCGCTCCTTTAGGAAAGTAATTTTTCGATTTCTTCCGTGATCCGCACGAGATCGAACGGTTTCTGGAGAAACGTGTCGCGACCGATCGATTCCGCTTCGTCCATCACGGCTTGGTCGACATACCCCGTCACCATGATCGTCTTGGTCCCGGGAGATTTGTCCTTCACCACGCGCAGGACCTCGGTCCCGGAAGCGTCTGGAAGCTTGACGTCGATCAAAACAACATCGGGACAAATCTCCTCGACCTTGAGGCTCCCCGTCTTGGCCGTGTCCGCCGTGTGAACGTCATAGCCTTCTTCTTCGAGGAATTCCTTGATCTCTTGAACGATCCCCGCTTCATCATCCACGATCAATATTTTCTTTTTCATTCAAACGCTCCTAGCTTATGGACTATAGCTTATGGCTACTATCAGCATATAGACGCTAGACTACAAATCCTAGCTAAATCTTAGTCTCAGGCTATACGCTATCCGCTTTAATAGCCCTAATGAGTCCGACAAGCGTTTTTGCTACTTCCACAACTGCGCCATTAATGTTCTCATAGTCTGGACCGTTCAAATACCCCAGCCTTCGCGCTAAACCTGACAAATACTCTACTTCAGCGGCTGACCCGCGAGCAATATACAAAAAACGAACATAATCTTTTTCGTGCTGACGGCTCGCTCCTTCGGCAATGTTCGTGGGGATAGACACCGCGGCTCTTCTTAACTGCAAAACAAGGCCAAAAGTTCATCCTTCGGGAATTTCTTGGTCACTGAGTAAACCGCCAACACCAATTCATCCGCTAATTGGTATGCTTTGATGTTTTTATAGTTCCGCATGTTCTCCCCCCAAGCTGACCCTACTTACAGCTCATAGCCTATAGCCATGGCTTATGGCCCATAGCGCATAGTTGCTAGCTAAAAGCTATGAGCTATATGCTATAAGCTTTAGGCTCTCTATGCCGCCAAAGGCGGCACCGCTTTTAACACCGACGTTTCGGAATAAATGGGCAGCGTCAGCGTGAAGGTCGTCCCCTCGCCGAGCCGGCTATCAACGATGATGGTCCCACCGTGCAATTCGATAATGTATTTGCACATGTAAAGCCCGAGCCCGGACCCTTTTCCGGGAGGCTTTGTCGTAAAGCCATAATTAAAAACCTTCTTGGCCGTCTCCTCGGTCATCCCGGAACCATTATCGCGAAAACGGATCGCAACCATTCCCGGGTCCTGGGGATCGATCTCCGCCAAAACGCCGATCTTCCGATGCCGTTTACCAGCCATCGCGTGATAGGCATTGATAAAGAGGTTCAGGAACACCTCCTGCAAGCGCT
>CAZDVO010000056.1:0-5027 GCA_964508905.1 uncultured bacterium
TGCGGGCCGGGCTCGTGCGCCAGCTTTCCTCCGGCGTTTACAGCTATCTGCCGCTCGGGTTCCGCGTGCTTTCCAAGATCATCGGGATCATCCGGGAAGAGATGAATCGTGCCGGGGCTTCCGAAGTCCTGATGCCGGCGCTGCATCCCGCGGAGATCTGGAAAAAGTCCGGCCGCTACGAGACGCTCGGGGAGGACAAGATCTCCTTCAAGAACCGCGCGGGGCATGAATTCGTGCTCGGGCCGACCCACGAAGAGATCATCACGGAGCTGGTCGGGACGAACATCAAATCGTTCCGCGATCTGCCGCTCAATCTCTATCAGATCCAGAATAAATTCCGCGATGAGGCGCGTCCTCGTTTTGGCGTGATCCGCACCAAGGAATTCATCATGAAGGACGCCTACAGCTTTGATATTGATGACAAAGGTCTCGACGCGCATTATCAGCAAATGCACGACGCGTATCACCGGATCTTCACCCGCTGCGGGCTGAAGTTTCAGGTGGTGAGCGCGGACACCGGGATGATGGGTGGCAAGATGAGCCAGGAATTCATGGTGATCTGTCCTTACGGGGAAGACCGTATCGCGAGTTCCGAGGACGGCTATCTCGCGAGCCAGGATATCGCGATGCGCGGGAACCCCAATCTCAAAACGCCGGAGCCGAAGATCCCGGCTCCCGAAGCTTTTGATACGCCGAATCTCCGCACCATCGAAGAGATCTCGCATCGTTACAAGATCGCGCCCTCGCATATGATCAAGACATTGATCTTCATGGCGGACGGCAAGGCTGTGGCGGCGCTTGTGACGGGAGATAGCGAGGTCAATGAAGGCAAGTTGCGCAAACTGATCGGGGCCAAGGAACTTCGCCAGGCGGACGGTCACGAGATCCTGGAAGCCACCGGCGCGCCGGTCGGGTTTGCCGGGCCGGTCGGCCTCAAGATCCCGGTCTATGCCGATTGGGACATCCTTGGGATCGCGGATGCGGTGACGGGCGCGAATCAGAAAGACAAGCACGTGAAGGGCGTGACCGTGGGCCGTGATTTTACGCCGACCGCGACCGGGGATATCCGTTTCGTGAAGGACGGGGACCTCGCGCCGGACGGAAAAAGCAAGCTCGCGCTTGCGACGAGCATGGAGATCGGTCATATCTTCAAACTCGGGACGCGCTACTCCGAATCGATCGGCGCTCATTTCCTCGATGAAAAGGGCGAGCGCAAACCGGCGATCATGGGCTGTTACGGGATCGGTGTGAACCGGATCCTGGCGGCAACGATCGAGCAGCATCACGATCTCAAGGGGATCCAGTGGCCTGAGGCGATCGCGCCTTTTGCCGTTGAGATCATCACCGTGAACCAGGCGGATGACAAGGTGCGTGCGGCCGCTGACAAGATCTATGCCGAATTGACGAAAGCCGGCAAGGATGTCCTCTTTGACGACCGCGACGAACGTGCCGGTGTGAAGTTCAACGACGCGGATCTCATCGGGATCCCTACGCAGATCGTGATCGGGGAACGTAGCCTGAAAGAAGGCAAGGTCGAGTTGAAGGACCGCCGGACCGGCGAGACCAAGCTGGTGGAGCTCGATTCAGTGATAAGCGGTAAGTGGTAAGTTTTTCCTCTGTCCTGTTGTGTCATTGCGAGCCCTGCTTTTGAGGGCGTGGCAATCTAGTTTTTAAAAGCAAGATTGCTTCGCCTTGTTCGCAATGACATAATTCTAGTATGCAACCCTCGCGAATTCATTGGCCCCGAAAATTCATTCACCTCGACATGGACGCGTTCTTTGCCGCCGTCGAACAGCGTGACAATCCCGCATTGAAAGGGAAGCCCGTCATTGTCGGCGGGAATCCCAACAGCCGGAGCGTGGTGAGCACCTGTTCCTACGAAGCGCGCAAATTCGGTGTCCATTCCGCGATGCCGACCTCCCAGGCCAAGCGTCTCTGCCCGCAGGGGATCTTCCTTTATCCTGATTTCGAGAAATACAACGCGGCTTCCAAGTCGATCATGGCGATCCTTCATACCTACACGCCGCTTGTGGAGCAGGTCTCGCTGGATGAAGCTTATCTGGATGTTGCCGAGAACAAACTGAAGCTGGACGATCCGGTTAAGCTGGCGGGGTTGATCAAACAGCATATTTTCGCGGTGACAAAACTCACGGCCTCCGCCGGCGTGGCGCCCGCGATGTTCCTGGCGAAGATCGCCTCCGATATGCAGAAACCTGACGGGCTGACGGTCGTTTATCCCGATAAGGTTTTGGAATTCCTCAAGGACCTTCCGGTCCGCAAGATCCCGGGGGTGGGGCCTCGTACGGAAGAGATCCTTCATGGGATGACGCTCCACACTTGCGGCGATATTTGGGGCGTGAAGCCCCAGGCCTTGACGGCGCGGCTGGGGAAGTGGGGCGTGGAGCTTTTTCATCGCGCCCGGGGCGAGGAGGACCGGGATGTGAATCCTCATTGGGAGCGCACGCAATTGAGCGCGGAGGAAACCTTTGCGAAGGACGTGACCGATAGCGCGTGGCTTCGGAGGAAACTCGCGGAGTTGTCCGAGCATGTTTTTTACGACCTGGAGCAGGAAGGCCTGACGGGGCGCACGGTCGTGCTGAAAGTGAAGTACCATGATTTCGAGCAGATCACCCGGTCCCGGACGCTCTCAGCTCCGCCGCAGGATTGGCAAACGTTGCACGCGATCGCCTGCGACCTTTTAAAACGAAAAACGCTTGCGGGACGGAAGCCGATCCGGCTTTTGGGCATCGGCGTGAGCGGTCTGAAGGGGAAGGATGAGATCCCCGCCTCCGCGCAAGGAGAGCTTTTTTAAGCAAACTCTTCTGGGTGATGGAACGGACATCATTCGGTAGATTTCTAGTGCTTTCCACATGATTGTTTAATTTTTCTTATGTCACGAGCTACAATAGCCCTATGCCCAAGGTCACGAGTCAGCATAATTTGTCCGCAGTAAATCCCAAGCTAGCCCAAGAATGGCATCCTACCAAGAACGGCAAGCTTTCACCAAAAGATGTAGCCCCCGGATCTGGCAAAAAAGTGTGGTGGAAGTGTCCAAAGGGCGACGACCATGTATGGGAAGCCGTAATTGAATCCAGAGCATTAAATAATTGTGGTTGCCCATATTGTTCGGGAAGATTTGCTGACAAAAATAATAATTTTAAAAAATCAAATCCAGAATTGGCAAAAGAATGGCATCCAACAAAAAATGGGAATTTACAACCCAGCGATTTTACACCTCGGTCAGGTTTAACAGTGTGGTGGAAATGTCCGAAAGGCGATGACCACGAATGGCGATCTACTATTGCTAATCGTGTTGCTGGAAATCGTTGTCCTGTTTGCTCTGGCAGAAAAGTTGTTAAATCAAACTGTCTTGCAGCGCTAAACCCAGAATTAGCGAAGCAATGGCATTCTTCAAAGAATAAAGGTCTCACGCCATATGATGTAGTTCTTGGATCGAACAAAAAGGTTTGGTGGACATGTCCGAAAGGTGATGACCACGAATGGGAAGCAACCGTCGTTGATAGGAGCGAGGGCGGTGGTTGCCCTGTATGCGCTAATAGAAAAATTGTTAGTTCAAATTGTTTAGCAACATTAAGGCCAGATTTAGCTAAGGAATGGCATCTCACAAAAAATGAAAAGAGAACGCCTTACAATACTCACCCTGGATCTAGTTTTAAAGTTTGGTGGAAATGCAAGCATGGGCACGAATGGAAAACTGCCATTGAGAAAAGAGCAACCCTGAGCCAAGGTTGTCCTAAGTGTTGCAAAAAGACAACTCTGCCAGAATTAAGAATTTTTTCTGAATTAAAAACGATATTTCCATCAATTCAACACAGAACGATGATGAGAGGTTATGAAGTTGATATTTATATTCCAGAATTAAAAGTTGGGATTGAGTATGACGGTGTGTTTTGGCATAAAAATTCGACTGAAAAAGACAAAAAAAAGAACAAAGCACTAGAGCCAGAGATATTGCTTATTAGAGCTAGGGAAAAGGGATTATCAAAAATAAGTAGTAGGGATATTGAACTAAACACGATAAATATCTCTGTAGAATCAATCAAAAAAATCCTGCGATCAATACTGGAATATACAAGCATTAAATCTAAAGAAGCATTAAGTAAAATCGAACAGTATTTAAAGCTTGACGACTGGATTGCAGCGAAGCATTTTACAAAACTATGTACTGAAAGAACCCATATCAATTTTCAAGAATCGATTAGTTATCTATTTCCGAAACTAGTCAAAGAATGGCACCCGACTAAAAATGGCCCCTTACTTCCAGAATACTTTTCACCAGGATCAAATAAACAAGTTTGGTGGAAGTGTCCCCAAGGAGAAGACCATGAATGGAAAGCTGGTATACAATCGAGGGTAAGAGGACACGGCTGCCCAATTTGCAAAGGGCGAAAAGCAGTTAACTCTAACTGTCTCGCAGCATTAAATCCAGAGTTAGCGAGGCAATGGCATCCTACAAGGAACGGAGATCTCACGCCATATGATGTTACGCCAGGGACTCACAGTAAAGTTTGGTGGAAATGTCCTAAAGGAATAGATCATGAGTGGCAGTCTGAAATTAGACATAGGGCAAATGGAATTGGTTGTCCTTTTTGTTCAAATAAAAGAATTTCAAAGGATAATTGTTTAGCCGCAACACACCCTGAGCTAGCCAAAGAATGGCACCCCACTAAAAATAAAGGCATCAATCCACAGAATGTTACTTATGGATTAGTGCAAAAAGTCTGGTGGAAATGCCCGAAAGGAGAAGATCATGAGTGGCAAGCTTTTATTGCTAACAGAACTAGAAGAGGAGATGGTTGCCCGTTTTGCGCTAGGAGGAAAAGCGATTCGAAACAATTAGCGCTGCTCTAAATGTAGAGCTATGCGGGATGTGGAGGGATATGTTGAAGACGAAGAGTCACATAAAGACATTTATGACACTCATCTTTTTACTGGGTGTCGGGATAGGGCATTGCAACGCCGGGACGTATACCTCAAAGGCCAACCCGCAAGATTCCGTAGAGTTT
>CAZDVO010000057.1:0-1399 GCA_964508905.1 uncultured bacterium
TGTTGGAGAAGAGAAAAACGGGATAAAAATGGTTGAGACTCGAAGAGGCGAGGCCGATATATGGGTGAATGGTGAATTGAGGACTCTTTTTCTCACGGAGGAGTTGGAACAGGGCGGACGTTGAACGAACGGACCTGATAAGGGTCGATGAGGCGGACCGGATGATCGTAGCGAAGGTTAGGAAGGAACGAATAGGGAAAAACGGACGAGGTCTTGTCCTTGGAGCCGCGCTTTTGTTTTGGGCGGGTGTTTGTACGGGACCTTTTTCCTCCGCGGCCTTGGGAGCGGTGGTTCCCTCGTCTGCCGGAAAAGAGGCGTCCCGTTCCGCAATGAGTTCAGACGGGAAATATGATCTTGATTTTAAGTCGGCTTCGCTCATCAATGTTCTGAACGTGCTTTCGGGGCTGAGTGGGATCAATTTCGTGGCCGGGCGTGAGGTCGCGGACCGGCCGGTCAATATGACGCTCTCCAACGCCGGGTTGGAGGATGTGCTTCAATCTCTCGTCTACGGATGCAACGTGACCTACGACTTTATTCCGGGGAAGAATATCTATGTTTTTCGCGGAGCCTCCGACGCCGCCGGGGACCCAGGGTTGTTGACGCGTGTTTTCAAACTTTACTATGCCCGGGTCACAAAAATGCAGGGGAGCGATTTCTCTTCCGGTGACCAGGGCGCGGCGGAGACCTCTTCCGGAAAGAGTTCGGTCCCCGCAGGTTCCAGTCCCGAAGAGGGACAGGAGACTTCGCTTGCCAAGGCGATCGCGAAGATCCTTTCGCCACGGGGGACCGTTTCTGTGGATGACCGGTCGAACAGTTTGATCGTGACGGACTTCGAGGATCGTCTTAAGCGGGTTGAGTCGACGATCGCCCAGCTTGACCGGCCGCTGGATCAGGTCCTGATCGAAATGCTTTTGATCGAAACAGCAGAGGACCTTGACCGGGATCTTGGGCTTGAGTGGAGCGACCCTTCGGCCGCTTGGGGGACCGTGGGTGTTGGGAAACCGACTTCTCAGCTTCAAGGGACGTTGAAGGATCTGGAAAAGGCTTCCAAGCTTAAAGTGCTAGCGCGGCCGAGGATCATGGTCTTGGATAATCATCCAGCGCTGGTGAAGATCGCCACGGATGCCGCGATCGGAGAGGTCGTGACCCTTTCCGGAGGGCAGGGCCGGGAGGCGGGTTTTCCGGAACGAGCCGAAGTCGGGACAGTGCTTCGCGTGACCCCGCTCATTAATGCCTCCGACCGGATCACGCTGAACGTGGAGCCCCGTTTTACGACCCTTGCACCTTCAACGTTCCAGACCGGTGGAGGGCCGACCGCGGATCCGACCGTCCGTATGGCGCATACGACGATGATGGTCCAGAACGGGCAGACGGTAGCGCTGGGCGGAATGCTTTGGGA
>CAZDVO010000057.1:1499-4912 GCA_964508905.1 uncultured bacterium
TTGTGGCTGAGGCGGAAAAAAAGCCGGTGGTCAAATTCGTCGATCTTCTGATCCGCCAGGCGCTTGAGGCCCATGCTAGTGATATCCACGTGGAGCCTGTGCGTGCGAAGGTGAATGTCCGTTCCCGGATCGACGGGGTCCTTTATGAGACGGCTTCGCCTTCCCGCGAGATCGCTCACGCGGTGATCCCCAGGATCAAGCTACTGGCGAAGATGGATCTGGCTGAAAAACGGATCCCCCAGGAAGGGGCTTTTTCTCTCGAATATCAAGGGCACAAAGTGGAAGTTTCTGTTTCGGCGATCCCGATCGTTCAGGGAGAAAAGGTCGTTATGCGGATCGAAGATCATCTGGCCGCTTTGCCGGCGCTTTCGGCGCTGGGCTTTGAACCGGAGCAACTGGAAATCTTCGAGAGGGCGCTGATGCGCTCTTATGGATTGATCCTTGTGAGCGGTCCCGTTTCCAGCGGGAAGAGCACCACGCTTTATGCGGCGCTGAACGGCCGCCTTTCGCCCAATATCAACATTCTAACGATCGAAGACCCGATCAAGTGTCAGATCCCCGGCGTGAACCAGGTGCAAGTGCGTCCGGAGATCGGACTGACCTTCGCTTCCGGGTTGCGAGCCTTCCTCCGTCAGGACCCTGACGTTATTTTTGTTGGTGAGGTGCGTGATCTTGAAACGGCCGAAATCTGCATTCGCACGACGTTGACGGGGCATCTGGTGCTTTCGACGATCCACACCCCGGACGCCGCTTCCGCCTTGATGCGGCTTTTGGATATCGGGATCGAGCCTTACCTGGTTGCCGGTGCGGTCTCGCTTTCTGTGGCGCAGCGCCTGGTCCGGGTCCTTTGCCCTCATTGCAAGGAAGCTTACGCTCCGGATGCAAGGACCCGAAGCAAATATAATCTTAAGGCTCCAGTCCTCTTTAGACCGAAGGGGTGTGAAAAATGCCACAAGATCGGATACCGCGGGCGCACAGCTGTTTATGAATTGCTTGCGGTCGGTGATGACGTGCGGCGGTCGATCGCGAAGGGTGCGTCGTCCGAGAAATTCCGCGAAGCTCAGCGGGAGCAGGGCTCCGGCGATCTTTTTCAGAATGGGTTGAAGAAGGTGGAACAGGGTGTGACGAGCCTGGAAGAGATCTTGAGTGTTGTTTACGAATAGTCCGGGTTCCTGACGACAGGCCTGCGAGCAAAGCCGTCCGGTTTCCACGGATCCATATTAACAGGGTCATACAACAGGGCCTTCGAACGCATGCGTGTTCGAGGCCATCAGATGGAACTCTATGAAAAACTCAAAATGGCTTTTGATCTCTCTTTGGGGTGTTGTCGCGGCGGCTATCGTGGCGGGCATTTTTGTTTTCTATCGGCCCACGGCTTTTCATGAGTTTTCCCAGGCGGATCTTGATGGGGCCCAGAAAGTCCTGATGACTTTGCGCCGTGTTCAAAAAGCCGTGGGGCCCGAGCAGGAGATCTTCTCAAAGATCGAGGCCGGGAAACGGGTCTATTCCAAAGATTGGGAATTTTTGAGGCTTCCGATGATCGAAGGGACCAAGGGGTTTGCGTACGAATGTTTCCCCAAGGAAGGGTTTTGTGAGGCGCTTGAATTGAGGCGTGACGTCCGGAGCGGCAACGCTCTCAGGGTGGAATTGGAATCCGGAGTGCTTTCCTGCCTCGGGACCTATCGTGTCGTGACGACCCAGGGGATGGATGAAAACCCCGTGGTCGTGGCTTGCCGGATGTCGGAATGAATGATCGGGGAGGGATGGGCCCGAACGGGTTTTGTTCGGGAGGGGATCGTGTGTCAGGGGTGAGACGATGAAAGAACAGAAAGTCCTGATCTTGGAAAAGCCGGGAGGGTGCTGGGCGCCTTTTCTTCGCGATTATCTTTCGGATACATCCGCTCTTGTCGAAGTGGCTTCAGAGATCGCGCAGGCCGGTACTTTTTTTGACCGGGTCGCGCCGCTTGTTCTTTTTGCGACCCCTGAATTCCTGAGCAAGACCCTGCTTCAAAAGATCCGGGTGAGGAACCATATTGATCCCCGTTTCCGCGCCTATTTCCTGGGCCCTGACCGGCTTGTCCCCGGGGAATCTCCGTTCAAGGGTTGCTGGGACGGCGCTCCCGGGTCGATCGACCTGAATAAAGGCTTTGTCGAAACGCTTGCGCTGCCCGACACGATCCGACTGCTTGTGGTCGATGATGAAGAAGAGATCGGGGCGATGGTCCGGGATTATTTTGAAGGGCGGCGGGCGCCCGCTTTTGAAGTGGAGTATGCCGCCCATGGCCTCAAAGCGCTTGACGCGGTTTCGCGCAAGCGTCCCGATGTGATCATTCTCGACATCAAGATGCCGGTCATGGATGGACGGGAATTCTACGCGCGGCTCAAGCGCGAAAAGATCGAGGCCCCGGTCATTGTTTTCTTTGATTCGATCTCGGGAGAGGAGCTTGCGGCAATGCGGGAGATCGGAGATCCGGCCGTGATCGAGAAGGGGGCGCGCGGAAGTTCTCTCGCGGCTTTGATGGCCCTGATCAAAAAAATGGTCTATTTTTCCGGCCGGGAAGTATGAGGATCTTTGGGATGAAATGCGGGATAAGGTCGTTTCTCAGAAAGGCCACGCTCTTGGGGGCGGCAAGTCTTCTCCTCCTTTCTTGCCCGGCGCTGGCCCAGGAAGATCCTCACGACGATTTTCTGGACAAGGTCCAGGAGGCTTCTTTCCGTTTTTTTGAAAATGAAGTCAATCCGCACAACGGACTTGTCCGCGACAGCGCCTTCAATCAGGAGAAGGGGACCAATAATGCCCCGGCAAGTATCGCCGCCGTCGGGTTTGCCCTGACCAGTTACCCCGTTGCCGTCGAACGGGGATGGATGAGCCGGGCTTCCGCTTACGCGTTGACGATGAGGACGCTAGAGTTTTTTCTTCATGGCGCCGAAGAACATCATGGTTTTTTCTATCACTTTCTTGATTTTGAAACGGGGAAGCGCGCGAATCGCTGTGAGCTTTCCCCGATCGACACGGCCCTCTTTCTTGCGGGGGCGTTGTTCGCGGCGGAATACTATGACGATCCAAAACTCCGCGATCTCGTTCAGAAGATCTATGAAAGGGTGGATTTCCCCTGGATGCTGAATGGGGGAAAGACGTTCGCTCTCGCCTGGAGCCCCGAGACAGGGTTCAGCCGGGCCCGTTGGGATCATTTTGACGAATCGCTTCTTCTCTATGTCCTTGCGGCCGGTTCTCCGTCTCGGCCGATCCCCGCGGGGACGTGGCAGGAAGTCGCCAAGCCGGTGGGGAGTTACCGGGATCTCCGTATGATCCAGATGCCGCCCCTTTTTACCCACCAATACCCGCATATCTGGCTGGACCTGAAGGGCCAGAACGATGGATTTGCGGATTATTTTGAAAACTCCGTGAGGGC
>CAZDVO010000058.1:0-4867 GCA_964508905.1 uncultured bacterium
GGGTACGGGCATATCCGATGTCCGAACCCGGAGTGTGACTATATCCTTTTTGAGGCATCAAAAAGGTTTTGGCGCGCGGGAGGTATCGAGAGCATGCTTTGCCCGACCTGCGGACATTCGGCTTCGTTTATCGCATGCCTCCAGTCGGAAAATGATGCGGGAGCGCTTATCGTTCGATACGGGTGCCGTAAATGCGAACTCTGTTTTGAAAGAGCCATGGTCGGGGTCCGGAAATACTGCATGGGTTGCCACACTCACCAAAACATCTATTTCCCGCTCTCCCTGGCCCTTCCAGGCGCCATTCCAGGCATTCCGGAAGCCGCTGCCGAAGTCTGACGGATTTTTTAACAGCTATCTTATGAACCCGCACCCGCGCATGCCTTTTTTTAGGGTATACCCCAAAAACGGGGTATACCTCCCGCTCGACCACACTCTCTCATCTTAAATTTGGTATTCGAGAGCGTGGTCGAGCGGGGTTCTCGGCATGCCCGAGTGCGGGTTTCCCGAGGAAAGATTTGAAAATTAAAAACGATAAAATTTATTTCAAGTATAAAAACCTTCACAAAACGTTCACACCCCTGTCTTAAACGGACCTCCCATGAGGATATAAATTTTAAGACCAGTCTAAAACCTGGTTGCGAAAACGGCGCTAAAGCCCAAGAGGTAAAGGAGATAGCGATGAAGATGATGGAAATTCGAGAAAGACGTCAGGTTGCTCCAAACGTCAAGATGGTTTCCAGGGGAGTGTTTCAGCAGTTTGTAGCGTGGTTTAGAGCGGGATTAGGTCTTGGGTTGATGCTTTTTGTGGCATTAACTACCTTATCAGTTCTGTCCCATAGCGCGAACTGGATCGAAGGATCGGCAAAGCAAGGTCAGTCAAGGGATCCGAGGCAGGGTTTTAGCCCTGTGCTCCCCAAGGCTGATCCTGCGGCGCCGGTTCGAGTTGTACGCAGTACGGTTACGGCTCAGAAAAGCCAGGATGATTACAGGATGTTCCGCGAAAAGGCCCGTTTTGTGACGGACCTTTCGAATAATGTATCTCGGACGTTGAGCAGCCTGGCGCGTTGAGTATCTGACGACAGGGGAGAAGCAGGCATGCTTCTCCCCTGAAGAGGGATGGATCACATTGGAAAACAAGTGTCTCTAAGAGTCAGGAGGGGTGTGTTGACAGAAGAGAACGAAAGCAGGGAAACTCAGGTGCCGGAAGGTGTTGTCGAGATCGCGAGTCCGGTTGTTTTGACGGAGCGAGATATCACGGTCATGCAGTTCGCGCACGAACAGCGTTATCTCTGTTACAACCAGATCAGCGATACGTTTTGGAAGGGTTGCTCTGGAGACGCGAATGCCTGCAAGCATCGCGTGGCGAAACTCGTTACGGCAGGATATTTGTCGAAGAAGTACAGCGGTAGAAAGAAAGTGGATGTCTATTTTGCCACGGCAAAGGCCGTGGAGGCGCTTAAGGCTAGGTCGCTTGATTCCGGGATACCGGCGCTTAAGTTTTCCCGTGATTTCGAGCAGTACCTTTCGCACGATCTGCACGTGACGAATCTCCGGATGCTTTTCCGGGAATTGGGGTGGCGTGAGTGGACAAGCGAAAGGGTCCTCCGGGAACGGGATCATTATTACCACCGGCCGGACGGGGTCCTTACGGTCCGCGGTCAGAAGATCGCCATTGAGTTTGAGAACAGGATCACAAAGGGGAAGGCCCGTTACAAGGCGATGTTCGATTATTACGACAAGCATGCGGGTTACAACCTTCTTTTCGTGATCATTCTCAAGGATATCCGGGAATGGCTTCTGGACCTCAAGTATGACGCGAGAAAAGTGTGGTTCGCCAATTACGAGGAACTGATGGAACAGAAAGGAAAAGCGCAGTTCGAGAACATGAGGGCATCGTTTGAGCTTAGCCGGCTCCTTTAGGGAGTGAAAGCGCTATGCCAAATATTCAAGAAAAACGGGAGCCTTGGCTGGTTCGCCTGCTTGCGGGTGTTTTTTCAGCGGTCCCGCTGGGACTGGCGGATCTTCTTTTGGCGCTTGCTTCAAAGGTGAAAAGGCCGTGGTTCCAGAAGACGCTCTTCGCGCTCTCGCTCGTTGTCTCGGTCACGAGCGCTCTGTCATTTAACCGCGTTCTTGATCTGTTGCAGTTGTTTTTCCTGAGTGACGTCAAAAATCAGGCGGAGGGAACGGCCCTTAGACTGGGACTCTTTTACCTCCTTTACGTCGTCGTGTCGCTTCCGGTATTTCTCGTGGTCGCCTATCTGGGAAGTCATGAGAAGCTTTTTAAAGGGGGCTCCTCAAAGCGGGAGCCCGGGAAGGGACGCATGCGCTATCAAAGGTACAAGTCGACGCACAAGCAAGTTTATCTCGGGGATAGTTTCTTGAGTCCCCGGCCGCTTTTTATTCAAAACGAGCAGCGCGAGATGCACATGCAGGTGATCGGCTCCACGGGAACCGGGAAGACGGAGTCCGTCCTTCTGCCTATGCTTTCCCACGACATCCATCACGGCAAGGGAGCGGTCGTGATCGACGGCAAAGGCGACCTTGAGCTCCTTGACCGCATCCATGCGATCGCTAAAGCCGCGGGCCGGCTGGGTGACTTTTACTTCTTCTCGCTCGCTCATCCGGAAAAGTCCAATACCTATAACCCCCTCCTCAGAGGCAATGCCACGGAACTGAAGGATAAGATCGTAGGGAGCATGGCCTGGAGCGAAGAGTTCTACCGGCGGATGGCGGAACAGGCGGCTCTCGCGATCCTAAACTCCCTCATTCTCACCGGGCAGAAGATCCGGTTCAGGACGCTCCATGCCTGCCTGACGGATCTGGAGTCTTTAAAAACGCTCTCGGACCTGACGGGCGCCAAAGACAAGAACCTGCAGCTCGACTTGGTCGCCATGATCAATAACTTCCACGACAACCGGAAGTTCCTCTCGGGGCTTATGGCCGATCTCTATCTTTCGTCCCGGAGCGAGTTTTCCGAAAAACTCGATACCGACAACCCGCATATCGATCTTCTGGAGGCCTATCAGGCGCAGAATATCGTTTACTTCGCGCTCGATCTTCAGGGGTACGGGGATACAGCCCGGCGCATGGGGAGGATGATCCTTCAGGACCTGAAGACCGTTTCAAGCTATATCCAGTCGAATATTCAGGAGTCCGAGCGGCATTTCTTTCCGGTGTTTATTGACGATGCCGCGAGCTTTCTGGATCTCGGGTTCGTGGATTTCTTAAATAAATCCCGGGCCTCGAAGCTCGCGATCGCGCTCTTTCACCAGTCGCTTGGCGATCTCTTTTTCCGGTCAGCCCCGAAATTCCAGCAGCAGGTGATCGAGAACACGAATATCAAGATCATCTTGAGGCAGGATGACCCCGACGCGATTGAAAAGTTCTCGAAGATCGCGGGAACGCGCAGGACCCTGATCCCGACCTATCAGACCGAAGAGCGTCTTACGGGAAAAGGGATGACCGGCACAGGATCTGTCCGGGAAGGGCAGGAGTTCAAGATAGAACCGGACCTGATACGCGAGCTTAAACGCGGGGAGGCGGTGGTGATCCTGAAAAGTCCGGGGTTACTTACCGATCACATTAAACTGGATTTCTTCGGACATCCGGAATATCCGGGAATTTTTAAACCTCTCACGGGAGAAGAGATCGAAAAAATAAGGGCGGCCAGGGAACTGGCGGCGCAAGCGGAAAAGGGCATGCCGCCGGATGTCGAGGATCCGCACAGCGAACTCCGCAAATTGGGGTTTAACGACAAGTAACCGCTACAGAGAAACATAACTTCGAAGAAGCCTTAATGGATAAGGGGAAGGCCTGGGTTAACCGCCCGGGTCTTCCCCTTTTTTCGTTTCCGGGCTCATTTTTAAAAAGGAGGTGATCCAAGCCAACACCGTTTTACCCAGTGCATTTCAACTTTAACCACAAACAAGGAGAACACCAACATGGAAACAGCAACTGCAGTTCAAAACGAAAAAACCGAAAACGTGGTCCTCTGTGACGTTCCGAGGTCGGGAAATGACGTCTATCGGATCTCCCGGAATGTTTACAAGGGGGAGAGGTATGTCGATCTCAGGATCTTCTTCAGGAGCAAAGCGGATGCGACGCTTCTCGTCCCCACGACCAAAGGGGTGTGCTTTCCGGAAAAGCTCCGTGAGGACATCATCGCGGGGCTCATTTTGGCCCGCAAGGCGCCTGAGGTCGAGTGCCCCAAGGGAGAGCAGTTCCGGAGTGTCAAGATTCTCGATGTGCCGCTCTCTGAAACGGAGCAATTCCGGATCTCGAAAGGTGCCGGATACAAGAACACGTATGTCGATATACGGAAGTTTTTTCAAGCCCAGAAGGACGGAACCTTGGTTCCGTCGAAGACCAAGGGTGTATCGATTCTTGGGGCCTCGCTTGATGAGGTGATCACGGGGTTGATGCGGACCGAGCCCGATCACGCGGCGTAAAGAATCCGCACGAAAATAAAAAAAAGAGAGGGGAGACGGCGCCTTCACCGGGCTGTCTCCCCATTTTTTTGAAAGGAGGTGGATCCCATGAGGTTGATCGTCAGGAGAAATGATCTTGAAAAACACGCGGGACTGATTTCCCGGTTTGAAAAAAGCGGCTGGGAGATCGTGGTCCGCTGAAGCAAAAGAAAAATCAACGAATCGCGCTTAAAAGAGGCGGCATTCCCTTGTGACGGGAGTCCGCCTCTTTTTGCGTCAAATAAGGAGGGTATTCCCATGCGAAAGAAATTATCGGTGAAGGATTGGCCGGAAAGCGAAAGACCCGCAGTAAGAGCGATGGAAAAGGGGATCGACGCATTGTCTGATGCGGAGCTCCTCTCTCTCATCTTGAGGAAATGCACGTACGAGCAAACGGAAGT
>CAZDVO010000059.1:0-4860 GCA_964508905.1 uncultured bacterium
ACCCGCACCGCAAGCTCCAGATCGAGTTTTGCTTCTTCGAGCCGGAGTTTCTCGATCTCGCAGACGGCGCTCTGTCTCTTTTTTTCAGCGACCGCTTTCCCGCCTTGAAAGATCGGCTGCTCGATCCCCGTATCCAGGTAAGCAAGGAACCGCCGCTCTCCCGTGGCGGCGCCAGCCTGGACATCAGCCTTGAGCTTCGGAAAGAACTCGGCAAGCGTCCCCTTATAAAGAGCCGCCTCTTTCCCAAGCCGCGCGAGTGCTCGTTTTATCTCACTCGCGTCTTTAAGCGCGTTTGAAACCGCTTCGTTGATGCTAAGCACCTCACCTGAAGGCCGCAGCACCACCGATTCAGTGGCATGCGCGTTGAAAGAAGTGACCAGGACCGATATCGCGAGTCCGAGGCAGGCTGCTTTCCTCCAAAACGTTTCTCCCTTTTTGAAACACTTCCTCATGAGTCTTCCTCCTTTATCTGGGGTCTTTGGGAAATCCGGTGTTCCCGGACTATTCCGGTTTCTGCGTTTCCGCCAGTTTCTCTCCGAGTTCCGCGACCCCTTCCTGAAACGCCTTGAAATGCCTCGGAAGGATGCTGATCCCGCGCTTCGCGGCGATCATTTCCTCGGCGTCTTCGTTCTCCTCGTTTCGCACGAAGAAGCGGATATCCGCCCGCGTCTTTCCGTTCACTTCCACCACCGTGAAATGCAGCTCTTCCCCGTTCCTCGTCTGGATCACTCGCACCTTCTCTTTTTCCACGAACCCCTTCTCTTTTTTCTCGTTCTCCATTGTTTTTCTCCTTTTTGGTTTTTAGTTACACAGCTTCAAGCAAAAACACAAAGATCGGTTTTAACGCTTCTACGGTCACTGACTTCTCAACGTTCACGCTCCTCAGATTCCTTCGCGCCTCATCAGAAAGGTTCTGCGCAAGATTAAGCTCCAGCTGGTTCTGCATGCTGAACGGGTCCTGCGACCGGCCTCCCAGAAAAAGCGCGCCCATGGAAAGGACGGACTCTCCGAGCGCTTTCACTATTTTCTTGTCCGTATGCTTTTCCACCTTCCCTTTGATCCCGGCCGCGCCGTCTTCAGAGAGCGCGAGCGCGTTCACGCGGATCTCGCGCCCGTCCGGAAACACCAGGAGCTGGAACCGGACATTGATCCGGTCAAGCGACTTCAGAACGCTCGCTTCTCCCAGGAATTTCGAGCCCTTGGGGATCACCGTCTTTTCACCGGACATGAAGTCCTTGGAAACGAGCGCTACGACCGGCGCGTCCACATTGAAACTGAACACCCGTTCCCCCAGAAGCGCCGGGATCTTGGCACCCGAAGCGAGCCCGAGTTTCGTTTTTCCTGGTCTTTCGATCGCCGTCTGGATCACCCGCTCCGGTTCTTTCTTGAACAGGAAGACACCCATAGCGCTGTCGAGTTTCCGTTTGGTCCGCGTCAGGATCTTCAGAGGTTTCACGGACGCTTGTGGTTCTTTGGATCTGAAAGAAGCGTCGATCGCGCGTTCCATGGAAGCCGCTGTCATGGCCACCCGGTTCTGCTCAGCCGCAGGAAAGCTCAGAGCCTTGGGTTTTGGGGCCTTATGACCCATCACGAGATAGCACACGAAAGCGGTGGCCAGAAGCGCGGAGCCCCATAGCACGAACCGGTTCCTGACCAAGTCCCTTATCCGGTGCCAGTCATTTTCCCAACCCTCGGGTTTTTCAGAAAACCCGGGTTCGGGAGCCTTGGGAGTACTGTTTTTATTTTTGACGCGCTCCATCACGCGCCGGATGAGCTTGATCATTCGAACCACCGGAACCCTTTGAGCTCGATATCCCGGGCCGACCCGGGCTCCAAAGCGTCTTCGAACACGCGAAGGACAGGCTTTTGACCTTTGCCAAGGACCCGGTAGTCAAATACGACCACGCCGTAGACGTAGCTATCGGGCTGGATGACTTTAGAGATCTCAAGTTCGGAGGGAAATTCGATATTCCCGGACTCCTGGTTCTTCAGGAGCTTCCGCTCATACTCAATGGCCCCCACTGACACCTTAAGCAGTTTGTACGGGATCTTGGAGTAATTAAGGATCGAGAACCTGAGGTATCCTTTATCCGCCATCCGGGAAAGCGAGAGGAGATTCACCTGCACCTCGCCTTTCGCCTCCGATCCTTTCAAGGTGAAAGATTGAACGCCTGAGGCCACTTTCTCTTTTAATTTGTCTTCGGAGAGTTTCTCCGCTTTCTCTTCAAGCTTCGCTTCCTTCTGTTGGTAATCCTCTTTGATCACCGCGGCTTTTTCTTCGACCTTCTTTTCAAAAGCATTCTGGACGAGCGATTCGTCATCCTTCGGAAGCCTGTAATCGAGAACGAAATCCGCGGTCTCGGGCGCTCCCGTGCTTACGTCAAAGGCGAGCCTGCCGGACTCCGTGATAATGATGATGTTCGTCCGGGCATCCGCGTCATCCGTGACAGGCTTTACGAGGACCTGTCTTTCATAAACCTCCACTTTGAAGAGGTCCTGGTCCCCGACAAAAACCTTGAGCGCGGATTCCGGAAGATCGATCGTGGAGACGTAGCCCAAGGCGGTCTGCAGCCGGTAAGCGACGCCCGAGCGCATAGTCACTTTGTAGATATTTCTCGTGGAACGCCGGAGTTTATTGAATGTCTGCCGTTCCTTCAGGTTTGAATCCGGGGTCTCCACCGGCTTCCCCTCCGGTTCCGGTTTCGCGTCTTCCGCGAACCCGAGAACAGGCGTTAAAAAAAGCGTCAGGACCCACGCGAAAAGTAATGTGCGTTTCATCGTTTGTTTTCCTCCAGTCGGTTTAAGAGAATTTCTTTGTAATCTTCCACGAGAAGTCCCGATGGGGCCGGAAGGCTCCTCGGTATCTTTTTAAGGACCAGTTCTGATTTCAGAAGCGAGGCATCGCGATAATCGGGATCTTTGTAGCTTTTTAGCGTGCGCACCCAGACAAGCGAAACGAGAACATGCTCCGGGGTTTCGCGTTCAATCTTTTCTTCCTTGAACTCGAGGGCCGCGTAAAGTTTCGCTTCCTCGATCCGGGCGAGGACCCCGGACTCGATCAGGCTGCGCTTGGCGGCGCTCTGAAAGCGCGCGCTCATCAAATTCCACGCCTCCGCCATGTCCCGGCTCACGGTATAAGCGTTGTACTCCGCGTATCTTTTAACGAAGGTCCTCGCGAAATAAAGGATCTCGGGACCCGACGGAGCGTTATGCGCGGCCATATCCGAGATCGCTTCGGCTTTCCCCACCTCCTCCACCCGGATTACGACCGGCGGCCGGTTCGCGAGCGCGAACGCCCCGAAGACCGCGAAAAAAAGGAGGCAGAGGAGCAGGAGGCTCACGAGCTTCAGAAACTCCTGCTGCGATTCAAGGTCCCCGAACACTTCGTAGTAACGCCTCCCCAAGTTCTCAAGTTTTTCTTGAAATCGAGTTTTCATTTGTAGTTCGTCCCTCCTCCTGCCGGAGCAGGTTTGTTTTGCGGGGGTCTTGCGGGCATCGCGATGTATTTCGCGATGAACGCGGTCCCGATCCCCACCACCGCGGACCCGAGACCGCTGATGCTTCCGCTTGAAGTGATCTGGTGAGAAATAAGCGGTACTGAAATGAATAGAAGAATGAAAAGGACATTCGCCGCGATCACCGCCGCGGCGTTAGTCTCTTCCGGCAGGTAGATCGCGATCACGTTCATGACGGAGATCACTTTCATGAGAATGGAAAGAACGACCGTCCAAAGAGACACCGCGACGAGGCTCCGGAGCCAAAAGACAAGGCCCTGACTCGTGGATTTATAGACCCCGAACGCGATCAAAACGGGGCCGAACACGTAAAGCAGTGAGAGGAACACAAACCTGAGCCAGTTCAGGACACCGAGCGCGATCAGCGCGACGATATAGGTCAGGTAATTTAAGATGGTCAGAATGATCCGGGTGTCGAATCCCCCGAGATCTTTTTTCTCCGTGATCTCCCGGAAGACGGTCCTGATCACCTCCTGGAATTCCTCATGCGGGAGGATCGCTTTGGCAAGCAGGTCCGTCCCGTAGACGATCCATACGAAAAAACGCTCGTAAAGGATCATGAGCGCCACGACAAGCACGGCCCGGATAAAAAGGCCTTTGTAATCCGAGCGGTCTTTCATCACGAGAAAGTTCTCGTGCAGCACCGCCGCGATGAACATGAGCGGAAAGATCACCGCCGCGGCCGAGGCCGTCACGCCGTAAGCGGAAATGAAAAGATCCGGGATCTGTAGCACGTTCGTGAAAAGAAATCCCTGGTTCGTCATCGCCAACCCCCGCCTGACGCGTCAAGAATGCCGTCCAGATACTCGCCCGTGTCCTTGATAAAGCGGAGGCGCTCCCGCTCCGCGTCCTTTTCCCGGCGCGAAACCTGTTCTATCTGGGTAGCCTCAAGCTCGAGAAGTTTCGCGATAGATTCCTGGGATTGCTGGCCGAGGACCATCAGTTCCCCGATGCCTTGAGCCTGAAGTCTCACCGCGCCTTTGGGACTCGCGGTCTCGGCCTGGGTCTGTATCTGGCGGGCCGCGTCCCGGAGATCCTCGCCTCCGTCCCGGATCTGGCTTGCCAGTTGAAACGCCTCGACCACCTGCATCTCCTCAAAAGGGATATACGCCCTTTGATTGCCCTCCGGGATACCCCCGGTGATGGTCTCAAGCGAGGCCCTGAGATCTTCCGCGGTGCCGCCCGTCTGAAGGATCTCGATCTGCGGTGTCGTGAACATTGCGTCTGAGTAAACGTCCCGGATCCTTGTCCGCATCGTGTCGATAAAATCGCGCACGGGATCGCCTTTGACGAAATTCAGGATCTCATCCAGCCCTGAATGGAACCGGAGGAACTCCAGAGTCTG
>CAZDVO010000060.1:0-4606 GCA_964508905.1 uncultured bacterium
CGTTCGCGTTGAGCGGCATCAGCGCACGGACAAAGATCCGCACCATGTTCTTGATGGACGTGTAAATGAGAAAGATCCCGAGGATCAAGAATGCCGTCGCAAAAGAAGCCCGCAACACGCTTGTTCGCGAGATCGTCTGCACGGTCAACAGGGCCACGACTACGATGAACCCGAGGCCCAGGGCACAGAGAAAGATCCATCGTTTGATCCCGATGCCCGGATACAACCACTTAAAAAATTTCATGAGAAATGCCCGGAAGACCGATCAGGCCTTGCGATTCTCTTCCTTGGCGATCAGATCAAAGACATCCTTCGGCGTCTTGCACTTCCGGATCAGTTCGCAAAAATAGGTATCGCGGAGCAGGCGAGAGATCTGCGCCAGCGCTTTCAGATGCGGTCCGGCGGTATCCTTCGGTGCGACAAGCAGGAACAGGATATAGACCGGCTCACCGTCCAACGCTTCGAAATTGATCCCCTTGCGGCTGACCCCCAAAACCGCCACGAGGCTGTCGACCTTATCGGTTTTCCCGTGCGGGATCGCAATCCCCTGTCCGATCCCCGTAGAACCGAGGTTTTCCCGTTCGATCAGCGCGCGAAGAATGTTTTTCTTGTCGCCAACATCCTTGACCTCGGCCAAGGTGTCCACCATCTCCTTGAGAATCCCTTCCTTGTCCGTCGCTTCCAGATCGATCTTGATACCTTTAACGCTCAAAAAATCCGTGATTTTCATTGAGAGACTCCTCTTGATTAAGAACGGTTATGGGACTAGAAACCCGGTTCGATGAGCCCGTGGTTCCCGTCTTTCAGTTTATGGATGACATTGATCAGGTTCGTGTTTTGATTCACAAAAGCAAGAAAAGGATCCGAAGAGATCTCCAACTGAAGGCTCGCCTCTTCGACCGACATCGGCTTTGCCGCGAACGCTTTGGAGGGCACGATCCTCGGATGATCGGCTGGGAGGACGCTTTCGGTCTCGATCATACCGAGAGCCCGAGCAACCTTCGCCGAAGCGCGGGCGCTCTGCTTGTGGTGCCCCTTGGATTTGGAACGGAATTTTTTCAGCTGCTTCTCAATGCGCACATAGGCCTCATCCATCGCCGCAAAAATATTATCCTTCACTTCCCCCATTCCAAAGGCGTGAAAATCCTTGGCCGCAAGAGTGATCTCCGCCCGGAACAGGTATTTTTCCTTCTTGAGGAAAACGTGCGCTTCCACAAGCCTCGGGGCATACTTCTCAAGCTTCGGAAGCCGCTCTTCCAGATGCTCTTTCATCCCGGCAGTGATCTTAAGATTTTGTCCTGAAAAACGAATATCCATGGTGCCATGCCTCCTTGAGGGTCTTCTGTGATGGGCCGCGCTAAAAAGCGGCCGATGGATTATGCGAGCGTGAACCTTTCTCCGAGATAGATCTCACGGGCTTTGGCGTCTGAGGCCAGGAACTCCGAAGTCCCGGAAACTTCGACTTTGCCTTCGAAAAGCAGGTACGAACGGTCCGTGATCGAAAGCGTTTCACGGACACTGTGATCGGTCAACAAAATGCTCAATCCCTGGGCCTTGAGCTTCTGCAGGATCTTTTGGACTTCAAAAACCGCAATGGGGTCCACGCCGCTGAAAGGTTCATCCAAAAGGATGAGCGCGGGATTGGTCACCAGCGCGCGCGTGATCTCCAGGCGGCGCCGTTCCCCGCCGGAAAGCGTGTACGCCTTGTTCTTCGCCAAATAAGCGATATCCAGATCGTTGAGAAGGCGCTTAAGACGACGGTCGCGTTCTTCCTGGGGGATCTCCAGCGTTTCCAGGATCGCCATGATGTTCTCTTCCACGGTCAATTTCCGGAAGATCGAAGGCTCCTGGGAAAGATAGCCGATCCCGAGCCTCGCCCGCTCGAACATCGGAAGGCTCGTGATATCTTCGCCCCGGAAAAGGATCTGCCCGGAATCGGGACGGATCACACCCACCACCATGTAGAAGGATGTCGTTTTTCCAGCGCCGTTCGGACCGAGCAACCCGACGATCTCTCCGCGGGAGATCTGAATGCTCACCCCATTGACGACCGTGCGCCCTTTGTAACTTTTTACAAGCTGTTTGGTCTCAAGCAGATTCATGCCGTCAGAACCCCTTTCGCAAGCGAGGAAGGATCTTCCCCTTTAAAGTAAAGCGCCTCGGTATCCCCTCCCAGGATGATCCGGCCCTCATCAGCCAGATAGATCACACTGTCCGAGAACGTCTTGTTCCCGTCCGGATTTTCGATCACGACATCCCCGGCCGCCACGATCTTTGAAACACGCCGGCTCACCCGATTGTAGTACACATCCATGGTATCCGCCGTCAGTTTACCGCGAGAATCTTGCGCGACGACATTGTCCTTAAAGTGAGCGATGTTCTTTTCGTAATCAACCACCAGTGCACCATCACATGTGATCGTCGTCGGACCGCTTTCCTTATCCTCGGTGTTCTGGACGATCACGGTCACATTCTTCTTGAACTTCACTTTTTTAAGACGCGTGTCCGCCCGGGCCCCGGTGCCTTCCACGTTCACATTATCCCGTTTGACCTGGGTCGGCAGTTCGGTCTCCACAATATGTTCGGCCGGCTGCATATCAAGGGCTTCGGTCACAAGACGCGTCCCGTCATCGGTCGTCGCCACAACATTCTGCTCAATATGGATCTTGTTCTTTTTCTTGTCGTAAGCACCCCGATCCGCCGTCACGGTCACCGGGACCTCTTCGGCATACGCTTTGGCCATCACATTCATGAGCTGAACGTTATCAGAAAGGATATTCGCGGAATCCCCTTCGATCTCGATCTCGCGCTGCCCCTCCGGGGTGTACTTGGTAAACGAAAAGGCAAAGACCTTTTGAGGCTTTTTCTCAGAAGGTTTTTCGGCCACCCGGTCCGCGCGCGCGCGGCGGGTGATCACGATCTGGACCTGCACAAAAAAGATATAAAAGACGACCAGTGCGGTAAAAATAAAGACCAAACGTTTGATCATAATTGTCTTACAGGCTCCTTGGTTTCCGTCTCCGAAGGAAGATCCGGCCTCGTCTTCCAACGGTCATGCATCCATCCCCACTGCTCCGGATAACGACGGATCATTATTTCAAAATCTCTCATCCAGGCTTCGGTGTATTTCCGGATCGAAGCTTGGCGATCCCCACCCTCGATCTTGGGTCGGATCAGCGTTCCGAGTTCCAGCTTATATCGGTTCCCCGGCATCCTCACCATGAATGCCGGCAGGATCGGTGCCCCCATCGTCATGGCGAACTTGACCGGAGCGACCGTCGTATAAGCGGGAACCCCAAAAAAATCGACAAAAATACCGCGTACATTGACCCGGTCTTGATCCGGCAGCAGACCTACGATCTCGCCGGCTTTCAAATACTTATGCACCTGCCGTACCGCTTCGTCCTGGTAAATGGTATCGACCTTCACCGCACGCCGAAGCCCTATGATCCACCGATTGTACGGCTCATAGTAGATCCTGCGTCCGATAACAGCCCCGGGGAATCCGTTCATGCAAAAGATCCCGGCCAACAACTCCCAGTTCCCCATGTGCGCGGTCATTATAATGAGCCCCTTCCCTTCTTGCAAAATATCTTTGCACAAGGAAAAGGCCTCCCCCGCGTCGACGACCTTGGCGGCTTTCTCAGGCGAAAGCTTCGAAAAGAGCAGAAAATCCAACGCCGTCCGGAGCATATGCCCCATGACCCGGCTTCCGATCCGGTTTAATTCAGAAGGACTTTTCTCATCCTTGTAGGCCAACTTCAGATTTTTGAGGATCATCGCTCTCTGGTAAGGAATGAGCAAATACCCCAAATACCCAACGCCATTGGCCAGCGCCAGCGCCAGACCTCTCGGCAAGAGAAGCAGTATCCCCGTAGCCAGCCGCGCCAAAAGATACAGGGGATAACGGTAGGGCTTATACTTGGCCATAATCCGCCTAGACCCGCCCGGCCCTCATAAGGTCCTGAACATCGACAAGCCCCACCACGCGTCCATTCCGGTCCACGACCGGGAGTTCATCAATACGCAGGGACTCCATGATATGAAATGCCTCTTCAGCCAGCTTCTCTTTTTCGATATAGCGCGGCTTCAGTGTCGCCACCTCCGACACGAACCGGCTGAGAATGCGTTCTCCCTGGGACTTGAGATGACGACGAAGGTCGCCATCGGTAAAAACACCAACCAGTTTCCCGCGCGCGTCCACGATCGTACAGCTTCCAGCGCGTGACGCGGTGATCTTGAGAAGCGCCTGACGCACCGTGGTCTTGATCCCCACGATCGGATTCGCCTTCCCGGTACGCATAATCTCACCCACCTTGAGCAATCGCCGCCCCAGACTCCCCGCGGGATGAAGCGCCGCAAAATCTTCCGATCGGAACCCTTTTTTCTTAAGCAGCGCCAGCGCCAACGCGTCTCCCATCGCCAGAGACGCCGTGGTTGAGGCCGAGGGGGCCAGATTCAACGGACAGGCTTCGCGGCGCACTCCAAGATCCAACACAATATCTGCGTTCTTGCCGAGAGAGGAACCGGGAACGCTTGTCATCGCAATGATCTTCACGCCCTTACGCTTCAGCGGGGGCAGCAACCGAATGATCTCCTCGCTCTC
>CAZDVO010000061.1:0-4433 GCA_964508905.1 uncultured bacterium
GTCGGGACGGTTTTGACGCTTCCCGCGACGGGCTCTGAAGCGAACGGGAATTCCGTGATCTCCCGAAAAACAACCCAAGAGAAACTTCATTTTTATTCCCCGCATGTTTTCCCGAGGTTCTCGGTGTTGGATCCGGAGGCCACTTTTTCGCTTCCGGTGCGGCAACTCCGCAACGGGATCGTGGATGCCTTCGTGCATGTGATGGAACAGTACATGACCTACCCGGCTCACGCGCCGCTCCAGGATCGCATGGCGGAATCGGTCGTGAAGACCCTGATCGAAGTGGCCCCGGCGGTCCTGAAGAAGCCGAAAGATTATGAAGCGCGCGCGACATTCATGTGGAGCGCTACGATGGCCCTCAATACATTGGTCGGGTGCGGGGTGCCCCAGGATTGGTCGACGCATATGATCGGGCATGAATTGACGGCTTTTTATGGATTAGACCATGCGGAGACGCTGGCGATCGTTCTGCCAGGGGTTTGGCAGTATAAGTTGACGGCCAAAAAGAAAAAGCTCGAACAATACGGCCAGCGTGTTTGGGGCGTTAAAACGGCAAAAGAGGCCATGGTCAAGACCGAGGCGTTCTTCCATAGTCTGAAAATGCCGACCCGGCTCGGAGACCATCAGATCTCGGCGCAAGAGGCTGCTCAGAAGGTTCGTGAACGTTTTGCGGAGCGGGATGCGGTTTTTGGAGAACATAATGACATCACGCCAGACGCTGTGTCCAAGATCATTGCCTCCAGAGCCTAGCCATCCCGGCGAATTCGATCCAAAAGAGAAATCCTAGACCATGACCGTATTACTGCAAGTGAACGAGATCCACAAAGCCTATGGCGCGGTGACCATCCTGGATGCCGCGACCGCGTCGTTCGGAGATGATCAGAAAGTAGGCGTGATCGGCCGTAACGGAGCCGGGAAATCCACGCTTTGCCGTATTATCACCGGTCACGAGTCCGCCGATAGCGGCACCATCACTCGCAATGCCGCGCTTCGTCTGAGTTATCTGGAACAGCACGATACCTTTAAGCCGGGCGAAGATGTTCTTACTTTTCTGATGCGGACCACTCGCTGTGAACATTGGGAGTGCGCGCAAATGGCGGCCCGGTTTCAACTCAAGAACGAGATGCTGGAGGCCGCCGTCCGGAATCTGCCGGGGGGGTATCAAACGCGCGTGAAACTGGCGGCGATGCTTTTGGGTGATCCGAATTTCCTAATCCTTGACGAGCCCAGCAATTATCTCGATCTGAGCACGCTGATCCTTCTCGAGAACTTTCTGATCAGTTTCCGAGGGGGTTGTCTGGTGGTTTCACATGACCGGGAATTCCTCAAACGGACCTGTGACAGCACGCTCGAAGTGGAGCATGGACAGCTGGCGCTCTACCCGGGTGACATCGAAGAATATTTTGAATTTAAGGAGGAACAGCTTGCTCAGAAGCAGGCGTACAATCGCGGCATGGATAAAAAGCGCGAGCAACTCCAGGCCTTTATCGACCGGTTCAAGGCCAAGGCCTCGACCGCGACGCGCGCTCAGTCCAAAATGAAGCAGCTCGCGAAGCTGAAGACGATCGAGATCGCGCATCCCATGAGCACGGTGAAGATCCCGATCCCGCCGGTCGAGCCCAAGGCCGGTGTGGCACTGACCTGCCAGGATCTTGTGATCGGTTATCCGGAAAAGGATATCGCGCGTAACATCCAGGTGGAGATCGATCGTGGCAAACATGTGGCGGTGCTGGGGAATAACGGCGAAGGTAAAACCACGTTCCTGAGGACCCTTGCCGGGAGCCTTCAACCCAAGGGCGGGAGTTTTCGGTGGGGGACGGGACTGAAGATCGCGTACTACGCTCAGCATGTCTTTGCGGTATTAGATCCCGAAGATGATGTATACACGTATCTATCGCGTGAAAGCGCGGAGGGCGTGAACCGCCAGGATGTGTTGAACATGGCCGGTTGTTTCCTCTTTAAGGGTGATGATGTTGAAAAGAAGATCAAGGTCCTGAGTGGCGGCGAACGTGCGAGGTTGGTGCTTGCCGGGATCCTTCTTTCGAAAAGCCATGTGTTATTGCTCGACGAGCCGACGAACCATCTGGATTTTGAGACTGTCGAAGCTTTGGGGTTGGCGCTCAAATCCTTCTCCGGGACGGTGGTCTTCATCAGCCACGATCGAACTTTTGTGAACCTCCTGGCATCCAGCATTATCGAAGTCAAAAAAGGCCGCATTTTACATTATCCCGGAAGTTATGAGGATTACGTTTACCATCTGGAACAGGTGGCGCGCGGAGAAGTGGAAGAAAATGATGACGGGGCTCAGGAAGCCTCTCCCAAGGCTGATGTGGATACTGTGAAACAGGAAATGGCTCCGCCTCAGAAGCAGGACCATAAGTCCGAGATCAAAAAGATCCAGAAGCAGATGGAGAAAGCGGAAGGCCGTACAAAACATTACACAGCCGAGCGGGACAGGATCCTTGCGGAGATGGCCCAGAACCCGCTTCACTACTCGAAGGAACGTAGCGCCAGACTCAAAGAAGCCCAGATCCAGATCGAGAAGGCCGAGGAAGAATGGCTTTCACTGCAAACTAAATTGGATAAACTGAAAAAATGAGAAATTTTGATCCTCGCCATCGTTCCGATCGTCATTCGCGTCCCGGCCCGGGAGGGCGCGGGCCTCACTCGCATCACCGTTCCGGACAGCCGAATCACGGGCGGATGATGCATGAACCGATGCGACAGGGTTATCAGCGTCCGCCGGAGGACGATATTCTCCGGGAATTCCGTGAAAGTATCGCGATCGATCCGTCCCCCAGGATCCATCTTGAGCGGGGATCCAAAGAACTGACGATGCGGGTGATGGATCTCATCACGCCGATCGGGATGGGGCAGCGAGGATTGATCGTTGCGCCTCCAGGATCCGGAAAGACCACGTTCCTTAAACATATTTGCCAGGCTGTGGCGAAGAGCCATCCCGAG
Source organism: uncultured bacterium (assembly GCA_964508905.1). GTDB lineage: Bacteria > Omnitrophota > Omnitrophia > Omnitrophales > Aquincolibacteriaceae > Aquincolibacterium. The sequence continues at coordinate 2,965 of CAZDVO010000061.1, forward strand.
ATCAAGCTGTACTGTCTCCTGATCGATGAACGGCCTGAAGAGGTTACGGATTTCAGGCGGAGTGTGACGGCCGAAGTCCGCTGGTCCTCTTCGGATGAATCTTACGAACACCATATTGAAACAGCCAATACGCTCATGAAACAGGTCTATCGCGAAGCTTTGGCGGGAGAGAATGTGATGGTCCTGGTGGACTCTCTGACGCGCCTTTCCCGGGTGCATAACGCTGAGCGCGCCTCCAGCGGGCGGACGCTTTCCGGGGGTGTGGATGCCCGGGCCATGGAAGTGCCCCGGCGTATCTTTGGATCCGCCCGTAAGATCGAAGACGGGGGATCGCTGACGATCCTCGCGACGATCCTGGTCGATACAGGGAGCCGGATGGATCAGATCATTTTCGAAGAGTTCAAGGGGACCGGCAATATGGAGATCTTTCTTTCCCGGGAGATCTCGAACCAGCGCGTGTACCCCGCGGTGGATATCGCCAAAAGCGGGACGCGTAAAGAGGAACTTCTTTTTTCAACCGAAGAGCTTGAACCCGCGCGGCGGATGCGCCGGGCCCTGGCGGGGCTGAAACCGCTGGAAGCGATCACCGCGCTTGTGACCCAACTTCAGAAGTATCCGACCAATCGCGAATTTCTCGCGGCCGTGAATAAGCTCCCTGTATGAACGAAAACTATGATCTTGGGGTCCAGCCGCTCGACGCGTTGATGACGAAGCACGGACTTTCGAACCATGCCCTGGTGGCGGCTTCGACGGAACAGCTTTCACATAAGGTCGTTCAGAAGGCTCGCAATGGGCGGCGGTTGACGAATCGGGCGAAGACCAAGATCCTGAACGCGTTGCACCTAGCCCTCCCGGAGCTACGCTTCGCGCACCGGGATCTTTTTAATTACTAGAGCAAATGCGCTAAAAAGCGCGGAGGATGGTTGCCTTTATGAAAAACAAAAATATATCCAAGGATCTTCCCAAGGGAGTGGATCTGCTTCGCGATCCACTGCTCAACCGAGGAACGGCTTTTACACAGGAGGAGAGGGAATCCCTCGGGCTTCTCGGGCTTCTTCCGTTCCGGGTCAACTCGATCGAGAGCCAGGTCAAACGCGCGATCGAGAGCATCCGGAAGAAATGCACGGACCTTGAAAAATATGTTTATCTGACTTCCCTCCAGGAACGGAATAAAACGCTTTTCTACCGGCTATTGCTTGAGCATCTTCGGGAATTGATGCCGATCGTCTATACTCCCACGGTAGGCCAGGCCTGCCTGGAGTACGGGCATATTTTCCGGAGCAGTTTGCAGGGACTTTTTATCGCTTCGGAATATCGAGGCCAGATCCGAAAGATCCTTCAATCGTGGCCGCACAAGGATGTTCGGGTGATCGTGGTGACGGATGGAGAGAGGATCCTGGGGCTAGGGGATCTCGGCGTGGATGGGATGGGGATCCCGGTGGGAAAACTCATGCTCTACACCGCTTGCG
>CAZDVO010000062.1:0-4273 GCA_964508905.1 uncultured bacterium
GATCGCGTCGACGAATCGGCCGGATGTGCTTGATCCCGCGCTCCTTCGCCCGGGCCGCTTTGACCGTCAGGTCGTGGTCCCGCTTCCGGACCTCGTCGGCCGCGAGGCGATCCTCAAGGTCCACGCGCTCAAGGTTAAGCTGGATGCCACAGTGGATTTTAAAACGATCGCGAAGCAGACGACTTATTTCTCCGGCGCGGATCTCGCGAACCTCGTGAACGAAGCGGCGCTTTTGGCCGCGCGTCTTAACAAAGAGACGGTGGGGATGATCGAACTTCAGGAATCCATCGAACGCGTGATGGCCGGCCCCCAGCGTAAAAGCAAAAAGGTTTCGGACAAGGAACGGAAGATCGTCGCGTATCACGAATCCGGGCACGCGCTCGTGGCGCTTTTGACCCCCGGCGCCGATCCGGTCCACAAGGTCACAATCATCCCTCGCGGCATGGCCGGCGGTTATACCGTCAGCCTTCCGGAAGAGGATCGCACGCTTCACAGCCGTTCCTTCTTTTTGACAGAGATCCCCGTGCTGATGGGCGGCCGGGTCGCCGAAGAGCTGATCTTTGGAGATATTACGACCGGCGCGCACAACGACCTCCAGAAGGCGACCAATATCGCGCGTGAGATGGTGTGCCGTTTCGGGATGAGCGAGAAGATCGGGCCGATCGTCTTCGGCAAGGAAGGCGGGATGGTGTTCCTGGGCCGTGATCTGATGGACGAGAAGAATTACTCGGAAGACACCGCGCGGATGATCGACGCGGAGGTGAAGCGGATCCTGGAAGAAGGTTATAAGCAGTCGAAGCAGATCCTGACCGAGAACCGGGACAAGCTCGAAGCTTTGGCGAAACTGCTTTTGGAAAAGGAAACCTTGGACGCCGAAGAGATCAAACAGGTGACGGGCCTTGCCAACGTGCCTCCCGCGGTGGACGGGGGTGGTCCTGCGGCGGGAGAACAGCCGGATCTTTGGGGCGGAAAGGCCGCTGCGTGATCTGGAAGATCCGGGGGAACACAGTCTCGTTCGACCGGACCATCCTGATGGGCGTGCTCAATCTTACCCCGGATTCTTTTTCGGACGGCGGCCAGAATGCGGATCCGAAGACGGCTTTCGCGCGGGCGTTGCAGATGATCGAAGACGGCGCGGACATTTTGGATCTTGGCGCGGAATCAACGCGGCCGGGAGCCGCACCTGTCACCGCAAAAGAAGAGTTGAACCGGCTCTTGCCGGTGCTGGAGCTTCTTGTTAAGGAACACCGGGTGCCGATCTCGATCGATACGGTGAAGCCCGAGGTCGCGAAGAAATGCCTCGAGGGCGGCGCCGATATCATCAATGATGTCAGCGGGCTCAAACGGTCTGGCGCGGAGATGGCAAAGGTCGTCAAGAAATTCGGCGCGGGGATGGTTTTGATGCACAGCCGCGGGACGCCGGAGACGATGCAGACGCTTACGGCGTACAGTAATCTCGTCGGGGATGTGATCGGCGAACTTCAGGAAAGTGTCCATATCGCCTTGAAGGCCGGTGTGGAGCACGCGCAGATCGTGATCGATCCCGGCCTTGGTTTTGCCAAGACGCCGGAACAGAATTTGGAGATCCTTCGGAACATCAAAGCGTTCCTGGCAGCCGGATCTCCGGTGTTGTTAGGGCCTTCGCGAAAATCCTTTATCGGGCATGTTACGGGCCGGGAAGTTCACGAACGGGAATTCGGGACCGCGGCGTGCGTCGCGATGGCGGTGGAGCAGGGAGTTCAGATCCTCCGTGTGCATGAAGTCAAGGCGATGCGGGATGTGATCCGCACGGTCGAGGCCATCAAGAGGCTAAAACCCGCCGGGTGAAGCAGCGTCATTTTAAAAGAATCAGGATTGAGATCTAAAGGAGATCAACATGTCAGGACATTCTAAGTGGGCAAGTATCAAACACAAGAAAGCGATCGTGGACGCGAAACGCGGTCAAGCTTTTACCAAGATCATCCGCGAGATCACGGTCGCGGCGAAGACCGGCGGGGGCGATCCGAACATGAACCCGCGTCTTCGCACGGCGATCCAGTCGGCCAAGGAAGCGAACATGCCGGCCGACAATATCGAACGTGCGATCAAGAAAGGGACCGGGGAACTCGAGGGCGTGACCTATGAAGAAATCGCCTACGAAGGGTTCGGCCCCGAGGGCGCCGCGATCCTGGTGGCCTGTTTGACCGACAACAAGAATCGTTCGGCTTCCGAGATCCGGAGCCTTTTCAACAAGAACGGCGGGAACATGGGCAGCGCCGGGACGGTGGCGTGGATGTTCGAGAAGAAGGGTTTTATCGTGATCCAGAAGAGCGCGACGACCGAGGACCAACTGATGGAAGTGGCGCTGGGCGCCGGGGCCGAGGATATGACCTCGACCGATCAGGTCTTTGAAGTGACAACGGCGCCGCAGGATCTGTGGGCGGTCCGGGAAGCGATCGAAAAATCGGGGATCAAGATCGAGAACGCGAATCTGACGATGATCCCGAAGAATCTGGTGAGCGTATCTGCGGATACGGGGCGCAAGGTCGTGCAACTGATCGAAGCGCTTGAGGAACATGATGATGTCCAGAACGTTTATTCGAACGCGGATATCCCGGAAGAAGTGATGAAGGAGTTGGCGGGTTGATCCCGTTCCGGTATCGTTTTTCAAGGGGGCAGGCTATTTTAAATAGCTTGTCCCCTTTGTTTTTTTACGCGGAGGCGCGGCGATGAGAGTGCTCGGGATTGACCCTGGGACACACCGGATGGGATTCGGGATCCTGGACTCCAACGGGCAGAACTACAAGCTCGTGATCTGCGGCACGATCCGGGCGGCCTCCAAAGATCCGATCGCGAAACGCCTGCTGCATCTCTTTGAATCCCTGCAGAAGAATATCGAAGGGTATCGCCCCGATGTCGTCGCGCTCGAATCCCTTTTCTTTGCGAAGGATATCCGGGCGGTGGAGCGGATCGGCGAAGCGCGGGCGTGCGCGATGCTCGCGGCTTCCAAGCAAAATCTTGAAGTGGTAGAATACGCCCCGACCGAGGTCAAGAAATCGGTGACGGGGAACGGCCGCGCGGCCAAAGAGCAGGTGCAGTTCATGGTGAAGCGGCTTTTGAACCTGAAGGAAGCCCCCGCGCTGGACGCCTCCGACGCCCTTGCAATCGCGATGTGCCACATCCATTGCGCCAAACGAAAGGTCTGAGATGTACCACTATTTAAACGGGAAGATCACGGAGAAAACACCGGCGGCGGCGATCCTGGACGTGAACGGGGTCGGTTATGAAGTGCGTATTTCCGTCAATACGTTCTCCGCGCTTCCGGACCTCGGACAGACCGTCAAACTGCTCACGCATTTCGTCGTGCGCGAAGACGCGCAGCTTCTTTACGGGTTCGCGACGGAAGATGAAAAGGAACTTTTTAAGCTGCTCCTTTCGGTATCGGGGATCGGCCCCAAGATGGCGATCACGCTCCTCTCCGGCATGACGATCCCTGAACTGAAACGCGCGATTACGGACGCTTCGACGATGGCGCTGAGTTCGATCTCCGGGATCGGGAAGAAGACGGCGGAACGCGTTATCGTGGAGCTCAAGGACAAATTGCCGCGCGAGTCGGGCAAGGATTCCAAGGATATCATTCACGACATCAACGTGTCGGACCAGATCGTGGACGACGCGATCCAGGCACTGATCGCGCTCGGGTACACGAAACAAAAGGCGAAAGACGCCGTGCAAACCATCCTGAAGGAAGGCGCGGGGAAGAAACTGACCGTCGAAGAGATCATTCGCAAGGCATTGAAGCACGTTTAATGCGCGCGTGGGCGTGGCGCTAAGGACCTTATGGCAGACGACAGATTGATCGACGAGGAATTCAAGCCGGAAGAGATCGATATTGAAGTGACGCTCCGTCCGGGCACGCTGGATGAATTTATCGGGCAGACGCAGGTCAAAGAGAACCTCAAGGTTTTTATCGACGCCGCGCTGGGGCGCGAGGAGTCGATGGACCATATCCTCCTTTTCGGCCCTCCGGGGCTCGGCAAAACCACGCTCGCCAATATTATCGCCGCCCGCATGAAGGCCAAGATCCACCAGGTGTCCGGGCCGGTCCTCGAACGCGCCGGGGACCTCGCGGGGATCCTGACCAACCTTGAAAAAGGGGACGTCCTCTTCATTGATGAGATCCATCGGATCCCGCATGTCGTGGAGGAATACCTTTATTCTGCGATGGAGGATTTCGCCATCGAGATCATGATCGACAAGGGGCCGCACGCGCGCTCGGTCAAGATGCAGCTGC
>CAZDVO010000063.1:0-4172 GCA_964508905.1 uncultured bacterium
CCGACAATCATCACATCCAAGATCTTATGAGCCATGGGATCAAACCTCGTAGACACTCGCCGAATTCAGAACCGCTTCTTCCGCAAAAACCGGGACCTGGGCTCGCAAAGCGATCGCGACACTATCGGAAGGACGAGAGTCCACACAGATCTCTTCCCCCGCGCCTTTACGAATATGGATCTTCGCGTGGAACGTATTGTTTTCCAGCTTGTCGATCACCACGCGTTCGATCTTCCCTCCCAGTTCCTGAACGATCCGCAGCATCAGATCATGGGTCATGGGCCGTGGGGATTTCACATTCCCAAGCTTGAGCTTGATCGCATGGATCTCGGGAAGACCGATCACAACGGGCAGGAAACGATTGCCATCCTTTTCCCTGAATACGACCAATTGCTCATGCCGATTTTCATCGACTTTGATCTTGCTCAGAACCAATTCAATCATCAACAGCCTCGGGATGTTGATGCGAAGCATGGTACTCGGATGGCTCGGACAGAGGGGTTGCCGGCTTGCGGCGCTCCGGGGCCAAAGGTTCGCGTTTAAGCTTCTCCATAAGATGGCGCTGGGACTGCTTCGCCTCGATCACTTCGCGCTCGATCGTCTCTTGCTCGGCCAAAAGCTTTCGCATCTCTTCCTCGCGCTCGCGGATCTCGAACTCGATCTTCTCCTGGTGTTTGACCACCTGTTTCAGTCGCGACTCCTTGGTCAACAATTGCTCGTGGAGCTGATTCTTTTTCAGGCTCAACTCCCGTTGATCCATTTCCGCGTGCAATTCACGGATCTGTTTCCGCGCCGTCTCAAGATCATGTTCCCGAGCCTCCAACTGAGCTAAACGTACCTGCCAGGCTTTCTGTTGATCTTCGAAAGCGCCCCGTAGCCGGCGCAGTTCCTTTTCAAGCTCCGAGGTCTTTTGCTCCCAACGCTTGGCCTCACCGGTCTGCGTTTCAAGTTCCTGGAGCAACCGGCTCTCGCTGAGCTGAACGATTTTCTTCCCCTCTTCAAGGTTACGGATCTTCGCTTGCAAACCTTCCGCGAGGGTCTTTTGATTCTCCAATTCCCTTCGGACCTGCGCGGACTGGCTTTCCCATTCGCGACGGGCCTGCTCCAGTTCATCCCTGGAACGCTCCAGGTCGGTCTTCACCGCCTGAAAACTTTTAACGAGCGCCTGCTTTTCCTGTAGCAACTCCTTATGGGTCAGATCACGCTCCTCGATCTGCTTGAGGAATTCCCCCGACTTGTGATCCTCCGCGCCGATCTTTTCTTCAAAATACTGCCGGGTCTGACGAAACTCTTCGCGCAACAATTCATATTTTTCCTCGGCCTGCGCCAAAAGGGCCTGAAGCTCCAAAGCCTCTTTTTCCTTTTGTTTCTTCGCCGCTTCGCTCTGCTGAACGGCACGCTCTTTCTGAGCCACCTCGGTCTGAGCCTTTTCAAGCGCCTTGCGCAATTGGCCCATATCCTCCCTCAACCCCACACTCTCCTTCAGCAACTTCTCACGCTCTTCCTCAAGGATGCTCCGGAAATGGCGACCATGCTGATGGGACATCCCCTGCTTCGGGGCCGTGCGCCCGCCGCGGCCGGAGGACACGCCCTCCGTTTGGATCCAGGAACGAATCTCCTGGATCGCCTCGTCATGGTCCAGTTTTTCTGTATCGTTCTTTGACAACGGCGCCGCGAGAGGTTCCACGGTACGAAGGAAAGCAAGACTCGGCGGCGTCGGCCACACGGTCCGGTAACAGCGGCGCTTGCGGGAGCTGTCGTTACTGACAAGAATATCCGACGGACAACTCCGAAAATACTGTTTCACCTGCAGAGCCGTCGCATACAGAAGATTGTCGATCAGGATAATGGGGGTATTCGCGAGCAGGTCCAGGGCCTCGTTCACCGGCAGACGGAAAGCCGTCGCGATCTCCCTCGAAAGTTTGTTCCTTTCGAGTTCGCTCTTCAGCGGATTCACCACCACGAACCAATCCTGTCCGCCCGGCTGCGTTCTTTTAGTTCCCGTAAGCATATCAACCCCTAGGGGCTCTTCTGGTGAAATGAATAGAATGAATCGTGACGCGCTTAAAAAAAACGATCAAAGCGTAATACGATCGGCGATCTCATGAACTACCGGGATCTCCCATCGTTCTCCCATCAGGACCTTAACGATCCCGATCAGAGAGAGGATACCAAAAACGACGAAGGATAACGTGAAGACCAGATCCCCCAACGCGGGGACCACTTTCAATATCGCGGCGGCCAGTTCCAGGATAAAGAGGACCAGCGCCTGTTTCCCGTGAAAAAGAGCGAATTTGTTCTCCCGCTTTAGCGCCAAAGGAACAAAACAAAGGAAACTCAAGTAGCCGATCGCTGCAAAGAACTGAGCGTCCTGAACCTCTGGATCTTTCGGGGCAACATTTTTCTCATTTTGGGTCATGATTTCTCCTTCATTTGAACTTTGGGCTATTATAGAAAGCCCGCCGAGGCAGCGTCAAGGCACAATACTCAGAAAAATGATCGCGGATCGCGCGCGGAAGGCCGCGATACCGGATCAGGCAACCGCGGGTTCGACTTCATGGCAAACGCGCGGAAGCGTACGCTCCATCGGGATAAAAAACGTTCCCACTTCCGTCACGCCCACCAACATCCGCCGCAACATGTACACGGTCCCCATCCCGAAGCCCGGGAGGGCCCCGGCCCCGCCCTGGTCTTTCACATCGGCGTGGATCGTGCAAGGGATCTCGGCAAGGCTAGTCACGACATTCTCAAGCCCCCGTCCGAATTTCGTCCCGATCCCATACATATAGTCACCGACGGTCGCTTCTTCAGCAAACCCCAGCATGACCGGCGCTACGAAGAAAAGAGCGCAAAGAATTATTTTTTTACACATGCATTACCCCTTGCGGACCAGACGCCACGGATGAAGTTTCAGATCAGCCGTCATATCTCTCAAATTCGCTGTGACCTCGTGGAGATTTCCGATGCTCTTGGCGATCTCTTCTTTGTTGCCGCCGACAAGTTCATTCGTTGTCTTGAGCAAGGGGTTCAGACTTTCGGTCATCGTCGCCACCTCATCCGCGAGGAGATTCATCTTGCGGATCAGGACATGCATCGGGATCGGGTCCACGCCTTCGATCACCGTGCCGACCTCTTTTGCGGGAGACTCCTTGGAGCCCACAGAGATCTCAATGAATTTCTCTCCCATCATCCCAAGCGTGTCAATATAAGCCACGCTGTCCTTGCGGACATAGGCATCCTTGGAAACCTTGATGGTCACAAGCACCGGCCGGACCTCGCCGGGCAGAATCTGTATGCTATCCACCTTGCCGACTTCACGGCCGGCATAATAAACGGGCGCACTATCGCTTAACCCGCTCAGATACCCGAATTGGACCTTCCACTCATTGGCACCTTTTTTAAAGTAACCTCCCACCACAAAGGTGAGCACCAAAAGAAGGACCAGTGTGATCAATACGAAAAAACCGGACTTGATCTCGGATGACGAGTAAGTGTTCGATGAATCCATCTTTTCCTCCTCTGGGGACGACGCTTATGTGGAAAGAAGCCCTTTTAAGTAAGCTTCGCTTGTTTGTTTGAACGGGATCACGCCTTCGGACTCCCCGTGAATGAACTGCTGAACGTATGAGTCTTTGGAGTTCTGGATCTCCTCGGACGTCCCAACCTGCAGGACTTTGCCCTTATGTAGAATGATGATCTTGTCCGCAATGCGGAATGCGCTTTTCATTTCATGCGAAACGACCACGGAGGTAATATTGAGTTTTTTGCTGAGGTCCAGGATCAATCGATCGATCATACTCGCCGTGATCGGATCGAGCCCAGCGCCGGGCTCATCGTAAAAAACGATCTTGGGATCGAGCGCGATCGCCCGCGCGAGCGCCACGCGCTTTTTCATCCCCCCCGAGATCTGATACGGCATAAAATCCTCAAACCCCGTCAGCCCGACCAGCTCCAGTTTCACGCGAACAATGATGCGGATGATCTCGGGCGAAAGATCCGTGTGTTCTTTGAGCGGCACCGCGACGTTCTCTCCGACCGTCATCGAATTAAAAAGAGCGGAGCCTTGAAAAAGCATTCCGTATTTGCGACGGACCTCGTTCATTTCTTTTTCTTTAAGCCCCACGATGTTCTGGCCATCAACCATGATGTAGCCGGACGTCGGCTGGTGAAGC
>CAZDVO010000064.1:0-3959 GCA_964508905.1 uncultured bacterium
ATGTCGCTTTCCTGGACATTCGTATAAAGATAATTCTCGGGGAGGATCCTCACCGCGATCCCTTGCCCGTAGACACCGATATCCGCAACGCGCACTAGCTGAACCTCGTTCTCAAGGCCCTTTTCCCTCAGCACCCCGAGGAATACCCCGTAAAAATCCCGCGTCTTATCCTTCCCGGTGATCGCTGTATCCTTGATGAAGACTGTCTTTCCCATGGCTTCTCCGCTTCTCTAATTGAATTTCAGATCATAAATGCGGTCGTTCACAAGCATCTTGCTGCACACATGTTTTTCCACGATCTTCGTGGCCGTCTCTTTGTCCACCTTGCCATAGAACACCTGCGGCATGTTCTTCACATGGACTTCGACAAGCGGCTCCGCGGAACACATCCCGACGCAACCGCACTTTTTGATATCAATATCCGCATTATGTTTGCGGCTCTCTTCCACAAGCGTATCGTAAGCGACTTGGGCGCCTGCCGCGATCCCGCAGGTGCTAAAACCCACCTTGATCCAATTGCGGTCCTCGCTCTGTTTCTTTTGCTTGATCGCTTCGAGGTCTTTCTTTGTCAGTGAGGCCATATTCTTCTCTCCGCCGTAATCAAACGGCTGCTTTTGCTTCCGCTTCCTTGGAATAATGCGCAATGATCCCGCTGATATCCTTTTTCTTTACACCGCCATAAACCTTCTCCTCGATCTTGACCACGGGCGCCAACCCGCAGCAGCCGAGACAGCGGACGACTTCCAGATGGAACTGCCCGTCCTTGGTGGTCTCCCCCGGTTTCACGCACAGGAGATGTTCCAATTCGCCCAACAGCTCCGCGCCGCCTTTCAGATAACAGGCCGTCCCCATACAAACGGAAACGGTGTGTTTCCCGGGAGGGGTCAGGCGAAAAAAGTGATAGAAGGTAATGACTTCATAGATGCGGGCAAGGGGGACATCGAGGATCTCGGAGAGGACCAGCGAGACATCGCGCGGCACATAGCCGTACCGGTTCTGGATCTGATGCAACACCATGATCAGATTCCCCTCCTTATCCTTCCAGGAATCCGCGATCGCCCGAATTTCTTGTTCCATGACTGTTTTATCCATGATTCAGAACTCCCTTAAAAAATAGAGGCTCACTTCACGATTCAGCTATAAGATCAAGGTCCCGGACAGGCCACTCATGCCGGGGTCAAAACAGAGGCCAAGAATCACGTAATGGCCTCAGGGATTTTTTCGCGGAACTCGCGGAAACCCGAATGGGTGGAATACTAGCACTGCGGCTCATTACCGACAATAAAAAGTTGCTCAAAAATGTTTTTTCCGCGTTTCCGTCTAAGCCAGAACGACTTCATCTTCAACGCGCCACCCAGGATCCACGATACAAAGAAGCACAAGCTTTTTGCGCCCGATAGATTCGATCCATTGGATCGATCGCGGGGGGATATCGATGCAATCCCCGGAAACAACCACTCGTGATTCCTTGCCAATGTGCATCCGCCCCTTCCCTTCGAGGATGTAATAGACCTCGGAAGTCTTCAGCTTGTGCGGGGTGGTCTTTTGCCCGGGCTTCACCCAAGCATAAGCCAGGCTGTAACGATAAGCCCGTTTGTCCCTATGGGCGTTCAAAAGCTCACGCAGATGGCAGGCATCCCCGGCAATGATCTCTTTTTGATCTTTCAGTTTGCGAATGAACACGAGCTACACCCCGATATCTTCGTTCCAGAGTTCCGGTTTGCGAGCGATAAAATCGCGCATCAGATCCTTGCACTCTTTGGAATCAAGGTTGATCAACTTCACGCCACACTTCCTGGAATAGGCTTCAGGTCCTTTGAAGGTCTTGTTCTCCCCGATCACGACCACGGGGATCTTATAAAGCAGGATGGCCCCCGTACACATAGCGCAGGGCGAAAGCGTCGAATAAATAACGCATTTTTCATAGTCGCGGGCCTTGAGCCGACCGACATTCTCCAGGCAATCCATTTCGGCATGCAGAATGGCTGAATTAAACTGAACTCGACGGTTATGTCCGCGTCCGATGATCTTGCCGTTCTTGACAAGGACCGAACCGATGGGGATGCCACCTTCGCGGAACCCTTTACGGGCTTCCCGGATGGCCTCTTTCATGAATTTCAGATGATCTTTTTTCCTCATGAAACTCCCTCCTTTTAAAACCTGAGAAATTCCATCCGATAATTCGCTCCGGGATCCTTGGGCGACGGCCCCGCCAGAAGGATCGCCCGCCCCCCCTCCGGAAACGTCTGTTTCAAGTATCCGGTAGCGAACGCGGACCAATCCACCGGCTCTTTTTCAAGCAGAACAGGGAGAACCCCGTACGAAAAATGAAGCGCCTGCATCACCTCCGGATCAGTCCCTGCACCGAGGATCCAAGCCGCCGGCTTGAATCGCGAGATCATCCGAACCGTCGCACCGGAAGCCGTGGGGACAAAGACCGCCTTCACGGGCACGGTCTGAAGCGCATGCTCCACCACTAAAGACTCGGCTTCCCCCGGAGAGTCGATCGGGTCCTGTTCGCAAAGTTCGTGGATGGCCCTGGAACTGACAAGAGGGCGATTCGTTTCTGTAAATGCGGCGATCCTGGCGAGCATCGCCACGGATTCTTCCGGGAATTGGCCCATCGCCGATTCCGCCGAAAGCATCACCGCATCCGCCCCGTCGATGATCGCGTTAGCCACATCGGTCGCTTCAGCCCGGGTTGGAAGCCGGCTTGAGGTCATCGATTCAAGCATCTGCGTCGCAACGATGACGGGCTTCCCCGCTAGATTCGCCTTCGCGATCATTTTCTTCTGGGTAATCGCGATCTGCTCGATGGGGACTTCAACCCCCAGATCTCCGCGGGCGACCATGATCCCGTCCGCGGCGTTAAGGATCTCATCAAGATGTTTAAGCGCGCCGAGCCTCTCGATCTTCGCCACAAGAAAAGGTTTTTTCCCAAGCGCCAAGGCCGCCTCGCGAACTTTTTCAATATCCGCCGCGGTTTCCACAAAAGATTGGCTTATGGCGTCTACGCCCTGTTCCAGCGCGAATTCCAGGCATTGCCGGTCATAATCCGTAAACGCGCTCGTCCCGAGATCAATCCCGGGAAGGTTCAACCCTTTTTTCGAGCGGAGCTCCCCTCCCACGACCACCTTGCAGCGAACGTCCTTCCCAAGGACCCTTTCAACCTCAAGCTGAACTAGGCCATCGTTTAGGAAAAGCCTGTCCCCGGGCTTCACCACGGTAGGCAGACGATCAAAACTCATTGAGACCCGTTCCCGAGAACCGATGACGACTTCCGAGGTGAGGGTAAAAGGATCCCCCGCTTTCAATTCAATAGGCTCCGGGCTGATCTTGCCCAAACGCATTTTGGGGCCTGAAAGATCCGCCATGATCGCGACCTTTTTTCCGGTGGTTTTTTCAGCTGCTCGAATGTTACGGATCACCGTGGCGTGAGAGTCAAATGCTCCGTGAGAGAAGTTCAGCCGGGCAACGTTCATGCCGGCAAGGAGGAGGCGTTCCAACATGGGTTGAGATTGGGACGCGGGGCCGATCGTCGCGACGATCTTGGTCTTGTGGTTTGGAAGTCTCATGGCCTAGTTCCTTGAGTGAGACGGGTTTTTCGCTTGAGAGTCAGCACAGAGACGGTTATAATCCCCCCTCTTCTTTGGGGAATGGTGTAACGGTAGCACTGGTGACTCTGGATCACCCAGTCTAGGTTCAAATCCTAGTTCCCCAGCCATTCGACACTCTTGAGCAAACCTGCCTGCCCGCCGGTTGTGTGGCGGAATTTCCGGGTCTACCCCTAGCCTCTCCACCATCGTCATCCGGCGGCGGTGTCCAGTCCGGCGGATGCTTAATGTCAAAATCCATTTCTGGTAAATCCCCCCAGAATTTAACGGTGATCTTGGTTGGAGTATAAATCACTTCTTTGACCAAGAGAACAATGAGTTTCCTTCTTTCCTCAAAGTCAAAGG
>CAZDVO010000065.1:0-3269 GCA_964508905.1 uncultured bacterium
TCTTCACGCCCTTACGCTTCAGCGGGGGCAGCAACCGAATGATCTCCTCGCTCTCCCCACTCTGCGAGATCGCGATCACCAGATCCAGAGATTTCACCATCCCAAGGTCCCCGTGCGCCGCTTCAGCCGGATGAAGATAAAGGCTCGGTGTCCCCGTCGAGGCCATGGTCGCGACGATCTTTCGGGCGATAAATCCCGGCTTTCCCATTCCGGTAAGGATCACGCGGCCTTTGCAATCCGCCATCCACTGGACGGCCTTTTCAAAATCCTTTCCGATGCGTGAACGGAGCCTTAGGATCGCCTGCGCCTCGATCTCAAAAACTTCTTTGGCAAACTTCAAAACACTCGATCGTTTCGTCATGTTATTCTCCGGCAATAACGCATTGTTTCAAAGCGACCAGCGCCTTGAGCAAGGCCCGCAACTTGGCCAGCGCGAGCGCGTTCGGCCCGTCTGAAAGGGCTTTGGAAGGATCCTCATGGATCTCCATGAACACCGCGTCGGCTCCGGCTACGACCGCGCAGCGTGCGAGCGTCGGGATAAATTCGGACATCCCTCCGGAGGCGGTCCCTTTCCCTCCCGGGATCTGCACCGAATGCGTCGCATCATAAACCACCGGGTAACCGAAACCCCGCATAATGGGGATCGCCCGGAAATCATTCACAAGATTGTTATAACCAAAACTCGTCCCGCGCTCCGTCAAAAGGATCCTGCGGCATCCTACTTCCTCCAGCTTATGGACCATGTTCTTCGCTTCCCACGGGGAAAGGAACTGCCCCTTTTTCACATTCACGATCTTACCGGTCGCGGCGGCCGCGAACAAAAGATCGCTCTGGCGGCACAAAAAGGCGGGGATCTGGAGAATATCCGCGACCTCGGCCACGGGCGCGGCCTGCTCCACCGAATGGATGTCCGTAAGAATGGGAAGTTTTAATTCTTTTTTGACGCGGGCAAGGATCTGGAGCCCCTTCTCAAGCCCCGGTCCCCGGAAGGAATTGATCGAGGAGCGATTCGCTTTATCAAAGCTCGCTTTAAAAACATAAGGCACCTTGAGCTCGCGAGCGATCTTCGCGATCTTCGCCGCGAGTTTCAGGGTCCCTGCTTCCGTTTCGATCACACACGGCCCCCCGATCAACACCAAACGTTTCGGGTCCCCAAAAACGATAGGGCCTAAGGCCACCTTATGCATGCACTTCTCCATGGTCACTCTCCTTGGACGTCGGTGTCTTCGAAACTTTCTGGGGCGCGGGAACGACGCCATGCTCCTTCTGATAGATCAGGGCATACCGGATAAAGTCACGGAAAAGCGGGTGAGCCCTGTCAGGTTTTGATTTGAATTCTGGATGAGCCTGCGTCCCCACGAACCACGGGTGCCCCTCCAGTTCGATCATTTCAACGAGCTTCCCGTTCGGTGAAAGGCCTGAAAGCTTCATCCCAGCCTTCTGGAATTTTTCCCGGTATTCATTGTTGAATTCATAACGATGCCGGTGCCGTTCCGAGATCTCTTCCGCCTTGTAGGCCTTGTAAGCCAACGAGTCCTTCTTGAGCACGCACGGATAGGCGCCAAGACGCATGGTCCCGCCCATATCTTTCACATGTTGCTGCTCTTCCAAAAGGCTGATCACCGGATACGCTGTTTTCTTGTTAAATTCCGTCGAGTGAGCGCCTTTCATATCGAGCACATTGCGCGCAAACTCGATCGCGGCGCATTGCATCCCAAGGCAGATCCCGAAAAAAGGGATCTTTTTCTCACGGCAATATTGGATCGCTTTCAGCTTCCCCTCGATCCCCCGGCTCCCGAACCCTCCCGGGACAAGGATCCCGGAAACGCCCTTGAGCTGTTCCAGCGAACGCGCTGTTTCCAGCTTTTCCGCATTGATCCTCTTGATCACGACCCCCGCGTCGTTGGCGATCCCGCCGTGTTTCAGAGATTCGTAGATCGACTTGTAAGCGTCCTGCAACTCCACATATTTTCCGACCACCGCGATCTTCACGAGATGCTTGGGATGAAGGGCCTTGTCGACCACATTCCTCTTCCACTCATGCAAACTACCGGCCTTGTATTCGATCTTGAGTTTTTGGCAGATCACTTTGTCGATCTCTTCCGCTTTGAACTCAAGCGGACATTCATAGATCGATGCCACATCACGCGCCTCGATCACGGCCTCGGGTTCCACATTGCAGAAAAGCGCGATCTTATCCTTCATCGCCTGATCGATCTTCTTTTCGGTGCGGCAGATCAAAATATCCGGCTGGATACCGATCTCACGAAGCGTGCCGACACTGTGCTGGGTCGGCTTTGTCTTGAGCTCACCGGCGGCCTTGATGTAGGGAACCAATGTGAGGTGGATGAAGAGAGAGTTCTCTCGGCCCACTTCATGCCGGAATTGCCTTGCGGCCTCAAGGAACGGCAGGGATTCAATATCCCCGGCAGTGCCCCCGACTTCGGAGATCACCACATCATAACGCTTGTTGCGTCCCACATCCCGGATCCGGTCCTTGATGGCGTTCGTAATATGCGGGACCACTTGAACGGTGCCGCCCAGATAATCACCACGGCGTTCCTTCGCGATCACGCTGTGGTAGATCTGCCCGCTCGTCACGTTGTTCTCACGGCCCAAGGTACTGTGCGTAAACCGTTCATAGTGCCCAAGATCAAGGTCCGTCTCGGCCCCGTCATCGGTTACATAAACCTCGCCGTGCTGAAAAGGATTCATCGTCCCGGGATCGACATTGAGATAGGGATCCAGCTTCTGGATCGCGACCTTCAGCCCCTTCGTTTCCAGGATCTTGGCGATCGACGCGGACGCGATCCCCTTGCCCAAGGATGAAACCACACCACCTGTCACAAAAATATGTTTCGGCATTTTTATTTCCTCACGGGGTTGGCCTGCAAACGTTTTTCGACTTCCTGCAGGTCCTCTTCCGTGTCCACGCTGATGAAATCATATTCCGTTTCGATCACGCGAATGGAACGGCCCCTTTCGAGGACCCTCAACTGCTCCAGCTTTTCATGACTTTCTAATACTCCCGGCCCCCAGCCGACGAATTGCAAAAGAAAATCCCGCCGGTAACCGTACACTCCCAGATGTTTCAAAAAACTGAACGCGCGATTCTGGCTTCCCTGGAAGAACGGGATCGGAGAACGCGAAAAATAGAGGGCATCCCCTGCGGCGTCGCACACGACCTTCACCGCGTTCGGATTCTCATAAGTTTCCCGGTCCATCATGCGTATCGCCAGGGTCAACATTTCAACGCCGGGATCTTTTTC
>CAZDVO010000066.1:0-3063 GCA_964508905.1 uncultured bacterium
CGGTGAGGATCCTCCCCGAGAATTATCTTTATACGAATGTCCAGGAAAGCGACATCGCCCAGATCATTCTCGAAAGCGTGGTCGGAGGCAAACCGATCGTCGGTAAATCGATCTCTCAGTCCTCCAAACAATTAAGGATCGTGCTTCGGAATTGCGGCGTTATCGATCCTGAAAAGATCGAAGATTATATCGCGCAAGACGGCTATCTCGCCTTGGCCAAGGTGTTGGGCGAGTACACGCCGGAGAAGGTCGTTCAGGAAATGAAAACGGCGGGTCTTCGGGGGCGCGGTGGCGCGGGATTCCCAACGGGAATGAAGTGGGATATTACGCGCAAGGCGGCCGGAGATCAGAAATATATTGTCTGTAACGGCGATGAAGGCGACCCCGGCGCGTATATGGATCGAAGCGTGCTCGAGGGCGATCCTCATTCCGTGATCGAAGGGATGATCATTGGTGGATATGCGATCGGGGCGTCCAAAGGTTATTTTTATATTCGCGCGGAGTATCCGCTGGCGATCGAACGTATCGAGAATGCCATCAAGCAGTGTTACGAGCGGGGGTTGCTGGGGAAGAATATCTTAGGCTCTTCCTTCAGCTTTGATGTCGAGATCCGGCTTGGAGCCGGCGCCTTCGTCTGCGGTGAAGAGACCGCGTTGATCGCGTCGATCGAGGGGAAGCGCGGCTATCCCAGCCCGCGGCCTCCCTTCCCGTCCATCAAGGGGTTGTGGGGTAAACCGACCTGTATCAATAACGTTGAGACCTTGGCCAATATCGCGGTGATCTTTCTCAAAGGCGGCGCATGGTTCGCGGGGATCGGAACGGAAACTTCGAAGGGGACTAAGGTTTTTGCGGTGACCGGGAAGGTCAAGAACTCCGGCCTCGTCGAGGTCCCGATGGGAACCACGATCGATGATATCGTTTACGGGATCGGAGGCGGTGCCTTCGGCGGAAAAAACGTCAAAGCGATCCAGACCGGCGGTCCGTCGGGGGGGGTGATCCCCAAGCAATACTTTAGCACGGCTGTCGATTATGAGAGCCTTCAGAAGATGGGCTCGATCATGGGGTCCGGCGGGATGATCGTGATGGATGAAGACGATTGCATGGTGGATATCGCCAAATTCTATCTCCGGTTCTGCGTGGATGAATCTTGCGGTAAATGTGCGCCCTGTCGTATCGGGGGAACGCAGATGTTGCATCTTCTTGAGAAGGTCTCGGATGGCATTGGCTCTACAAAAGATCTCGATCAATTGCAGCAGATCTCGTTCGCAATGCAGAAAGCCTCCCTTTGCGGCCTCGGGCAGACGGCGCCGAACCCGGTGCTCTCGACGCTTCACTATTACCGGGCGGAGTATGAAACTCACGTGAATGAAAAGAAATGTCCTTCCTGCAAGTGTACCAAGTTGGTGAGCTATGTGATCAACCAGGAAAAGTGCGTGAAGTGCGGGATGTGCTTTAAGGCGTGTCCGGTGAACGCGATCTCCGGCAATCGCGAAAAAGGTTATGTGATCGACCAGTCCCAGTGCATTCGTTGCGGGCAATGTTTCGAGGTTTGTAAGCCCAACGCGGTCGATCGCGGCTAATCACGGTCTTCATACGAAAGAGGAGAAGCTTTTATGATCAAGGCAGTCATCAACGGCATGAAAGTCGAAGTTCCTGAGAATACGACGATCCTGGAAGCGGCCAAAAAGGTCCAGGTCAAGATCCCGACGCTTTGTAAACATCCGGATGCCCACCTTCATGCTTCCGCGGCTTGCGGGATCTGCCTCGTTCGCGTGAAAGGGAATCGCAAGATGCTTCGCGCCTGCTGTACGCCGTTGGATGAGGGAATGGACATTATCACGCATGACCCCGAGATCGTGGAGATCCGCCGTACCGTGATCGAGCTGATCCTTTCGAACCATCCCAATGAGTGCCTGACCTGCGGCCGTAACCAGAATTGCGAGCTTCAATCGGTTGCGGCGGATTTCGCGATCCGTGAAGAATACTATGAGAAGATCATTCGAGATACTCCTGAAGACCGTTCCACGGGCAATATCGTGCTTGATGCACGTAAATGCATCAAGTGCGGCCGTTGCGTTGATGTTTGCCAGAATGTTCAGGATGTTTGGGCGCTGACATTCCTTCAGCGCGGTTTCAATACGCGTATTGCGGCCGCCGGGGATATCAGCCTTGCCGAATCTCCTTGCGTGCGCTGCGGTCAGTGTTCCGCCCATTGTCCAACGGGCGCGATCGTTGAACAGGATGATACACGGCTGGCCTGGAAGGCTTTAATGGACCCCAATCAATATTGCGTCGTGCAGATCGCTCCGGCGACCCGCGTGGCATTGGGCGAAGCGTTCGGCTATCCGATCGGCACCAACGTGACCAAGAAAATGTACGCGGCCCTCCGGCGGATGGGGTTTAAGGCGATCTTCGATACGAACTTCGGCGCGGATGTGACGATCATGGAAGAGGCGAGCGAATTCATTGAGCGTTTCGCTCATAAAAAAGGTGTGCTGCCTCTGATCACGACCTGTTGTCCTTCCTGGGTGGATTTTATGGAAAAGTTCCACTCGGATATGATCCCGCATTTCTCCTCGGCCAAGTCGCCGCATGAGATGGTCGGTGCGTTGGTGAAGACCTACTATGCCGAAAAGAACAAATTGGATCCGGCGAAGCTGAAGGTGATCTCGGTCATGCCGTGTACCGCGAAGAAATTCGAGATCTCCCGAAGCCGGGAGATGTCGGCTTCCGGTTATCAGGACGTGGATGTGGTGCTGACGACCCGGGAACTGGCGCGCATGATCAAGCAGGCGGGGATCGATCTCCAGAGCCTTCCGGATGAAGAATGCGACCACCTGCTGGGGGATTATAGCGGTGCCGGAACGATCTTTGGCGCGACGGGCGGTGTGATGGAAGCCGCGCTCCGGACGGCCTATTCTTTTGTGACGGGTAAGAAGCTGGACAAGGTTGAATTTGAGAACGTTCGTGGACTTAAGGGGGTCAAGGAAACCTCGATCAATATCGAAGGGACCGAGGTCAAGATCGCCGTGGCGCACGGTCTCGCGAATGTGGAATATGTGC
>CAZDVO010000067.1:0-2960 GCA_964508905.1 uncultured bacterium
CCCGTCGATCCCGGCAGCGGCAAGGTCCTCGTATTCTTCCCTCGTCAGCGCGTACACCTCGGCGGAAATGGAACTAAAATACTTTTTCAGCACCTGAAGGCATTCCTTAATATAGGCGGGCGAACTTTTTACACGGGAATCACCCGTGAGGATGAGAAGATGCTGGATCCCGGTTGCGGCAATACAGGCCGCCTCTTGCTCCACTTCGGCCAAGGTCAGGGCCCGACGAGGTAATCGGTTCTTCGCGTTGAATCCGCAATAGGCGCATTGGTTCTCGCAAAAATTAGAAAGATACATGGGGGTGTAGATCTGGATGGTCCGGCCAAAATGACGCAGAGTCGTGGCCTGCGCTTTCTGCGCCATAAGCTCCAGAGAGGCCTCCGCCCCGGGAGAAAGCAGTGTCAGCAGTCGTTCGGGATCTTGAGAATCAGAGAGGATCGCGCGTTGGATCTTCTCCGGCGTTAATGAGAGAAAAACGGATTCAAAAGAAAGATCTTTAACCCGTTGGAGCGTTTCGTAGTAACTCATCAAAAGCCGTTATCTGAGAAAGCCCGTAAGCGGTGAGGAAGCGCTCGCGCTTCCTCCGGCGGCGATCCCGGCCAGATAGGCCATACGCCCTGCGCGCACGGCATCGCTAAAGGCCTTGGCCATCAGGATGGGGTCACGCGCGATCGCGATGGCCGTATTCACAAGCACCCCGGCGCATCCCAGTTCCATACATTCGCAGGCATCCGCGGGACTCCCCAATCCGGCATCCACGATCACCGGGACCGGGATCTCTTCCACCAGGATCTTCACCAACTCGCGCGTTTTCACGCCGCGATTGCTCCCGATCGGAGATCCGAGGGGCATGACCGCGGCCGCGCCGGCCTCCGCCATGCGCTTGGCCATGGAAAGATCCGGGCTCATGTAGGGAAGGACCGTGAACCCCTCTTTCACAAGAATTTCCACCGCCTTGAGCGTTTCCAGGTTATCCGGCAATAGGTACTTGTTATCCTGGATCACCTCGATCTTGATCCAATTCCCCGCGCCGCTCGCCTTCGCGAGGCGTGCGATCCGAACGGCTTCATCCGCGTTCCGCGCGCCCGAGGTATTCGCCATCAGGATGCAGGATCTTGGAATATATTCCAGGATATTATCCGCCCCCGAACCGGCATCGACGCGGCGAAGCGCGACGGTCACAATATCAGGTTGCGCCGCTTCAAGCGCCTGCCGCATGATCGCATAACTCGAGAACTTCCCCGTCCCGATCAAAAGACGGTTCTTGACGGACTCGCCGCCCAACACCCATTCATCTTGCATAGTGCTCACCCTCCTCCGACGAAACTGATGATCTCGACCCGGTCCTGGTCTTTCAACATGATCTTGGGCCAGTCTTCTTTCGAAATAATACAGAAATTATGTTCGACAACGATCCTCTCCGGGCGAAGGCCTTTGCTCGTGACCAGCTCGTCCAAATTCACCGATCGTTCGATCACTTCTTGTTTTCCATTAATGGTCAGGAACATCGACTTCTTTCCTTTTCCCGGGATCCGGGAGCGCCTCCAAAAATCATTTTTACAAAACGCCACAAAAAACGAAGCATGAAAAAACCGAGGATCACTAGCCCCACGATTATAACGCAGGTCAGCACCGGGTGCCTGATGAAAAACCAGAAGAGAAAGAGTACCAGCCCTTGCTCTGCCGTGCTCGCCGCGATATTGGAAAAAGGCTCCGGCGAAGTATTGATCGCCAGCCGCTCGGCCGCTTTGACGGTATGCGCATCCAGCGTCAGCGTTCCCGCAAAGATGGCATACACCGCCTGAGCCACGGCGCCATGATCGGATCCGGCAAGATAACCGATCGCGATCCCTCCGACCGGACGAATGAACGTGTGGACCGAATCCCAGATCGAATCCACATAGGGCACTTTATCCGCGATGAATTCTATCGAAAAAATGATGAAGGCGCAGGAAAAAACGACCGGGTTGGAAAAAACGCCGAGCTCGCCCGGAAGATGGATCCACCCGAAGTATCCGCACAACCCCAAGAGCCCCGCGGTCAAATACAAACTGACTCCTGCGGACCACCCAGCCAGGGTCAGGATCCCTATCTCCTTGGAGGAATCCGCTAAAAATCTCTGCGCGGCCGCTTGTATCCCATCCAAGCCCCAGACGATCATGCGCCTTCTCCTAAAGAAAACTTCCTAAAGCCGAGGGGGTCCTAGCTTCCCCGAGGATAGCTTTCATACGCCGGTTGGTACATCTGATCTTGAAGATAGGCACGAAGGTCCTTGGGTTTCGGACCCTCCGCCAACCCTTCCCGATAAGCGACCTCCCCGACCGCTTCCGCGATCGTGAGTGAAACCTTGCGGATCTCCTTCAAAGGCGGGTAAAGACTTCCCGAAGCAAGGTCACGCTCCTCAACGCAGGAAGCCAAAGCCTTGGCCGCGGCAAGGAACATTTCATCCGGCACCCGGGCAGAGCGGGAAGCCGTGATCCCAAGTCCCATCCCCGGAAAAATATAAGCATTGTTGCTCTGCCCCGGCGTGAGCTGACGGCCCTCATAATTTACGGGAGCGAAAGGACTTCCGCTGGCAAAAAGCGCCCGCCCCTGCGTATAGCGGTAAGCTTCCTCGGCGGTACATTCCGAAAGACTGGTCGGGTTCGACATCGCAAAAATCACGGGGCGATCATTGATCTGCGCCATAGCCTGAAGCACTTCCTGCGTAAAGACCCCATGTCTTCCAGCCGCGCCGATCAGCGTTGTCGGCCTCAAGGCCCGGACAGCCTCGAGACAATCCTGTACCTGAGGGCCTTCGACGGCAAAATATCTTTTCTTTTCATCCAGATCCGTCCGGGTCGACACGACAAGCCCTTTGGAATCCATAAAGGCACATCGGCTCCGGGCCTCAGCCTCGCTCAATCCCTCCTGCATCATCGCGGCAACGACCAGATGTCCCGTCCCAAGACCGGCCTCTC
>CAZDVO010000068.1:0-2759 GCA_964508905.1 uncultured bacterium
TCTGCCAGCTGATACTGATATCTTTGGCGCCCGTAAGGGTGAGCGTGATCGATCCGAGAGGATCAAAATCGCCGTTCCCCGTCAGCGCAGAAGCAAAAGCCTCCGTCATTTCACTTTCATCAAAAGACGGCAAGTATTGCTTGAGCGCGGCCTGGGAAATAGCCATCTGCGTGCTGAAGGTCCACTTCGCATAAGCCATCGTTCCTGTAGCCATGTCCGGAACTTTGGAGGCATTCATAACATACGTACAGCCACGATCCTTACCCTGCCAGGAATAACGCTCTTCCGATCCCGTCGTCGACTTCGTATAAAGACCAGACTCATTGTCTGGGAGCGCCGGCGTGAACGCGGCAAGCATCGCGTCATCCAGAAAACCCTGATACGCGGCAAGCACGCTTGCGTCGACCTTTGTGTCGGTCTTAAAACTCCATGCCATAACCGGGGCCACACTCCCTGTCACGACCGCCGGTTCATAGCTGAGGGTATGCATTTTCCCCGCCGATTCATCTTCCCACGAATAAGTCACCGAGGATCCGGAGGTGCTTTTCGTGAACCATGTCGCGAGGGTTGCGGCTTCGAGCGCATTCTCGAACTGCTGGCGGACGAGATTGTTCTCGAGTTTATTGATCGTAAGATCATTTGCGTCACCGGCTACTTCCGCTTCCAGGACAATAACCTCGGAACGAAAATACCATTTCAGCGGAAGCTGCCCATTCTCGTCACGGGCGTAGACATAATGCCCTTCATTATCCGTTTGATAGACCACGTTGCCGTTCGCGTCAACGGACTCCGGGATCAACTCATACACTTTGCTGGATCCGATCATGTGGGTCGTTGCCTCGTCGGCATCGGACCAGCGGTAGGTCACAGCATCTCCCGCGATCGTCCGGGTATAAATAGTCGAATCGCTCGTGGCATCAAGGGCATCCCAATATTGATTTTTCTGCGGGTCCGAATCCTGGAAATGACCGACAAACCCCTCGACGAAGGCCTTCTCGACGCGGTCCATCGAGGAGAACGAGTAGCTGTAGAAGTCCTGCAGGGAAAGAACACCGTTGTCTATGTGTTCCTTAAAACTTTTGGTCCCGCTCAAACTGTACGTCACGGCACCGCTACGTCCTGTCCACTTATAATTGGTGTCCGTCCCACTCACGGTTTTTGTGAATTTCGTCCAGCTCGACGCGTCCTGGATCGCACGAAGATACTGCGCGCGCTCGGGCCCAGCGGGAAGATTTTCAGCAAAAGCCTCGACCTCGCTCCGCCGAACCCGGGTCTGGATATTAAAATCCCATTTTCCGATCAATTCAGCAACCCCGACGACTTTGGCAAAGGACTTCGTTAGATTATAGACCTCAGCCCGGTCCGCGCTGGCCCATGAATAGGTCACATCGCGCCCCGTCTGGGTCATCATGAATTCCGTGCCGCTATCGATGTCCGTAAGCGCCCTTTTATACTGCTCCCTTTTTGCAGGCGTCAGGTAATCCTCTTTGCCGGACACTTCCGTCTGGGAAACGCGAACCGTGGTGCTGAACGTGAAGGTGCTGTTATCCTGATAGGTCGTTATGCCTGTCTTGGGATCGGTCGAGACCGCTTCTTGTTCGATGTTCTGACGTAGCGAAAAGCTTTGGGAGCCATCGGGAAGTTCCCACGAATAGCTATAGCCTTCCCCCGTCATCGTCATCGTGAAGAGCGTCATGTCGTATTCATCATCTTCCGGATCTCCAAGAGCCTCAAGAAACTGTGCCAGCTGGGACTCGACATCCTCCGCGGTCCCGGGAAGGGCCGTAAAAACCATGCCCGCTTTCACAAGCTGGCGGAGATAATCCTTATCGATCCGGGTGTACCGCTGAGAAACCGAGAACGTGGTCTCAGGCTCATAAACCACACGTGTTCCACCACCCGCCAACTGCTCCGTCATGGCCACCGAGGTGCGTCCCATGGAATAGTTTCTGATCCCGTCCGCGCTCGACCAGCTGTAACTGACCTGATCGCCGGCAAGGCTGTCGATTGTATCCGTCCTCGAAAAGACCGCGGCAAGACCCGGGGCTTCCTCAAGCCCTTCCATAAAATATTTGAGTTCTACAGGAGAGACGGTCGCGACGCCAGCGGTCGCTTCATCAATGATTTCGCCTTTGTTCACCAGGCGTTTCACCTTCTCAAAATCATCCACGGTCATCGCGCGAACCACATCTTTCACTTCACTTGAAAAAGCTGAGGCCTCCACAAGCGATTGGAGCGTCCCAAGGTCTGCCGCGTTCTGAAGTGCGTCTTGAGTCATTCCGAGGGTCCCATCAGCGAGCGACACGAGTACGCGTGCAACTTGCTCGAGGTACACTGAAACGATCACATCACGGCTCACACGGGTTTGCGTCGTGAACGTCGCTTGCCGCGTGAAACTTCCGGCATCGCCGACCGCTACTTTCAGATCCTCCGTGAGGGAATACGAAACGTTCGGATCGAATGAAGACGTCCACTGATAAACCTTATCGCGGCCGGTTCCTTCGATCTTATAGAAAACAGCGTTCGGATCGCTCGCGGCCGCGAGCGCCGCTTGCCGCATGCCCGCGTCCCGGATCAAAGGAACGACGCTAAGAACTTCGGCTTGCGCGGCCTGCGTCACGAACCAGGGTTGCTCGGGGTCGACCGCCCCCTCGAACAACGCGATGCGGATCTCGTTAGAGTCATAGCCGGCAAGGTCGTAGAAATCCGACAAAAGCACCCTGGAAGGATCCGAGAACGCGTCGAACGAAAGGGTGGTA
>CAZDVO010000069.1:0-2623 GCA_964508905.1 uncultured bacterium
CTTCCTAAGGAGAGGGTTGCATGTTCGATTCATGCTGGGGGCATTGATCTTTTTCGACGGATAAAGCAAGAGGAGGGACACTGATCATGGAACAGCCGGGTCTTAAAAGAATCATTCTTGCCACGGGCCTTCTGTTTTTTTTCATTCCGTTGACGGGCGCTTTTGCCGAGGACTTTGTGGCCGAGTCCTCTGTGTCCGTTGAGCCTCTCTCGCCAAAATCCGAATTAGATAAGTTGAAAACAGAGTGGGAACAAGTCCGCGAACAGCAGATCCAGATGATCCGGGAGAAGGAGGATCAGCTGGAGAAGCTTAAGGAGGAAGTCCTCGCGAAGATGCAGACCCTGAATGCCGCACCGACCGCCGAGGCTTTGCCGGTGGATACGAAAGAGGCCGCGCCCGTGATGGAACCTTCCTCCGGGGAAGATCCGAGAGCGGCATTTCAGGCGGAGCGCCAGAAATTCTTCAAGGAGATGGCCCGCCAGAAAGAGAGCCTCCGCCAGCAGCAAGCCGCTCTTGATGAAAAAGCGAAACAGCTTGAGGCCGAGCGCCGTAAGTTCGAGTCGGAAAAAACCGCGGCTGCTTCATAGCTGTTTTCTCTCATGTCAGACAAAGCGCTTCTCAGATGTGCTATCCGGAAGAAGCAGCGCGCTCTTTCCTGGCGCTCGCGCCATGCAAAAAGCCGTAAGATCTTCCAAAAACTTTTCGAAGAGCCATTGTTCCGCAAGGCTCGGCATATCGCGCTTTATTGCGGGAT
Source organism: uncultured bacterium (assembly GCA_964508905.1). GTDB lineage: Bacteria > Omnitrophota > Omnitrophia > Omnitrophales > Aquincolibacteriaceae > Aquincolibacterium. The sequence continues at coordinate 755 of CAZDVO010000069.1, forward strand.
CGCTCCGGAAGTAATGACGCGCGCTTTCTTAAAGCCTCTCTTGAGGGAAAAGAAACTTTATTTGCCGCAAGTGGCCTCCCGTGGGCAGCTGATATTCCGCCGGGTTACTTTGCTTCAACGCGATCTCGTGAAGGGGGCCTATTCCATCATGGAACCGAAGACGGCCTGTCCTAAAAGGGCGGCGGGGCGGATGGATCTGATCGTGGTCCCGGGAGTTGCTTTTGATAGGAAAGGCGGGAGGCTTGGGCGCGGGGGCGGTTATTATGACAGGGTTCTCAAAACAGCCCGGAATATTCCCAAGATCGGGCTCGCTTTTCGGGAGCAGCTTGTAAGAAAAGTTCCGATGACCCGGCTCGATGTCCGGGTGGATCAAGTGATCACTGATTGAAGCTAATAGCGCATAGCCGGTAGCTTCTAGCTATGGGCGATGAGCTGTGGGCTATAGGCCAGGAATGCGAAGGAATAATAATGCGAGAAACGGAGACATCCTTTGATTCGTTGAAAGAAGGCCGCCGGATCTATACGGTCAGTCAACTGAACCGGCAGAGCCGGCTGCTTTTGGAATCGCGTCTCGCTTCGGTCTGGGTCGAAGGGGAGATCTCGAATTTCAAGCACCATAGCTCCGGACACATTTATCTAACGCTCAAGGATGGATCGGCGCAGATCTCCGCGGCTTTTTTTAGCCAGTACCAGCGGGGGTTGAAATTCCAGCTCAAAGACGGACTCAAGGTACTTGCGTTCTGCCGTGTCTCGATCTACGAAGCCCGCGGACAATATCAGCTTTATATCGAGCGCGTGGAACCGCAGGGAGTGGGGGCGCTGCAGCTTGCATTCCAGCAGCTGAGGGAACGTTTAGCGAAAGAAGGCCTCTTCGAGGAGGCCCGCAAGCGACCGATCCCGCGATTCCCCAAAACGGTTGGAGTGATCACGTCGCCGACGGGCGCCGCGATCCACGATATTTTGAACGTTGTGAACCGGCGTTTCTGCGGGACGCATGTGCTGATCTATCCTGTGAAGGTTCAGGGGGAGGGCGCGGCGGATGAGATCGCTGCGGCGATCCAGGCGATGAACGAGCAGGCGGAGGCGGAAGTGTTGATCGTGGGCCGCGGCGGCGGGAGCCTCGAGGACCTTTGGGCCTTTAACGAAGAGCCAGTGGCGCGGGCGGTGTTCGACTCCGGGATCCCCGTGATCTCCGCGGTAGGGCATGAGACCGATTGGACGATCTGTGATATGGTCGCGGATCTGCGGGCGCCGACGCCTTCGGCCGCCGCGGAACTTGTGGTCTCGAGCCGTATCGAACTTGAGGAACGATTGCGGGATCGTAAGGCAAGACTGAAGCTCGCGATGGAGGGGATTTGGGACGGTTTGCGGGAAAAGCTGGAGGGCCTTTCGTTGAGTGCGGCTTTCCGGCAGCCGCGTTATCTTCTCGATCAATGGACCGGGCGTCTGGATGATTTCTTGCGAAGGCTTCAAACGGGGTTCCGGGCCACCCTGACGGCACGGGGGCAGGGATTTCAAAATCTCACAGGACGCTTGAATGCGCTCAATCCTTTGGGTATCCTTGCACGCGGTTACGCGGTGGTTTTTGGGCTCTCGGGGGCCGTGATCAAGAACGCGAAGGATGTTCGGGTCGGGGATGAGGTCGCAACACGGCTTCATCAAGGGCGTCTTATTTCGAAAGTGGTTAAAATCGAGAAGGAATGAATATGACGGAAAAAGAGGAACGGATCGATTTTGAAAAGGCGATGGAAGGGTTGGAACAGGTCGTTGAGGCCCTGGAATCGGGCGAGCTGACGCTGGAGCAGGCGCTGAAGCGCTATGAAGAAGGGGTGGGCCTCGTCCGGGCCTGTCAATCGAAGCTGACCGATG
>CAZDVO010000070.1:0-2608 GCA_964508905.1 uncultured bacterium
GCGCGAAAGGCATTTTGTAAAAAGCTTCCTGGTCCGCGATCATTTTTTGATACTGCTCAAGCGTCCACTCCGCGGAAGGAAGTTTTTCTGTCCATCCTGTCCGAAACGGCGCCACGCGGCTCAAGACCTGCTGCTCTCCCGCGTCTGGTGCCCGATCCGCGGGGACCGTCACTTCGCGATAAAGGATCTCCTTTTCCTGGACGGAAAAACCAGGGCCCGTAGCCGAGCCCGCCACAGACTCCGGCCTCAACTCCTCCTTCGCAAGGCGGATCGAAATTCCTTTCCCGGAACCGGACAAAGCCGCGGTCACCAAGGGGTAGACCCTTACGATAAGAACGATCAGGCCAGACAAAAGGACTCCGCCAAAAACCATCTTCCCGAGAGCGCCCACCCATTTTGGGAAGCCTTTCCTCACTGACGAGGACGCTTCCTGTGATGGGCCTGAAGAGGAACTTTTTTTTTCGAAAAGCGTGCCATCCTCCCTTTTTACAGATGAAGTCCAAAAGCAGGAAGGACACTCGCCCGCCTGGGGCGTCGCTAACTCGAACTTTTCTCCACAATGATCACAGCTGAATCGATAGGACATAGACCGTCATTATGACTTTTTTTATCGGAAATTCCAGAAAATCTTGGGATCGATCCCCGTACGGGCGCATTCGCGCGATTGCGGCAACCCTCGCGCGATCTCCAAAGCCTCAAAAGGCGCTCAGGGAAGGCTCTTTCCAATGATACCGTTAGACAAAAACGGCGGGATCTCAGACGCCGGGATGGGTTTACTAAAAAGATAGCCCTGAACCACATCGCAATCCTGCGACTTGAGCAGTTCAAGCTGGTCTCTCGTCTCCACCCCCTCCGCGACAACATCCAGCTTCAAGCTGTGCGCCATGGAGATAATGGCCTGGGTAATGGCCTGATCGTCAGGATCGGTGGTCACGTCCTTGATGAAAGAACGATCGATCTTGATCGTATCGATCGGAAAGGTCTTCAAGTACATGAGCGAAGAGTACCCTGTTCCGAAATCATCGATCGAGATATGCACCCCCATCGACTTAAGTTGCTGAAGAGTTTTCGTGGTTTCTTCTAAATGGTCCATGATGGTGCTTTCGGTAAGTTCGAAATCCAGTTCTGCGGGAACCACGCCCGTTTTCTTGAGGATCTCGGCGGTCATATCCACGATATTCGCGTAATGGAATTGACGCGCCGAAAGGTTGACTGAAACGCGTAGTGAGTTGAACCCCTGAGCGTCCCAAAGCCTTTTTTGCTCACAAGCCGTCCGAAGCACCCATTCACCAATCGGATGGATCAACCCGGTTTCTTCGGCGATCGGAATGAACTCCAGCGGCGGGATAAACCCAAGGTCTGGATGTTGCCAGCGGATCAACGCTTCGACCGCAACCACTTTCCCCGTGCTCAGGTCGATCTCCGGCTGATAAAAAAGACGGAATTCATCGCGCTCAAGGGCCCGGCGCAGGCTGTTTTCCAGTACGAGCCTCTCAAAACTGTTATTGGCATTCGACGAGGAATAAAGCTGAAAACGGTTCTTGCCCCGTTCTTTGGAGGTATGAAGCGCCGCGTCCGCGTTCTTGATCAGTACGTCGCCCGTCTCCCCATCGTCAGGAAAGAGCGCAATCCCAATGCTACAGCTTGTGAAAAGTTCGTGCTCCTGGATCAGGAAGGGCGACTTAAAAGCAGTGAGGATCTTGTTCGCCACGTTCTCGGCATGCTCAGGCTTCATGATCCGTGAAAGGATCACCGCGAAGGTCCCCCCGCTGATACGCGTGACCGTATCGGAATCATACAGCGTCTTCAGCAGACGGACCGAAACCGCCTTGATCAGCTGATCCCCGATCGAGTGGCCCAGCGTATCATTGATCCGTTTAAAGTGATCCAGGTCCAGGGCCAGAACAGCACCCGTTTCTTTTTTACGACGAGCCTGGGCCACGGCCTGCTCCAATCGGTCCATAAAAAGCTCGCGATTCGGCAAATTCGTAAGAGCGTCATAATAGACCAAGTGGTTGAAACGCTCTTTCTCCTGCGTTCTCTCCGTGATATCCGAAATAACACCATCCACGTGCACGCAACGCCCTTCCGCGTCCCGGATCAAACGGCCCTGATCATGGACCCAGCGGAAATCACCGCTGACATGCCGGATACGGTAATCCACGCTGTAGGCCCCACCCTCATGAACCACGCGGTCAAACGCATCCTGGAAAAGAGACAAGTCTTGGGGCAGTATCAGTTCCGTATATTTGGAGATCATCCCCCCAATAAATCCCGAAGGAGGCGTTCCCGTGACATCCCCGATCACATCGCTCACAAATTCGAAACGCCATTCCTGATCCGCTCCCCGAACATACCGATAAACGGCTCCCGGGATATTCGCGACAAGACTCCCGAAGCGCTCCTCTCGGTCCTGCAAGATCCTCCGTGACGCTTCCGTCTCACGATAATATTTTTGGAGCTGAACCTGAGAGCGGTTGCGGCTGATGGCGTAGCAAATACTCTTTACCAAAAGCTGCCGATCAAAACTTCCCTTCGTTAGATAATCCTGGGCCCCATGATCGATCGCCTGCCCCGCGATATTGTCGTCGTCGACCGAAGTCAGGAT
>CAZDVO010000071.1:0-2574 GCA_964508905.1 uncultured bacterium
GTCGGAACCGCCACGGTCGGAACGCTCTCTTTGAATGTTTCGGTACTGATCGAAATGCGTGCCCCGTTGGAGTAGACAAATTCTACGGAATGCGTTGCCATCGTGATCGTCTTCGGAATGCCGCCTCCCACCCAAACCGTCTCCGGATCGGTGATCTTTTGAACATGCATACGGCTGTACATTTCATAGATCACGGCATTCCCATCCGGCGAAACATCATACCGGGAGAACGAGATGATAACCGGCGGTTTTGTTTTCACGACATCCCGGATCTCCCCCGTTTTTAGATCCATAAGTTGAAGGGTATCGACGTTGTAACTGCCAACCCTTTCGCTTTTGACGTAAAACGCAAAATTCTCATTCGACGCTGCACGCGTCCAGCCGGAAGGAACCGGCGGAACAGAAAAGACCTGCAGGGTATCAAGATCCAGATATTTCGTTGCAACAACCCCGCTCGCGGAGGTCACCGTGCCTATCGCGATATTCTCACGATAAGTTACCGCCGTCACGGCGCCGGGGACCGTGTCTTGGGTGCCGGTCACAAGATTGATGGCGAAAGACTTGCTGTAATCCACATCCTGATTGCCGACCGCCGAAATCCCGACGATCAGGACCGCCTCTCCCGCCGTATTTCGAGCGACGTCAATCGTCCGGTAAGATCCCGACCCCGAACTTCCACCGGCCGCCTGGCTCGCGTGATAAAAAATCTTGATCGGCGTCAGAACCAGGTGGTCCGTCCCCGCGGAAGCATCATAGACAAACACTTCGTAGGTGTTGCTGTAAGTGATCTTCGTCGAAATAACGAGATACCCCTCATCCAGCACCGCGTCCGCCTGCGTGAGAAGCGTGTAGTGAGACAAAGTGCTTACGAGGGTCGTTGGATCCACCACATAGACATTCCCGATTTGGGTACCGTTCCGGTAAGCCGTAGCCATTACCACTGAAACGTTCCCGTCGGGAAGAAAGCTGACGCTCTGGGGAATGCCCGTAATGTCCGCTTGTTTTGTGGCGTCACTAACTTGCTGGACCCGCAGCCATCCCGTCGCCGGCGTTGTGTACGCGTTACGCGCACCGAAATAAACCAGCTCACCGTCCGGTGACACATCCATCGAAGTGTAATTATTCGGCGGCGACTGGAGCAAGTAGAGCTCCTGGATCTCGCCGGTCCTGAGGTCCTGGACTTTTAATCTCGTGTAGTTGTTACGATTGTCCGGATTGATCCAGTCCTCAGTCGCAAAAGCAAAATTCTCATTCGACGCCGCACGCGTCCAGCCTGCGGGGACAGCAAGCTGAAGTGTCTTCGCATCGATCCCTGCAGTCCGAGTCGAGGCATCACTCATGGTAAGTCCGAGCACTAAAAAAGCCCCGTCCTGTTCCAAGCTAATGGATCTCAAAACCCCGTGAGAACCTTCTAAGATCTCCTTTTCCTGATAGATCAAATCGAGCCTTTGGGTGACATCCGAGACCCGAACAACGCTGACCGACGTTCTTTCAGCATAGGAGTTCACGATTGAAAATACCGCCAAAGCCCCCCCGGAAGTTTCATCGGAAGTAACATCTACAAAGCCGAAGCCGCCCTCTCCGGTCCTCGGGTGCATGACGCCCACGATAACATCCTGCCCCGTCAAAAGATTCAAAACATGGAGTTCCACAGTCCGGCTGCTATACGGATCCAACTTCGTTACAAAAGCAAAATTCACATTCGACGCCGCACGCGTCCAGCCTTCCGGGACTTCCGGTCCAAACGGATGTCCTCCCAAACGGACCTGCAATTCTCCGGCAGACTCGGACATGCTGTTCTTCTCGACGACGACATTCACGTTCGCGATCTGCGACAGATCGATCTGCGAATTGCCCGCGAGCAGCACCGGCAAAGGGATCGCATAAAATTGTTCCGTGGTATTCACCGCGCTCAAATAGACGAAGGATTTGACCCGGTTCGCATCTTCGAATTCGAGCTTCACCCTACCAGTCCCACTCGCAAGCTTGAGTCCGATCACAAAATTCTGAAGAGTGCTCAAATCCTGGGTTTCCCGAACTTCCGTTCCAAAATCATCAAAGGAACTCAGCCCCACCGCCCAATCCCCCTCACGAGGCAAGGCGTAGGCGAGGTTGTAGAGCAAGGAGCTTTGGGGGTTCACACTGGCGGTCGCAGGAGGATTGGCGATCGAGATCAGGTGACGAACATTCGGAAGCACGGTCACATCCGCGGGTGTTAAGACCGGGCTCGGAGGGATCACAGGAATATAGAGAAGCCCCCTGACTCCCACGGTCACGCGCCCGGCAGCGCCCATTTGGGAACGTTCCGCCGTAAAAACGATCTGAGCTACCTGTTGAGGGTCCACCCCGAGCCCCAAAAGATCGAGCGTGTAATTACGGAAAGAGCCCTCCAGCGCCAGGTAACCGATCTTGCGAACGCCGGTCGTTTCGATCACCTCGAACTTGAGCTTCTTCCCCGCAGGACCGTTCACCGCCAGGACAACACTCGACGGAAGATTCATCGGCATCCCCGTCCAAGCCCCGGACGCATCAAAATAGCCGCTCCCGAAATATGAAAAAACATAATCACCTTCA
>CAZDVO010000072.1:0-2467 GCA_964508905.1 uncultured bacterium
CCCCGAAGCAGCCGCAATCCGCGGGAAGCGCTCCGGTCACAACACGGGTCGTGAGGATCAGGAGGATAAAACTCCATGACATCCCCGCCAGGATGAGTGCACTGACACGCGGCAAATAGCCCACGATCAGAAAAAAACCGAAAATAAATTCGAGCCAGGGGATCACTCGCGCAAGCAACGGGATCAACACATAAGGGATCACTTCGTAAGCAGCCATCCCGCCCTGAAAGTTCTCCACGGGCTCCATCAGCTTCGTAAACCCGGAATAGGCAAAAACAAGCCCCACAAAGATGCGGCCAAGAAAGAGGATCTTGCAGGTTTTCGACCCCATCACTTCTTCTCCTTCGTGCCATGATCGTGAGGCTTTGCCGCGGGCGTCGCCGTCGGCATCGCGCCGCCTTCCAGCACCCGCTGAATGTCCTTTTCGGCCCGTTCTTTCATTTCCATGGGCCCCACGTACCGTGCCTCGCCAAAGAAAAGCGTCGGAGTCGCGTTCACCTGGCGCTGATTCCCCTCTTCCTTTTCCTCGTAGATCGAACGCGTCACGGTCACATCCGCCATGCACGCCATGAGTTGATCCGTATTCGCACCCAGTTCCTTGGCGTACTGCATAAAGAACCCTACCGGGGGCTCTTTGGAAACCGACCAATCTCCCTGTTTCTCATAAAGCTTGTCTTGATACGGCCAGAACTTCCCCTGACGATTCATGCATTCTGCGGCCTGATGCGCGTAGATCGACCACTGGTGAGAAGAAAGAGGAAAATGCTTGAAGACCAGCTGGACCTTGCCGGGATGCTGCGCCAGGATCTTATGCAACTCTATCTGGGCCCCTCGACAAGACGGACACTGAAAGTCACTGTATTCGGTCAGCTTCACGGAAGCATTGGCGGGGCCAAGCGCCTTAAGAGGGCCCCTCGAGATCAGACCCGTGATCCCCTTGGGCTTGGCGGCAGGCGCAGGCTTGTACTTCTTGATCAGAAGGACGCTTCCCACAAGCACGGCCACAAGCACAACACCTACGAGAACAGATCTGAGGCGATGATTCATCTTAACCTTTGAGTTGAACCCTAAGCGATTCTTTTTAAAACGAACGCGACATTTTAATCAAACATGCCGGTGAGAATCAATCACGATCTCCCGGATCACCTTGTTCAGCGGCAGCTTCTGCATCGCCTCCAGGGAAAAGGGCGCCGTCACGGACCAATTCTGAGGCCCCATGCTCCCCGGCACATTGATACGATATTCCCACGACTCCCGCCCGTTGAACTCCCCAAGCGAAAGCCAATCCTGGAGGATCTGCAGACTGAAGATCGACCGCGTCCGGTTCACACTCTCCAGCGCTTTACGAACGAAGGCGCGGGAAGCCCGATGTTCCAAGTCTCCCGTCATCCCGACATGCTGCCAGTAGAACTGCCGCTCCTCGGCCGAACTCCGGTAAGCATCGACAAGATGCCATGCCTCGTCCTGATTTTTCCCGAGAATGGCCAACAGCATGCCGACATTTTCGATCTCGGAACGCCAACGCAAACGGCCATAACCGGACGCCGAAAGATCGAAGAGCTTTTCCTTGAAATGTTCGAACGGGATCCCGGCTTCTTCGCATTTCTTCTGAAAGAACCACGCGTCAACGGTACCGGCTTCACACGCCCACCACGCGCAAAAAGCACTCGTATCGTGGGTGGAGATCATCGCCATGGAATTCTCCCGGTAATCCTCCCCGGCTTTAAAGCGATAGTCTTTCCCCCAATTCCGGACCCAGCGCTGCACATCCGAACCGGGGATCTTGTACTTCTCGAGGATCTCATAGGAGCATTTCGGCACCACGCCGAGGTCTTCGGCGCAGGGCAACATCGCCGCACTCCCCAGCATCACCTCCAGGATCTTTTCGCCGTGTTCTTTCCACACGGCCTCATCCGCCGGGTCGAAACGGCCGTTCATCCCCGCGTGCTCGACCGGTTCCGTAAGCGGGATCGTCCAGAGGCGGAACATCCCGACAAAGTGATCGATCCGGTAAAGATCGAAGAGGTTCTCCGCATATTTCATTTTTTGCTTGAGGCATTGAAACCCGTCGGCGGCAATATTGGCCCAATCATAAGGAGGCATCCCCCATCGCTGGCCCTGGGCAAAATAAAGGTCCGGCGGCGCCCCCGACGAAAGCTCGAGCTTGAAATATTCCTGATGCGCCCAAACATCCGCGCTGTCCCGCGAAACGAGGAACGGCATATCCCCCATCAGCAGCACGCCTTTGCCGGAGGCGTATTGTTTCACGCTGCGGAATTGTTCGAAAAGCTGCCACTGGAGCCACTGATGGAAAAGCGCCTCGTTTTTCTTCTGCTTGAGAAAAGCCGCCACGGCTTTCGGCTCCTTCTCCCGGAACGCTTCCGGCCAATCCATCCACCCCGCGAGCTGAAATTCATCTTTCAGTGTCTTGAAGAGGGCATAATCGGTCAACCAGCTTTTGTTCGCC
>CAZDVO010000073.1:0-2341 GCA_964508905.1 uncultured bacterium
TTGCTCGCGGAAGCTCGGGCCGAAAAACCGTTCCTGGTGTTGCTGGATTTTGAAAAATGTGAAGCGGAGGCGTTCCGGGTACTTAACGAATGGCGGCAAAATGCCGATTTAAAGGGTATCCCGGCGTTCGGTTTTGTGACCCAATCCAAAGCCATGACCCGGCCGGAAGCAGAAAAGGCCGGCTGTTCGAGGGTGTATATGAAAACGGAGTTTGGCCGAGAATTACCGGATCTGATCGCGAGGCATGCCGTATGATCCTCCATATGGGGCATGATCTTCCAGTGAAGGAAGAAAAATCTTTGGCGGCCGAGTCTCCGGTGTTCACCCGGGAAGAGACGCGGATCGTTAAGGCGCAGATCCGCAGGAACATGGCGATGATTGACGAGTATGTTCGCCGGATCGATCTTTTTGTGAACCATGAGGGGCATGCTTCTCGCGCAGTGCTGGTGGGCGAGTTGCAGAAACGTCTTTTTCTTTTGATGGAAGAGAACGATACTTTCCGTGAAGTGCTTTGGAAACAGTATTCTAACCCAGGAGCTAATTTGACATGAGCCGGCGCGTTACGACCCTGATCCTTGGCGGCGGGCAGGGGAAGAGATTATTCCCGCTGACGAGTTATCGTTCCAAACCCGCGGTCCCGATCGGCGGCAAATACCGCCTAGTCGATATTCCGATCTCGAATGCGATCAATTCTTCGCTTCGGGAAATTTTTGTTCTGACGCAGTTCAACTCCGCGTCGCTCCATCGGCATATCCACCGGACTTATCCCTACGAAGCGTTCACGAAGACCAGCGTGGAATTGCTTGCCGCGGAACAGACGACCGAGAATACCGACTGGTTCCAGGGGACAGCGGACGCCGTGCGGAAGTGTTTGCCCCATTATCATACGTCTTCCACGGATATCTTTCTCATCCTTTCCGGGGACCATCTCTATCGCATGAATTACAAAGAGATCCTCGGATTCCATGAAATGCAGCGCGCGGACGTGACGGTCGCGACGGTGCCGGTCCCGGAACGTCTTGTGAAGGGGTTTGGCGTCATGAAGCTTCAGAAAGACGGTCAGATCACGGACTTTCTTGAAAAACCGACCAAGAACGATGACGTGGCGTCCTACGCGATGCCGAAGCCTCTCTGCGATCTTTACCGGGTGAAGGCGAAGAACCCGATGTATCTCGCGTCGATGGGGATCTACGTTTTTAACCGTGACGCGCTCCTCGATATGTTGTCCGGTAATGAGAAGGATTTTGGCAAAGAGATCATTCCGAAGGCGATCAAGAAGTACAAGGTCTTCGGACATGTCTTTACCGGCTATTGGCGGGATATCGGAACGATCGGCAGTTTTTATGAAGCGAGCATGGAGCTGACGAATGCCGCGCCTCCTTTCAGTTTCAATTCCCCCGAGGGGCGCATTTTTACGCGGCCGAGGTTCCTGCCGCCCTCGAAGATCATCGGGACGGAATTGGATCATGTCATGATGTCCGAGGGGTGTATCCTGACCGGCGCGAAGATCGCGCAGTCTGTGGTGGGGTTGCGCTCTGTGGTGGGGCAGGGGACGGTCATCCGCAAGAGCGTGATCATGGGGCATGACTATTACGAATGGCCGGATAATGCCCAGGAACACCGGATCGGCATCGGAAAGAACTGTTTGATTGAGAACTGCATTATCGACAAGAACGTTTCGATCGGGGATGGGGTTTCGATCACGAACGAAAAAGGGATCGAGGAAAAGGACGGGGACCACTATTACATTCGCGATGGGATCGTGATCATTCCGAAGGGCGTCCACATCCCTGCCGGGACCAAGATTTGATCGGAGAAAAGGGGACGGGACGGTTTTTCTGTCCGTGTGCTATGGGGATCACCATTAAGAAGGCAATTTACAGGGTTTGTTTTCCGGCGTTCCTCTTCTTTCTCCTGCCCTTGTCGCTCGCCCTGGCGGAGGAACCCGCCTTGGAGGCCTCCGAGCAGGAGGCTTCTCCCGAAGAGACCCAGGCTACGCTGGCATCTCTTTTCGGCCGCGGGGCCAAAATGCCTGGCATTCCGCGCATTGAAGGAACGGTCGCCCTTCCATCCTTTGACAGCTCCGGAATGCAGCTGGATGAATCTGTTTTGATCGCGGCGGAGCGTGAAGCAACGTTCTCACCCCAACGGGATGAAGAATCGGATATCGTGGAGAATAAGCAGCAGTAGGTTTTTATTTCTCGCGAGGCTTTTTCAGGGGATCAGTAGTTCGCTTTTTCCAGCTTGAAAAGCGCGTAGGTCGCAAAAAGGATATTTCCACCCCAGGCGCTCAGGAAGGGGAGAAGTTTCCCGGATTTTCCAAGGGCGAGCAGGACGGCGT
>CAZDVO010000074.1:0-2320 GCA_964508905.1 uncultured bacterium
AGGATCTCGATCACCGGGCGCCAAAAGGAGTTCAGGATCTCGAACATATTATTTTTTCCCGAAAAGCGTGAACGCGAGGGTGAGGATCAGACTGAGAAGGATGCAGGTCGTGATCGGGAAATAGAACGTGAAACTGCCGCGCCGCAGGAAGATGTCCCCGGGAAGTTTGCCGAGCATCGGAACCTTGGAGAAAAGAGTCGCAAAAATACCCATGCAGATCAAAATAATGCCAAAAAAGATCAGGGTTTTTGCCAGGTCGCTCATGCCATTACCTCTCGGGATTTGACGTAATATAACACACGCTTCTTGCGAGAGGCAACGGATGGATTCAAAAAGCGGAGAAAAACTAAGCGAGGCTCCGACCGAACGATACGGCCTTTTCGCGAACGCCGTCTTTCTTGCGGATCTCCCCCGATTCGCCCGCATTCGGCACGAGAAGCGAAACAAACGGCATCCCGGTGTAATCCGCGGTCAGCCGGAAGGGTGCCTCGAGCGCGTCCAACCCGATATCTTCGTAAGCGCTCGCGATCAAGGCCAGCGTTTTTCCTTTGAGGACCGTGTTCATCGTTCCCGCGGTGTTGTCCCATTTGTAGAGCGAGAACATCCGGTCCATCACGATCTTGAGCTGGGCGCTCGCCGCAAAGAAATAAAGCGGCGTGGCCATCACGATCACGTCCGCGGCCGCCATTTTCCTCAGAACCGACGCCACGTCATCATCGATCACGCACTCGTAGGCTTCATTTTTCTGGCAGGCCCGGCACGACGTACACCCGGGGAATTTGAAGTGGAGAAAAGCGGCGTCAACCCGCTCAACCCGAGCATCCCGGGATACGGCCCCTTCGGTCACCCATTCGATCAACGCGGCTGTATTCCCGTTCTTCTTCGGACTTCCGGAAAGGATCAAAATATGTTTCGACAAGAATAAGCTCCTCGCTACCAGGGGATCACGATTGCCCGGGGGCCGACATCTTCCCGCGGATCATCTTCGCCATTTTTTCCGCCCAGACGGAGAAGACCGCTTCGGTATTGATGAATTTTTTGTATTTCCCAACCGTTAACGTTTTGAGGTTCATTTTACCGCCCGCGCCGGACCTTTCTTCCGCAAAGGTCATCAGCTGCCGTCCGGTAACACCGTCCGTGAGCTTTCCTTCAAAGGAAGTTTTTCCGTCTTTGTCAAAAATGGACGCGGGGATCGGCGTCGCGATCGAAACCGCCGTCAAACCGGCATTGGCGATCGCATCCGGAGGCTCGATATTCGTCAACGCCACGCTCAGGATCAGGACCCCCTCTCCCGGAGCAGAGGTCGTGGGGATCCCCTGTTTTTGAAGTTGGGCTTCGATATCGGCTCGAAATTCGCCGGCAAGGTTCTCGAGTTCCCCCGTATCGCACGCCGTCTGGCGGTCCAGATAAGTCAGATTCACCGGAGCGACCTTGACGGCCTTATATCCGGAAAAACTCAGCCCCTCCGAACTCGACTCTTGCATGAAATAAGAGCCCTGGGTCATCGATGAATAATCATTCAGAAATCCGGAAGGAGTGCCCTGGCTTGCCGTCGAGCACGCTGAAAAAACGAGAGGGAACAACGCAAAAACGACCAGGCCGGTAACCGCACGCATTTTTCGAAGCATCGAGGATCCTCCTTTTCGCGATGTTGGGATGAAAACAGAATTGGGCCGCCACCGCGTGGCGTGTTCGATATTTAAAAAAGCTGTTGGGCGGAAGAGGGCGGCTTTTCACCGAAGTGTTGATACGCGCGTTCGGTCAGCACGCGCCCCGCCGAAGTCCGTTTCAGGAAACCTCGCTGGATCAGATAGGGCTCATAGATCTCCTCGATCGTTTCGGCGTTCTCCCCGACCCCGACCGCGAGGCTGTTGATCCCCACCGGACCGCCCTGGCATTCTTTCAGGATATATTGCAGGATCCGCTTATCCATCAGATCAAGCCCTTCCTGGTCGACCCCAAGCATCTGAAGCCCCTTGTCCGCGACCTCCGCCGTGATCTTCCCGTCCGCTTTGACCTGCGCGTAGTCCCGGACCCGGCGTAGCAACCGGTTCGCGATACGCGGCGTGCCGCGCGCCCGGCCCGCGATCTCCAGCGCGCCCTTGTCATCGATTGCGATCTCGAGGATCTTGGCCGACCGTTTCACGATCGTCGCGAGGGCGTCGTTCTCATAATAATTCAGCCGTTCGATGATCCCGAACCGGGAACGGAGCGGCGCGGTCAAAAGCCCGCTACGGGTCGTCGCGCCGATCAGCGTAAAACGCGGCAGCTGCATCTTGACCGAGCGCGCGTGCGGCCCCTTGTCGATCATGATCTCGAT
>CAZDVO010000075.1:0-2308 GCA_964508905.1 uncultured bacterium
GAGCGGCATCCGCGTCATCAAAATCTTGCTGGCTCACCGCCTTATCCGCCAAAGCCTCCTTGTAGCGATTGGCCCGAAATTTAAGCGCGGGCAGATGCGCCTGGGCCCTATCAACAGCCGCCTGGAACGGCGCCGGATCGATCTGATAAAGTTCCTGTCCGGCTTTGATCTCGGAGCCTTCGACGAACAAACGTTTCTGGAGAAGCCCGCTAACCTGGGGCCGGATCTCAGCGACCAGAAATGGCGCCGTACGCCCTGGCAATTCCGTCGTGATCGTCACTTTCTCTGGATTGAGGGTCACTACCGCAACCTCCGCTCCTTGCCCCCCAGGTGCTCCCTGACGGCCGCAGCCGGACAAAACCAAAGAGATGATCAAAAAAGAGCATCCAAGCAACAAGGCCTCGCGGCGCTGGCTGCCCCAGGGACGGAAATCCTTCAGCCTTACTCCCCCCTGAGGATCAAACCGAAGAGCTGAACACTGCTTTACATTTATACTTTCCATTTCATTCTCCGTCTCCAAGAATACTCGCTCTGAATTTCTTTAACAATTGGCTCAAAAGCGCCACTTCGCTTTTTTTAAGGCCTTGGGTGATCCGAGCGATCCCCTTATTGTGATTCGGGATCAATCGCTCAACAAGAGCATCGCCAGCAGAGGTCAGTTTAATGACCCTCACGCGGCGATCCTCCTTTAAAAAATTGCGTGTGACAAGCCCCCGTTTTTCCAACCCATCGATCATTTTAGTGATATTCGCACGGCTCACAAGGAGAAGACTGCTTAATTGTTGCTGCGTGCAGGCTCCCCCATCAATATGCCTCAAGATCCCAAGGATATTTGAAACTGAGGGAGAAACATCAAACGGGGATAGCTCCTTATGGAAATGCGACATAAGGATATCATGAGTATGAATAAGGCTAAAAACCAACTCGGTTAGCGGCCAATTAAAGCCCTCGTACCGGGCTCCGTGCTTACGGACCTGATTCCAATAATAATCGGTTCTCGCGTCGATCCGTTCCGCCGCAACTTTTTTCATTATTCCTCCCGCTTTTTTCTGAAACGCCTACCCCAAGCATAGATGCAAATCTTTTTTTTGTCAACTTGTTAACAATACACCTTTTAACAAAACGAAGGGCCTCAAGCGAAGAAGCGAGAGTTCCGAAGATGTCTTATGATCGGCGAAATAAACGAAACCTATTGGGGAGCATCCCCCAAAAGGCTCTTTAAACGGGGGAGGACAGGTTGTCCCGGATGATCGAACGGCGGCGCAATTCGAAGAAACATTTAGCACAACAAAGCACGTCGGATGCCGCGTTGTGCTGGTCCTCAAAATCCCCTTCAAAGAGCTTAATGTGGAGTTCGGAGAGTTTCGGCCATTTATCGCCATACGGACCGGGGATCTTACAGTAGGCGGTCGCGCTTTTCATCGTGCAGATCTTCGGGATCTTGCCGAAGATCTCTGGCATCCCCTGCCGCAAAAGCTCAACCCGCACCATTTTTTCATCAAAATCAAAATTATGCGCCACAAGCCGGGCCGCACTCCCCACGGCCGAGGAGAATTCCCTCAAGACCTCGGCCATTGGAAGCCCCTCTTTCAAAGCTCTTTCCGTACTAATACCGTGGATCGCCGTCGCGCTCTCGGGGATCGTGAAGCCTTCCGGTTTGATCAAATGATCGTGAAATCCGACTTTTTCCCCGGCATGATCAAAAAGTGCCCAGGCGATCTGGACGATATGCGGCCAATTCCCAAGGTCCGTCACAGGCGCCTTCCAGCTTTTCGGGAGTCCCGTCGTTTCCGTATCGAAGAAAAGATACATCGCTATCCTTTTATAAGCTCAAGGTTGCCCGCGTGGAAATAATAGACCTCGGGAAGATGCCCCTCACGTGATTTTCCCTCTTTTTCAAGCCAGGCTCCGACGCGCTGCCGCTGAGCATCATGGGACGCATCCCAAAGCTGTGCAAGACTCAGATCGTGCACCAGATAAAGGGCATTCCCCTCACTGCCACTGGCCTTCACCAGATCCTTCAAACAACTATCAAAAAGCCCGCTGGCGGACTTTTTCTTCGTACCGCTCCCCCCGCCAAGCAACGCCTCGCGAACACTGGCTTCGGTCACTCCGGCATCCGCGGAAGCGGGTTCCGGATTCAGGAATTCCACACGGGTTTTCACCTCGATCTTCCCCCAATCCGCCGGAGCACGGTAATGGAGCAAAACGAAGAGCTGGCCATAGCGAATAAGCCCCTTTTGATCAGGGCCGAGCGTTTTAGAATGATTGATGAGAAGGCGGCTAAAATCATTCGGATTGAAACTGC
>CAZDVO010000076.1:0-2246 GCA_964508905.1 uncultured bacterium
CGAAGGACCAGAAGATCCTCCGGGTGGAGTTTAACGAGATCACGAAAGAAGCGGTATTGAACGCGTTCGATCATCCCCGCGCTGTCGATATGAATCTGGTCGATGCCCAACAGGCGCGGCGTATTTTGGACCGTGTAGTGGGATATCAATTGAGCCCGCTCCTTTGGCGGAACGTGGGCCGTGGACTGAGCGCCGGGCGCGTGCAGTCGGTGGCGCTTCGTTTTATCGTCGATCGCGAGCGCGAGATCCGGAAATTCGTTCCCCAGGAATACTGGACGCTCGACGCGAAACTTTCCGCGGCCGAGGGGCCGGAGAGTGCCAAGATTTTTCTTTCCCGTCTGATCCAGATCGATAAGGTCAAGCCGGAACTCAAAGGTCAGGTCGAGATCGAGAAGATCGAGAAGGAGCTCGAGCAGCTTCCGTTCGTGGTCTCTGATATTGAAAAAACGGAGAAGCGCCGCAAGCCGCAGGCGCCTTATACGACGAGCAAGTTGCAGCAGGAAGCCTACAGTCGGCTCGGGTTTTCCGCGGCGAATACGATGCGCATTGCCCAGCGGCTGTACGAAGGCGTGGAACTCGGCGCGGAAGGCAGTGTCGGTCTGATCACGTACATGAGAACGGACTCGGTGAATATTGCAGCCACGGCGCAGGAAGAAGCGACGCGCTATATCCGTGAAAAATTCGGCAAGGAGTATTTGCCCGAGCGGCCGAACGTCTACAAATCCCGCAAGGGAGCGCAGGAAGCGCATGAAGCGATCCGTCCCACCTCGGCTTTTCGTATCCCGGATTCGATCAAGGATTATCTCGAAAGCGATGAACTGAAACTTTACGAATTGATCTGGCGGAAATTCCTGGCGTCACAGATGGTCCCCGCGGTCGACGAACATACGGCGATCTCGATCCTGGCCGGAGAGAAGTATGGTTTCCGGACGACGGGGAAGAAGAATCTTTTTCTCGGGTTCACGGCGGCGTTCGGGGAGATCCGGGTCGAAGCGGAAAATCCTAAGAACGCGGAAGAGGATGAGGCGCCTGAGGCGCTGGAGGTCCCGGAGCTTAAAGTCGGTGAGAAGCTGAGGCTCCATGAGCTTTTGGGCGAGCAGCATTTCACAAAACCCCCCGCGCGGTTTAATGACGCGAGTTTGATCAAGCTGTTGGAAGAAAAGGGAATTGGTCGGCCGAGCACGTATGCGCCGACCATTTCGACCATTCTGGGGCGCATGTACGCTGAACGGAAGGGCGGCGCGCTCATGCCGACCGAGTTGGGGGAGACGGTCGTGGATATCCTGGTGAAGCATTTTCCGACCATTTTGGATGAAGAGTTCACGGCGCTCATGGAAAAGGAACTCGACGAGATCGAGGAGGGGAAGATCGCGTGGATCAAGGTCCTGAAAGATTTTTACGGGCCGTTCAGCGAATTCCTGGCCCGCGCGCAGACCGAAATGAAAAGCGTCAAGCAGGCGCCGATCCCGACGGATTATAAATGTGATCAGTGCGGCAAGCAGCTTTTTATCCGGTTCGGCCGTTTCGGGAAATTCATGGCGTGCGGCGGTTTCCCGGATTGCAAATTCACGCGGTCGATCCCGACCGGGTTTTTCTGTCCCAAGGAAGGTTGCGGGGGCGAGCTCGTGAAACGCCGCGCCAAAGGGCGCCGCGCGTTCTACGGCTGTTCTCATTATCCGACGTGCACCTATGTCGTGAACGAGCTTCCGAAGAAAGAAGACGCCGCGGAAG
Organism: uncultured bacterium; assembly: GCA_964508905.1. GTDB lineage: Bacteria > Omnitrophota > Omnitrophia > Omnitrophales > Aquincolibacteriaceae > Aquincolibacterium. The sequence goes on from CAZDVO010000076.1 coordinate 1,732, forward strand.
CTTCCGGTGAAGCTCCGTGAGGCTTTGGGCATGAACCCGCAGGTAGAAGCGTTCCTGAACTTTCTGACGACGGAAAAGGGTGCCTCCGAGCATACGACGAAGAACTACGCGATCGACCTGCGCGAGTTCGTGAAATTCGTCGGCGAAAAGCCTTTGCCCGAACTGACTTACCTCGATATTCGCGCCTTTCTGGCGTTCTTGAAGACCGGGGAGTTCAGCAAGAGCTCAATCTCCCGAAAGCTTGCCTGTCTTCGCTCCTTCTTCAAATACCTGGCCCGCGAAAATATCCTGACCCAGAATCCCGCGGCGGGGATCGCCACGCCGAAGAAGGAAAAAAAACTGCCCTCCTTCATGAATCCGGATGAGATCACGAAACTGCTGGAGGCTCCGTCCAAGAATTGCTGGGAGGAAAAACGCGACAAGGCGATCCTGGAAATGCTTTATAGTTCCGGACTGCGCGTGAGCGAACTCGCGGGGCTTAATCATGATGATCTGGATTTTTTCGGCGGGCTGGT
>CAZDVO010000077.1:0-2157 GCA_964508905.1 uncultured bacterium
CCCTTTCTAATAACATTAATGCCGATATTGCCGGTTACAACACGAACAGCGGTTTTCGTCCGATTGGGAACTGGGCGAACCCTTTTACGGGGACCTTGGACGGCAATGCTCAAAAGATCAAGAAGCTGACGATGAACCGTTCGGGTGAGGATTACACGGGCTTTTTCGGAGTGTTTGGTGCTGGCGCTGAGGCATATAACATGGAGTTTTTGGATCTGCATGTTCATGGCCGGAATCATTCGGGGGGCCTGGCCGGTTGGAATGCCGGTAAGTTCTGGCTTATTTCGATCACGGGACCGACCACGGTGATCGGGGCGAATTGCGTGGGCGGTTTTGTGGGGACGAATAGCAGTACCGGGTCTCTTGTGAATGTCTCCACGCGGGTTAACGTGATCGGGGATACCTCTGTGGGGAATAACAGCGTGGGGCTCGCGGTGGGTGCGAATAGTGGGACGCTGGACCAGGCGATCGCCGCGTACGCGACGTTGACCTCGAATGGCGCTGGGGGTGTGATGGTTGGGAGTGAAGGGACTGGGAGCCAGGTGACGCGTTCTTTTTATGATCTCTACAATAGCGGGCGCGTTGAGGCGAGCGGTCCCGGTACCGCGGCGAAAGTGCCAAGGATGGTAGAGGAAGTCGACCCTGTTTCGGGCGTGATAACAATGACTTATGATCCGGAGTATCTTGAGGATCCGTCTCTGAGTTTGATGAGTTCCGGGACCTATTCGGGATGGACTGGTTTTTGGGGCAATTGGGTGATCGACGAGGGGTATTCGCTTCCTGCGCTCAAGTCTTTGCATACGAATGGGATCGTCGCGGCATGGGGGAATGCTTTTGATGTCGAGAGTGGAGCTCCGCTGACCGGTAAGCTGATGGATCTTTATATTAATAATGTGAATCCCAGCGGAACGACGGGGACGCTTTTTGGGACAACGAAGACAAGCGCGACGGGGAATTATTACTTTGATATGGATCCGGGGGATATTGAATCTCCGGATTATTATGTGACCGCGAAGCTTCAGGATGATGTGTATTACGGCAGTGCGAGCATGCAGCAGGGGACGAAATCCATGCCTGGGCTGAATGTCCCGGGGGATCAGGATGATGTGATCGTCAATCCTTATGTGCCTATAACGATCCCATCAAGCATCGAGCCGAATGTTGAGAAGGCGTCTCGTGAATTAGATACGATGATGTCGCAGGGATTCATGGGTGAGGGGGAGACCCAGGAAGCGCCCGAGGTGGTGATCGTTGAGGAAGGTTCTGGTGTGAGCGGGTTGGGTCAATATATCCCGATGAATGTGTCGGAATATGAGGAAGATTATCTGCTGGAGGAAGCGGGTGTTTCAATGCAGGAGAAGCAGAGCCCCGGACAGGAACCTGTTCCGATGGCATCGGTGGTGCAGGCGGCAACGATATCTGAGACTGTGACCCCTGAGACGGTGAGTTCGATGGTGAAGGGGATCGTAAGCGAACTGCATAGCGGGAAGAAGGCTGTTTCCGGTTCCGGGAGTGGAAGTTCCGCTTCTTCGAAGGAGAACTCGCAATCCACAGCCGAATCTGTGGCGAGCACGGTGGCAAGTCTCACCGGATCTCCTTCCGAGAGCGCCGCGTCGCAGTCCCAGTCTCAGGGCAATGCCGGGCAGTCCGGGAATGCTTCTGAGAGTCCCAAATCTCAAGGCGCTCCGTCACAGGGCCAGCCGACTGCGGGGGACGCTTCTTCGAAGGCGAATGGAAAGGGAGAGTCTCAAGAGTCCGAGTCTACAACACGTCAGTCCCGAGTTCCGAAGTCGGGGGATGCCGCAAAGAATCGGGACACGTTCTTTGATACGGTGCCCGCCGCGAAGGCATTGACGAACGTGCGTGTGGTGGAAGGCTCGGTTTACGTGATTGATGATACGAATGATCTCGCGTTGTTGGCTCGCGGAGAATCGGTGCGGGTGGCATCCCGCAAACCTGTGGAGTCACAGAAGCTTCCGAAAGAGGTTCTGGAGAGCAACGCAAAGTTCGCGGCTGCGATGAAAGCCCGGGTTCCCCAAGCTGTGGCAAAGGATAATGAACCGGTGCCGTTGACGGTGACGAAAGCGGATCAGCCAACGCCTCTTACGGTCACGAAGGCGGATGAACCGACTCCTTTGACGGTGGTGAAGGCGGATC
>CAZDVO010000078.1:0-2132 GCA_964508905.1 uncultured bacterium
ATGATCCAGTGAACGCCGCGCAACAAATAGATCCGGCTCGGTTTGTCCGGATCTGTTTAAAAACCTACCCGTTCAAATAAAATACGTCAAGGAAGGCGCTTTTTCATTCGAGTAAACCTGCACAAAATGTATCAATTTATAGCCCTTTTAAGCCAAAAAAAACGCCCTTATGGGCGGAGGAATAATCTCCCCCGCCCATAAGAAGATCCCTTACTTTTTCCGGATCTGTTTTGATATCCTTTCGACGGTCCTCATGCCGGAATCGACCTTGTTTGGGATCGTCTCCCAGCCAAAGGACCTTCCTGATTCCGGGGCACTCCCCAAAGGCGCTGCAGAAGACGGAGCCTGCCGTACCCATCCCGGGTCAGGCGCGCTTTGAGTGAAAGCTTTCCATCCCGAAAGCACCGGTTTCCACGCGAATACCGCGAGGAAGATCCACGGCAGAAGCCATAATCCGTAACGAAGGGCGCAGAGAAGCGACCTAATGATCAAAAGCATGACGCTTTTGTGAAACTGAAGCATCGCCTTCAGTTCGTTTTTCAATAGATGCCATTTCATAATTGATTCCTTTCTTTCGCTCTAGTTGTTGAGTTTCTTCAAAGAGGCTTCAGAGTGAGATCTACCGCGTCCTTCGCCTTATACGTCAAGTTGTGCAGATGCAGATTCCCGGTTTCAGAATCTTTCAATTGAGCGGCGATACTGGCCTTATGGACGGTCATATAATCCAGCTCCCGCCCGCTGAATTGCTTTTCAAATTGTTTGATCCATTCTCTCAAGCTCACAAACTGCCTCTTGTCCTTGGCATGATCGCTCATCGTCTCCCTCTCCTTCTGTTTAATATCGCGAAAGGCGGAGGCCCGGACCTCCGCCCTTCGCGGCGTTTGAAATTGCGGTTAAACGGTTAGACCCCTGAGAGCTCGAAGAGATCCCGCGTTTTCCCGTCGTCTTTCTCCGAACAATCAAAACTGCAGGCCTCGCACATGAACCTCCGGCTCATGTCGTCGTAGAAGAGCTCCTCCGCGGGAAATTCCGCGTCACAAACCGCGCAGGGGATCTTCGAACTCTCGTTCATTCCGGAGCCGTCCAGAAGACCGAAATCCTGAAGTTCGGTAAAGGAGAAAAACCGCGGCGGGCGCTGGCAGCGGAAATCATCCTCCCCCCATCCCGCCCCCGCCAACCCCGCATACGGTTTCATCGCGCACGGGACCTTTTTCATCCGGCTTCTGGAATTAAAATTCCTGACATCCGCGATGTAGAGATGGTCCTCCAGGATCGCCCAGACGGAGCCCTGAAGGCCGTTTCGCGCGAGAGCGTACTCGAGGTGCTCATGATCGCTTGACCAAAAGAGGGTCGTGAGACTCGGAACGTACGCGACATGGAGCGGCCTTTCATTGTTCCGGATAAGAAAGAGCCGCCAGGGATCGCCTTTGAGAGCGAACCCGAGCGCGAAATCCCCTTCCATCTCCGTGAGTTTTGAGGCCATGCCTTTCACGCTCGATTCCCCGTCAAGAACCCGAAAGATCGCTTCGCTATCGACCGGCGTTTCCGCCGTTTTCGAATATTTCTTGAGAAGCGTTTCCCGGTTCATGAAGTGTCCGTTATGCACCCCGAGGAAATGCTCCGTCTCGAAAGGATGGCAATGTTTATTCTGCACATCCCCGATCGTCGCAAGACGCGTATGCCCGAGACAGATCTGCGTCCGATCACTGATCTCGCGGATCATCCCCTGGAAACGTTTCGTCCTGAGAAGTTTCCCCGACGGCGCCGCTTCCTTAAAGAGTGTCCATTTCGACGGTGACAAGAGCGCGATTCCGGTCCCGTCCTTTCCCCTTTCTTCATTCTGGAAAGCAAGGTCCATGACCATCCCCCGCAATTTAAAACGCTCGAGAACGCTTAAGGCCCCTTCTTTTTTCGCAAAACCGTAGATTCCGCACATGGCAGTCTTCTCCTATTGTTATTGAGTGATTGTTTTTGTTTTGAATTTAGAGGCGGGACTTAAGCGGCGGGCAGAAGCAGCCGTTCGGGATGGAACTTCTGAACGCGTTCGCGCACATACCGCGCGATCTCGGGGGTGAGTCCGAAGAACGCCGAGAACATGTCGAGAAGCTCCGGAAAGGTCCCCGGCTCCGGCA
>CAZDVO010000079.1:0-2129 GCA_964508905.1 uncultured bacterium
TAAGCCTGCGGACAATAAGAACGTTTTTGCTGATTTTATCGAAAAGAACCGAAAACTTTTTCAATTCCACGGAAAGAACCCGAAACTATGATACGGTGGTTGAAGCGCAATTGGGCTCTCAAGGTCATTTCGCTGGTGCTCGCGATCGGGACTTGGTATTACGCCGTCGGGGAAGAGAATATCGAGGTGACGCGTGTGATCCCGCTCAAGATCCAGATGGAAAACGCGCAGATGACCATCTCGGAGCTTTCGACGCGTTCGGTCCAGGTCACGCTCTCCGCGCCTCGAGCGCTGATCGTGAACCTTGCAAGCCAGGATATCCAGGCGGTGCACAAGGTGGGGGCGGAGATCAAGAGTGCGGGAGAGTATTCTTTCCGGATCGAACCTTCGGAGATACGGCTGCCGAGTTTTCAGATCCGGGTGGTCAAGATCGTTCCGGAAGTGGTGACGGTGAAATTGGACGAGTTGATCGTTCAAAAACTCGAGCTTCAAGCTGATTTTGTCGGGGAACCGGCGATCGGTTATAAATTGCTGACTGACGAATTGCGCATGGACCCGAACGCGATCCTGGCGCAGGGCCCGAAGGGCGTTCTCGAGCAGATGAAGTCCGCCAAGACGGAGCCGATCGATCTGGTCGGGAGGATCCGTTCCTTTCACCGGACGGTCGAGGTCCAACTTCCCCCAAACGTCAAGTCGATGAGTGAGTCCCTCGTGGATGTTTATATCCCCATTCGGGAGGAATTCGGCGAGAAGGAATTCAAGGACGTTCCGATCAAGATCTTGAGAGCCCCGACCTCCGGTGGGGTGGTCGATCTGAGCCCGGACAAGGTTTCGTTCATCCTTAAAGGGTCCAAGATCTATCTCGAGAAACTGGCTCCGGAGTCCTTGCTTGCCTATGTGGATCTTGCTACTCTCAAAAAAGGGGATTACGAACTCCCTCTGCAACTGGTTCTTCCTGAAAACGTGAGTTTAAAAGATAAGGAGCCGATCAAGATCAAAGTGGCGATCCGCTCCTTGACAGATTGATCCGTGATGAAAAAAGACCTCACTTCTCCCAAACTGGGTGTGAATATCGATCATGTGGCGACCCTGCGGCAGGCGCGTCTCGGCGTGGAACCATCCGTCTTGGAGGCGGCCCTGGAGGCCGAGAAGGGCGGCGCGGATAGCCTCACCGTGCATTTGCGCGAAGACCGACGGCATATCCAGGACGCGGATGTGTTTGAATTGATGGAGAAGATCTATGTACCGCTCAACCTGGAGATGGCGGTGTCTCCCGAGATCCTGAAGATCGCGTTGCGGGCCCGTCCCGAAAAGGCGTGCCTTGTTCCCGAGAAGCGGAAAGAGCTGACGACCGAAGGCGGTCTCGACCTTTTCTCCAAGAGGGCCCCTCTGGCGCGGACGGTCGAATCCCTCGCGGCCAAGCAAGTCGAGGTCAGCCTTTTTATCGATCCGGTCGAGGCTCAAGTGCGTGAAGCCGCGCGGTTGGGTGCTTACGCGATCGAGATCCACACCGGGTCTTACGCGAACGCCGCCGGACGGCGCAAAGAAAAAGAGCTGTATCGTATCCGCCAGGCGGCGTCTCTGGGGCAGCAACTGGGTCTTAAGATCCATGCCGGGCACGGCCTCAATTACGAGAACCTTTTCCCGCTGCTTGCCATGCCTGAAATCGTCGAATTCAATATTGGTCACTCCATCATCAGTCGCGCGGTCTTCGTCGGACTTTCCCGGGCCGTGCAGGAAATGAAGAAGCTCATCACGAGGGGTAAGTCCTAAGTCGTAAGCGGTAAGAGAAGATCCGCTTTGGCCTTCCCGCTTAACACTTACAACTTACCACTTTCAAAAAATGAATATCCGGTCGCTTGCCCAAAAACTCAAACGTCCCGTTGCCGCGCACAAAGGCGATTTTGGTCGCGTGCTCATTCTTGCCGGTTCCCGGGGTATGACCGGCGCGGCGCATCTGGCCGGCATGGGTGCTCTTCGGGCCGGGGCCGGGCTTGTGACGGTCGGGGTCCCGAGTGCAGTGTACGGGATCGTCGCCCGACGGGAAGCCGAACTCATGGTGCGTCCCTTTCCTTCCACCTCTTCCGGGAGTTTTTCTCTGGCCGGGTTCTCCGCGATCAAACAGTGCT
>CAZDVO010000080.1:0-2069 GCA_964508905.1 uncultured bacterium
TGAGCGAACTCGCGGGGCTTAATCATGATGATCTGGATTTTTTCGGCGGGCTGGTTCGCGTCCGAGGCAAGGGTAAAAAAGAGAGGATCGTTCCCGTGGGGCAGACCGCGCTCAACAGCCTGCGGGCGTATCTGGACATGAAGGCGCCGAAGGAAGTCGCGAATACGCTCAAAAAACCGCTTTTTATCAGCCGGGTCGGGAGCCGTCTCACCGACCGGAGTGTTCGCCGCATGATCCTGAAGTATGTAAAGCGGACGGGGCTCGGGAAAGAGATCTCGCCTCACACGTTCCGTCATTCCTTCGCGACGCATATGCTTGATCGCGGTGCGGATCTCCGGAGCGTTCAGGAGCTTCTTGGCCACGCGAACCTTTCGACCACGCAGATCTACACCCATGTGACGACACAGCGTCTCAAGGACGCCTACGTCGCCGCGCATCCGCGAGCCTGATGTCATGATGAGAACTTTTCTCTACAATCTGGCGTTCGGGGTCTTCGCCACCTGCTATGCCCCTGTTTTTTTGATGAAGTTGCGCCAGGCGGAAGATCCGAAGGCTCTGTGGCGGGAACGCCGTGGGATCTTCCCAGCCGATTGGGCCGCGAAGTTCTCCGGGAAAAAGATCGTGTGGCTCCATGCCGTGAGCGTGGGGGAAGTGATGGCTGTGGAGAAATTCATCGAAGAGTGGCTCGCCGCGGCTCCGGATTGCGATCTGGTGTTGACCACTGTGACGCCGACGGGGCAGAGGCTCGCGAAAAAGTTCGCGAGTGACCGGATCCATGTTTGCTACTTTCCGTTCGACCTGACGACGGTCGTGAAGCGGTTCTTCGATCTTTTGAAGCCGGTCTGCGTGTTGCTGGTGGAGACGGAGATCTGGCCCAATCTTTTGACGGAGGCCAAGCGGCGGGAGATCCCCGTCGGGGTGATCAACGCGCGGCTTTCGGAAAGGTCTTTTAAGAAATACAGGATCGTGCCGTGGCTTTTTACGCCGCTTTGGGGGAAGCTTGATTTTGTGCTCGCCCAGTCGGAGGAAGACGCGGCGCGTTTTCGTAAGCTCGGGATCCTGGAAGAATCGGTGCGGGATATGGGCAATATGAAATTCGACCAGGCGGATTGGGCGGTCTCCAGCGCGGTGGACGCGGCGGGGATGCGCCAAGCGTGGGGTTACGCGCCGGATGATCTTGTGTGGATCGCCGGAAGCACGCATCCGGGAGAAGAAACAGTGATCCTGCAGGCTTTCAAAACGTTGCGCGAGCGGTTCCGGACGCTCAAGTTGATCCTCGCGCCGCGGCATATCGAGCGTTCGCGCGGACTTTTAAAAGCCGTGGAGCAGGAAAGTATTAGTGTGGGTCTATCAACGAAGAGGCAAGAAGGCCCGGTGCCGGATGTTTGGGTGCTGGACCAGTTGGGTGTGCTCAGGAATCTGTATGGGATCGCGGATCTCGTGTTCATGGGCGGAAGCCTGATCCCTCACGGGGGTCAGAATCCGATCGAGCCCGCGCGTTTCAGTAAGGCGGTCATCCATGGGCCGCATGTTTTTAACTTTCACAAGATCTACCACCAGCTCGATCATGATGGTGGCGCTCTCAGGATCTCGGCCCCGGACGAACTGTCGTCCGCGGCGGCGGAGCTCCTTGCGACCGAGGGCCGGCGTCATGAAATGGGCGAAAAAGCTTTCGGGATCATTAACCGTTTACGGGGTGCCAGCAAACGCCAGGCCGGGTGGGTCCTGACGTTCCTAGCCAGCCGGTGCTCCCGGGCCGCTCTTCGCTGATGAAGCGCGGGACAGAAAGGATCAGGCAGTATGGATGGAATGAAGAATTATTTTCGGCTTCTCGCAGAAGACAAACAGACGGGTGCGCTCAGCGGTTTTTTGGGCGGGATCCTCGAGGTTGCCGCGTGGGGGTATGAGCGCGGGGTTAGCGTCTTTCGCTGGCTTTATGAAAAGAAGATTCTTCCGCGCAAGCGGCTTCCGTATCCGGTGATCAGTGTTGGTAATCTGACGTGGGGCGGGACGGGGAAGACCCCGTTCGTGGAATATCTCGCGCGCAAGATCGGCACGCATCGCAAGGT
>CAZDVO010000081.1:0-1892 GCA_964508905.1 uncultured bacterium
GTGGCCAAACAGCAGGTTTCAGCGCTCCATGAAGTCACCCCGACGCCCGGACCTCGCGGCTGCCGTCTTGCGATCACGTATCCCGAGATCTACGCCATGCAGGTCCGCGCGATCATCGAAGCGGCTTGCAATCTCAAGAAGAAGGGCATGAAGATCATTCCCGAGATCATGATCCCGCTCGTGGGGACCAAGAAGGAACTCGAGATCCTGAAGGACCTTTCTGTCGCGACCATCAACAAGGTCTTCGCGGAGAAGGGGACCAAGGTCGAGTACATGATCGGGACCATGATCGAAGTCCCGCGCGCCGCGCTGACCGCGGACCGCGTGGCCGAGATCGCCGAATTCTTTTCGTTCGGCACGAACGATCTGACACAGATGACCCTCGGTTTCTCCCGTGACGATTCGGGCGCTTTCATGGGCGCGTATCTCGATCAGGGGATCTTCGAGAAGGACGTGTTCCAGACGATCGATGAAGAAGGCGTGGGCTCTTTGATTCAACTCGCCGTGGAAAAAGGCCGTAAAACGAAGAAGGACCTGAAGATCGGTATTTGCGGCGAACATGGCGGTGACCCGAGCTCGGTCGCTTTCTGCAACAAGGTCGGGATGAACTACGTCAGCTGCTCTCCATACCGCGTTCCGATCGCGAGACTCGCGGCGGCGCAAGCGGTGCTGAAGCAGAAGAAATAAGCCGCGTTCACTAGGAGTTTTCCCTTGGCCCCGCCTTCGGGCGGGGCCAAGGACCCCTGATCCTATGGCAGGCAAAAAAACGAAAAAAAAGAAGGCCCGTCCCGCTCGCGGGGCGAAGTCTCGTTGTTCCTCGAAAAAAGCAGAACGGGGGCGCTCCAAGCGTTCCCGTTCTGCTTCTGTTCCCAAGGATTCCTCCCGCGTTTCCAAACTTCGCGCGGCGGATGAAACCGAAGCGCTCTTGCTCCGCGAGAAAGAACTGCAAAAGGAAGCGGAAAGCATCTTGAAGGTCGAAACCGGTGTCGACCGCCGCAAACGGGAACGTGAAGATGAAGAAGTAGATCCGCACGCGGATGAAGCGCTCGATCAGACGCTGGACCGGACTTCCATGCGGATCTATCTGGATCAGATCGAACATATCCCGCTTTTGAAACCCGAAGAAGAAATTTCTCTCGCCGTCAAGATCCAGGCCGGCGGGGCAGAGGGGGAAGCGGCCCGTCATCAGATGATCCGCTCCAATCTCCGGCTCGTGATCGCGCTCGCAAAGCGCTATGCCCATATGGGGCTTGCCTTTTCGGATCTCGTCGAGGAAGGCAATATCGGGCTCATGCGCGCCGTCGAAAAATTCGATCCGAAACGCGGTTACCGGTTTTCAACTTACGCGGCCTGGTGGATCAAGCAGGGCATGATGCGTTCGCTTTCTAATCAGGGGAAAACGATCCGTATCCCTGTTTATATGTATGACATTATCTCGAAGTGGCGCCGGGTGCGCGACGCGCTCATGCAGCGTCTGAACCGGATGCCGACGCGCCGTGAGATCGCGAAGGTCCTGGAGATCCCCACCGCCAAGGTCAAGGAGATCGAAACGATCGTCGGGCGGCCCAGCTCGCTCAATACGCCGCTCAGTTTGGATGGCACCGCGGAATTGATCGACATGCTCGAAGAGAGCGGAGATCACAACCCGGATGCTCAGGTCGGCGAAGTGCTCAAAAGCGAGAGGGTCCGTAAACTGCTCGGGGTCCTCGATGAGCGGGAGCGCGAAATGATGACCCGCCGCTTCGGCCTGGACCATCATAACCCGCATACTCTTGAAGAGGTCGCGCGCCACTTTAATGTGACCCGTGAGCGTATCCGCCAGATCGAGGGCGTGGTCCTTAAGAAGATCCGTGCCCAACTGGAGCTTGAAGGCGACCGGTTCGAGAATTATC
>CAZDVO010000082.1:0-1767 GCA_964508905.1 uncultured bacterium
CATGTCGAATACCGTTCGCCTTTTCACCGGGCGGCGCTTTTTGCACTGGCCTTTTTGATGAGACCCTGGATCCAGGGTCGGCTCCACTGGATGGCGCCTTTTTTAACCTCGGAAACCCAGCAGGCGTTGGAGCAGGTGAACGCGGATTTCATCATCGCGGCCGGGTCGGGGCTTGCGCCGGTCCAGATGCTTCTCGCTCAGGAAACGGGCGCGAAGAAGATCGTGATCATGAATCCTCCCTCGCCGTACGCCTGGGCGCGATACGATCTTGCGATCGTTCCCGCCCACGACGGAGGCCGTGTGCCCCGGGGGGCGTTCCGTTCCGTGATCATGCCGAGCGGTTACAGGACCCAGGACCGTGCGGCGGAGGTTCAAGTGCTTCGCGAGAAACTCGGCGAGAACGTTCGGCCGAAGATCGCCGTGTTCCTTGGCGGCGCGACCCGGGACTACGACCTGACCGTTTCCGATATGGAGAAACTTTGTTCGATCCTCAAGCGGGTTGGAACGGCGGCAGGAGGTTTTATGCTGACGACCTCGCGGAGGACCACGGCACCGGTGGAGCGTTTTCTGAAGAGTATGTTGGCCGGGCAGCCGCTCTGTCATCTTTTGGTTATCGCTAACGAAGAGAACCCTCCCTACGCGGCGGGCGGGATGATGGGGCTTGCGGATCTTTTGATCGTGACGGAAGATAGCCTTGCGATGATCTCGGAGGCGGTCGGGACCGGGAAGCGCGTGATCGTGCTCAGTCTGGGGGATGGTGAATTGCCTGAAAAGCATTATCGTTTTCATCAGATCCTGAACCACCGGGGGCTTGTGACCGTGAGCGGTCTCGCGGATCTTGAAAAGAACATTACGGAACTTTTCAGGAAGCCGGCATTTCCGGCCTTGCAGCGGGAAAAGGATGCGCTCAGTGAAAGGCTTGGAGGACTGATATGAATCCCGTTAGAGACAGGAAATTCTTTGAAAACGTTTTTATGATCAAATTGGTTTTTTTTTCGTATGGAATTTTAAGCAATCCTAAATCGGAGGAGAGGTGCTACAAGGCATCTCTAACGGGATGAAAGTGATGCAGCTTTTACCGGCGCTCGAACTGGGCGGTACAGAGCGCGGGGTCGTGGATCTGGCGAGGGCCATGAAAAAGGAGGGGCATGAGACGGTGGTGGTCTCCTCCGGAGGCTCGCTTGTGGCCGAACTTCAGAAAATGGGGATCCCTCATTACGGATTGCCGGTGCATCAAAAATCCCTGGCAGGGCTTTTTCTTGTCGAAGAACTGGTGAAGATCATTCAGCGCGAACGTGTGGACATCATTCACGGGCGCAGCCGGGTCCCGGCGTGGCTGGGCTGGCTCGCCGCGCGCAAGGCGGGGATCCCGTTCATTACGACCTGTCACGGGCACTATTCGGTGCATCCGTTGAGTTTTGTCATGGGGTGGGGCAAACGCGTCATTGTGGCTTCGCACGCGATCGGCCGCCGCATGATCGACGAGTTCAATGTTCCTCCCGATCGCATCCGGTTGGTCCCGCGCGGCGTGGATCTCTCCCAATTCACTTTTTCCTTCGCGAAATTCGAAAAGCACAAAGGCCCCCTCCGGATCATCCATATCGGCCGTTTTTCGCCCGCCAAGGGGCAAGTGGAATTTCTGAAGGCCGTGCATTTACTGCGAAGCCGGATCTCGCATTTTGAGGTTTGGATCGTCGGGTCCGAAGGCCGCGGGAAACACCGCTATACGGACCTGATGCGGAAGACCGTTCAGCAGTTTGGCCTCGA
>CAZDVO010000083.1:0-1732 GCA_964508905.1 uncultured bacterium
CGGAATAAAACGCTCTTTTACCGGGTGTTGCTTGAGAACCTTCGGGAACTGATGCCGATCGTCTACACCCCCACGGTGGGCCAGGCCTGCCTGGAGTATGGGCATATTTTCCGGAGCAGTCTGCAGGGACTTTTTATCGCTTCGGAATATCGGGGCCAGATCCGAAAGATCCTTCAATCGTGGCCGTACAAGGATGTGCGGGTGATCGTGGTGACGGATGGAGAGAGGATCCTGGGACTGGGGGATCTTGGCGTGGATGGGATGGGGATCCCGGTGGGAAAACTCATGCTCTACACCGCTTGCGCGGGGATCCATCCGCAATACTGTCTTCCCGTCACGTTGGATGTCGGGACGAACAATGAAGCCCGTTTGAAGGACCCGCTTTACATTGGGGCTCCGCACCCGCGTCTGCGGGGAGAGGCCTATGATGCGTTCATCGAAGAGTTCGTGAACGCGGCCGTCGAGGTTTTTCCGCATGTGCTCGTCCAATTCGAAGACTTTGCGAACGCCAACGCGTTCCGGCTTCTGAACAAATACCGGGATCGCGCGTGCGTTTTTAACGATGACATCCAGGGGACGGCGAGTGTTGCTTTAGCGGGCCTTTATGCCGCAACCCGGGTTCTTGGGGGCGGGCTAAAAGACCAACGCATTCTCTTTGTCGGCGCGGGAGAGGCCGGTCTTGGGACGGGACATCTGGTCGTTGCCGCGATGATGCAGGAGGGGTTGAGCGAGGCTGAGGCCCGGAGCCGCTGTGCCTTTATGGATTCCAAAGGGCTTGTCGTGTCGACCCGCACGGATCTGGATGAAAAGAAAAGATATTTTGCCGTCGAAGGTCCTCAGGTGAAAGATTGTCTCGAGGCTGTCCGGGCTTTGAGGCCGACAACGCTGATCGGCGCGGCCGGAAGGCATGGGGTCTTTACGCAGGAAGTACTTCAGGCTATGGCGCAGATCAATGATCGCCCCGTGATCTTTGCCATGTCGAACCCTACCAGTCTTTCCGAATGTACCGCCGAAGAAGCTTACCGCTACACGCAGGGGCGGGCGCTTTTTGCCAGCGGAAGTCCTTTTCCTCCCGTCAATTATGAGGGCCGTCAGCTTACGCCGGGGCAGAGCAATAATGCTTATATTTTCCCGGGGATGGGACTCGGGATCACGGCCTCCCGCTCTGCCCGGGTGCCGGATGAAATGTTCCTTGCCGCGGCCAAGGCTTTGGCTTCCTGCGTTGAGGAGTGCGACCTTGCTTTGGGAAGTCTTTACCCGCCCTTGAAGGAGATCCGCAAGGTTTCGCTCACGATCGCGGAAGCGGTCGCGGAGGTCGCGTATCGGGAAGGGCTGGCGGAGGGTCCGAAACCGAAGGATCTTCGTGCCTATCTTCAAGATCAGATGTACGAACCGGCGTATGAAAGTGATCCTCGGGGAAACTAGGAAACCCTCCTTTCTAGGAAGCTTTCTTTAGGAGAAGGCGCATGATCGTCTGGGGCTTGGACGGGATACAAACGGCCGCGCAGAGATTTTTAGCGGATGCCTCCAAAGAAATGGGGATCCTGACCCTGGCCGGGTGGTCCGCAGGGGTCAGTTTGTATTTGACCGTGGGGCTCTTGGGGCTGTGCGGATACTTTGGATGGATCCATCTGCCGGGCGAGCTCGGCGTTTTTTCAAACCCGGTCGTTTTTTCCTGCGCCTTCATCATTTTTTCGATATAAATAAAAGCGGACAAAATGACCAGCGGGGG
>CAZDVO010000084.1:0-1644 GCA_964508905.1 uncultured bacterium
CGAAGTGATATGACCCGTTCCTTATCCCAAGCCGTGGTCACGCTCTGGGTCCTTGTGTGCTTTTCCTTAAAATCAAAACCAAGCTGGATATGGCCGGAATACTTTTCCGTGCGGATCACACGTTGTTGCAGGGCCAGGCTGTAGGTCTCGGAAGTCCCGTTGATCCCGTAGATCGAATACTCTTTTTTGGGATTGACTTGAGCGTGGCTGATCGACCAGATGAACTTTGTTCCAAAATTCGAGATCGGGATTATGTGATAAAGATACAAAGCCCCGAAGGCCTTGCCGAAGGCTGTGCCGATCAGAAAGGTATCATCCAACCCGAGCATGTTATTATTGCGAAGGTTGAATCCCTGGCGATCTTTCCCCGTAAGTTTAACGCCCTGGTTGTCGAAAGAATAACCCGCATGGATCGGGAACTGGTCCTGGACGTTCAATACCACATCGGTCGTTTCTTTCTCTTTGCCGGCGCGGAGGATCGGCTTTACGATGCGGTCCGGGTTTTCATTCATATCCATCACGTCCTGGCGTATCTTGTCGTAAAAGAGAATGCCTCCCTTGCGTGTTTTCCAGTAAGAGCGTGTCCGCCATTTTGTGTAGTAGCGGTTATTCTCGACGGAGAGTTCTCCCATGCGCGAGACGACCATTCTGATGTGTAATTCCTGATTCTCCATTTTCTGGGGGGGGATCAACCCTACGGCGATAAGCCCTTTTGCGCGAAACCGTTGTTCAAGGGTGTTGATCAACTGCTGGATCTCTCCGAAACGGGTCTCCCGATTCTCGTACTTTTGAAGAAGCGGTTCAAATTCTTCGGGTTTAAGCATCACATCCCCGTCGAGGAGGATCTTTTTCACAAAAAAAGAAGGGCCTGTGGCTGGGGCTTCTGGGGCTTGTTCCTCCTCGAAGGCTACCGGCTTGGCGGCCTTAGGCTGAAATAGCTGATCTTGAGCCTGTTCGCGGATCTTCGCTTCCTGGACGGCGGCCGAAGCTCCAAAGTTAGTTCTGTCTTGGCCCGAGGCAAAGAGATCTTCTCCCGCGAGGGATAGGCTCGCCGTGAGCATCAAAAAAATAGAAAGTATTTTCCGAATAGTCAAATGCATATCAGAAGAAACGGTCTTTTTGCATAGTCTCTGGAGCTTTTTTTTAAAGCGCACTTTAGGGTTTCCCATCGGCAAGTCTTCTAGAGGCAGTCTTGACGGGAAGTGGAATCCCTCCTCGGCGTGGTTCAGCAAAGAGTGATCTCGACGGACTTGCGGTACTGCTTGCGCAGGACCTTGCCGATCATGCCCACCAGGTTGGTGCGGATCGAGACGTTCTTCGGGAGGAGCGGGTTTTGGTAATACGGGTTGATGCTCTGGCCGACGAGGAAACGGATATGGTCCGCCTTCATCATCTCCGTCGCGAGCAGGACCGCGGCATTGGAGCCGGGCCCCTCGCGTTCGACCCGTGGCGCATCCCGTTTGATCAGTTCCAGCGTCCTTGAAAGCGTGATGATCCCTTCCGTGACCAGGTCGATCCCTTCGAGAGCGCCCGGAGGCGGGACATCCTTGAAATTCCCGTTCGGCTGTGTTTCCACGCGGCGTCCCAGCGCCTGCGCGACCAGGTTCGCGGTGGTGCCGCCGCAGATAACCTTGCGTCCCGGGG
>CAZDVO010000085.1:0-1614 GCA_964508905.1 uncultured bacterium
ATAGCGAATAAGCCCCTTTTGATCAGGGCCGAGCGTTTTAGAATGATTGATGAGCAGGCGGCTAAAATCATTCGGATTGAAACTGCACATCCCCGCCTGGATATCGACCGAAAGCACCTCCAGTCCGAAAAATCCGCGCATGGCCCCTTGAGCAAGCCCGGCCATGTGCTCCAAAACATCCTGGAACGATTGCCACGCCATCTTTTCCTCTCGGGAAATAACGGAAGCAAGATTAAGAGGGCTGACACCCCCGGCCGTCTCTACTTCAAATTTGAGGATCTTGGGGGTCACCTCTTTGACGTAGGCGATGGACTTCCAGCCGGAAAACCCGGCAAAGACCTTGGCCTGGAGGAATTCGTTCATGGGTCAGTGCCCTACCACGAATTCGAGTACCGCATCCGCCTGCTTGGCTGCGGCAATGCTCACGCGCGGCGACAAGGCTGGCGCCTTTTCGATATCGGACGCGAGATCCCCGATCAAAACAAGATGAGGCTTCAACCGATGGACCTGAAGCTCGTCCGAGGCACCGAATCCTCCGAGCCCGGAAGCGGTCACAATGAATTTCCCTAACGGCAGGATCCCCGCGACAAGCATCTGTTTGGCCTCCGCGCGGTCCAAACACTCGACCACCACGTCGCAATCCGCGAAGATCTCGCGGACATTCCCGGATTCGAGTTTGACAGGAAGCATCTTGAGATCGAGCGTTGGGTTGATCCTGAGAAGATTGGCCTTCAAGGCCTCCACTTTTTCCATCCCGACCTGGTCCCCAAAATAGAACTGCCGGTCTAGGTTCGACGGATCGATCCTGTCAAAATCGATGATCGTCAGATGATGAAACCCGACCCGCACGAGGCAGGCCGCACAATTCGACCCAAGGCCGCCCGCTCCCGCGATCCCGACCCGGGCCTTCTCGATCTTCGCGAGCCTGGCTGCACCGAGTTTTTTGAGAAGATCCTGCCGAAACGCATCCATCATCAGAGTTGCATCCAATCTTTCATCACGGGTTGATATCCCTTAGCGAGGAGCATGGTCTTCATGGCTTCGACATTCCGGGGGTCCGAAATCTCGAACTGAGGCGTATTCTCTTCTTCCAAAGGCTTCAACGTGTGCCCGCCGACGCGTGTCGTGGACCCGGCCGACATGCGCGTCACGCCGAGCGGAAAAAGATTCTCCCGCAATGCGGAACTTTCCCGTGTCGAAAGCGCGATCCCAAGCCGCGGCAGAAAAATCCTGAGCGCCACCAAGATCTGGGCGATATTCCTGTCGGTCACTTCCCGAACCTCCTTAAACTCCCCGGCATGCGGCCGGAGCCTCGGGAGCGACGCCCCAATCTCGACCTCCGGATAGCGGTCCTGAAGATATTTCGCGTGGAGCCCCATCCGGAAAGCCTCCTGCCTCCAATCGCCGAGCCCCAAGAGTGCCCCGATATTCACGGAACGCATACCCCCCTGAGCCGCGCGCTCGGGCGCATCCAGCCTGAATCGATAATCTTTTTTGGGACCGGAACGATGCACCCGATCATAGACCGCTTCATCATAGGTCTCCTGGTAAATCGTCAGCCCGTCGATCCCGGCAGCGGCAAGGTCCTCGTATTCTTCCCTCGTCAGCGCGTAC
>CAZDVO010000086.1:0-1598 GCA_964508905.1 uncultured bacterium
CCCGGTCCATCATGCGTATCGCCAGGGTCAACATTTCAACGCCGGGATCTTTTTCAACGATACTGACCATTTCATCCAGGGCCTCAGGGTCCACAAGCGGCTGGTCCCCCTGAATATTGATCACAAGTTCGTGTTTAAAATGCGTCATCACTTCGGCGATGCGGGAGGTCCCGTTCGGATGGTCCTTGCGGGTCATGATCGCCTGACCGCCGAACCCTTCCACGCACTGCTGGATACGGACGTCATCCGTCGCCACGACCACATCTTCAAGCTTTTTTGCCTTTCGGGCGCGTTCCCAGACATGCTGGATCATCGGTTTGCCCCCAATGGAGCGAAGGATCTTCTCGGGAAGACGCGTGGAGCCCAACCTCGCAGGGATAACCCCCAGAGCCTTCACGGCGCCCGTACTCATGCCTTTCGCACCGCATCAGCCAGTTCGTCGGGAGCGACCGTCGCGGTCCCGAGCTTCCCAACCACGATCCCTGCGGCAAGATTCGAGATCTTGGCCGCTTCCTGCATCTTCGCGCCCGAAGCAAGCGCCATCGCAAGCGTCGCGATGACCGTATCCCCCGCACCCGAAACATCATAGACTTCACGCGCGGCGGTCGGAACTCGAGTCAACTTCCGGTTCTTTTCAAAGAGGGCCATCCCCCCCTCACCCAGCGTGATCAGGACGGATTGAAGCTTGAGTTTTTCCATCAGTCCCCAGCCGACCTGCTCCAGTTCCGGCGTTTTGTAGCACGCTCCATGCGTCCGCTCATACCCAACGTAGGCTTCGCTGCGATTCGGCGTAATGCAGGTCACGCCCTGGTAATACACAAAATTCTTTTCTTTCGGATCGACCAGGACCGGTTTCTTGAACTTCTTGGCAAGCCGCACGATCTCCTTCAAAAGAAAAGGTTGCATCACCCCTTTCCCATAATCTTCCAGGATCACAACATCCATGCGCTTGATATTTTCACGAACGAATTTCAGGATCTTCAGAAGATCGGCCTTGGAAACATCATCCGCCTTTTCCCGGTCGAAACGCACGACTTGCTGGGAATGCGCGATGATGCGGGTCTTCAGTGACGTCGGACGCGTCGGATCATAGACAATCCCCCCCGTCTCGATCGCTTGTTTTCTCATGACCTTCAAGAGCATGCGGCCGTAGAGATCGCGTCCCACCACCCCGCACGGGCAAACCTGCCCCTGAAGCGACCGGATATTATGGGCCACGTTCAACGAACCTCCCGGCATATAGGATTCACGCTCGACTTTGACGACGGGCACCGGAGCTTCGGGAGAAATGCGCTTCACGCTTCCCCAAACGAACTGGTCGAGGATAAAGTCACCGACCACCAGGATGCGCGCTTTTTTGAACTTGGAAAGGATCTCGAGAAAACGTTTCTTCTCGGCACTGCTCAGCGGTAAGGATTTTGGCTTCATCATCCTCTAAAACTCCGTAAGGGTTCATTCCCCAAGGCGCACCCGCATTGGAGTACTGCCTTGATACCACGAAGAACCGTACTAAAAAGGAGGACAGGCTTGTTCGTGACGAATAGGCCTGTCCTTTTAAATTTTCAAATTGGAAGGACGTATCTTAACACCAGAGCCCC
>CAZDVO010000087.1:0-1595 GCA_964508905.1 uncultured bacterium
ATATCGATCTCTTCCGGCTTGAATTCCTCGTCGATCAATCTGTCGTCTGCCATAAACTCCTCGCCCGACGGGCAACGCTCAACGCAGGACGTAATAGCTTTTTCGTTGCCCGTGGCGCGTTGTGCATTGCGCTGTTTTAAACGTGTTTCAATGCCTTGCGAATGATCTCTTCGACGGTCAGTTTCTTCCCCGCGCCTTCCTTCAGGATGGTTTGCACGGCGTCTTTCGCCTTTTGTTTCGTGTACCCGAGCGCGATCAGTGCCTGGATCGCGTCGTCCACGATCTGGTCCGACACGTTGATGTCGTGAATGATATCCTTGGAATCCTTGCCCGACTCGCGCGGCAATTTGTCCTTGAGCTCCACGATAACGCGTTCCGCCGTCTTCTTCCCGATCCCGGAGATCGAACTCAGCGCCATCGTCGAAGCGTCCGTAATCGCGCGTTTCAGTTCAGGGATCGTCATGCCGGAGAGGAGCGTGATCGCCATCTTGGGGCCGATCCCCGATACCGAAAGGAGCAGCTTAAAAAGTTCCTTTTCATCTTCCGTCGCGAACCCGTAAAGAAGCTGCGCGTCTTCGCGCACGACGAAATGCGTGAGCAGTTTGACGGTCTGTCCGAGGTCCGGAAGCGCGGAGAACGTATTGACGGAAATACGCACTTCATAACCGACCCCGTTCACGTCCAGGATCGCCGCCGCCGGTGTTTTCTCCGTGATCTTCCCGTTTAAATAGTGGTACATCTCAGACCTTTCGTTTGGCGCAATGGATGTGGCACATCGCGATTGCAAGGGCGTCGGAGGCGTCCAGCGCGGGGGCTTCCTTCAGGTTCAAAAGCCGCTTCACCATGAACTGCACCTGCTCTTTGGCCGCGCGGCCGTTCCCCGTCACCGATTTCTTGACCTCGGTCGGGGCGTATTCTACCACTTCAAGATTTTGCTTGGAAGCCGCGAGCATCGCGCAGGCCCGCGCTTCGCCGATCCGCTCCACCGCCCGGATATCCTTGGCGAAGAAAAGAGATTCGAGCGCGACGACGTCGGGACGATACCCTTCGATATTCTTCTGCAGGGATTCAAAGAGATGCAAGAGCCGCTTGGCAATCGGATCCTTGGAAGCCGCCCGGATCGTGCCGCAGATCACCAGCTTGTAGTTCTGCCCGTTGGAATCCAGGATCCCGAACCCCATCCGGTGCGTACCGGGATCGATCCCGAGCACTCTCATCGCGTCTTCTCCTGGTAAAAAAACAAAGGGGACAAGCCATCCAAGATGGCCTGTCCCCCTAAAGAACAGTATCGGAACGGGATCAACCTTCTAACTCCTTCATCACTTCTTCCGGGATATCCGCATTGGAATAAACGTTCTGAACATCGTCATGCTCTTCGAGCGCCTCGATCAGATGCACGACCTTGCGGCCCGTATCCGCGGACACGCTTACCAGATTCTTCGGGATCATCGTCAGATTCGCGTTCTCGATCTTGATCCCCGCTTTTTCGATCGCTTCCCGGACCGCCCACAGGTCCTGCGGCGCGGTCGTCACTTCGAAAACCTGATCGGTCGAGGTCATATCCTCGGCCCCGGCGCCCAGCGCCACTTCCATCA
>CAZDVO010000088.1:0-1560 GCA_964508905.1 uncultured bacterium
AGGGGGAAGCGGCCCGTCATCAGATGATCCGCTCCAATCTCCGGCTCGTGATCGCCCTCGCGAAACGTTATGCCCACATGGGGCTTGCCTTTTCGGACCTTGTTGAGGAAGGCAATATCGGCCTGATGCGCGCGGTCGAGAAATTCGATCCGAAACGCGGCTATCGTTTCTCAACTTACGCGGCCTGGTGGATCAAGCAGGGGATGATGCGTTCGCTTTCCAATCAGGGGAAAACGATCCGTATCCCTGTTTACATGTATGACATCATCTCGAAGTGGCGCCGGGTGCGCGACGCGCTCATGCAACGCCTGAACCGGATGCCGACGCGTCGTGAGATCGCGAAGGTTTTGGAGATCCCCACGGCCAAAGTCAAGGAGATCGAAACGATCGTTGGGCGTCCCAGCTCGCTAAATACACCGCTCAGTCTGGATGGCACCGCGGAATTGATCGACATGCTGGAAGAAAGTGGAGACCATAATCCGGATGCTCAAGTCGGCGAAGTTCTAAAAAGCGAGAGGGTTCGTAAACTTCTCGGGATCCTCGATGACCGGGAGCGCGAAATGATGACCCGCCGCTTTGGCCTGGACCATCATAATCCGCATACTCTCGAAGAAGTCGCGCGTCACTTTAACGTGACCCGCGAGCGCATTCGCCAGATCGAGAGCGTGGTTCTTAAGAAGATCCGCGCCCAGCTGGAGCTTGAAGGCGACCGGTTCGAGAATTATCTGCCGCATTTCAGGTAGAATCCCTTTTTATTAACCGCGGTTCTTATAGACGAAGGAGTGTCCATGTCCCTCACACTGTTGCGAGCCCAGGTCCGGAACGTTCCCGATTTCCCCAAGAAGGGGATCCTGTTCCGCGATATCACACCCCTTCTTAAAGATGCAAAGTCTCTCCGTGAGATCATTGCCCGCCTGGCCCGTTCCGTGAAGGGGCAAAAGATCGCCTGCGTGGTGGGGATCGAGTCGCGAGGTTTTATTTTCGGGACCGCGCTTGCGACCAAGCTTGGCGTGGGGTTCGTCCCGATCCGCAAAAAGGGAAAACTTCCCGCCAAGACGAAACAGGTGGCCTGCAAATTGGAGTATGGCGAAGCGATCCTGGAGATCCATCAGGATGCCGTCAAACGCGGGGAGAAAGTGGTGATCGTGGACGATCTTTTGGCGACCGGCGGGACCGCGGCCGCGGCCGTCAAGCTCGTACAAAGTATCGGCGGCAAGGTCGCAAAGCTTGTTTTTGTGATCGAACTCGCGGGATTGAATGGCCGGGGAAAGTTGAAGGGACACAACGTCTTTTCCCTGATCCAGTATTGATCCGAACCGCCTGTAAATTTCACGCCCCCATAGCTCCCGCCTCAGCCATCGGCGGGCAGGCAATTGGAACTAGCCAATTCCGCTAGGGGGTAAGGGTTGCGCGGTCACCGTACAAGGCCTTCAATAAGCCTCGACGGTGCCGCACTAGGTCATTGAGATTTAGTGCCCCCATAGCTCAATTGGATAGAGCATCTCCTTCCTAAGGAGAGGGTTGCATGTTCGATTCATGCTGGGGGCATTGATCTTTTTC
>CAZDVO010000089.1:0-1533 GCA_964508905.1 uncultured bacterium
TTCATCTTTCAGTGTCTTGAAGAGGGCATAATCGGTCAACCAGCTTTTGTTCGCCGTAAGATAGGTCTGGAACTTCTTGCTTTGCTTGGAAGTCGCGGGACTTTCGAAGATGCGGCCCAAGAGCTCGAGCTTGGCTTTCTTGATCCCGTAATCGACCGGCCCCTTCCCCGTCGGGAAATTCTTGCGAAGCGCGTGGAGATCCTTGTCAAACCCCTTGAGATCACAATCTTCGAGCTGTTCGAGGGCCAGGTACATCGGGTCCAACGCCATACTGCTTTGCGCGTCGTAGGGACGGAAATCGAACCCCACATCATTAAGAGGAAGAAGCTGAATGATGGAAAGCCCTGCCTTGTGACACCAGTCGACAAGCAGTTTGAGGTCAGGGGCTTCGCCGATCCCGATGCTTTTTTTGGAATAGAGCGAGAAAAGCGGGGTCGTAACGCCGGCGCGACGCTTGGCCCCGACCTTTTTCCATATCTTGCCGCACGCGGAACTCAAAAATGAGGCGTAATCTTTGTTCATAACCCCTCGCAAAAGAATGGCCTGATTTCAATGCCCCGGATCTTTAAACCGGTCAAATAATTTCCGGATATCGCCTTCCGCCGAGCGAGTGATCTGCCCGCAAATAAAGATCAACACCGAGAATTGCCAGCAATCCTCCGGCCCGATCACAAGCCCGGTTGAAACATTCTCCTGACGCTGCATCTCCTGGGAAAAGAACGTCACCGACCTGGAAAGACTTTCCTCACGAATATCGAGCGAGGCTATTTTATTCTCATATTTCATCGAAGGGAAGCGGATCCCTCGGACCAGAAGAAAGGTCGTCAGATAATCCTCAACGCCGGAGAACTGCTTCTCGAACTCAAAACCTTCAAATTGAGGCAGATGCGGCGGCAGAATGATGGAGGGCTTGTCCACCGTCACTTCGCCTTTTCTCACGACCGTGTCCCCGTGATTGACGGCCGACTCCGCCAAAAAGACATACGGGATCTGCGTCGCCTCGAACGTCGCCAGCGGTTGAACGCGAGGCCGGATGATCTCCGTGCGCTTCAGCGCTTTTTCCCAGGCATCGTGAATATCCATGCTCAGTAGGAAATACCGTCCGGCAATTCGTTCTGATCATCGGCCTGGCAAGGGAAATAGGCTTTGAGCTTCTCGCCGATCCGGATCACGGCTCCCGAGATCCCCTCGGCGAACTGATCCTGCTTAAAATGCGTCTGCATGATCTCGACCACATCGTTCCAAAAACCGTCGGGGACCTTCTCGTTGATCCCCACATCCCCTAACACTGCGAATTTTTTGTCGTGCGTCGCCAAATAGATCATGACGCCGTTCCGCTGATCGGTCTTGGTCATCCCGATCCGCTGAAAAACCTTTTGCGCATGGCCGTAAACGGGTCCCTGGGTCTTATATTCCAAATGGATCCGGATCTCACCAGAGGTGTTCTTCTCCGCGGTCTGGACCGACGCCAGGATCCTTTTTTTTTCATCGCGAGAAAAAAAGAACATCGGAAAAGGGATCCTCATTTACCAG
>CAZDVO010000090.1:0-1515 GCA_964508905.1 uncultured bacterium
GGATCGGTATCGGGATCCTGATGTTCAACCATATCTGGAGCGCTTCGGATGCTTACATGAAAGCACCGTCGGGTCCGGAAGTGGCCATGAAGGGCACTCAGGCCGCCCGGTAATTCGTTGAACGTGTTCGTATCTTTCAAGAAGGGCAGGCCGTGGCAATGCTGCGGCCTGCTCTTTTTATTTCTGGTTACCTCCGGATTCTCCATCTCTTCTTCGAAGTCCGAAGGCCGCTCGTTCCCCCTGCCCGGTGGGCTGGATGATGTGTGGGAAGCAACGCTCGCGACACTGGAGAACGAAAAGATCCCGGTCGCGGAGGCCGACAAATCTCGCGGTTATATCCAGACCGCCAGTTTTCCTCTCTTTAAAAAAGAATATAAGGCTTGGGCGAAAGCCCCCGCCATTTCCTCGACGGGGTTCTGCGCGCTCGAGATCGGTGTTGTCGAAAAAGATCCGACGATGACCGTGGTCGGGATCAAAGCCTACTTCAAAAGAAAGACCGGTTTTTCCTCCCGGGGGATCCGTTCGAGAGACAAATCCCGGGGAGAGTTCGAAGCGCTGCTCGGGGCGCGTATTTACCAGCGCATTATCGATAAAAAATATCCTGTGATGAAAAGCGTGATCCTGGGCTGCAATCTTCACTATGACGATGAGACCGTGCATTATTTTGTGACCGAAGCGGACAAGACTTCGCTGGCTTACGAACAGGGGCTCCGGAACGGAGACGTGCTTTTGAAGATCGATGGCCGGGAGGTCACGCCCGGAAATCTTTTTGACTTCTTTTTGAATATCCCCGGGGTGGCGCTCAAGAAGTTCACCGTGAGCCGCAAGGACGGTGAGCACGAGTTGCCGGTGAGCATTTTCTATTTGAACCCGGATGCGCCTCGTCTGGGATTCCATGCCGAGAGGGATCCGGAGACGCTTCGTTTCAAAGTGGCGGCCGTTCGGGAAGGATCTCCCGCGGAACGGCAGGGATTGCTTCCCGGTGATGTGCTTTTGAAGCAGAACGATATTCTCCTCGATAGCTGGAAGGATTATTACCGGGCGATCCTTGATCAAAAAGACGGGGAGCCCCAGGTCTTCCAGATCGATCGCCGCGGGACGCTTCTCGAGAAAAGGATCACTCCGGAAGGGGATCCCCATCCGCCAGTCGTTAGTGAAACTCCGGGAGTCACGCGTTCTTCGACTCCGGCTCTCCCCGCATGAAAAGCCGGTTTTTTGCGGCTCTCTATTCCTTATTGCTTCCCGGCGCTGGGCAACTTTATTTGGGAGATCGGGCCACGGGTTGGACCTTACTCTGTATGAGTGCCGGGGTTCTGATCGGGCTGTGCGCCGGGCCGACGCCCATTTCGGTCGTGTTGCTGAACGGGATCTATGCGGCCATCGCGCTTCCGGCCGCCGTGGATGCCTGGCAGACCGGCTCGGGTAAGGCACGCACGTTCAGAGGGGAGAACGTCATCTACGTGGTTTTCATGCTTTTAGCGGTGGGCCCGTTCGCGGTGCCGCTGTTGTGGCGGA